>NZ_BAGG01000001.1 GCF_000308695.1 Nocardia takedensis NBRC 100417 | reverse complement strand
ATCCGCGGGGTGCGCACCGCGCTGCGGCACGTGGAGACCGGCGATCTGGACATCGAGGTCAACGTCTACGACGGCACCGAACTCGGCGAACTCCAGAGCGGGTTCAACCGGATGGTCGCCGGACTGCGCGAACGCGAACAGATCCGCGATCTGTTCGGCCGCCACGTCGGCCAGGATGTCGCCGACGCCGCGCTGGCCGCCGATCCGGTGCTCGGCGGCGGCGAGACCGAGGCGGCCGCGCTGTTCATCGACATCATCGGCTCGACCCGGATGGCCGCCAGTCGCCCGGCGACCGAGATCGTGGACATGCTCAACCGGTTCTTCGGCGTCGTCGTCGACGAGGTGGAACGGCACGGCGGGCTGGTCAACAAATTCGAGGGCGACGCGGCGCTGTGCATCTTCGGCACCCCCACCCCGCTGCCCGACGCCCCGGGCGCGGCGCTGGCCTGCGCCCGCGCCATCCACACCCGACTGGCCACGGCCTCCGATTTCACCGCCGCCCTGGGGGTCGCGGCGGGACGGGTGGTCGCGGGCAACGTGGGCGCGCACCAGCGCTACGAGTTCACCGTCATCGGCGACCCGGTCAACGAAGCCGCGCGATTGTGCGAACTCGCCAAGCAGGACGACGGCTTGGTGTTGGCCTCCGCCGACACCGTGGCCGCCGCGGCGTCGACCGAGGCCGCCCACTGGGTGCCGGGCGAATCGGTGACGTTGCGCGGGCGGGTCAGCGCGACCCGCCTGGCGCGTCCCCGCCGCGCCTGAGCTGGGATACCCCGCCTACCCGCAGGACACGCTCTAGACTCGGCCGGGTGTTGCCAGCCGTCGAGGCGGGTGCCGTCGGGGCGGGAGAGAATCCGGTACCACCCACCCCTGGATCGACGGTGCCGATACGCCCGCTCACCTTCCGTGAACTGCTCGATCTGCCGTTCGCGGTCATCCAGGCCAACATCAAGGCGCTGCTGGGCCTCGGGCTCGGCGCGCTCGTCGTGGCCGAGACGGTGGTGCTGGTGCTGACGGCGAGCATCGCCGAACTGAACGACGGCGCCGACTCGGCCACCGCGTGGTCGGCGGTGCTGTGCACGATCGTCTGCGCGTGGCTGCTGCGCTACGTCCTGCGGGGCACGACCGTCGCGCTGGGGCTGGCCACGATCTCGGGCAGGCGTATCGGGGTGCGCGCGGCCCTGTCGACGTTCGCGGCCCGCGCCTTGCCGCTGCTGATCTTCCAACTGCTGTTCACCCTGGTCGGTGTCGCGGTGACGGCCCTGTGCCTGGTGCTGATCGTCACCGCTCCCCTGGTGCTGCCCTGGCTGGGCTATCTGCGGGCGGGCCGCTGGGTCACCGTGCCGGTGATCGTCGCCGAACACCTCGGCCACGGCGCGGCGGCGGGACGGGCGAAACTGCTCGTCTCGGGGAAGACGTGGTCGCTCGCCGGCCTGTGGATGGCTCAGCGCGCGCTGTTCACCCTGCTCGCGGTGCCGCTGCTCGGGGTGCCGTGGTTCGTCAGCGACATCACCGGCACGCATCGCTGGCCGTTGATCGCGCTGCTCACCTCGGCCGCCCTGCTGCTGGTGATCTTCGGCGAGGTCGTGGAGGCCAGTTCCCGGGTGGTCGCCTACGTCGACCTGCGGTGCAGGCGCGAAGGTTTCGACATCAGGGTTCCGGAGGTCCGGTGAACGAGCCGCATTCGACCGACGCGCCACCGCAGCCGCGCCTCGGGGCCGCCTCCGACCATCGCGACGCCGCCGAGAACGCCGCCCAGCGCCGCGATTTCGACCGCGCGCTGCGTGAACGCTTCCGCGCCGTGCTGCGCGGCCTGGAACAAGGCGGCGTCCTCGAGGTCCGCCGCTCGCGCACCGCCGACGAGACCGCCGACGACGCGTCCGCCGCGCTGCCGCACGACGCCACCGCCGACCTGCGTCCGGCCGCGCGCAGTTTCGACGAAGTCGTCTACGGCGGGCGACGCGCCACCGAGGATGAATACCGCCGCCTCGAGTACGCCGACCGCTACTCGCGCTCCGCGCCGCCGCCGGGACGCGAACCGGTCGAGGCGACCGTGGTCGACGCGGAGGCCGTGCCGAGCCGACGCCGACGCAAGCTCGCCCTGCCCACCGCCCTCGGCAATCCGCGGTTCTGGGCGATCCTGCTGGGTGTCGTCGTCCTCGCGCTGCTGGTGTGGGTGGTCATCCAGACGATCAACGCGCCCGACGCGCCACCGCCCCCGCCGAAACCGCCGCTGCCGCCCCCCGGCGATCCGAACACCGACTACGACCGCCCCGACATCGATTTCGGCCCCGGCCAGGACTCGATCTTCGAGCGCCTGCCCGCGCCGCTGGCCTTCGGCGGACTGCAATTCCTCATCGCGGGCGCGCTGCTGGTGTGGTGGCGGGCCCGGCGGCGCGGCGCGCTGGTCGGCGAACCGCGCCCGGTCGAGGTCGCCGCCAACGAACTGCTCGACGGTCAGGCGGGGCTCTACCGCCGCGCCCGCGACCCGGAATACGTCGCGGCGAAACTGCGCGCCACCACGCTGCGCCGCCTGCGGCCGTCGCTGGGCGTGCCCGCCGACGCCGGACCGGACCAACTCGTCACCGCCATCGCGCAGCGCACCGGCGGCGACCCCGCCGTCATCGGCGCGGCGCTGTTCGGACCGGTGCCCGACACCGCCACCCTGCGACAGGTGGCCTCCCGACTCGAAGGGATCCAAGCGCGCGGATGAGCACCCACGCTCCGAACGGGACACACAGGAGGGCCCGATGACCCAGACCGACACCGAACGCATCCCGACCGCCGAGGAGGCGGCCGCGGCATTCGGCGCGCTGCGCGCCGAGATCGGCAAAGCGGTGGTCGGCAACGACAACGCGGTCATGTACCTGGTGCTGGCGCTGCTGTGCCGGGGCCACGTGCTGCTCGAAGGCGTTCCCGGCGTGGCCAAGACGCTGCTGGTGCGCGCGCTGGCCACCGCCCTGGACATCGAGCACACCCGCGTCCAGTTCACCCCCGACCTGATGCCGGGCGATGTCACCGGATCGCAGATCTACGACCCGCACTCGGCCGAGTTCACCTTCCGGCACGGTCCGGTGTTCACCAATCTGCTGCTCGCCGACGAGATCAACCGCACCCCGCCGAAAACCCAGTCCTCACTGCTGGAATCGATGGAGGAGCGGCAGGTCTCGGTGGACGGCAAACCGCAACCGCTGCCCGATCCGTTCGTGGTGATCGCCACCCAGAACCCGATCGAGCAGGAGGGCACCTACCCGCTGCCCGAAGCCCAGTTGGATCGCTTCCTGTTCAAGGTCGACATCCGGTTGCCCGGCCGCGACGACGAATTCCGCATCCTGCAACGCCACGCCGCCGGGTTCGACCCGCGCGATCTGACCGCGGCCGGGCTGCGTCCGGTGGCCGGTCCCGCGCACATCGCCGCGGCCCGCGCGGCGCTGGCCCACGTGGTGATCAGCCCCGAAGTGCTGGCCTACATCGTCGACCTGTGCCGGGCCACCCGCAGTTCCCCCGCCGTGCAGCACGGCGCCTCCACCCGCGGCGCGACGGCGCTGATGTCGGCCGCGCGGGCGTTCGCCTGGCTCAACGGCCGCGGGTTCGTCACCCCCGACGACGTGAAATTCGTCGCGACCGCGGTGCTGCGGCACCGGTTGCACCTCAAGCCGGAGGCCGAACTGGACGGGGTGACCACCGAGGGCGTCATGTCCTCGCTGCTGCTGTCGGTCCCGGTCCCGGTGTAGCGGTGGTCGTCACCGGTCGACTGGTCGCCGTCGCCGCGGCGGGCGCGCTCGTGGTGGCCGCGGTGTGGCCCACCTGGTTCGGGGTGCTCGTGGTCACCGCGCTGCTGGGCGTCGCCGTGCTGTTCGACGTGGGTTCGGCGGCGCGCGGGTCCGATCTCACGCTGTCGCGGTCGGCGCTGACTGTCGTGCGCCTCGGCCACGACACCGAGGTCGAGTTGACGGTGGTCAACACGGGCTCGCGGGTCGCGCGCGGCTACCTGTGGGACGACTGGCCGCGCAGCGCCCGCGCGGACACGCACGCGCACCGACTCGATTCCGCGCCCAACACCCGGGTGCGGCTGCGCACGACGCTGACCCCGGCCTACCGCGGCGACCGACAGGCAGGCCCGGTCACGGTGCGTCTGCTGGGTCCGCTGGGTCTGGCGGGCCGCCAGAGCAGACAGCGCGTACCCGCCAGGGTGCGGGCGCTGCCCGCGTTCCGCAGCGAACGCCTGCTGCGCTCGAAGGTCCGGCGACTGCAACATCTCGAGGGCCGCAACATCGCCAACACCCGCGGGCAGGGCAGCGAATTCGACTCCTTCCGCGAATACGTCGCCGGTGACGACGTGCGCTCGATCGACTGGCGGGCCACCGCCCGCGCCACCGACGTCCTGGTGCGCACCTGGCGGCCCGAACGCAACCGCAACGTCCTGATGGTGTTGGACACCGGGCGTTCCAGCGCGGGCCGGGTCGGGGCGGGCACCCGCCTCGACGCGAGTATCGAGGCGGCGTTGCTGCTGGGCGGGATCGCCGCCGCGGCGGGCGATTCGGTGGATCTGCTGGCCTTCGACCGCGAGGTGCGCACGGAGGTGCGCGGGATCTCGGGCAACCGCTTGCAACTGGGTCTGATGCACGCGTTGGCCGGTGTGACGCCGGCGCTGGTCGACACCGACAGCGCGGGCCTGGTCCGCGCGGTGCTGCAACGGGCGCGTCGCCGCTGTCTGGTCGTGTGGTTCACCACACTCGACGGCGCGGCGGTCGAGGAGAACCTGCTGCCGGTCCTGCCGACCCTCGCCCAGCGCCACCGGGTGCTGATCGTCTCGGCCACCGACCCGGAGATCGTGGCGGCGGCCGCTCGCCGGGAACGGCTGCCCGACCTGTACCGGGCGGCGGCCGCGGAATCCGTGCTGGCCGAACGCGCGCTGGTGCAGGAGGCGTTGCGGCGCAGGGGTGTCGCGGTGATCGCGGCAGGCCCCGACCACCTCGCCGAGGCGCTGGCCGACGAGTACCTGGAACTGAAGCAGTCCGGCACGATGTGAGCCGCACCCGCGGGCGGACCGGATCAGCCGGTGCGCACCAGTCCCGCCGAACTCGGGGTCAGGGCGCGCCGCTGCCGTTCGGCGACCACCGCCCCCAGGATCTGCACGGGCGGATAGCCCGCCGGGGGCGCGACCCGCATCCGCGCGCACACGGCCGTGACGAGCGCGCCGCCGATAGCGGCCTGCGCGGCGGGGGTCAGGGTGCGCACGCGGGTCAGGAACTGCCGCGTCGCCAGTGCCAGATCCTCCGGGATGCCGGACAGATCGGTGCTGGTCGCCCAACCGACCAGCCACGGCGGCGGGACGACGAGCGCGGGCGCGGGCAGCGGGGCCTGCGCGTGCACCACGACGGTGCCCGCGAGGACGTCGCCGACGCGGCGCGCGTCGGCCGAGCACATCGAGGTGATGACCGCGACCGCGCCGAAACTGCCGAACACCCAGAAGTCGACGATCGCGCCCGCCAGGCCGCGGGTCAGCGCGTGCCGGAAATCGACGGGACCGCCGTCGGCGCGCACCACGCGCAGGCCGAGCGCGAACTTGCCGACGCTGCGACCGCGGCTGAGGGTCTCGATGGTGACCGGATAGCCCACCAGGATCGCGACGAGGGTGGCCAGGATGATCGCGTCGTGCCACGCGGAGTCCAGATCCGCGGGCAGCGTGACCGTCAGCAGGAAGATCAGGCCGATCGCGAGTCCGGTCTGGACCATCAGATCGAGGACGAAGGCGGTGGCCCGGGTCGGCACGCGCGCGATCGCGAGTTCGAGGGCGACCGCTTCGCCGGTGGTGAATTCGGCCATCTCGATAGCATTCTTTCGACCGGCGGTTAGGGAGGCAACCGAATGGACGTGGACGCTTACAGCTTGGCACACCGCCGGTCGTGGGAGCGGCTCGATCATCTGGCCAAGCGGCGCAGGCTGACCGGCGCCGAGGCCGACGAGATGCTGGTGCTCTACCGGCGCACCTCCCAGCAGTTGGCGCGGCTGCAGTCGCACAGTCCGGACCCGCAGTTGATCGCGGGGTTGAGCGCGATCCTGACTCGCGCGCGCGTGCGCGTGCTGGGCACGAAATCCGACGCGTGGGCGCAGATCGGCCGGTTCTTCACCCACGTCTTCCCGGCGGCGGTCTACCGGTCCTGGCCGTGGTGGGCCTCGACCGGCGCACTGTTCCTGGCGGTCGCGACCTTCTTGGCGGCGTGGGTGCCGGGGTCGGGGACCGCGCGCGACCTGTTCGGCATTCCGGCCGACAACCGCGATGTGACCGCGCCGGGCGGATCGTTCGAGACCTACTACACCGAACATCCCAACGACGCGTTCGCCGCGCAGGTGTGGACCAACAACGCCTGGGTCTCGGCGGTGGCGCTGTTCACGGGCGTGTTGATCCTGCCCGCCGTCTACATGATGTTCATGAACGCGGTCAACGTCGGCATCACCGCGGGACTGATGGCCGAGGCGGGGCGTCTGGACGCCTTCTTCGGTTTCATCCTGCCGCACGGAATCCTGGAGTTGACGGCGGTTTTCGTGGCGGGCGGCGCGGGGATCAAGCTCGGCTGGACGCTGGTGGACCCCGGCGGGCTGAGCAGGTTGGCGGCGGTGGCGCGCCAAGGCCGGGCCACGGCGACGATCGCGATGGGCCTGGTGGTGGTGCTGTTCGTCTCGGGCCTGCTGGAGGGCTTCGTGACACCGAGTCCCCTGCCCGCCGCGGTGCGGATCATGATCGGGGCGGTCGCCGAGGTGGCCTTCCTCGGCTACGTGTTCGTGTTGGGCAGGCGCGCCGTCGTGGAGCAGGATCTGGCCCGGGCGTTGCCGTTCGATCCCGAAAGCCGTCCGGAGTTGCCGGGCGTCGCGGCGGCGAATGCCGTTGCGGTCGCAGCGGGAGAACCCTCACAGCTCAAGCAGACAACTGTGAGCACACGATGATGGAAACCGCCCGGACAATCGGTGGCTACGCCGGGTAACGGATCGGTGAAGAACTCCCCCATTTGAGTTCCGCTGACCGCAGCGAGTCGAGCTCAGCTGCGGTCAGCGTTACCGTCGACTCTACACAATCGTTATGGGCGCGCAACCCTGCTCGGCCGTGTCGTCGGTATAAGGAAGCCGGTCAGCAAACCTTGGTGACACAGGGTTGTTTCACTCCCGCAGCTAACCCGTGGCTGATTTCGAACCCCTCCGCGGGTACCGTTCCATCACCCCGAACGGACCACTCAACTACCCCGAACCACTCGTAGCAGGTAGGGGCCGCGACAGCCCTCGAGTGGGTTGCCAAGGACCGGTCGTGACATTCGGTATGCAACCCTCACATCGCCCCTAGCTGGAGATTCGATGGCCGAACCCGTGGTTGCTGGAGGTTGGACCACCAGAAAGAGACCTCAGGTTTGTTAATGGGGTAAATATCCAGACGTGCGACTCTCATCACAGGGGCTTGACGCATGTACATCAGGTCAAACAGGGAGATAACCAGCCGCACCTAACCGCGTTCCCGAGTACCGCCAGGTACCGATTCAGCACAGCGACGGCAACCGAAAATCCGTGGTGTGATCTGCGCCTCACTCGTGAATACCGCGGCGAGAACAGGCGATACCGCAGTACTCGGCACTGTGCGAACGCGAAAGGGCGGACCCGAACAAGCGGGTCCGCCCTCGCGGAACGACCGATTCACCCGGGAACCGATCAGGCTTCGGCCAGCCCCAACCGCGCGTGCACCAGCCGCAGCGGACGCGGGGCGAACCACGCCGCACCGCCCAGCAGCCGCATGGCCACCGGCACAAGCACCCCGCGCACCAACGTCGCGTCGATCAGGATCGCCAGACCCGCACCGAGCCCGAAGAACTGGATGAACCGCACATCGCTGGTGACGAAGGCGAGGAAGCTGATCGAGATCAGCGCCGCCGCCGTGGTCACCAATCGGCCGGTGCGCCCGAGCCCCTCGGTGACCGCCCGCACCGACGGCACCCCCTGATCGTGCAGTTCCTTGATCCGGCTGATCACGAACACCTCGTAGTCCATGGACAACCCGAAGGTGATGCAGAACAACAGCAACAGCATCGACACGTCCAGCGGCGCGGGCGTGAATCCGAGCAGCCCCGACAGGTGACCGTCCTGGAAGATGAACACCATCAACCCCAGCGTCGCCGCCAGACTCAGCACATTCGACACCAGCGCGCGCAGTGGCTGCACGATGCTGCCGGTGAACAGGAACAGCAGCGCGAAGGTGGTCAGCAGGATCCAGCCGATCGCCAACGGCAACCGGTCGCCGATCGAGGTCAGACTGTCGCGCAGTTCCGCGACCTGCCCGCCGACCAGGGCGGCGGTCCCGGACGGCGCGGGCACGTCGCGGACCCGGTCCACCAGATCCCGCGCCTCGGCCGAATCACGGTCCAACGCGGTATGCACCGTCAACCGCTGGGCCTCGGGCCGTGCGAAGCGCAGGTCGGCGGGCGAGGTGGCCTGCCGCTGCCCGGCGGCGAAAGTGCCCGCGCTGGAGTCGACCTGGGCGACGTGCTCGACGCGCGAGAGGGCCGCCGCGTAGTCGGCCAGCGGACCGGCCGCCACCCCGGAGGTGGTGACGATGGAGAGCGTGTTCGCCTCGCCGCCCCCGAATCCGGTGCGCAACTCGTCACCGACCTGGCGCGCCTCGGAGGTCGTCGGCAGTACCCGGTCGTCGGGGGTGCCGAAGCGGACGCCGAGCAGCGGCACCGCCGCCAGCAGCAGCAACACCACCACGGGGATACCGGCCAGGGCGGGGCGGCGCATCGCGAATCCGGCCACCCCGGACCAGAACCGCGAGGACTCCCCGCGAATGCCCTTCACCCCCGGCACCTTCCACGCGTCGGCGCGGTTGCCGAGCACCGCGATCAGCGCGGGCAGCGTGACGACGGCGGCGAGCGCGGCCACGACCACCACGCCGGTGCCCGCGTAGGCGAACGAGCGCAGGAAATACTGCGGGAAGATCACCAGCGAGGACAGCGCCGCGGCCACCGTGGCCGCGCTGAACACGATGGTCTTGCCCGCGGTCGCCACCGCCGCCGCGACCGCGTCGCCCGGTTCGACGCCGTCCGCGCGGCGTTCCCGGTATCTGCTCAACATCAGCAGTCCGTAGTCGACGGCCAGTCCGAGACCGAGCGCGGTGGTCAGGTTGACCGCGTAGATGGAGACGTCGGTGAGCGAGCCGAGGATGGACAGTTCGGTGAAGGTGCCCAGGATCGCGATTCCGCCGACCACCGTGGTCAGCAGCGCGGCCACCACATTGCCGAAGGCCAGGACCAGCAGCGCGAGGATGAGCGGGACCGCGATCCCCTCGGCCAGCGCGAGATCCTTGCCGATCTGCGTGCCGACGGCCTCGAAGGTGGCGGCGAACCCGCCGATGCGCACCTGCGCGACCGGACCGTCGGACCGGTACTGCTCGATCACCTCCGCGGCGATCGCGTCCTTCTTCGCGGGATCGGTCTCGGTGTTGCCCGCCAGGACCACCGCGGCGGTGCCGTCGGTCGAGCGCATCGCGGGTGATCCGGTGTCCCAGAACGAGACCACGTTGGTGAGTCGGGCGTCGGCGGCCAGCGCGCGGCTCAGTTCGCGCCCGACCTCGGCGGCCGGTCCGTCCACGACGCCCTGCTCGGCGCTGACGAGGAAGATGTAGTCGGTATCGGAGCCGAACTCGCTGACCAGTTGTGCCGCCGCGCGGCTGGATTCGGCGGCGGGGTCCTCCTGGCCGCCCGCCTGCATCTTGGCGAACGCGGTGACGCCGAAGGCGCCTCCCGCGATGAGCGCGATCACGCTGAGCACCAGTAACCAGCGAGCTCGGCGCACTACGAAGGTGCCGAGTCGTTCGAACATGTCGGGCCTCCCGGTCGGGATGTTGTCGCCTGTAAACTTTATGGGTGTCAACTTGCCATGCGATGTGTGCGGGTGTCAACATCGAAGAGATGGCGAAATCGCGAACCTCCCCCGAGCAAGCGCCCACCACCGCGTCGGCGCCGACCCGCGGCCGCTCGTATCACCACGGCGACCTGCGCAACGCGCTGATCCGCGCCGCCGCGGGCCTCGCCGAGACCGGCGGCCCCGAAGCGGTCACCGTCCGCGCCGCCGCCCGCACCGTCGGGGTGACGCCGACCGCCGCCTACCGCCATTTCGGCAATCACGAAGAACTGCTCGTCGCCGCCCACCACCAGGCCCAGAGCAGTCTGTTCGAGGCGATCCAGGAAGCACTGACGGCGCTGCCGCCCGAGGCCGCGGGGGTGGACCGACTCTCGGCGGCGGGCCAGGGCTACATCACCTTCGCGCTGCGCGAACCCGGACTCTTCCGCACCGCGTTCTGCGTCCCGGAGTCCCACGCCGCCGAGCATCCGGACGACAAGGGGCACATCGACGCACCCGCGTACCTGGTGCTCTCGGAGATCCTGGACGGACTGGTCGCGGAGGGCTACACCGATCCGACCGATCGCGCGGACGCCGAGATCGGCGCGTGGTCGGCCGTGCACGGCTTGGCGGCGCTCCTCGTGGACGGCGCGCTCGGCAAGGTCGACGACGCGGCCCGCGCAACCCTCATCGAGCAGACCCTGGAACTGGTCCGACGCGGCTTGGCGACCGGTCCACAGGCCGGCCGGTAGACCCACGACACGCCCGGGTTCCCCGCGATACGCACAGGCTATGCGCATGTCCTGTGCATAACCCTCCAGTCGAGGATGAGAGTCGCGACGCGGTCGCTCGCCAACACGCTCGGCCGCCCGAAACCACGCGCTGAGCGCGATTCCACCCGCCTTCTAGCACCGAGAAAACAGCCTCTACCTGGCTATATGTATGAAGGCTTCGAGTCGGCGCACCCGGCGCGTCGACCTCCGCGATCCGCACCGGTTTCCCCTCCGCAGCACCCGAGCTACCCGTGAATCGCCGTCCGACAGGCGGCGGTGCAAAAGTTATCCACAGAAGTACCCCGGATATCCACAGGCCGAGCAACGCCTGTCAGCCGAGCCGCAGAATGCCCGTCACCGTGCCCTGCCACATCCGTCCGCCGGTCGAGATCAACGCCGACATCTGCAACGGATCGTCGACCGTGCCCGGAATCGGATGCCGCGCCACCTCCGCGCCGGTCGCCGGATCGAGCACCGCGAGCGCGAAACCGTCCAAGGGAGTCGTCGCCGACGGCCCCACCCTGGCGACGGTGTAGAGCAGTCCGTCGGCCGTCGACACGTGCGGCACCACCACGCTGCGCACCGCGCTCTCCCACACCGTGTGGCACCCCGAGTCGCCCACGTCCACGCGGGTCATACCGCCGGTGAAGGGCGCCGAGGGCGGGAGCGCCGGACCGGCGTCGTCGGGCACCGTGGGATACGGGTAGCCGTAGGTGCCGGCGAGGAACACCGACCGCCCCACACCGATCGGCGAATTCTCGCTGCCCGCACCCCCTTCGGCCAGCACCGGCGACGAACACACGGGATCGCCGCTGCCGGAGCGGAACACCAGCACCCGCACCCGGTCGTCGGCGTTGTCCACGATCGTCACGTAGTCCGCGCCGGTCCATGGCCCGAAATAGGTGGGCGTGGAACCGGTTCCCCAACTCAACTGCCCCGGCTTGCGCGCCGACCCGCGTTCGTAGGCGGCCCGCCACAACTGCCGCGGACCCGCCGGATCGGCCCGGAACTCGTAGAGCGCGTGGGTGCTAGCGACAGCGACCCGGTCACCGGGAGCCGCGGAGATGCTGTTGGCGACCCGCTCCCCCGCGGGCAAAGCCACCGTCGACACCACACCGGCGGGCGAGACCGTCCCGACCACGCCCGCGCCGGTCGCGAACCAGACGTTCCCGGACCAGTCCGCCACCAGACCGGTCACGTTGTCGCCCGCGGGAATCGCGCCGGACAGATCGGTCCTGCTGTCTACCGCCAACCGCCACCGACCGTCGGCCGCCCTGGCGTGTCCGACGCGCAGCAGCGCCCGGTCGCCGTCGACCACCACGAGGCGATCCGCGTCGTCCAGGTAGGCGTACACGCCGCCGAGCAGACTGCCGCGCACCAGTTCGAGCGCGGCGAGCGAACCGCCGACCGGGCCCGGCGCGTCCGGGTCGAGCAGATGCACGGTCGGCGTCCGGCCCGCGATCGAAGTGCACAGCGCCACCACCATTCCGTCGGCGCCCTGCAACACCGTGGGGCACGCCGAAGCCAACGGATAGACGGTGACGGCGGGCGCGTCCGTGCCCGGTCCGGGCAACGGCGTCGCGTCGGAGGACCCGGCGTCGCCGTGCATGGTCGCGGTCCCGACCGGCCCGAGGTGCGGGTTGGGCGTGGCCAGGGGGCCGAGGGTGGGGGCAGCGCCTGCCGGGCCGGCGGAGGCGAGCGCCACGGCGCAGGCCGCGAACAGAACCAACGGGGTGCGCATGGGCGGCCCTTCGATCGGCGACTGGGGCGGCTCCAGGCTAAGCCGACACCTCGCGTCCCGGGGTACCGACCTGGACGGTCGTCCATTCCACGGCCCGCCGAGTATCCGACCCGAAGACGACGAAAGGTCCGTACCTGCGCGGTACGGACCTTTCGTCGGTATTGTGGGCGAAGGGGGACTTGAACCCCCACGTCCCGAAGGACACTGGCACCTGAAGCCAGCGCGTCTGCCATTCCGCCACTCGCCCGAGCGACTGGATGAAGGTATCACGGGGGCGCGCGGTTTACGAAATCGCCCCCTGACCGGCCCGGACAGGGGGCCGGCCGAACCCGTTCGCGACACCGGGAACCACCGGGGGTTTCCGGGAGTTACAGGTGTGGACGATCGTGGATATCATGCAAGGAACGTGGTCGGTACGCGACACGCCATGCGCGTGTGTCGTTGTTATGAACGAGTAGAGGCTCACGGAGACGCTCACCGAAGGGAGGCCGGAATGGGCATCGTCGACCGTTTCGAGCGTCGCCTGCGAGGCACCGTCGACGACGCGTTCGCCCGCGCCTTCGGCGGCAGCGTCGTACCCAGGGAAGTGGAGGCCGCGCTCCAGCAGGAGGCCGCGGACCACGTCCAGGATGTGGGCGGCGGGCACCTGCTGGCTCCGAACAGCTATGTGATAACCATCAATACTTCCGACCACGAACAACTGGACGCCGATCACGAGCTCACGACCCGCGCGTTCGCCAAACATCTCCAGGACTACATCCGCGATCAAGGGTGGCAGACCTACGGCGAAGTACACGTAGCGTTCCAGGCATCACCTACGCTGCACACCGGACAGTTCAGGACGAGCGGCAGCGTCGATCCCGACGCGAGCCGCAGAGCACCCCAGGCTCGCAGCCCCGAACCCCCGCCACAACGACCCGCTAACCCGCAACCAGGAGCTGGCCCCATGACGCAGAACTCTGGCTACGACCCGAGCCGTGAGCCCGCGGAGTCCGATCCACGCAGCCGCGGGTACGCGCCGCCGCCGGCGGGGCGGCCCGGTCCCCAGAACGGGGCGTACCACGACGAGTACGCGCGCGGCGGCGCGGGCGGCGCGGGATACGGCGGTGGCGCCGACTACCAGGCTCCGGAGTCGCAGCAGGGGTACGGCGATTACCAGAACGGCTACGACTACCAGCAGGGCGGTCACGGCGGCCAGTACGGCCAACAGGCGTATCAGGACCAGAACTACGGCCAACAACCCCAACAACCTGGCGGGTACGGGGGCGGTGGTGGTGAACGCGGCTACGGCGGCGGCCAGCCCGGCCAGCAAGGCTATGGCGAACAGGGCTACGGCCAGCAGCCCGGCTACCAGGAGCCCGGCTACGGCGACCAGGGCTACGGCCAGCAGGGCTACGGCCAAGGCGGCTACGGCCAGCAGGGCGGATACGGCGACCAGGGCTACGGCGATCCCGGCTACGGGCAGCAGGGCTACGGCCAGCAGAGCTACGGGCAGCAGGGCTACGCCGAATCCGGCTACGGTGACCAGGGTTATCCCGAGCAGAGCCCGTACGGCCCCGACGAGCAGCAGGGCTACGGCCAGGCGTACTCGCAACAGCCCGGCTACGGGGCCCAGCCCGGCTACACCTCGCCCGGCGGCTACGCTGCGGGCGCGCAGGCCGGTTCGGGATTCTCGGCCACCCTCCAGCTCGACGACGGCAGCGGCCGCACGTACCAGCTACGGGAGGGCAGCAACATCATCGGCCGCGGCCAGGACGCGCACTTCCGCCTGCCCGACACCGGTGTCTCGCGCCGCCACATCGAGGTCAGGTGGGACGGCCAGACGGCCATGCTGTCGGACCTCGGTTCCACCAACGGCACCCTGGTCAACGGGTCGCCCGTCCAGGATTGGCAGCTCGCCGACGGCGATGTCATCCGCGCCGGACATTCCGAGATCCTGATCCGTATCGTCTGATCCCGTAAGCTCGCTCGCGATGCGGATCACGGCATGACGCGTCCCCACATGGCAACCCGGGGTTCTGCGGCCTTATCGTGATCGAAATCGTCCGACGGCCCTATGATGCTGCCAACGCGCACGGCACCCCACCGGTGCCGCGCGAGGCAGGCAGCTCGCGGGGTGGGTCGAACCGCACCGACGGCACCGACGGACACACGGTCGAACAGGAGGTGGAACGCCGTGCAGGGACTGATCCTGCAACTGACCCGCGCGGGGTTCCTGCTGCTCTTGTGGCTGTTCGTGTGGGCGGTGATGCGTACCTTGCGCAGCGACATCTACGCGGCATCCGGCGTTCGGATACAGCCCAGGGCCGCACGCGGTTCCGCGGTGCTGCCTTCCTTCAGCCGAGGCCAGAAGGGCGCCAAATATCTTGTGGTGACTCAAGGTTCACTCGCCGGCACCCGCATAACGCTCAGCACCCAGCCGGTGCTGATCGGGCGTGCGGACGATTCCACGCTGGTGCTCACCGATGACTACGCCTCGACCAGGCATGCGCGACTGTCCCCACGCGGTGACGACTGGTACGTCGAGGATCTGGGTTCCACCAACGGTACGTACCTCGATCGCGCGAAGGTGACGACCGCCGTCCGTGTTCCGCTCGGCACCCCTGTTCGTGTCGGCAAAACAGTGATCGAGCTGCGATCGTGACACTTGTTCTCCGCTACGCAGCGCGCAGCGACAGAGGTCTTGTCCGGGGTAACAACGAGGATTCGGTCTACGCGGGAGCACGGTTGCTCGCGCTGGCCGACGGCATGGGCGGGCACGCGGCGGGCGAGGTCGCCTCGCAGCTGATGATCGCCGCCCTGGCCCACCTCGACGACGACGAACCGGGCGACGATCTGCTCGGCAAACTCGACTCGGCCACCCGTGAGGGCAATGCCGCGATCGCCGATCAGGTCGAGGAAGAACCCGAACTCGACGGGATGGGCACCACGCTCACCGCGATCCTGTTCGCGGGCAAGAAACTCGGGCTCGTGCACATCGGCGACTCGCGCGCCTACCTGTTGCGCGGCGGCGAGCTGGCCCAGATCACCAGGGACGACACGTTCGTGCAGTCGCTGGTGGACGAGGGCAGGATCACCCCGGAGCAGGCGCACACCCATCCGCAGCGCTCGCTGATCATGCGCGCGCTGACCGGCAACGAGATCGATCCCACACTCATCATGCGCGAGGCCCGCGCCGGTGACCGGTATCTGCTGTGCTCGGACGGACTCTCCGACGTGGTCAGCGACGAGACCATCGCCAACACCATGCGCGAGGGCACCACCGACGAATGTGCCGATCGTCTCATCGAACTCGCGTTGCGCAGCGGTGGCCCGGACAACGTCACCGTCGTCGTCGCCGACGTCATCGATCTCGACTACGGCCAGAGCCATCCCATCGTGGCGGGCGCGGCCTCCGGTCAGGACGAGGACACTCCGCCGCCGAACACCGCGGCGGGCCGGGCGGCGGCGATGCGCCCCCCACGAGCGACTCCGCCCCGTAGGGCGGCGCCGACACCGGAACCCCCCGCGCCGGGCAAGTCCCACAAACTGCGGTGGATCCTGCTCGCGGTCGGCCTGATCATCGCCATCGGCGTCGGACTGCTGGTGGGCTACAAGATGATCCGCAACAACTACTACGTCGGCGCGGACGGCGGCCAGGTCGTGATCCTGCGCGGACTGCCGGGCTCGGTGCTCGGCTACTCGATCCACGAGGTCGACACCATCGGTTGCGTGAACAAGGCGGGCGATCTGACGATCCTGAAGGTCGGCACCGAACCGCCCGCCTCCTGCAAACCGCTGAGGGTGGACGATCTCAAGCAGACCGGACGCGACCAGGTCACCAAGGGCCTGCCGCCCGGTTCGCTGGGCAAGGCCGAGGAGCAGATGCGCCTGCTGGCCAAGCAGGAACTGCTGCCCGCCTGCCAGCCCAAGCAGCAGGTCCAGCCGACGCCGACGCCCACCCCCGCTCCGCAGCCCCCGCCGGGCCCGCAGCCGGGTGTGGTCCCCGGTGATCCCGCGCAGCCCGCGGGCACCCCCACCGATACGCCGCCGCCGAGCACCGAACCGAGTCCGGCACCCAACCCGGACGACACCAGGGGTACCGACGTCAAGACACCGACGAAGGTGGAGCCCACCGCGCCGACGTCGACCGCGTCGCCGAACCCCCAGATCGCGGGGGAGAACTGCCGGGTGACGGACTGATGTCCGCACCGGCACCTCCTTCCGCCGGGGCATTCCCGAGTCCCCCGGGCGGTTTCGCTCCCGCGCCGCCGCCCTCCACCCGGCGCAACTCCGAACTGCTGCTGTTGGCGTTCGCGGCGGTGATCACCACGGTGTCGCTGTTCCTGGTCGAAGCCAGTCAGGAACAGTCGATCACCTGGGACATCGCCAAGTACGGGTTCGCGTTCCTGGGCCTGTTCGGCATCGCCCACTTGGCGGTGCGCCGCTTCGCGCCCTTCGCCGACCCGCTGCTGCTGCCGATCGTGGCCGTGCTCAACGGTCTCGGTCTGGTGCTGATCCACCGACTCGACCTGGGCGCTGCGCAGAACGCCGAGTTCAACTCGGTGGCGATCCCCTCCCCCGACGCCAACCAGCAGATCATGTGGACCGGCCTGGGCATGGTGATGTTCATCGGCGTGCTGGTCGTGCTGCGCGACTACCGCACCCTGGCCCGCTACAGCTACACCCTGGGCCTGGTCGGGTTGGTCGCGCTGATGATCCCGGCGCTGCTGCCGAGCCGGTTCTCCGAGACCAACGGCGCGAAGATCTGGATCCGGCTGCCCGGATTCAGCGTGCAGCCGGGCGAATTCGCCAAGATCCTGCTGATCATCTTCTTCGCCTCGGTCCTCGTCGCCAAGCGCGACCTGTTCACCACCGCGGGCAAACACATGCTCGGCATGGAGTTCCCGCGCGCCCGCGACCTCGGCCCGATCCTGGCGGTGTGGATCGTCTGCATCGGCGTGCTGGTGTTCGAGAAGGACCTCGGCACCTCGCTGCTGATCTTCGGCACCGTGCTGGTGATGCTCTACATCGCGACCGAGCGGGTCGGCTGGCTCATCATCGGCGGCGGACTGCTCGCCCTCGGTTTCGTCTTCGCCTACAACCTGTTCGGCCACGTGCGGGTCCGCGTCAACACCTGGCTCGACCCGTTCGCCGACTACAACAACACCGGCTACCAGATCTCGCAATCGCTGTTCGGCTTCGCGACCGGCGGCCTGGCGGGCACCGGACTCGGCAGCGGACGGCCCAACACGGTGCCCTTCGCCAAGACCGACTTCATCGTCACCACCATCGGCGAGGAGTTGGGCCTGATCGGGCTCAGCGCCGTACTGATCCTGTTCATGGTTCTGGTGATCCGCGGCCTGCGCACGGCCATCGCGGTGCGCGACAGCTTCGGCAAGCTGCTGGCCGCCGGGCTGTCGTTCACGATCGCGGTGCAGTTGTTCGTCGTGGTCGGCGGTGTCACGAAACTGATCCCGCTGACCGGTCTGACCACGCCGTTCATCTCCTACGGCGGGTCCTCGCTGCTGGCCAACTACGCGCTGCTGGCGTTGCTGATCAAGGTCTCCGACGCCGCCCGCGCCCCCGCCCCGGTGCGCAAGAACACACCGGCCCCGCCCATCGCCGAAGCCCAGACCGAACTGCTGCGACGCGGGGAAGCGAGGCCGCAGGAATGAACACTCCCCTACGGCGGGTCGCGGTCGCGGTGATGGTGATGATCGTCGCGCTGCTGCTCAACGCCACCTACGTCCAGGTCATCAAGGCCGACGACTACCGCACCGATCCGCGCAACTCGCGGGTGCTGCTCGACGAGTACGCCCGCCAGCGCGGCCAGATCTCCGCGGGCGGCACGGTGCTGGCCAGTTCGGTCGCCACCGAGGACCGCTACAAGTACCTGCGCACCTACCCGACCGATCCGGCGGCCTTCGCCCCGGCGACCGGCTTCTACTCGATCCAGTACGGCAGCACCGGGCTCGAACGCGCCGAGGACTCGGTGCTCAACGGTTCCGACAGCCAGTTGTTCGGTTCGCGGCTGATCGATATGGTCTCCGGCCGCGATCCGCGCGGCGGCAACGTGCTGACCACCATCAACCCGGTGATGCAGCAGGTCGCCTACGAACAGTTGACCGCCAAGGGCTACACCGGTTCGGTGGTGGCGATCGAGCCGAGTACCGGCAAGATCCTGACCATGGTCTCCACGCCGAGCTACGACCCCAACCAACTGGTCGGGCACGACGGCGCGTCCACCACCGAGGCGTGGGACGCCCTGACCAGCGATCCCGATCAGCCGATGCTCAATCGCGCGATCTCCCAGACCTACCCGCCGGGCTCGACGTTCAAGGTGATCACCACCGCCGCGGCGCTGTCGAACCGGGTCGCCACCCCCGACGACCAGTTCACCGCCGCGCCGAACATCACCCTGCCCGACACCACGACCACGCTGGAGAACTACAACGGCTCCTCGTGCGGATCGGAGGCCACGGCCTCGCTGACCGAGGCGTTCCGGCGCTCCTGCAACACCGCGTTCGTGGAATTGGGTCTGCGGGTCGGCTCGGCCCGGCTCAAGGACGAGGCGGCCGCGTTCGGCATCGGACCCCACGAGGGTATTCCGATGCCGGTGGCGGAGAGTACGGTCGGCACCATCACCGACAACGCCGCGCTCGGCCAGAGCAGCATCGGCCAGCGCGATGTGGCTCTCACCCCGCTGGACAACGCCGTCATCGCGGCGACCGTCGCCAACGGCGGGGTCCGGATGCAGCCGTACCTGGTCGATCAGTTGCAAGGACCCGATCTGAGCGAATTGTCCCGGACCAAACCCGTCTCGGTCGGTCAGGCGGTGAGCGCGCAGGTCGCCTCGCAGTTGACCGCGATGATGGTCGCCTCCGAGCGTTACACCGCGGGCGGCGAACGCGGCGGCTACACCATCGCGTCCAAGACCGGAACCGCCGAGCACGGCGAGAATCCGCGTTCGACCCCGCCGCACGCGTGGTACATCGCCTTCGCTCCCGCGCAGAACCCGAAGATCGCCCTGGCCGTGCTCGTCGAGGACGGTGGCGATCGAGCGCTCGCGGCGACCGGTGGCTCGGTGGCCGCACCGATCGGCCGCGCCGTCCTCGACGCCGGTCTGGGGGGCTGAACGATATGAACGTCCGAGAGGTACGGGGGCCCCGATGCTGAACAACGGTGCGATGATCGCGGACCGCTACCGCCTCCAGAGGCTCATCGCCACGGGCGGCATGGGCCAGGTCTGGGAAGCGCTCGACACCCGGCTCGACCGCCGGGTGGCCGTCAAGGTGCTCAAGGCCGAGTTCTCGGCCGACCCCACCTTCCGCCAGCGGTTCCGCACCGAGGCGAAGACCACCGCGCAACTGAACCATTCCGGCATCGCCGGCATCTACGACTACGGCGAGACCTACGACCCGTCCGCGGGCGAGACGGCCTACCTGGTCATGGAGTTGGTGCAGGGCGAACCGCTCAACGCCGTGCTCAGCCGGATGGGCAGGTTGTCGGTGGTGCAGGGCCTGGACCTGCTCGAACAGACCGGCCGCGCGCTCGAGGTCGCCCATGCCGCGGGCGTGGTGCACCGCGACGTCAAACCCGGCAACATCCTGGTGACGCCGACCGGCCAGGTGAAGATCACCGACTTCGGCATCGCCAAGGCGGTCGACGCGTCCCCGGTCACGAAGACCGGCATGGTGATGGGCACCGCGCAATACATCGCCCCCGAGCAAGCGGTCGGCGAGGACGCCACCGCGGCCAGTGACGTGTACTCCCTGGGCGTCGTCGGCTACGAGGTGCTCGCGGGCAAGCGGCCCTTCAGCGGCGACGGCGCGATCACGGTCGCGATGAAGCACGTGCGCGACACCCCGCCGCCGATGCCCGCCGACCTGCCCCCCAACGTGCGCGAACTCATCGAGATCACGATGGGCAAGGACCCGCATGCCCGCTACGCCAGCGGCGGCGAGTTCGCCGACGCGGTCGCCGCGGTGCGCGCCGGTCACCGTCCGCCGATGCCGATGGGCGCCGGGGCCGTCGGTCCCGCGACCGAGGGCGCGACCAGGGTGATCCCGCCCGGCCCGACCGCGATCATCCCGCAGGGCGAGAACCCGAACACCCGCTACGGTCCGGCGACGGGCGCGATGGGCCCGCCGTCGACCGCGATGAACCGCGGCGCGGTGGGCGGTCCGCCGCACGGCGGCAACACCGGGTGGACCAACACCCAGAAGTGGATGGCCGGTCTCGGCGTCGGCGCGGTGATCCTCGGCGGCGCGGCCATCTGGCTGCTGTTCGGCGGCGACACCAACCCGAACCCGACGCGCACGCCCGCGACGACGGTCACCTCCACGACCACGCCGCCGCCGACCACCACCGAAGAGCCGGAGCGGACCACCACCCGGCAGGCTCCCCCGCCGCCGCCCCCGACGACCGAGGAACCCGCGCCGACGACCAGCGAGGTCCCGCCGCCGCCCCCGCCGTCCAGCACGACGACGACCACGACCAGTCTCGGGCCGTCGACGCCCAAGACCAGCAAGACCACCACCCAACCGCCGACCCGGACCTTGTTCCCGACGCTGGATCTACCGTTCGAGGAACGGCCGGGCGCGCGCGGCGCGTCGGCCACCCGCAGTGCGCCCAACTCTGCCGAGCAAGGACAACGATGACGACCCCGAAGAATCTCTCCTCGCGCTATGAGCTTGGCGAGATCATCGGATTCGGCGGGATGTCGGAGGTGCACAAGGCCCGCGATCTCCGGCTCAGCCGCGATGTCGCGATCAAGGTGCTGCGCGCCGACCTGGCCCGCGACCCCACGTTCTACCTGCGCTTCAAGCGCGAGGCGCAGAACGCGGCGGCGCTGAACCATCCGGCGATCGTCGCGGTGTACGACACCGGCGAGGCCGAGGTCGACGGCGGCCCGCTGCCCTACATCGTCATGGAATACGTCGACGGCGACACCCTGCGCGACCTCGTGCGCGGCAAGGGACCGCTGCCGCCGCGCCGGGCCATGGAGGTCGTCGCCGACGTCTGCGCCGCCCTGGATTTCAGCCACCGCGCCGGCATCGTACACCGCGACATGAAGCCGGCCAACATCATGATCAACCGGGCCGGCGCGGTGAAGGTGATGGATTTCGGCATCGCCCGCGCCATCGCCGACAGTTCCAACCCGATGACCCAGACCGCCGCCGTCATCGGCACCGCGCAGTACCTCTCGCCCGAGCAGGCGCGCGGCGAGACGGTCGACGCGCGCTCGGATGTGTACTCGGTCGGCTGCGTGCTGTTCGAGATCCTCACCGGGGAGCCGCCGTTCACCGGTGATTCCCCGGTCGCGGTGGCCTACCAGCACGTCCGCGAGGACCCGCGCCTGCCGTCGCACGTGTACCAGGGTGTGCCACGCGAACTGGATTCGGTCGTCCTCAAGGCGATGAGCAAGAATCCGGCCAACCGCTACCAGACCGCGGCGGAGATGCGCGCCGATCTGATCCGGGTGCTCGGCGGTCAGAAGCCGAGCGCGCCGATGGTGATGACCGAGGAGGACCGCACCACGGTCTTCGGCTCGAACGAGCCCGCGCCGCGCACCTTCCGCACCGTGGAGCGCCGCGACGACACCGCCGAACAGGACCCGCCCGAAGAGGGCGCCCAACGCCGCACCACCTACATGGCCTTGGCCGCGGCGGCCGCGCTGGCCGTGGTGTTCACGCTGTTCTGGGTGTTGATCGGGCCGGGTAGCAAACCGGATCAGATCTCGGTGCCCGATCTGGCGAACAAACCGGCCGCCACCGCCCAGCGCGAACTCGAGCGGCTCGGTTTCTCGGTCGCCATCCAGGAGAAGCCCGATTCCAAGGTGGCCCAGGGCAATGTGATCGCCACCCAACCGCTGGGCGGTTCCCGGGTGGACGAGGCCAGCATCGTCACGTTGCAGGTCTCCACCGGTCCGGCGCAGATCCCGGTGCCCCGCCTGGCGCGGCTGACCCAGCAGCAGGCCGAACAGGAACTCAACGCCAAGGGCCTGCGGATGAATCCGGAGGTGCGCCGCGAGGCGTCCAGCGAGGACGACAAGGACAAGGTCGTCACCCAGACGCCGTCCGAAGGGCAGAAGGTCGACGCGGGCGGCGAGGTCACCATCGCGATCGGTTCCGGCCCCGAGCAGGTGCCGATCCCCTACGTCGCCGGGCAGTCCATCGACCAGGCCGAATCCACGCTGACCAAGAGCGCGGGCTTCCAGATCACCATCGAGGAAGTGCAGAACTCCCAGCCCAAGGGCACGGTGATCAGCACCGATCCGCCCGCGGGCACCGCCGCCGACAAGGGGTCCACGGTCACCGTGCGGGTGTCCTCCGGCGACCAGATCAGCATGCCGGACCTGCGGTCCAAGACGCCGTCGCAGGCGGCGGCCGAATTGCGGCAGCTCGGCTGGAACGGTCAGTTGGCGCAGAACACGGTCACGACGTTGAACACCAACGACGTCGGCCGCATCACCTCCCAGCAGCCCCCCGCGGGCAGCACGGTGTCCAAGAGCGGCACGATCCTCATCACGATCGGGGTGCTCCCGCTCGGTCCGCCGTGATGTGCGGGGTGAGTCCCGGGGTTCAGAGTTCGAGGTGACGGTTCATCGACATGGCCTGCTCGGCCATGTCGGTCAACTCCACCACCGTGCGGCCGTGCTCGCGCAGTTTCTCCACGCCGACGCAGTTGTCCACGAAAGTCGCCGGTTCCCGCCAGGCGATGACGACGCGGGCGATGCCGGTGGCCAAGATCCGGTCGGTGCACGGCAGCCTGGTCGCCGTGCCGCGCCGCGAGCACGGTTCCAGGGTGCTGTAGATCGTGGCGCCGACCAGTCGGGGATCGTCGGCGGCGAGTTTGTCCAACGCGGACTCCTCGGCGTGCACCTTCTCGTCGGTCTCGCGGGAGTATCCGGTCGCGATGACCTCCCCGTCGGCCACGACGACCGCGCCCACCGAGAACGCCGTGGCGCTCGGCGGACACCGGCGGGCCAGGTCGATCGCCTCCCGCATGTGGACGTGATCGGCGTCCTCGGCTGTCATCGGACCTCCGTCCTCGCACCGCGCGGCGCGTAGCGCAGCACCACCACGTCCTCGACCGCGCGCACCTCGAGCAGTGTCATCCGGTGCGCGCTGCCACCCGGGAACGCGGCGGGCCCGACGAAACGCGGCGCGTCGGCGTCGCCGACCAGGAGCGGGGCGAGCGCCAGGTGCAGTTCGTCGGCCAGATCGGCGGCCAGGAACGCGGTGTGGATGCCGGTGCCGCCCTCGACCATCAATCGCCGGACGCCGCGACGGCCCAGGTCGTCCAGCAGCGCGCCGAAATCCACGGCGGGCCCCAACGCGACCACGTCGGCCAAGCCGGACAGTCGGTCGCCGAGTCGCGCCGCACCCGCGTCGGTGGTGTAGACGAGACGGTCACCGCCGTGCTGGAACAACCGCTGTCGCGGGTCCAGGTCCCCGCCGCCGGACACGACGACCCGCAGCGGGTACTCCGGCAGACCCGCCGCCACCCGCGCCGCCCGCCGCTCGGCGCTGTTCACCAGCAGCCTGGGATCGTCCGCGCGCAGCGTGCCCGCGCCGATCAGGATCGCGTCGGACTCCGCGCGCACCCCGTCGACCCGGTCCAGATCCGCCGCACCGGAGAGCACCAGCCGGCGCGGGGACGCGTCGTCGATGAACCCGTCCAGACTCGTCGCCACCGACAGCAGGACGTACGGGCGTGCGGTCACCGCAGCACCAAGGCTGCGACCTCCGATTCCAGCACCTGCACCAGCCCCTCCTCGGGACGCCGCCCGCAGACCTCGAGCCAGTTCGCGAGCATCCGGTGCCCGCCCTGGGTGAGCACCGATTCGGGATGGAACTGCACGCCATGGATCGGCAGGGTGCGGTGCCGCATCGCCATCACGATGCCGGATTCGGTGCGCCCGATGACCTCGATCTCCTCGGGAATGGTCTCCTCGAGGACGGTCAGCGAGTGGTAGCGGGTGGCCGTGAACGGGTCGGGCAGCCCGGCCAGCACGCCGGACCCGGTGTGGTAGACCAGGCTCGTCTTGCCGTGCAGCAGTTCGGGCGCGCGGGTGACGGTGCCGCCGAACGCCTCGCCGATGGCCTGGTGCCCCAGGCACACCCCCAGCAACGGGGTGGCGGTGCGCGCGCAGGCGTGCACGAGGTCGATGCTGACGCCCGCGCGGTCCGGCGAACCGGGGCCGGGGCTGATCAGGATGCCGTCGTAGTCCCCCACGACGGCGTCCACGTCGAGCAGACCCTTGTCGTCGTTGCGCAGGACCACCGCGTCGACGCCCAACTGGCCGAGATATTGCACCAGGTTGAACACGAAGCTGTCGTAGTTGTCGACGACCAGTACACGCATGATTCGAGATTACGTGGCGACCCCTCACCCCGTCGCATCCATTACCACTCGAGATAGCCTGGTAGCACACCGGAGGGCCGAACCGCCTCGTCCGGGCCGGTTGCGGCTGCCCGAGGACAAGCCGCCGCGGCGGATGCGCGCGAGCACCCGCCCACCGGCACCGACCTGCACGCCGAACACGAGGACGTCATGCCGAAGTCGAAGGTCCGCAAGAAGGCCGACTACACCGTCAACCCCGCCAGCCGCACCCCGGTGAAGGTGAAGGTGGGGCCCTCGCCGGTCTGGTACGTCACGATCATGCTCGGGTTCATGCTGGCCGGGCTGGTGTGGTTGCTGGTCTATTACCTGGCCGCCGAGCACATCGGGTGGATGAACGATCTCAACGCGTGGAACTTCCTCATCGGCTTCGGCCTGATGGTCGTCGGCCTGATCATGACGATGCGGTGGCGCTGACCGCGAAACGCCTGATCAACGGCCTTTCTACCCGGTGATTACAGCCGTGTCATTCATGCACAGCCTGTGGATGGGCCTGTGGACAACTCGAGGACGGATTGGGGACAGAGGCGCGTGAATCCGGAATCCCCCGCCGAGTCGCAACTCACCTGGACCACGCCCACCTCCGCCTTGTACGCGGTCTCGGCGGGCGCGGTCGTGCTGGCGGGCGCGGCGGTGCTCAGCAACGACAACGCGGGTCGCCTGCTCATCGGGTTGGCCGCGGCGGGTCTGGCGGCCTTGGCGGTGCTCGGTTTCCGGCAGCGTCCGCGCGTGTCGATCTTGCCCGGTCCGAGCCCGCGACTGGTCGTCCGCACCCTCACCGGCCCCACCGAGTACACCCGCGGCCAGATCACCCGCGCCCGCCTGGTGGGCTACCGCAGGCTCGGGCGCAAGACGCCGATGCTGGAGATCGACGTCCGAGCGGCCGACGGTGCCGAACGCCTGCTCATCTTCGGCCGCTGGGACCTGGGCACCCACCCGGAGGACGTCTTCGACGCGCTCGTCGCGCACGGTCTGGCCACCCGCTGACCACGCGAGCGCGATGCTTCACGTGAAACAACCGCGCCCGCCTTCGGCTCAGCCGAGCATCGCCACCGCCACGCCGAGCGCGGCCAGATCCAGCAATCCGACGCCCGCGATCGAGGCCCACCCGACGGTGCGTGCCGTCTCCGGCGTGCGCACCCGCAGCCACTGCGGCAGGAACAGTACGCCCAGCGTCGCCACCGTGCCCGCGAGCAGGCCGCCGAGGTGCGCCGACAGCGAGATGCCCGGCAGCGAGAAGCTGATGAAGATGTTGATGCCGATCAGGATCAGCATCTGATTCGGGTTCTGCCGCACCCGGATCAACAACACCGTGATCGCGCCGAACAGGCCGTACACCGCACCCGACGCGCCCGCGGCCGCCGAGTTCGGGTCCTGGAACAGCATGCTCGCCGCCGACCCGCCGAACAGCGAGACCAGATAGACCGCCAGGTAGCGCAGCCTACCGAGCCCCGGTTCCAGGCTGCGGCCCACCACCCAGAGCGCGAACATGTTCAACGCCAGATGGATCGGGCCCCAGTGCAGGAAGCCCGCGCCGAGCACCCGGCCCCACTGACCGTCGGCCACCAGCGTCGGCACCAACATCCAGCGCGCGAACAGCGGCGAGTCGTAGTAGTTGTCGAGCAGGCTGCGCGATTGCGCGGCGGTGATGCCGAAGATCACCAGATTGGCCGCGACCAGCGCGTAGGTGACATACGGGATGGGCGAGCGTTGGACCGCGGCGCCCGCGAGGTTGCGGACCGGCGGCGCGGAGCGCTGGTCCTCGCGCAGACATTCCACACAGTGCTGCCCGACCGCGGCCGGACGCAGGCATTCGGGACAGGAGGGCCGCCCGCAGCGCGTGCACGCCAGACCGGTCGGACGATTCGGATGACGGACGCACGTCGGTGCGGGCGGCTCAGGGTTCATCTGATTATTCGATGGTGATCTTGGAGATGACCACCGGCTCCTTCGGTCGATCGTTGCGGTCGGTCGGCGTGGCGGCGATCGCGTCGACGACGGCGCGCGATTCGGGATCGAGGACCTCGCCGAAGATCGTGTGCTTGCGGTTGAGGTGCGGTTGCTTGCTCACGGTGACGAAGAACTGCGAGCCGTTGGTCTTCGGTCGGCCCGAATTCGCCATCGCGACCAGGTAGCCGCGGTCGAAACGCAGATCCGGATGGAACTCGTCGCCGAATTCGTAGCCGGGGCCGCCGCGACCGGTGTCGGTCGGGTCACCGCCCTGGATCATGAATCCGGCCATCACCCGGTGGAAGGTCGTCCCGTCGTAGAACGGTCCCGTGGCGCCCCCACTCGCGTTCGGGGTGGTGTACTCCGCGGTTCCGTCGGCCAGGCCGAGGAAGTTGCGCACCGTTCTCGGTGCGTGGTTGCCGTAGAGCGCGATCTTGATGTCGCCGTGGTTGGTGTGCAGCGTCGCACCGGCGGTCGGAATCGGTGAGGTCACCCCCGTCATGCTAGTCACCGACCGGCCGGTACCCCGTGACCCGGCGCGAGGTCGCGTCGCCGTCGCGACCAGGGGCGGAGGCACGATTCCGAGCGGTGTGCCAGAGTGGTCGAATGACCTCGAGGAGTACGCGGGTTTCCACACGTTCTGTGCTCGCCGTCGCCGTCGTCGCCCTCGCGGGCGGGGTGGCCTGGCTGGTTCGGAGCAAACGACCGCAACCGCAGGCCCCGGCCGCGGCCCCGCCGCGCATCGGCTACTCCCGCAACGGCAACGCGCCGACCCCCGTTTCGGGAGCCGGCGCGGACAACGGACACTGATCAGCGGCTGACGGTCCGCTTGTACTGGCGCAGGGCCAGCGGCACGAACACCACCAGGATGATCACCACCCACGCGAGCGTGGTGATCTCCGGATGCCGCATCGGCCAGGCATCCGGCGGCGGCATCGCCGGATTGTTGTTGCCGAACAGGTCACGGGTCGCCTGGGTGACGGCCGAGACCGGATTCCACTCCGCGAACACCTTCAGCACCGACGGCAGGTTCTCCAGCGGCACGAACGTGTTGGCCAGGAACGTCAGCGGGAAGATCACCATGAAGCTGGCGTTGTTGAACACCTCCGGGGTGCGCACGATCAGGCCGACGACGGCCATGATCCAGGACACCGCGTAGGCGAACAGCAGCAACAGCACGTAGGCGAACACGGCGTCGAGGAACGACCCGCGGATGCGCCAACCGACCAACAGGCCGGTCAGCGACATCACGACCAGGCTGACGACGTTGATGACGACGTCGCTGACGGTGCGGCCGACCAGCACCGCGGAGGAGGCCATAGGCAGCGACCGGAACCGGTCGATGATGCCCTTCTGCATGTCCTCGGCCAGGCCCGCGCCGGTGAAGGTGGCGCCGAACACCACCGTCTGGGCGAAGATGCCCGCGATCAGAAACTCCCGGTAGCCGCCCTCCATGCCGGGCACCTGGATCGCGGTGCCGAAGACGTAGGCGAACAGCAGCACGAACATGATCGGCGAGAGCGTCGAGAAGATCAGCACGTCGGGGACGCGCTTGATCTTGATGACGTTGCGCTTGGCGATGGTCCTGCTGTCGCTGACTACGATCGACAAGCGTTTGACCAGGCCGTTCGACTCGGCCTGCGAGGTCGCGGTGGCCGCGGTCATCTCACATTTCCTTCCGTCTTCGTGCGGTCCTCGGCGTCCGGCGAGGTTTCGGCGGCCCCGGCGCCGTTGATCGTCTCCTCGGCCTCGTGACCGGTGAGGGTGAGGAATACGTCGTCCAACGACGGACGCCGCAACCCCACGTCGTGGATCTTCACGTCGTGCTTGGCCAGCAGTCCGATCGCGTCGACCAGGGCCTGCGACCCGTCGCTGACCGGCACCGTGATCCGGCGCAGGCCGGGTTCCAGGTGGATCTCCCCGTCGGCCAACCGTTGCAGAGCCTCCCTGGCGACGGGCAGTTTGTCGGCGGATTCGACCGTCAACTCGATGCGGTCGCCGCCGACCATCGTCTTCAGTTCGTCGGCGGTGCCGCGCGCGATGACCTTGCCGTGGTCGATGACCGCGATGGCGTCGGCGAGGCGGTCGGCCTCCTCCATGTACTGCGTGGTGAGCAGCAGCGTGGTGCCGCCCGCGACCAGTTCCTCGATGACGTCCCACAGGTCCAGGCGGGCCCTCGGGTCCAGGCCGGTGGTCGGCTCGTCCAGGAACAGCACCGGCGGGTTCGCGACGAGCGCGCCCGCCAGGTCGAGGCGGCGGCGCATACCGCCGGAGTAGCCGCGCACGGGCCGGTCGGCGGCGTCGCTGAGCCGGAACCGTTCGAGGAGTTCGCGGGCGCGCTCCTTACTGCGCTGCACGCCCATGTGGTAGAGCCTGCCCACCATCTCGAGGTTCTCGAATCCGGTGAGGTATTCGTCGACGGCGGCGTACTGCCCCGACGCCCCGATCCGGGAGCGCAGTGACTGCGGGTCGCGCAGGACGTCGATCCCCGCGACGGTCGCCTTGCCCTCGTCGGGAATCAGCAAGGTGGTGAGGACCCGGACCGTGGTCGTCTTCCCGGCGCCGTTGGGGCCGAGCAGCGCCGTCACGGTGCCCTCCGGCACCGTCAGGTCGAGTCCGTCGAGTGCGGTGAGTTGACCGTAGCGTTTGACGAGACCCTCGGCGACTATTGCGTCGGGCATGATTCTCCTGACGTTCGGATGTTCTCGATGACGAAGTTCCGTCGACGCCCGTCACGGAGCCGACGCGGTGACGCGAAATCGGACATTCGGCCGATACCCGAGCCAGTATTGTCCGAGGTGCGGACAATTTCATCCCCATTTCCGGTGGGGCGCGGGCGGGCGCGACGGTGGCCGATCGGCGTGATCACGCGCACATGATGACACCGGGGTACGACAGGTTTCGCATCCCTGTTCGACATGCCCGATATTTGCGACACGCGGCAATCCGGGGTGATGCGCGCCGCCCTACCCGGCGATTCCGACCACACCGGGAGCGGGTTCGGACCCGCGCGGTGATCGTCCGGCGCACCGGGCCTCCCCCTGGTTGGACGTGTAATCCCTTGCACCGCAAGGGTTTTGGCAAACGCTCAGCCGCTTCCATCCGGACGGGACGATCGCCGCGAACACGTACGGACCCCCGCCGCCGTCGACACGGGCGCGAACCCGGGGGAAATTCTCACGACGTGTGCGGCACCACGCGCACACAATCGCCGAACATCGCGTAGGATCATTCACGTCGGCCCCTCCCCCCCGGGCCGACCTTACGCGGGCCTCGGCTAACTCCCCCCCTTCGCCGAGGCCCGCTCCCATGTCCCGGGTAGGTTCCGCCGATCAGTGCCCGCCGGAACTCTCCACCACGCGCCAGGCGGCCGACAGGCGCAGCGCCCGCACCCGCCCCGCGGTTCCCAGCAGTCGACGATCGCGTTCCCACCGCTCCCGATCCGTGGAATCGACAGCCGACCACAGGGGTTCGATCTCCGCCAACAACTGGTCGACCTGATCGAACAACCCACCCAGCGCGATGTGCACCCCCGGCGCCTTCGGCCGCGCCGGATCGGCCCCGCGCAGCCCGGCCAACGCCGCCAGCAGCCGTTGCAGAACAGGCTGCGGCCACCGTGCGAGCCTGCCGATCCGGACCAGCCACCCCAATGTCGCCGCGAACACGTGCGCGTCCTCCAGGGTGCGGAACGGTTTCAGATAGTCCGAGTACCCGTCTCCCGGCAGCGGTTCGGCGCGCGCGTCGCTGAGAACCACTCGGGCGTGCGGGATCTCGGGCGCGAAGGGCACCGGCTCCAACGGCGACACCGCAACGCCCGGTTGATCGACCTCGACCAGCGCCGCGCGCAAGACGTTGCGCCCCTGGTCATCCGGGCCGACCGCGGCGATCACCACGACACGCGAAGCCAGCGTGCCGAGCGTGGTGAAGGTCTTGGTGCCGGTCACGCGCGCGCCGTCCGGCGTGTCGACCAGGCGCGTCTCGATCGCCGCCGGGTGCGCGCCCCCTTCCTCGGTCGCCGACAACGCCACGATCTCGTCCACTCCGACGGCCGGGATGAGCGCGCGCAACGCCTCCTGATAGCCGGACAGGAACGCGAAACCGAGCCGGTCCGCCGCGAAACCGCCCGCGATCGCCGCGTCCAACGAGGACTCGAAACCACGCGCGACCTCCCGGTGCCGAGCCCACGCGCCCGCCAGGTCCTGCTCCGGCGCGTCGCGGAGCGGAGCGGTCAGCAGATGATCGAACACAGTTGCCACAGCAGCACCGTAGCCCGTCGGCGTGGGCGCGCGCCCCGGGTACCGACCGCAAATATGTGGTCACCGCACGGCGCAGCCTCAGCGTTTTCCGTGGTCCAGCGGGTTCACTGGACACGTCACCACCGATCCGGAGGGAGAGCGCACAGTGCGGCACCCCGACCAGGCCCGCAGGAAAGAGCTCTACGACAACGAAGCGCGCCTGTCCTGGGTGCTGGCCGCGTTGGCCGGACTCATCGGCGCGTCGGCCTTCATGCACACCGCCGGATATTTCGTCACGTTCATGACCGGCAACACCGAGCGCGCCGTACTCGGCCACTTCCACGACGAACGCGACGTGGCGATCGCCGCGGCCCTGCTGTTGGCGGCGTTCCTGTCGGGCGTGGTCGTCGCCTCGCTGTGCCGCCGCCACTTCTGGTCCGGCCACCCGCACGGCCCCACCCTGCTCACCACCCTGTGCCTGTCCATCGCCACGGCCATCGACGTCGTCCTCTACGAACTCACCGATACCTCCCGCATCGAATTCGTCCCGATCCTGTTCGTGGCGTTCGGCGTCGGCGCGCTCAACACCTCCTTCGTCAAGGACGGCGAAGTCTCGATCCCCCTCAGCTACGTGACCGGCACCCTGGTCAAACTCGGCCAGGGCATCGAACGTCACCTCAGCGGCGGCACCTACGCCGACTGGCTCGACTACTTCCTGCTCTACGCCGCCTTCGCCCTCGGCGCCCTGCTCGGCGGCCTGCTCAGCCTCCTAGTCGCGGGCTGGGCCATGCTTATCACCGCCACCGTCGTCTGCCTCCTGGTCACCGGCTACACCTACCTCCACCTCGACCGCCACGGCCCCCTCACCGACGAATGACCGAAGCTTCGAGGATGTCCACAGACGTCCACAGTTTCCGTGAGTGGTCAGTCCGAGGGCGGATCGTCGTGGTCGGACGGCAAGACAATCATGGCCACGACCACCGCGACCGGTATCGCGAGGACGGCGAGAAGTCCGATGTCCGCCCAATTCATCGGGCAATCCACAGAATCGCCGCGCTCGGACGAATATCGCTCGTCCCGGTACCGACGTAGGCCATCTCGATCATTCCGATCCTTCCCCTGTGTGAGTTGGCGAGCACCCACCGCCGCGGACAACAACCGGGAACAGTCGGTCGGATGTCGACGCGGCGGCGGGGCCATCCTCAGGATCGGCCGGATCCCTCTGTCCGAGCGACGACGCGGGAGGCGTCGAACCACACCCATTCAGGGCGACATTCCGGTGTCATTTCGCTAGCGTGGCGGCATGACAACGCCGAACAACGCTCTCCGCGCCGCCCGCAACGCGCGCCGGATGAGTCAGGACGACCTCGCGCGGGCGCTGCGCGAAGTCGGGTGCGACACCGCCACGAAAAGGCTGGTACAGCGGTGGGAGGCGGGAACCACCCTCAATCCTCGGGCGACCCATATCCGCGCCCTCGAACAGGTGATGAGAATGCCGATCGAATCCCTCGGATTCGGCGCCGTGGAACCGGGCCGATCCCTGTCCGGCGACGACGCGAACGGACACGCCGTCGAATCCGCCATCGGTCGGGTACCGCACGAAACCACCGCCGCGACACCACGACCGGTGGTCGGCAGCCTCAACGGCGTCTGGCTGAGCCGATACGAGTACTACTCCAGCGGTCGCGACGCCACATTCACCGCGGTGCACCACGTAGTTGTACTCCAGCACGCGGACGCACTCACCGTGCGCAGCCTGCCGGGGTCCGCGGGCTCGATCATGGAGATGAACCTGACCATGGACGGGAACATCGCGACGGGCACCTGGGCAGAACGCACCGACCCGGACGGCTACTACCGGGGCGCTACATACCACGGTGCGGTTCAGATGCTGGTCGAACCGACCGTCACCCGCATGGCCGGAAAGTGGATCGGATTCGGCAAGTCGTTCGACATCAACTCCGGCCCGTGGGAACTGGTGTTGCGGGACCGCTCGACCTCGAAAGCCACGATCGACGCGTTCGACCGCCCGCCCGAGCCCTGAGGAGCATCCGGATTCGAGCGTCCCGATTTCGAATGAACGTCGGGTGCTCACCGATCGAAAGTGCTGGCAAAGTACCGGATTCGAGTGCCGACTTCGAAAGCGGAAGCGCCCGCCACCTGTCGATGCAGGTGGCGGGCGCTTCCGAGTGGAGCCTAGGGGAATCGAACCCCTAACCCCTGCCTTGCAAAGGCAGTGCTCTGCCAATTGAGCTAAGGCCCCCGAACCCCGGGTGGGGTCAGCGGGTGGTCACCTCGTGCCACAAGTCCGCGTCGTCGCGCTTGCGCAGCTTGGTGATGCCGACGAGTACCAGGATCGCGACACCGACGGTGAGGAGGATCTTCATGGTTCCCACCCTACTTGTGGTTTCGAGCCGGCACGGATCTGCCCTGCTCAGCGTCGTGATGCCGACGGTAGAGCCGTCGTTCAGTGACAAGGTATCGGTTCGGCTCGGACATCGTCAACACGGCATGTCAGCGCCGGTTTCCCGGCTCCGAGCGGCGCGGAATCGTTATCAGGCATTAACTCTTGCCAGATTGACGCGATGAAACATCTACTGCACACTTGTTACATGGCTACGACCGGGGTCACGCCCGGACACCGCCATCGTGACGCTGAACCAGCAGCGCACGGACGCCTCGACGAGGAAGCGCCCATGACGACGTCCGCGACCATTCCGAGCCGCCACCCCGACCGGCCGCGCAAAGCGCCCGGCCTCGGCCTTTTCGCAATGCTGATGGGCATCGGGAAACCGTCCGAGGACCGCTGGCGGCAACTCGGCGAATCCCTGCTCGTCGGCGACGAACCGATGGACCGCCTGGTGGACTGGATGTACGCCGAAGGCATGGCCACCACGCGACCGCTGTTCGAACGGGCGCTGCACGTCGGCATCGACGCCGTGCCCGACGCGCCGGAACCGTTGCGCGCGTTCTTCACCCAGGTCGAGAACACCCCCGACTGGGTCGACCAGGACCTGCTACGCCACGGCGAGCGACTGTTCCGCTCCGGCGGCAGCGACGGACTGTACTTCGCTCGCGACGTGTCCTTCCTCGGCGGCTACCTGGCCTCCGGCTTCAACAAGACGCTGATCCGCACCGGCGCTCTGGAGAAGGGACCGGCGCGGCGCTTCGCGGAGACGTTGCAGTGGGCGATGGACGTCTCCTCCGAGAACGGCATGCGGCGCTACGGACTCGGCTACCGCTCCACCCTGCACGTGCGGCTCATCCACAGCTTCGTGCGCCGCCACGTCGCCGCGATGCCGGACTGGCGCGGCGAGGAATGGGGTCTGCCGATCAACCAGACCGACATGGCCGCCACCCTGGTCGGCGCACTGCTGGCCCCGATCGTCGGCGGCCTCGCCCTCGGCGTCGTGCCAAGTCGCGGCGATCTGGAGGCCGCGGCCCACCTGACCCGCTACGTCGGCTGGCTCATCGGCGTCGAGGAGCAGTGGTTGCCCACCGGATTCCGCGACGGCATCGAGATCCTGCACCACAGCCTGACCGCCATCACCAACCCCGACGAGACCAGCAGGCAGTTGGCGCTACCCATGGCCGACGACCCGCTGCAGTGGTCCTACCCGAACCTGCCCGGCATCCGCGGCCGCATCGCCCGCGCCCAGCACCTGTCGGTGACCAGCGCGTTCCTCGGCCCCAAGGCCATGCGCGTCTTGGGCCTGCCCGCCTACGTGCCGCCGTGGTACCCGGCGTTGCGCATCCCGATCAACCTGGGTCGCAGCGCCTACGTCCACCTGTCCCGCAACGGACGCGACCGCGCCGAGGTCCTCGGCCGCCGCGACCAGGAAGCGTTCCTGCGCAGGCTGATCGGCGAGACGACGGCGACGATCGGCGAATCCGCGCCGCAACTCGACAAGACCGCCTGAGCGCGCCGTGCGGGCCCCGACCGGACCACTCCGGTCGGGGCCCGCGCTGTCGCTAGTCGCGGAACCAGCCCGCCTGGAACACCGGGGCCTCCCCCGCCACCGCGCGCAGGCACCAATCGGCGACCTCGCTACCGACCCGTTCCGGCCCGAACCGCGAGGTGTCGAGCACCGTCATCGCCCACTCCGGCCCCGGACCGCGACCGACCCACCGCTCCCAGCGCATCCCCGGCCAGGCGTCGGTGGTGATCGCCTCGGTCACATATCCGGGATCGACGGCGTGCGCGCGCAGCCACTCCGCGAAGCCACGGTGCAGCGGAATCAACGACTCGGGCTCCTCGCGCACGGCCAGCCGAGCCAGATGCGCGGACTCGTCCACGTCGAGCAGACACGCGGCGATATCGACCCGGTCCGCGCTGGGCGCCGCCAACGCCTCCCCCACCGGCACCGGATCCCCCGCGAACAACAAATGCCTTCCCACCGCGGCGAGTTCGGCGGCCCGCGCCACCACGGCCTCCACCTGCTCCTGCCGCCAAGCGAGCGTCGGCGCGGCCGGGATCGGGCCCATGGTGAAGAACTCGACGTTCTCGAACGACTCGTCGAGCAGATGGCGCGCATGCAACCGCGCGGTGGACTTGCCGACGCCGGACGCGCCGGAAACGAGCAACAGCATGAATGACTTCCTTCGAAGACGACTCGGAAGGCGTCGAGCCCACGCGGCCCGACACCGGAGAACTCGGAACCGAGTCAGCCGAGACGGAAGAAGAACTGCTGCATCACGCCGCCGAGAATACGGCCCGCCGCGCGCGCTGGGAAACGAATATCCGCAAACGAGAAAAGCCCCGGAGACCGGGGCGAGGAGAAGAAATGTGGGCCTAGGAGGACTTGAACCTCCAACCCCTATCGTTCTTTTTACCTGGTCGACGCTCCGGTCTTAGCAGCTCATCCGCTGTTTCGTAACCCTTCGTGTCATTTCATGACCCAAACTAGCGGCGCTGTGGCGATCGCGCAACGCCGCAGGTCGCCACAGCTGGTTGGCCAACCGTGGCGACACGGTCGCCACCCTGCTGGCGACACCAGATCGGGATCACTTCAACTCTTCGGTTGATCAATCAGCATCCTTTCCAAGATCGGGTCGCCTCGCCGCATGTGCTCTCTTCAGGATGGCGCGGATGGTCCCGACTTGTGGATGGTCGGCACCCAGGATCCGCACGACGTGGGGGAGTAGCTGCTCATACCGGTCGATCGCGTCGTCGACCCGCCCCGCCGACTGGTAGCTGGAGGCGAGGTCGTGAAGGGCGGTCAAGGTTGCCGGGTGGTCGTGACCCGACACCCGGCTCCGCTCACCCGCCACCCGCTCGAACAAATCGATCGCCTCACCGACCCGCCCCGCCGACCGGTAGGCCACGGCGAGGTTGTGCAGGGCGGACAAGGTGTCAGGATGGTCGTGGCCCGACACCCGGGTCCGCTCGCCCGCCACCCGCTCGAACGAATCGATCGCCTCACCGGCCCGCCCCGCCGAGTGGTAGGCCAGGGCGAGGTTGTGCAGGGCGGTCAAGGTTCGTGGGTGGT
>NZ_BAGG01000002.1 GCF_000308695.1 Nocardia takedensis NBRC 100417 | reverse complement strand
AAGGTTCGTCCATCTCGACGCGGAGTTGTTCGCGGTGCGGGTCGTTGGCTTCGGCGAGGTCAAGGGTGATGACGCCGTTCTGGTGGCCGGTGAGTACTTGGTCGGTGGCGCTGGAGAGCAGGTCGAAGGCGAGTCCGAACCGCGGGTTCTCGTCACGGCCGGTGATGGGCAGGCCGAGTTCGGCCAACTCCATGATCAGCCTGCGTTTGGCGGCCTCGGCCTCGGCGAAGGCGTCCAGACCCGCCGTGTCGGCGTCGTTGGGGCGGGTCCGGGTCAGTCGGCAGGACTCACACAGCGCCGGACCGTTGTCGAGCGCGGGCGGCGCGGGGTCCGGTTGCTCCGGATCGGGATCGCCCTGCGGCGGCGCGGGGGCGTCGAGTTCGTCGTCGGGCACCTGCACCAACCAGTTGCAGCGGGCGATGTGCAAGTTGTCGCAGAGTCGGTAGCGCCTACCGTCCACGACCCCGCTCAGCTGGCCGGCATCGCCCGTCGGGGCGAAATCGGAGATCACCAGCAGCGTGCGCAGGGCGAGACTGAACCCCAGCGGGCTCGCACACGACAGACAGACCGAATTCTCGAACGCCAACTGCTGACCGCAGTTGGGGCAGGCGAAATCACGCACGCGGGTCACACCTCCAGGGGAGCTACGTCGACCGATACCTTGATCATGCTCTCCCGCGCGTCGGTGTAGATGATGCCGCGCAGAGGCGGAACGTCGGCGTAGTCGCGGCCCCACGCGGCGGTCACATAACGTTCGTCGGCCAACTGGTCGTTGGTCGGATCGAAACCCACCCACTGCCCCGCGCGATCACCCGCCGAATCACCGGGCAGCCACACCGCCGACCAGGCGTGGGTGGCGTCCGCACCCACCATCCGCTCCTTGCCCGGCGGCGGATCGGTCGCCAGATAACCCGAGACGTAGCGGGCGGCCAACCCGTGCGAGCGCAGGCAGGCCGCGCCGATACGGGCGAAATCCTGACAGACGCCCTCCCGCGCCGCGAACACGTCCGCGACCCGGGTGGACACCGTCGTCGAGCCCGACCGGTAGGTGAAATCGGCGTGGATGCGGCTGTTGAGCTCCACCACCGCCTCCAACAACGGACGACCGGGCCGCAGCGACTCGGCCGCGTACTCCGCGACCTCCGGGATGATCTCCGGCGGGTTCAGGTCCAAGGTGAACTCCACCGCCAGCGGACCCGACACCACGCTCGGACGCGCCTGCTCCCAGGCGAGCGTGTCCTCGACCGTCGCGGGCCGGTCCACCTCGACCACCGAGGTCCCGGTGACCTCCAGCTTCGTGTGCTCGGCCGTCACGTGGAAATAGGCGCTGGTGTTGCCGTAGACGTCCGCGCCCACCGACCGGTCCGACGGCGTCGGATCGATGTGCAGGTCGTGCTCGAGCAACCGCTGCCCCGGGAACTCCCGCGGCGTCAGATACGCGCGACCGTAGGAACTGGTCACCTCGGCGGAATACGAATAGGTGGTGCGGTGCAGGACCCGGTAGCGCCGGGTCGCGGCGGGCGCGCTCATCCCACCACCCGCGTACTGCCCCACAGCGGCTGGATGCCCACCGGCAGCGACAGTTTCGTCGTCTCGAACGATTCGGACACCTTGCGCAGTCGCAAGTGCACACCCTCCAACAGTTCGGCGAGTTCGGCACGCTTGCCGTCCTCGTCGGCGACCTCGAGATCGGCCGGATCCAGCCTGCGCAGCATGCGTTGCGCGTCCGCCAGCAGTCGCTGCGGACGCGAGGACCCCGACGCACCCGGCAACTGCTGGAAATCCTCGTCCAAGCGATCGAGCTGATAGGCCAGCGAGCGCGGATTGCTCGCGTCGAACAACAACAGCGCCGCCACCGAGGACACCCGCACCGAATCCCGGTGCCTGCGGCGATAACTCACCGACGACTCCGTCGCGCGCAACACCGCCTCCGTCACCACCCGCTCGGTCTCGCCGCCGAGCACGCGGGTCAACGCCGAGGACAGCACCGCCGTCAACGCCAGACCGCGCTCGATCCGCTTGCCGATATCCATGACGTACCACCCGGTGTCGCGCACCAGCGACTCCCCGCCGATCCCCGACAGCGACAACAGCGCCGCCAACGTCAACGAATGCACCGCCGTCAGCGCGGACTCCCCGTTCTCGTCCGCCGCCCGGTACTCCGCCAACGCCCGATCCACCGCGCTCAGGATCATCCAGGTGTCCTGGGACAACTGATCGCGCACCGCCCGGGCCGCCGACCCGTACCGGTCGATCGCGAACGCCAACGACCCCGGCAACTCCCGATCGATCGTCAACGCGACCAGGTACTCGTAGCCCTCGCGCGACCCCGGCGCGGCCTTGCGCGACCGCCCCCTGCGCGCGGGCCGCTCCGGCACGATCGGGGCGAGTGCCGCACCGATGAGCGCGCCCCCGGCCGTCTTCGAATCGTCGCGTTCGTCGTTCACCGAGCCCGAGACGTCGGATGCCGCCTCGTCCCGACTGTCGTCCGCGCGCTGCTCGTCGGCGGGCGAGATCGACGCATCCGGCCCGGATAGGTCCTCCGACGGGGACTCACCGGCCCCGGCGGACTCCTCTCCGGCAACCTCGCCCGACGCCGTGGCGGGCCTGCCCGATGCCGTCTGCTCCGTTCGCTCGGGAGGCTCCCCGAACGACGCGGATCGCGTCGACGAGGACTGCGACTGCCCCGAACCCGACTGCGACTGGCCGACGTTCGGCTGTCCCGGACCGGACTGCGACTGACTCTGGCCGAAACCCGCCTGGGACTCATCGGTGTTCGATTGCGACTGGCCCGCGCCGAATTGGGATTGTCCACCTGCCAGAGGGGCGGAGGCGTCGGGCGGGACGGGCTGTTCGCCTTCGGGTTCCGCGCGCAGCGGACTGGACTGTTGGGGTACGGGCGGGGTGGGGCGGGGCGGTCCGAGCACGACCGCGGCGGGGGCGATGGTGCCGGTGCTGCGGGCCAGGGCGGACACCAGGACGGGGACCGCTTCGGCGCCGTCGAGCCAGGGGCGGAAGCGGTAGTCCTGGTAGCTGTCGTGGGTGGCGATGAGCAGACGGACGACGGCTTCGGCGCGTTCGCTGTAGCGGCCCATCCAGAACAGGTCGTTGAGGACGCGGGGCGAACTGATCGCCTCGACGACCGGGGCGAGGCGTTCCAGGCGCTCCTCGGGGTGCGGTTCGGCGGAGACGGCGGTGACCTGGGTGGGTGCGGCGCGCACCCACAGGTCCTTGGCGGCGACCTTGATGACGGAGCGGTCGGGTTCGAGGCGGTGGCGCAGTTGGCCGAGTCCGCCCGCCATGGCGGTGTAGCCGCCGCGTCGTGCCATCGAGAACAGGCGCATGCCGACCGGCGCGGCGGACAGTTCGCCGTATCCCTGCACACTGGGCGCGACCGAGAACTGCGCGGGTTCCTGGCCGACCCACTGCCACGGGTTCGTCTCGATCCGGGCGGCGAGTTCCTCGCGTTCGGCGCGGTTGAGTCCGGGGCCGAACAGAGTGTGCCCGTCGACGGCGGACCGGATGACCAAGCGGTCGAGATTGGCCAGCAGGTGCGATTTCTCGGCGTTCTCGCCCGCCCAGTAGGAGGGGGTGCTGTCCAGCAGCAGTTCCTCACCCAGCAGGGCACGCGACAGGCGCGGCAGGAAGCCGGGCAGCGCCGGGCTCTCCAGCAACCCGCTGCCCAGGGTGTTGACCACCGTGACCGCGCCGCGGCGCAGCACCTCGACCAGGCCGACGACGCCGAGTTGGGAGTCCGGCCGCAGGTCGAGCGGGTCGGAGAAGGCCGAGTCGACGCGGCGCAGCACCACCTCGACTCGTTTCAGGGTGCCCAGCGAGCGCATCCACAGCGCGCCTTCGCGCACCACCAGATCCGCGCTCTCGACCAGCGGGAAGCCCAGGGTGGCGGCGAGATACGCCTGGTCGAAGGCGGTTTCGGAGTGCACGCCCGGGCTGAGTACGACGACCATGGGATCGTCGGAGTCGGCGACCGGCGCGGCCTCGATGAGCAACAGTCGCATGGCCCGCGCGAACGGGGTCAGCGGGCGCGGCCCGGCGTGCTCGAACGATTCCGGGATGGCCGTGGACACCACCCGGCGGTCGGCCAGCGCGTAGCCCGCGCCGGAGGGCGCCTGCGCCCAGTCGGCGAGGACGCGGAACTGGCCGTCGCCCCAGCGACTGATGTCGCAGGCGTGCAGGAACAGTTGGTGCCGTCCGGGGATGGTGATGCCGTGCGCGGCCCGCACGTAACCGGTGCTGCCGAAGACGATCTCGGGCGGCAGCAGCCCGGTGGTCAGGGTGCGGCGCGGCCCGTACAGGTCGGTGAGCACTTCGTCCAAGACCCGCGAACGCTGGGTGAGTCCGGCTTCCAGCTTCGTCCAGTCCTCGGCGGAGATCAGCAGCGGGATCGGGTCGAGTCGCCACGGCACCGCGGGCGCGGTGTCGCCGGTGCCGCCCACCTCGGTGTAGGTGATGCCGTCGTCCTCGATGAGCCTGCGCACCCTGGTGTCGAGGCGACCGAGTCCGGCGGTGCCGAGTTCGGCGAAATCGTCGGACAGTTCCGACCACATCGGCCGGATCGACCCGCCGGCGTCGACGAGTTCGTCGTAGTAGGCCGGAATCGGCCTGCCGCATTCGTCGTAGGCGCCGCTCGCCCCGCTCTCGGCGCGGTAGCGCGCGTACTGCGCGGCGAGTTCGGCACGCGTGACACGGTGCTCGCGCATCGGATCCCCCACCGCGTCCTGTCCGTCGTGGCCCGGTTCGAGGACGTCCGTCCGTGCCTGGGCTGTCTCGTGATTCATCGCACCGGCCACCCTGCCGACCTCACTTCCACTGCCCGACGGCCTACCGGTCGCCGGCCGATCCCCAGACCGTGCGAGCCCGGCGTAGATCCAGGATGCCCGGTGCGCCGACGTCGGTCGACTGTGCCGCAATCTTCGCACGCAGCACCGCGGGGTCCATCGGCTCGGTGGTGTGACCGGCGGCCTCGAAGCGGCGGTTGCGCCGCGATTGCGCGACGACGCCGTTCACGGGCGGGTCCTCCCAGTACTGTCCGCCGGGGTGGGAGACGTGGTAGGTGCAGCCACCACGGGAGATCCCGCTCTCCGCGTCGACCAGGTCGAAGATCAGCGGCGCGTCGACGGTGATCGACGGGTGCAGCGCGTTGGGCGGCTGCCAGGCGCGATAGCGCACGCCCGCGACCTGCACGTCGGTCTTGTCGGTGGCCAGCAGCGGCACCGGCATCCCGTTGCAGGTCAACACGTATCGGCCGCGGTCGGCTCCGACCACACGGACCTGCACGCGCTCCACCGAGGAGTCGACGTAGCGGGCGGTGCCGGAGGCCACGGTCTGTTCGCCGAGGGTGTGCCAGGGTTCGATCGCGCCGCGCAACTCGATCTCGACGTCGCCGAGGACGACGGTGCCGATACGCGGGAAGCGGAATTCGACGAACGGGTCGAGCCAACTGGTGTCGAAATCGATGCCGTGCGCGCGCAGGTCGGCGGCGACCTCGGCGATGTCGGTGGTCAGGAAGTGCGGCAGCAGGTAGCGGCCGTGCAGGTTCGCGCCGTGCCGGATCAGGCCCGCGCGCAAGGGTTGCGCCCAGAAGCGCGTCACCAGGCCGCGCACCAGCAGCGATTGCACCATCGCCATCTGGTAGTGCGGCGGCATCTCGAAACCGCGCAGTTCCACCAAACCCAGTCGCCCGCGCGCGGATTCGGGGCTGTAGAGCTTGTCGATGCAGAATTCGGCGCGGTGGGTGTTGCCGGTGAGGTCGGTGAGCAGGTGCCGCAGCGCGCGGTCGATCTGCCAGGGCGCGACGGGCTCGTCGGAACCACCGGAATCGGCGGTGAGCCGGGCGATCTCGGCGAAGGCGATCTCGAGTTCGTAGAGCGCGCCCTCGCGGCCCTCGTCGGCGCGCGGCGCCTGCGAGGTCGGGCCGATGAAACGACCCGAGAACAGGTAGGACAGCGAGGGATGACGCTGCCAGTGCGTCAGCATCGACACCAGCAGGTCGGGGCGGCGCAGGATCGGCGAGCGCGCGGGCGTCACCCCGCCGAGGGTGATGTGGTTGCCGCCGCCGGTGCCGACCGCGCTGCCGTCCACGTCGAACGACTCGGTGCTCAACCGGGCCAACCGGGCCTGGTCGTAGAGGGTTTCGAGCAGGTCGGCCTGTTCCACGAAGGACGCCGTCGGCTGCACGTTGACCTCGATCACGCCCGGGTCGGGGGTGACCGAGAGCGTCTGCAACCGCGCGTCGACGGGCGGGCCGTACCCCTCCAACACCACGGGCCGCTCGACGGCGGCGGCCGCCGATTCGACACGGCCGATCAGGTCGACGAAATCCTCGAGCCGGTCCACCGGCGGCAGGAAGACGTGCAGTCGGTCGGCGCGCACCTCCGCGACCACGGCGGTGGTCGGTTCCCAGTGCCCGGTTTCCACCACGGCGGGCGGTTCCTCCGCCGGACGCAGCGGCCCCATGAACAGCGGGTCGCTGTCGGGGCGCGGGCGCGGCCTGGTCCAGGAGATGGCGTCCAGCGGCAACCGCAGGCCCGCGGGCGAATCGCCGTCGGCCAACACGATCCGGCCCGACGGGTTGTCGCCGCCACGGCCGCGCCGCAACTGCCAGTTCGCGCTGGCCCAGCCCGCCCCGTCGGAGCGCCGGTACAGCGGCAGCACGTAGGCGACCGGGTCGCTGACCGGCTCCTCCAACCGCCGCAGCAGTTCCGCGCGCGCGGCGATCGAATCGTCGTCGGGGTCGATGTCCGCCGTGGCCGGGTCGCCCGCGGGCATCCGCATGGTCGCCGCCAATCGGGCCAGCGGGTCCTCGTAGGCGGGGCGGACCTGCGTCGGAGGCAGGCCCAGACCGTCGGCGAGATGGCCGATCAGCGCGGCGGCCGACCCGGCGTCGGCGGCCGGGATGTGCAACGGCGGCAGGGTGTCGGTGGCGTTGGCGTTGCCTTCGAGGCTGATCCGGGTGAGTTCACCGTCGGCGGGAATGCTCCCGTTGCCGTTCGTCCCGGCGAGCGGTGCCCGCACGGGCGTCCACGGATCGACCAGCAGGTCCTGCCTGGTCCACAGCGGTTCACCGTCGACGCGCCACGCGATCGCGATCTCCCAGCGCGGCAGTGGTTCCCCGGGATACCACTTGCCCTGCCGGTACTGGGTGAGGCCCGTCGGGGCGTAGATGCCGGCCAGTCGCCGTGCCAGGTCGACCGCGCGTTCGCGTTTGCGCGGGCCGTCCGCCGCGGTGGTCCACTCCGGGCTGACCTGGTCGTCGATGGACACGAAGGTCGGTTCGCCGCCCACGGTCAGACCGATGCCGTCGGCGGCCATGCGCGCGTCGAGTTCCTTGCCCGCCGCCGTGATCCGCTCCCATTGCGACGGCGTATAGGGCAGGGTGACGCGCGGGTCCTCGTGGATACGCCGCACCGTGTTGGCGAAATCGAGGGTCGCCTCGGTCCTGCCCGTCGCGCCGCTGATCGCGGCCGCGGTGGTGGGGTGCGGGGTGGCCGCCAACGGGATGTGCCCCTCGCCCGCGAACAGGCCGGAGGTGGGGTCCATGCCGATCCAGCCCGCCCCGGGCACGTAGACCTCGGTCCAGGCGTGCAGGTCGGTGAAATCGGCGGCCGGACCGGACGGCCCGTCCAGCGAGGGCACGTCCTGGGCCAACTGCACCAGGTAGCCGGACACGAACCGCGCCGCCAGACCGAATTCGCGCAGGATCGCCACCAGCAGCCACGCCGAGTCGCGACATGACCCGATCCCGCTGCGCAGCGTGTGATCGGGCGTCTGCACACCGGGTTCCATCCGGATCGTGTAGCCGACGTCCTCGCGCAGCACCCGGTTGATCTCGACCAGGAAGTCGATGGTGCGCGGCGTGTCGGCGGGCCGGTGCGCGCGCACCCACTCGGTGACCAGTTCCCCCGGCCCCGCACCCGGTTCGCCCTCGTCGACCCGCCGCAGATACGGCTCGAGGTCGGCGGTCAGTTCCGCGTCGTAGCCGAACGGGAAGTACTCGGCCGACTCCTCGATGAAGAAGTCGAACGGGTTGACCACCTCGAGGTCGGCGATCAGACCGATGGTGATCGACAGTTCCCTGGCGGGCTCCGGGAAGACCAGCCGCGCAAGGAAGTTGCCGAAGGCGTCCTGCTGCCAGTTGACCCAGTGCTCGGCGGGGGTGACCCGCATCGAATACGCCTCGATGCGGGTGCGTGAATGCGGGGCCGGACGCAGGCGCACCACGTGCGGGTACACCTGCACCAGCCGGTCGAAGGTGTAGGTGGTCCGGTGTTCGAGTGACACCTTGATGCCCATGCAGCAAGTTCACCACACCCCCGTGACCCGTGCCGGGCCATGCACCAGGCGTTTTCCGGACGGCAACATTGCGTCACGCCGCGACACGCGGTCCCGCCCGCTTCCCGAGGTTGTCGGCGGCCGATGATATGACCGGGGTAGCGACAACGACGGGAGGTCAACCATGCCGACGTGCCGATCCTGCGCATCCGCGGTCGACCACTGCCACGGCACCCTGATCGTGCACGCGGTCAGCGGCGCGGAATGCACCGAGATCGACTGCATCGATCCCGATCACGCCCGCCACACCTTCGTCGTGGACTGCGCCGACCTCGCGGGCGGATGCGTCTGCCAGGCGGTCGAGCGGGCCTCGCGCACCGCCTGACCCGCGGGCGGGCAGCCGAACCGTACCAGCGCCCGATCGCGGGCGAGGTCGCGAGCTTCCCCACCGTTGGGGTCACGATCGGTCGCACGGGCGAGGTCGGCCCCGGGCCCTGCTTCCCCCGCGGTTCGGGCCGACGGCCGGATCGTAGGGTGGGCGGGTGAACTACGACCACGTACTGCTGCCCTCCGGTGTCGCGCGCACCGTCGAGGAGGTCGACGAGTATCTGTCCGGGCAGCAGGGGCAGCCCGAATCGGCCACGATCGCCGAGATCGCGGCGGCGATCAACGAGCGCGACGCGGAACTCCCCGACGAGGACACCTTCCTCGGCACGGACACGGTGGGCGGCGCGGCCACCGGGGCGACCCTGGCGGTGTCGAGTCCCTACGACGCCATCGGATTCGTGCGCGCGCTGCTGTTCGACCTGGCCACCCCGCGCGGCCTCGCCGTCTACGACCCGCAGCTGACCTGGCTGTTCGATCCCGCCGACCGGATCGACCTGGAGGTCACCCACGGCGGCGCGGGCGAGTTCCCCTATCTGACCGAGGCGCTGCTGGAGACCTGGATTCCGGAACTGACCGCCCCCAACCCGTATGTGATCGCCCAGCGCGCCCCGCAGACCTACATCCAGACCTACCGCGACGAATCGGGCGTCTACACGGTCGAATACCGCGACGGCTCCCCGGACCGGCACTTCGGCACGCAGGTCGAGGAGCCCGCCCGGGTGGTCGACCTGCTGTGGACCTGGGCGCGCGGCAAGGACCCGTCCGACGAGGACTGGTCCAGGATCGAGTTCTAGCTCACATCGCGCGGCGGCCCGACAGCGCGCGGCCCAAGGTCAGCTCGTCGGCGAACTCCAGATCGCCGCCCATCGGCAGGCCCGAGGCCAACCGCGTCACCGACAGACCCGGAAAATCGCGCATCATCCGCACCAAGTAGGTGGCGGTCGCCTCGCCCTCGGTGTTCGGATCGGTCGCGATGATCACCTCGCTGACGTCGACGCCGTCCTCCTGATTGCCGATGCGCGCCAACAACTCCCTGATCCGCAACTGATCGGGGCCGATGCCGCTGAGCGGGTCCAGCGCACCGCCGAGCACGTGGTAGCGGCCGCGGAACTCCCTGGTCCGTTCGATGGCCTGCACGTCCTTGGGCTCCTCGACCACGCAGATCATCGTGCGGTCGCGGCGCGGATCGGCGCAGATGCGGCACATCTCGTTGTCGGCGACCGTGCCGCAGACCACACAGAACCGCACGCCGTCGCGCACCTTCTGCAAGGCGGCCTGGAGTCGGTCGATCTCCGGCGGTTCCACCGCGAGCAGGTGGAAGGCGATGCGCTGCGCGCTCTTGGGACCGACGCCGGGCAGTTTGCCGAGTTCGTCGATCAGATCCTGGACCGGACCCTCGTACAAGGCGAGCGGCCTAGAAACCCGGGAGACCGGGCAGCGAACCGCCCTCGCCGAGTCCGCCCGCGAGCGGGCCGAGTCGTTCGGCCGCGAGTTCCTGCGCGTTGGACATCGCGTCGTTGACCGCGCCGATCACCAGATCCTGGAGCCCTTCGACATCCTCGGGATCGACGACCTTGGGATCGATGGTCAACGCGACCACCTCGCCGCTGGCCTTGATGGTGACCTTGACCAGCCCGCCACCCGCCTGACCCTCGACCTCGGCGGCCGCGATCTCGGCCTGGGCCTGGACCATGGCTTCCTGCATCTGCTGTGCCTGGGCGAGTAACTGCTGCATGTCGAACTGACCACCGGGCTGCACGGCATTCCTCTCTACGGAAGTGTCGCGATCCAGCGTAGTGGACGGACCGCGGGCGGCCCCGGCGGTGTCGTGCGGGCGGTTCCGGCCACACGAGACAAGTAACGGGTTAGTTGCTGATCTTCGTTTGCCGGGCGTGTCACCTTACGATCTTGATCGGGTCGACACGGGGGGCCCGAAACGTGGAGGCGTATGAGTACCAACCGAGCACTCACCATGACCGGCCTACTCGCCGCCGTCAGCGCTGTGTGCGCGACGGCACTGCCGGTCGCCTCGGCAGATTCGGGGGTCGCGCCGGTGATCGACTATGGCGGCGGCTGCGTCGTCGACCCAGGCGACCGTGCGGTAACTGTAAATTCGCTACGGAGCCGGTGCAGTCTCGAACAGCAGAACACGATCTTTAGCGCGGCCTCGCTCGGCGCGGTGCCCGACGGCGTCACCAGCGGGTGGGTCACCACCCCGGCCTATCTCCAGGCCGTCGCACCGGCCATCTGGACCGGCAAGACCTTCTACACCGGCCCCGACGGCGGGTACGTGATGAACCGCGTCACCGGCGCGGGCATCGAGAGTTTCCCGGCCGACGTCTATTCCGGCCCGGCGATCCGCGACGGCGCGCCGACCTGGGTGCTGAACTACGCACCCTCGCCCATCCCCTGGGTCTACGACGAGATCCGCCAGATCACCCCCGGCGTCTGGTTCGGCTACTCCTGGCGACGCGACACCGCGCCGCCGACCCTCATGCTCACCTTCGCGCTGGCCGACTGAAACCCGCCGACCCCGTCGGAGCGGGGGCGTCGACGGCACTTCCAGGCGGAGGGTGTTCGCTGAGCGCATGACTGCTGGGCGCGAAACCGCGACGGTGCCGATCGGCGAATTCGCCCGACTGACCCGACTGAGCGTCAAGACATTGCGGCACTACCACGACATCGGCCTGCTCGTCCCGATCGAGGTGGACCCGCACACCGGATACCGCCGCTACGCCACCGACCAAGCTCCCCGCGCGCACCTGATCCGACGACTACGCGCCCTGGACATGCCGCTGCCGCAGATCGAGGCGATGCTGTCCGCGAGCGACGCCGACGCCCGCGACACCGCCCTGCGCGCGCATCTGGCGCGGATGGAGGACCAGTTGCGCCGCACCCGCGACGTGATCGGCTCGCTGCGCGCGATGCTCACCCCGGCAGCGCCGACACCCGTCACGTATCGGACCGTGGCGGCCTTCCCGGCCGCCGCCCTGCGCGGCGTGATCGCCCGCGAGGACGCCGCGGCCTGGAGCGGCGCGGCCTTCCCACGCCTGGCGGCCGCCGTGGCCGCGGCGGGCCTGACGCCCGCGGGCCCGGCCGGCAGCACCTACTCCACGGATTTCTTCGAGCACGACAGCGGCGAAGTCCTGGCCTACCTGCCGATTCCGCCCGGAACCGACAGGTTCGGCGACGGCGTCGACCGCGCGGAACTGCCGCGCCGACGGTTCGCCGTGGCCGTGCACCGCGGCGGGTTCGACGGGATCGACCGGACCTACGGGGCGCTGGGCGGTCACGTCGCCGAACACGACACCGCGCTGCCCGCGCCGATCCGGGAGATCTACCGCGTCTCCCCCGCCGAGGCGGCCGACCCCGCCGACTACGTCACCGAGATCTGCTGGCCCATCGTGGGCTAGCCGAGTTCCTTCTTCAGGTTGCCCAGCACCTCGCCCTGGATCTTCTTCAGGCCCAGCGGGGCGAAGATGCCCTCGAAGATGCCCTTGACGCCGCCCGCGCCCTGCCAGGTGGTCGTCACGGTGACCTGGGAACCCGCGCCGTCCGGGCTGACCTTCCAGGTGGTGACCAGGGTGGAGTTGGCGTCGCGTTCGGTCACCGAGGACTCGTCGGCCGTCACCGTCGCGCGCACGTTGCGCACCCGGCTCTCGGTGGCCTGCAACCGCCACTCGACCACCGTCGGGATGGCGTCGGTGGCCTTGCCGCCCTCGATCACCTTGTACTCGCTGTAGTGCGAGGAGAGGATGCGCGGACGCACGGTCTGGTAGTCCGCGACGGCCTCCAGCGTGCGATGCGGATCCGCCGCTACGGCGATCGAACTGCTGGCGCTGACCTGTCCCACGTGAACTCCTTGTCCGGATATCTGCTCGGGCTTCGCGATTCACCATAGGCGTTGCGGCGCCGGGGCCGCCGACCACGGTCGCCATAGGCGGGGACGTTCGCCGACCGGCACCGACTGTTCGCGCGCATGTTCCGATCCGGTAACGGAGTCCGCGCTACCGTCTTCGGCGTCGAATATTCCCGGTGCAACATATGCGTGACATTTATCCTCCGACGGCAGATTCTCGGTGGCTGTCGGCCGAGGTGCGTACTAGCGTCGAGGGGTGGCAGTGAGTCTGTTGGGGAAGGCCGGTCACGCGCCGGCCGCACACGAATCGGGTTTCGCCGCGCATCGAGCGGGGGTGGACCGTCTGCTGGCGAGCTACCGCGCCATCCCGGCGGGCGCGACGGTCCGGCTTGCCAAGAAGACCTCGAACCTGTTCCGCGCCAGGGCCGCGAGCAACGCCCCCGGCCTGGATGTCTCCGGGTTGACCAAGGTCATCGCGGTCGACCCCGAGGCGAAGACGGCCGATGTCGCCGGGATGACGACCTACGAGGATCTGGTTGCCGCGACGTTGCCCTACGGGCTCGCGCCGACCGTGGTCCCGCAACTCAAGACCATCACCCTCGGCGGCGCGGTCACCGGCCTGGGCATCGAGTCGACTTCCTTCCGCACCGGCCTGCCGCACGAGGCCGTCCTGGAAATGGATGTCCTCACCGGCGCGGGTGAACTGATCACCGCCACCCCCGACAACGAATACGCCGACCTGTTCCGCGGATTCCCGAATTCGTACGGAACGCTCGGCTACACGGTCCGGCTGAAAATCGAACTGGAAACCGTACAGCCCTACGTGGCGCTGCGGCACGTGCGTTTCCACGATCTGCGCGCGTTGGAATCCACGTTGGACCGGATCGTCACCGAGCGGAGCTACGAGGGCGAACGCGTCGACTATCTCGACGGCGTGGTGTTCAGCGCCGAGGAGAGCTACCTCACCCTCGGCAGGCAGACCGACGAACCCGGCCCGGTCGCCGATTACACCGGAATGGACATCTATTACCGGTCGATCCAGCACGACGACGCCACGCCGCGCCGCGACAGATTGACCATCCACGACTACCTGTGGCGCTGGGACACCGACTGGTTCTGGTGCTCACGGGCTTTCGGCACGCAGAATCCCCGGATCCGCCGATTCTGGCCGAAACGCTATCGGCGCAGCAGTTTCTACTGGAAACTCGTCGCGCTCGATCGCAAATACCGCATCGGCGACAGGCTCGAGGCGCGCAAGGGCAACCCGCCCCGGGAGCGCGTGGTGCAGGACATCGAGGTGCCCATCGAGCGCACCGCCGATTTCGTCGAATGGTTCCTGCGGGAGATCCCCATCGAACCGCTGTGGCTGTGCCCGCTGCGCCTGCGCCACCACGGCGCGGACGCGGCGGACGGGCGGGCCTGGCCGCTGTATCCGCTCGAACCGAACCGCACCTACGTCAACGTCGGCTTCTGGTCCGCCGTCCCCACGGTCGTGGGGCAGCGGGACGGGGCCGCCAATCGCGCGATCGAGCGCACCGTGACGGAGTTCGACGGTCACAAATCGCTGTACTCCGACGCCTACTACGACCAGGATGAATTCGCGGCGCTGTACGGCGGCAGTACCTACGCAGAACTCAAGAAACGCTACGACCCGGACCAGCGCTTGCTGGATTTGTATTCGAAGGCGGTGCAACGCAAATGACGACATTCAGGGACCGCTCCGATGTCTTCGCTGATCTCGGAACCAAGCTCAGCATTGCCGAAATCTTCGAGACGCTGATCGACGGTGAGATGCCCATTCGGCTCACCGCCTACGACGGCAGCGCCACCGGCCCCGAGGATTCGGAATTCGCGCTGGACATCAGGACTCCGCGCGGCATCAACTATCTCGCCACCGCCCCCGGCGATCTCGGCATGGCGCGGGCCTACATCTCCGGCGACATGACCGTCACGGGGGTGCACCCCGGCGACCCGTACGCGATCCTCAAGGCGATGGACAGCCTGAACTTCCGCCGTCCCTCGGCGTTGGCGCTGGTGACCATCGCCCGCTCGCTGGGGTGGGAGCGGTTGCGTCCGGTGGCTCCGCCGCCGCAGGAGACACTGCCGCGCTGGAGACGCATCGCGCTGGAGGGTCTGCGGCACTCCAAGACCCGCGACGCCGAGGCCATCCATCACCACTACGACGTCTCCAACGCCTTCTACGAGCACGTGCTCGGCCCGTCGATGACCTACACCTGCGCGGTCTACGAGGATTACGACCGCACGCTGGAACAGGCCCAGGACAACAAGTACCGCCTGGTGTTCGACAAGTTGCGCCTGAAAGAGGGCGACCGGCTGCTCGACATCGGCTGCGGGTGGGGCGGGATGGTCCGCTACGCGGCCAAGCGCGGCGTGCGCGTCATCGGCGCGACGCTGTCCTCGGATCAGGCCGAGTGGGCGCAGAAACGCATCGCCGAGGAGGGCCTGTCCGAACTGGCCGAGGTCCGGCACTCCGATTACCGCGACATCGTCGAATCCGGTTTCGACGCGGTGTCCTCGATCGGGTTGACCGAGCACATCGGCGTGCACAATTACCCGTTCTACTTCGAGTTCATGAAGAGCAAGCTGCGCGAGGGCGGCCTGTTCCTCAACCACTGCATCACCCGCCACGACAATCTGCGCACCACCAAAGCGGGCGATTTCATCGACCGCTACGTCTTCCCGGACGGTGAGCTGATCGGGTCGGGGCGCATCATCAGTGAGATCCAGAACGTCGGACTCGAGGTCTTGCACGAGGAGAACCTGCGCGAGCACTACGCGCTGACCCTGCACGAATGGTGTAAGAATTTGGTGGCGAACTGGGATGCCTGCGTCGCCGAGGTCGGCGAGGGCACCGCGAAGGTGTGGGGCCTGTACATGGCGGGCAGCCGTCTGGGCTTCCAGCACAACGTGGTCCAGTTGCACCAGGTGCTCGGTGTGAAACTCGGCCCCAAGGGTCGCTCGGATGTGCCGCTGCGCCCCTGGTGGCAGCCGTAGTCCACTGACGGGCGGGCCCTCGGTCGGGGGCCCGCTCAGTCGAGCAGTTCGGACAGGAACAGCGCGGGCAGGGTGATCTCCTCGGCCCCTTCGGGCGCGGTGCGCATATCGCTGCGCAGCACCCGCAGGATGGCCAGCACCCCGGGGCCCGCGTCCAACAGCGGCCGGGTCCAGCCGAGTTCGGCGCAGCGCGCCGCGGCGGGCAGCAGCAGCCCCGTGGCCTCGCCCACCCAGCCGGAGGCGGCCAGGCATTCCGCCAACAGCAGCGCGGTGTCCAGTTCCGCCCGCGGCCTGCCCTGTTCGAGAGTGCGCACGTGCAGCGCGCGGGCCCGGCGCACCGCCTTGTCGTCGGAGCCCGGCAGCGGACGGGACAGCGCGGTCCGCACGGCGGCGATCTCACGGGCCTCCGCGGTCAGCGCGGGCGCGCCACGCAGCCGGTGCGAGTGGTGGCCGGGGTCCAGGGTGTCCGTGCCGTCACCGTGCAGGCCCAGCCGCAACTGTTCGGCGCGGATGTGCGCGCCCAGCCGGTCCAAGCCGTGGTCGGCGGCGATGTGCGCGCCTTCGTCGAGACGCGCGGCGGCGGTGTAGAGATCCCCGCGCACCGCCTTCACCCGCGCGCCGATGACGAAGGTGGCGATGAGGAAATCGACCGGCCCGATGCGGGCGACGAGTTGGTGGCTCTCGTCCAGCAGTCGGTCGGCGGCCTCCAGATCGCCGCGGCGGTAACTCAGTTCGCCCAGCAGCGCCGAAGCTACCCGCACGGCGTGCGAGCGCGGACCCGAGCGGGTGTGCGCGGTCTCCCAGGCCAGCTCGAAGCAGTCCGCGGCGGTGTCGATGTCGAGTTGTTCGTAGGCCGCCGCGCCCTGCCCGCACAGGCCGAACACCGCGCCCAGCGGGTCCTTGGAGCGGGCGTGGTAGTCCAGGGCCCACTCCTGGATCCGCCGGGCCCCGTCGAAGTCGAATTCGCACAGCCGCACGAACGAGGTCAGGTTGGCGGCGGTGGAGACCGTCCAGGCGGGTAGGTCGTCGGGATGCTCCAGGCATCCGGAGATCCGGTCGAGCACCCCTTCGGTGTGGTCTCGGGCGATGTCGTCGGCCGCGGCCAGCACCGCCGCCTCGCAACGCTGCCGGTTGACGTCGGTGTCGGTGGTCGAACCGCGCGCCAGGATGCTCGACAACCGGCCCAGCGCGTTGCGGGCCGCGCCGGACTGTTGCAGGTTGACGTTGGCGCGGGCCACCGCCATCAGCAGTTTCGAGCGCGAGGCCACCTGCTGCACGGGCAGTTTGGAGACGGTGCCGAGCAGCGTGGCCAACCGGGACCCGTCGATCAGGTCCATCCCGCCGCTCTCGACCAGGTCCGTCGCCATCTTCAGATCGGTCGCGGCCAGCGCGTGATCCACCGATTTGCGTAGCAACTGGTGTTCGGCGTACCAGAGCGAAGCCTTGCGGTGCAGCGACTTCAACTTGCCGGGCCGGGTGCGTTCCAGGCGGGCGCGCAGATGTTCGGCGAACAGCGGCTGAATGCGATACCACTCGGGGTCGTGGTCGATGCGCCGCAGGAACAACTCACGCTGTTCGGCCTGGGCCAGCATCATTTCCGCCTCGCTGTCACCCGACAGCGCCGCGGCCAACGAGGCCGACACCCGTTCGGTGACCGAGATCGCGCTGAGGAACTTCAGCATCCGGGGTTCGAGAGTGTTCAGGACGTTGTCGGCGAGATATTCGCGGATGCCGTGGTTGCTCTCGGACAGGTTCTCGATCAGCCGCGCCGGATCCGGGTCACCGCGCAGCGACAGCCCGACCAACTGGATCGCGGCAGGCCAGCCGTCGGTGACGGCGTGGATCTGCTCGACCTGGGCGTCGGTGAGCGCGAACCCGTTGCGCTCGACCAGGATCTGCGCCGTCTCGGCGACGGTCAGCAGCAACTCGGCCGAACCGATCTCCACCAGTTCGTCGTGCACGCGCATCCGACTGGTCGGCAGACCGGACTGTTCCCGACTGGTCACCACGAACCGCAGGTGGTGGCAGCCGTTGTCGAGCAGCGCCGCCATCGCGCGTTGCGCGCCGGGATCGTCGACCCGGTGCCAGTCGTCGACGACCACCACCACCGTCTCACCACTGGCGTGGATCTCGTCGATCAACGTCGAGACGGCGTAGGCGACCGCGTCGTCGGGTTGTTCCTCCAGCACCTGCCCGAGCCCTTCGCCGACATCGGGCCGGACCCGGCGGATCGCCTCGATCAGGTGGGCGAGAAACCACACCTCGTTGTTGTCGCCGTGGTCGACCCCGATCCAGGCGACCGGGACACCGCCCTCGCCCAGTTCGGCCCGCCACTGCGCGACCAGGGTGCTCTTGCCGTAGCCCGCGGGCGCGTGCACCACCGCCAGCTTGCGGCGACCGCCCGCGCGCAGCATCTCCAGCAGGCGCGGCCGCGGCACGGGTTCCCGCGCGGGCGTCGGCGGCCGGAATTTGGTCGCGGCCGTCGGCGGCATGGTGGCGGCCGTGGACCCGGGATGCTGCGACACCGCGGGCCGCAACGTCAACGGCCAACTGCGGCGTGCCGTCACCGCCGGACGCGAGAGCGTCGAGCGCCCGCCGTCGCCGTCGTGGGTGATGGTGACCCGGTCGACCGCGTCCGGGTCGAGCAGCGCCATCTCGTCGGGCGCTTGGTCGTGGGCGCGCTGCACGCCGCGCAGCAGTTCCCCGAGCGCGAAGGCCGAGCGCGGCCGCTCGCGCGGGTCGGTGGACATCGCCTTCTCCACCACCGCCGCCACATCGGGAGGAATGTCCTGTTCGCGCAGATCGGGCACCGGTTGGGTGGTGATCCGCAGGAACTGCGCCACCACCTTCTCCCCCGCCTGCCGCTCGAACGCCGCGTGACCGGTGATCAGAGCGAACAGCGTCGCGCCCAGGCCGTACACGTCGGAGAGCACGGTCGGCTCGTCCCCACGCAGCACCTCCGGGGCGGTGAACGCGGGCGACCCGGTGATCAGGCTGCTCGAGGTGCGGAACCCGCCCGGCACCCGGGCGATGCCGAAATCGGTCAACTGCGGTTCGCCGTAGGCGCTGAGCAGCACATTCGCCGGTTTCACGTCCCGGTGCAGGATGCCCGCCCGATGCGCGCTCTCGATGGCGCCCGCCAGTTTCACCCCGGCGCGGATCGCGTCGGGCCAGGTCAGCGGCCCCTGATCGTGAATGAGCTGTTCGAGCGAACCCCGGGTGCAGTACGGCATCACGATGAACGGCATCCCCGTCGGGGTGACGTCCACCTGGAGGATGTCGACGATGTTCGGATGCCCCGACAGCCGCCCCATCGCCTGCTCCTCGCGCAGGAACCGTTCGCGGCTCTCCCGGTCGATCTCCGAGGACAGCACCTTCACGGCGACCACCCGTTCCAGTGCCGCTTGCAGGCACCGGTAGACCACGCCGAAACCGCCGCGCCCGATCTCCACCGCACCCGAGAGCCCCATCGCCTCGAGTTCGTCGGCGATGGTCACCGGATGGTTGCGCTGGGTGTTCTCCCCCTGTTCCGGACCGTTCTCCTCCCCCGACGAGGTAGATGCGGCCCCGCTCGGGCCGGGACTCACCTCACCCGAGCGCATCTGTGGATTCATGTGACCACCTCGAACTCACATCGAATCGACGCCGCCGGCGATCGTCCGTACACCGACCACGGCCATCTCCGAGCAACCCGTCGATGTCCGATATGCCTGTGCATACTCCAACGTAGCGCGGTCCCGTGCCGGGTGGGTGGAGATTCGATTCAGTATCGTCGCGACCGGAATCCGGCTGTCGTGACGACCGGTATCCGACGAGGTCCCGCCCCCTGTCACACTCCAGTGTGGGCCCTGCCGCCACGCCGCGCATCTCCGGCGCGCGGGTCCGGCGCGGCGCGCAAACGACTCAGGCGTGCACGGGCGTCGGTTCCGCGTCGACCTCGGCGTGTTGCGGCGTGTCGAACGGCCCGTCCTTGTCCTTGAGCACCTCGATACCCAGTTCCGCGCGGGTCGCGTAGATGACCGAGGTCTCCTGTTCGACCGTCTTGGCCATCGCCTTGTGCCACAACGTCAGCACGTCGAGCACTTCCTTGCTGCTCGGATCGTCGTCCAGTTCGGTCTTGAGCCGCTGCAAGGTGATGGCCTGCGCCGCGGTGAGCGTGCGCAGCAGATCCTCGCAGCGGTTGGGGATCTTGCGTCCCGAGAGCACCCGCAACCGGCTCACCGTGCCGTGGCAGCCCTCGAGGATGCGGTTCACGTCCTCGCCGACGCTGTCGATCTCGTCGGCGTCCTGGGCGTTCCAGTGCGCGCACGAGGCGAGTTGTTCGCGCACCTCCTCCGACACCGCCAGAATCGAGGAAACCGCGGCCAGGATCGAATCCCGCCGCCACTTGTCCCGCTCGCGCCGCTCCGCCGCCGCGTTGGTCTGCTCGTTGCCCCGCTCGGCCGTCTCCAGCGTGGCCCGACTCCGTTCGTCCGCCGCGACGATCGCGTCCCGATTCGTGCGGTTGTTGACGAGTACACCCACCAACGCCACCCCGGCAATGATGAGCGAGCAGAGAAGCGGAAGCCACTGAGTCACCAAGGCATCATCGCATTCACCCCACCCCCACGTCCCCGGCAACCAACGGTGAACGCGCAATTCCCACCCCGCGAAACCCTTGCGCCCACGGAGAAGAGCGGAGACGGAATTCGAAAGTTTGTGCGGGGCAACAGATTAGGGATCTCCACGCCACATACGGACACGTCACTGCCGATACGCGAAGCCGTCCCCCGGTCCCCCACCGGAATTCCCGAAGCGCACCGAATCGAAGAACACCGACTGAACCCCGAAACGTAAATGCGCCGGCCCCACCGCAAACTACAGAAAACCCTGCCGCACCCCTCCCGACCACGCCCCCTTCGAACGCGAAAGCGGGGCCCGCACCCGAAGGCACGAACCCCGCCCGAAACACCCACCCGCCGGTACAGAAAACCCGCAAGTTCCCTACCTACTCACCCACAACGGAGCGAGCCCGACGAGCGACCGGTTCGCGGCCGTCTCGCGTTCCAGTGGTCGAAGCGCATGCGCCGAAGGCGCGAGTCTCGACCGCTGGAACGCGAGACATCAGGGGCCGCGAACCCGCGGTGACGAAGTCACCGCATAATCAGCGCAGCGATGCAGGCACCTCGAAGCGCGGGCCGTAGCTCTTGGCCAGCTCGTCGGCGCGGGCGACGAACGCTTCCTTGCCACCCGGGTAGCCGACGATGAACTGGTGCACGCCACCGGTCCACGCGGGGAAGCCGATGCCGAAGATCGAGCCGATGTTGGCGTCCGCGGTGGTGGTGAGGACGCCTTCGTCGAAGCACTTCTGGGTTTCGATGGCTTCGGCGAAGAGCATGCGGTCGATCAGATCCTGCAGCGGGATGTCGAAGCCCGCCTTGGTCTTGAAGTGGTCGCGCACACCCTGCCAGATGCCGAGACGCTTGCCGTTCTCGTCGTACTCGTAGAATCCGGCCTTCTCCAGGCGACCGGGGCGCTGGGCCTCGTTCACCATGTATTCGATGACCGCGATGGCGGGGTGCCGTTCGGTGCCGAGGGCGGTGTCGCCCTTGGCGGCGGCCTCTTCGGTTTCCTTGGCGATCTTGAGCATGAGCTTCATGTTGAGCTCGTCGGTCAGCTGCAGCGGCGGGGCCGGGTAGCCCGCCTGCGAGCCGGCCTGCTCGATGGTGGCGGGCTCGATGCCCTCACCGAGCATGGCGATCGCTTCGTTGACGAAGGTGCCGATGACGCGCGAGGTGAAGAAGCCGCGGCTGTCGTTGACGACGATCGGGGTCTTCTTGATGGCGAGGGTGTAGTCGTACACCCGGGCCAGCGCCTCGTCGGAGGTCTTCTCACCGCGGATGATCTCGACCAGCGGCATCTTGTCCACGGGGGAGAAGAAGTGGATGCCGATGAAATCTTCCTGGCGCTTCACACCGGCGGCGAGGCCGGTGATGGGCAGGGTGGAGGTGTTGGAGCCGAGCAGCGCGTCGGGGGTGACGATGTCCTCGATCTCCTGGAACACCTTGTGCTTGAGTTCGGTGTTCTCGAAGACGGCTTCGATGACGAAGTCGACGCCCGCGAAGTCGGCCGCGTCGGCGGACGGCTTGATGCGGTCGAGCAGCGCCTTGGACTTCTCCTCGGTGGTCTTGCCGCGGGAGAGGGCCTTGGCCTCGATCTTCTCGGAGTAGTTCTTGCCGCGCTCGGCGGCTTCGAGGGTGACGTCCTTGAGGACGACCTCGAGGCCCGCCTTGGCGGAGACGTAGGCGATGCCCGCGCCCATCATGCCCGCGCCGAGGACGCCGACCTTCTTGATCTCGCGCTTGGGGACGTCCTTGGGACGCGAGCCGCCGTTGTTGATCGACTGGAGGTCGAAGAAGAACGCCTGGATCATGTTCTTCGCGACCGGGCCGGTCAGCAGGTGCACGAAGTAGCGGGATTCGATCAGCGACGCGTTGTCGATGTCGACCTGCGAGCCTTCGACGGCGGCGGACAGGATGGCCCGCGGCGCCGGCATGTTCGCGCCCTTGAGCTGCTTGCGCAGGTTGGCCGGGAAGGCCGGGAGGTTGGCCGCGAAGGCCGGGCTGGCGGGGGTGCCGCCGGGGATCTTGAAGCCCTTCTTGTCCCAGGGCTGCACGCCGCCTTCGGGGTTGGCCTTGATCCACGCCTTGGCGGCGGGGACCAGTTCCTCGACCGAGCCGACGACCTCGTTGATGAGGCCGATCTCCTTGGCCTTGCCCGGGCGGAACTTGTTGCCCTGGAGCAGGACCTGCATGAGCGCGGTCTGCAGGCCGAGCAGGCGCACGGTGCGGATGATGCCGCCGCCGGCGGGCAGCAGGCCCAGGCTCACCTCGGGCAGGCCCAGCTGGGCGCCCGGGACGTCGGCCGCGATGCGGTAGTGGGTGGCCAGGGTGATCTCCAGGCCGCCGCCGAGGGCCGCGCCGTTGATCGCGGAGACGACCGGCTTACCGAGGGTCTCCAGGCGACGCAGCGCGCCCTTGATGACGGTGAGTTCCTCGAAGACGCCCGCGCCGTCGTCGGGGCCGACCTTCATCATGTTCTTCAGGTCGCCGCCGGCGAAGAAGGTCTTCTTGGCCGAGGTCAGCACGACGCCGGTGATGTCGTCCTTCTCGGCCTCGAGACGCTCGACCGTCGCGGTCATCGACGCCTTGTACAGCTCGTTCATCGTGTTGGCGCCCTGGTTCGGGTCGTCCATCGTCAGTACGACGATGCCGTCCGAATCCTTCTCCCAACCGATCATGTTTTCGCTCACAGCTCTGTGTCTCCTAGGTAAATGCTGTTCGGCGGGGGTTAGACGCGCTCGATGATGGTCGCGACGCCCATGCCGCCACCGATGCACAGGGTGATCAGCGCGTAGCGGCCGTTGCGGCGCTCCAGTTCGTCGACCATGGTGCCGGTGATCATCGCGCCGGTGGCGCCCAGCGGGTGGCCCATCGCGATGGCGCCGCCGTTGACGTTCAGCTTCTCGTCCGGGACGTTGAGGTCCTTCTGGAACTTGAGCACCACGGAGGCGAACGCCTCGTTGATCTCGACGAGGTCGATGTCGTCGAGGGTCAGGCCCGCCTTGGCGAGGACCTTCTTCGAGGCCGGGGTGGGGCCGGTCAGCATGATGGTCGAGTCGGCGCCGCTGGTCGCGGTGGCGACGATGCGGGCGCGCGGGGTCAGGCCGCTGGCCTTGCCCGCTTCCTCGGTGCCGACCAGCACCAGCGCGGCGCCGTCGACGATGCCCGAGCTGTTGCCGCCGTGGTGGACGTGGTCGATCTTCTCCACGAAGTGGTACTTCTGCAGCGCGACCGCGTCGAAGCCGCCCATCTCGCCGACGACGGCGAAGGAGGGGTTCAGCTTGCCCAGGTCGGCGGCGGTGGTGCCGGGACGCATGTGCTCGTCGTTGTCCAGGACGATCAGGCCGTTCTGGTCCTTGACCGGGACGATCGACTTGGCGAAGTAGCCACCGGTGGTGGCCTTGGCGGCCAGTTCCTGCGAGCGCACGGCGTAGGCGTCGACGTCGTCGCGGCTGAAGCCCTCGATGGTGGCGATCAGGTCGGCGGACACGCCCTGCGGCACGAAGTAGGTGTCGTAGTTGGTGGCCGGGTCCAGCGCCCAGGCGCCGCCGTCGGAGCCCATGGGCACGCGGGACATGGACTCGACGCCGCCCGCGAGGACGAGGTCGTCGAAGCCGGAGCGCACCTTCTGGGCGGCCAGGTTGACGGCCTCGAGGCCGGAGGCACAGAAGCGGTTGAGCTGGAAGCCGCCGACGGTGTCGGGCAGGCCCGCCACGGTCACGGCGGTGCGGGCGATATCGGCGCCCTGGTCACCCACGGGGGCCACCACACCGAGGATGAGGTCGGAGATCCGGTCCTCGTCCAGGTTCGGGAAACGGCCGCGCAGCTCCTGGATCAGACCAACGGTGAGGTCGATCGGCTTGACCGAGTGCAGCGAACCGTTCTTCTTGCCGCGTCCGCGCGGGGTGCGGATGGCCTCGTAAATGTAGGCCTCTGTGGTCATGTGGAGTGTTTCCTTCCTTAGGGTGCGGCGGCCGGACTTTCGCCCGCCCGAGCGCTCTGTGCACCGTCGTCCGCGCATGCGACGCGGTCGCGGCTGACCTCGCCGACCGGCCCCAGGACCGACCGTCCGTATTCAATTCACGGCGCGGGCACCCGGTCCTGCGTGGTTTCGCAGGACCTCGCTCACGTCGTATAACGCTGTACAAAACTCGGCATGCGGCTGCCGGCGCACGTCATGGACGCCCATGCGCATGGGCCTACCATAGAACTTCGCCGAACCAGAGTTCGCGGCCACCCGCTCATACTACCGTGGCGTGCGAACTCCGGTTAACTTAACGTCCTGGAGGCGGTGGTTGTCAACCATCCAGCCGTGTGGCCCCCAGCTCAGTTCGCAGTAATTCCAGAGCGACCTCGTCCGGGTCGCGCCGATCCTCCGGAGCCACCGGTCGCGCCGCCTCGGCGAGCATCTCCCGCTCCTCCTCCGGCGTGGGGTCCCCGGCCACCGCCTGCGACGGACGGTCGTAGTCCGCGACCGGGTCCGGCGGCGCGAAATCGCCCGGCCCGGGATCGTCCGGCAGGTCCGGGAAATCCGGCGGCGGGATGTCGTCGTCGCCCGCGGGCCGCGGCTGGTCGGCCGGTCGCCGCGCCCCGTTCTGCGGGGCGGTCCGGTTGGCCTGGCTTGGCCGCGAGAACCGCGGCGGCGCGGACTCGGTTCCGCGCGTCTCGCTCTGCTGCTTCGCGGGCGCCGACGCCGCCCCGCGCGAACGGGCGGGTTGCGCGGGCGCGCTCCTGACCGCCGCACCGCTCTCCCACCGCACGTCGAGATCGCGGCCGAGCACCGCCCGCACCGCCGACCGCACCGCGTCCAGATTCCGCGGCTCCGACAACCGCTTCGCCAACGGCGCGTGCTGATGGGCGAACACGATCGCCCCACCCTCGACCCGCGCCACCGACGCCCCCGACAGCAACGCGTGCACCGCGGCCCCGTGCTCACGCACCTTGGCCCGGATCTCCGCCCACGCCCCCTCCACGGCCTGCGACAACTCCGTCTCCGCCCCGCCGGCGGAGCTCTCCACCGCAGAGGCGGCATCCGCCACCGGCAAGCCGGACTCGGCGGCATCCCCACGACCTGCCGCTACACCGGAACCAGTTGCGCCGCCACGACCTGCCGCACCGGGATGGCCCGCATCCGCCCGGTCGGCCGGTGCACCGGAAACATCCACACCGGCTCGACCTGCTACGCCGGAACCGCCAGCATTCACCTGGTCGACATTGGAACCGCCCGCACCCGCCCGTTCCGCAGGCGCGCCGGACCGAGCGGCATCCACGGTCGCCGCTCCGTCGGCGGGCGCGACAGGATGACGAACGGCGTCCGCCACCGGGCCACCGACCTCCGTCGAGCGATCCACCGCGGGCTCGTTCGCGGGCGCTGCCGGGACCTCCGACCCGGACGACGCCTCGAAGGCCGACGACCCCGCGCCGACGGAAGGCGTTCCCTGCGCGACAGCCTCGGACCGCGCGGCCCCGGCAGGAGGAGAAGGTGTAGCGGTAGCAGTGTCCGCGGCGGTCGACGTAGCGGACGCTGGAGGCGGCGTCGTGGAGGTCGACGGCCCGACGGAAGCGGTCACATCGGGCGCGGACGATTGATCCGCGGAGGCAGAAACCTGCTCCGCACGCCCGGCTGATCGATCCTCCTGCTCGAACGATCGGTCCACAGAGCCGGACGATTGATCCACAGGCGCGGCCGACTGATCGGCGGCGGGAGCCTCGACCGCGGGGGACGGCCGCTCAGCCGAACCGGCGGAGTTCTCAGCAGCGACGGCGGACGACCGCTCGACGGAGGCGGAAGGGCGCTCAGCCGACGCGGTGGGCCGCTCGGGGGCAGCGGGCGACGCTTCGCTCCCGGAACGGTTGCGCATCGCCTCGGCGAGCATTTCCGCCCCTCGGCGGGGGCGTGCGCCGGACGACGCCGCGCTCCCGCCAACGGCACCCGCCGCACCGGACGGCACCCCAACGGACGGCGACCCGGCCGGCACGGCCCCCGGCGTCGTACCGGCCGGCGCGGCGGCGATCGCGCCCGTGGCCACTCCGCGTTCGAGTCGTTCCAAGCGTTGCAGGGTGGCGGATTCGGCGTCGGAGACCGAGGGCAGCAGCATGCGGGCGCACACGACTTCGAGCAGCAGGCGGGGCGCGGTGGCGCCGCGCATCTCGCCGAGTCCGGCGTGCAGTAGTTCGGCGTAGCGGGTGAGGGTGGCGGGCCCGAGGCGCTCGGCCTGGGCGCGCATGCGGTCGAGCACGTCGCCCGGACCGGCGACCAGTCCGCGTTCGGTGGCGTCGGGGACCGCGCGCATCAGGATCAGGTCGCGGAAGCGTTCGAGCAGGTCGACGGCGAAGCGGCGCGGATCGTGGCCCGCTTCCATCACCCGGTCGACGGTGGCGAACAGGGCGGCGCCGTCGTCGTCGGCCAGCGCGCCCACCGCGTCGTCGATGAGGGCGACGTCGGTGACGCCGAGCAGCGAGACCGCGCGCGCGTAGGTGACGCCCTCGGCGCCCGCGCCTGCGAGCAACTGGTCGAGCACGCTGAGGCTGTCGCGCGGCGAGCCGCCGCCCGCCCGGATGACCAGCGGGTACACCGCTTCCTCGACGGGCACGCTCTCCTGTTCGCAGATGCGGCCGAGCAGTCCGCGCATGGTGGCCGGCGGCAGCAGGCGGAACGGGTAGTGGTGGGTGCGCGAGCGGATGGTCGGCAGCACCTTGTCGGGTTCGGTGGTGGCGAAGATGAAGATGAGGTGGGCGGGCGGTTCCTCGACGATCTTGAGCAGCGCGTTGAAGCCCGCGGTGGTGACCATGTGCGCCTCGTCGACGATGAACACCCGGTAGCGCGATTCGGCGGGCGCGTAGAAGGCCCGGTCGCGCAGTTCGCGGGTGTCGTCGACGCCGCCGTGACTCGCGGCGTCGAGTTCGATGACGTCGAGGTTGCCCGGACCGCCGGGCCCGAGCGCGACGCAGGAGGCGCAGACGCCACACGGCGTGGAGGTGGGGCCCTGGGCGCAGTTCAGCGATCTGGCGAGGATGCGGGCCGAGGAGGTCTTGCCGCATCCGCGCGGGCCGGAGAACAGGTAGGCATGACTGATCCGCCCGGTGTCCAGGGCGGTGCTCAGCGGGTCGGTGACGTGCTCCTGCCCAACCACCTCTGCGAACGTTGCCGGTCGGTACTTCCGGTACAGAGCCACGGCCAGAGGCTACCGGCGGGCACCGACAGAGGATCATTCGCCACCGCCGTCGGGCCCACCCGCCGACCACGCGGTCAGATGTGACGCAAATCACTAACCGCGACGGAGCCGGTTACGCGCGCCGGTTCCGGCCGCACGGCTCGCCGGAGCGACGTTCCCGAACCCTTCCAGCAAACCTCGCGGGAGAATCCACATCACCGCCAGCATTAGCCCCGAATTGGTCAAACGTATAGCCCGCTTTTGCGGAAATTTTCGGATGTAACGAATCGGCCGCTAAAAGTGACAGTCGCCCGGGAGCCTGGCTACCGTGGTTATCGGCAACTTCGGTAGCCAAACCTTCATCAGGTTGGTGGCCCCGGCCGGTCCCTCATCCCGGCCGGGGCACAACCTGAAATCATTACCCGCATCGTCCTCGGGTGCCGCTACCGCACTCCCACCGCCTTCACCGGAGGAATGTGCCACGTGCCGTCTCATGACGACATCGCCGCAGCCTGGCTCTCCAATACCGATTTCGCGGGCGATCCCGTCGCGGTCGACCTGCTGAGCCGCGCCATCAGCCCGCAGGATTTCGCGCTCAAGCGCGATTCGCTGCCGGTGGCCGCCGCCGCCGATCCGTCGACCGCCCAGGCCATCCTGGAACTGCTCGAACGTCGCCAGGTGCCCACGATGGCGGCGATCCGCACGCTGACCACGCAGAACGAGATGCGGCACGAGGCCGAGCGGATCGAGCGACTCGGCCGCCGCGCGCAGCGCAGCATCGACGATTTCGGCCGGGTGCTGGCCGGTCTGGCCGACGAGCACTGGACGCGACACGGCACCGGTCCGATTCGTCGGGATGTGCTGAATTCCGAACCGGTCATGGCGTTGATCCGCGACCGCATCGGCGATGTCGCGCCCAACGCGGTGAAACATCTGTGGCTGATCGAGCGGGCCCAGCGCGCGGGCTGGATCGCCTCGAACGCGAATCCGCAATCACTGTGCGCGGGGCGTCGATTCCACGCCGCGAAATTCGGGAATCGGGTGTCGCTGCGGCCGGTGAATACCATCGGCACGATCGTCGCGGGATATCTCGCTGATTATCGGAATCGCGCGGACCGTCCGCCGCGCTGGTCGACGGTCGCGCACGAATTGCGCGATGACCGGGGCCGCCGCGTCTTCCACGACACCGCCGACGCGATCACCCAGCAACTCTGGTTGCAGACCGCCGAGTGGATCGACGTGGAGGACGGTCGCCCGGTTCCCGGTCGGCGCGGATTGCGTGCGCTGGCCAAACAGGCGCGTCGCTGAACTTTCCGTCGCGGGGCCTCGACGCCAGTAGGTTAACGGCGTTACTCTAACGCCGTTAACCTACGAGGGGAGCGTTGGATGTTGACTGCGATCGCGCGATTCGCCACGGGGCGACCTCGCGCCGTCCTGGCCGGGGCGGCCGTGCTGGCGGTGCTGTGCGGCCTCTTCGGCATCACCACGGCGGGTCACCTGAAGGCCGGTGGCTTCACCTCGACCGACGCCGGGTCCACCCGCGCGGCCGACCTGCTCGCCGACAATTTCGACGGCGCGGCCCCCAACTTCGTCCTGCTGGTCGAATCCGAGGCCGGGGTCGACGCGCCCGCCACCCGCGCCAGGGGCGGCGAAGTGGTCGACGCGTTGCGCGCCCGTACCGACGTGCGCGGCGTGCAGTCCTACTGGAACGCGCCCCCCGCCCTCGCGGGTGCGCTGCGCGGTACCGACGGTCGCAGCGCGCTGATCGCCGCCTATCTCGTCGGCGACGAGACCGAGATCCAGCGCACCGCGGGCGAGATCGCCGACCAGGTCACCGGCACCGTCGACGGCGTCACGGTGCGGCAGGGCGGCCTCGCCGCGATCTACCACGACGTCAACGAGCAGACCACGCGCGACCTGGCGGTGGCCGAGGCCGTCGCCATCCCGCTGTCGATGATCGTGCTGGTCCTGGTGTTCGGCAGTCTGGTCGCGGCCTCGCTGCCGCTGGCGGTCGGCCTGTTCGCGATCGTGGTGACGATGGCGATCCTGCGGCTGTGCACGATGTTCACCGACGTGTCGATCTTCGCGCTCAACCTGACCACCGCGATGGGCCTGGCGCTGGCCATCGACTACAGCCTGTTCATCGTCAGCCGCTACCGCGAGGAACTCGACAACGGCCGCGACCCGGTCGGCGCGACCATCCGCGCGGTGCAGACCGCCGGTCGCACGGTGCTGTTCTCCGCGTTGACGGTGGCGCTGTCGATGGCGGTCATGCTCGTGTTCGACCTGTACTTCCTGAAGTCGTTCGCCTACACCGGCGTCGCGGTGGTGGCCGCGGCCGCCGTCGCGTCGATCCTGGTGCTGCCCGCCGCGCTGGTCCTGCTCGGCCACCGCGTGAACGCCGCTGACCTGCGTGTTCCCCTGCGCCGCCTGCTGGGCCGCGATCCGCATCCCGCGCCGGTGCCGCTCGAGCAGAACGGCTGGTACCGCCTGGTCCAGGTGGTCATGCGGCACGCGGCGCCCGTCGCGATCGTCATCATCGCGGTGCTGCTGACCTTGGGCTCGCCGTTCCTGTCGTTGAAGTTCGGCTACCCCGACGACCGCGTGCTGCCCGCGAGCGCGCCCGCCCACCAGGTCGGCGACTCGATGCGCGAGCAGTTCCCGCAAGCCGACCCGGCGGCATCGACCACCGTCGTCCTCGACGGCTATCGCGGGGATCAGCAGCGGATCGAGCAGTTCGCGGGCGAGTTGTCCGGCATCCGGGACGTGCAGGCGGTGCTGTCCGCGGCGGGCATCTACGTCAACGGTCAGCGGGTCGCGCCCGCGCCGCCGGGGATGGCGAACGAATCGGGCACCTACCTCAGTGTTTCCACCCGCCTGGACCCCTATTCCCCCGCCGGACAGGATCAATTGGACGAGATCCGGGCCGTCTCCGCGCCCGGCCCCGCGGTCTACGGCGGGGCCGCCGCGGTCAACGACGACTCCCTGGATGCCCTCGCCGCGCGAATGCCGTTGGCGCTGGCCCTGATCGCGTTGACGACGCTGATCGTGCTGTTCCTGTTCACCGGCAGCGTGGTGCTGCCGATCAAGGCGCTGCTGCTCAACACACTGTCGCTGGCGGCGGCCTTCGGTGCGATGGTGTGGATCTTCCAGGACGGGCACCTGTCGGGGCTGCTCGGATTCGTCCCGGTCGGTTATCTGGTGCCCACGATGCCGATCCTGATGTTCTGCCTGGCGTTCGGCCTGTCGATGGACTACGAGGTGTTCCTGCTCTCGCGGATCCGGGAGGAGTGGCTGGCCACCGGCGACAACACCCGCGCGGTCGCCATCGGCGTCGCCAGGACGGGGCGGATCTTCACCGCCGCCGCGCTGCTGATGGCGATCGTGATGGGCGCGCTGGTCACCTCGAAGGTGGCGTTCATGCAGATGATGGGTCTCGGACTGACCTTGACGGTGCTGGCCGACGCGACGATCATCCGCGGTCTGCTCGCCCCGGCGCTGATGCGTCTGCTGGGGCCGCTGAACTGGTGGGCGCCGAAACCGCTGGTCCGTCTGCACGAGCGGATCGGCCTGTCCGAGGCCGCCGAACCGCCCCTGGAACCGGTGAGCGTCGGGCGCACATGATCCATCCCCGTCGACCCCGCTCGCCCCGTGGCTCAGGCGCCCGATTGCGCACCGAGATCCTCGACGCGACCGCCGAACTGCTGGCCAAGCGCGGACACGCCGACCACGTGTCGATCCGCGACGTCGGCCGCGCGGTCGGGGTCAGCGCCCCGTCGATCTACCGGCACTTCGCCGACAAGGACGAACTGCTGGAGGCGGTGGTGGCGCGCGCGTTCGAGGAGTTGTCGGTCGCGATGCGCGCCGCCACCGATCCCGCGCAACCGCCGATGTACCGGTTGCGCGACCAGGGCACCGCGTATGTGCGCTTCGCGCTGGATCATCCGGCCCAGTACCGGGTCGCCACCGCGCCCGCCGAACAGGGCGGGGCGGTGGACCGGGTGCTGACCAGCGGCGCGTTCCACCTGTTCACCGAGACCATCCGGGAATGCATGGACGAAGGCACCATCGCCCCCGGCGATCCGACGCCGATCGTGTTGGAGATGTGGGCGGCCGCACACGGTATCGCCTCGCTGGTCATCGCCCGGCCGTTCCTGCCGTGGGGCGTGGTCGAGCGGACGGCGGAGCGGGTGATGGCCGCCGCGTGCGTCGGCCACGCCGTCCTCGACATCATCGGCGAGACCGAACCCGCCGTCGTGCAACGCTGGCTCGACCAGGTCAGGAACGACCCGCCCGCCGGATGAGCGCGCTCAGCTCACCGAATTCGCCGAGGCGCTGAAGGTGTTGCACTGCGCGGTCAGGTTCCGTTCGACGCCCTGCTCGAACCAGTTGCCGCTGTTCTCCGGGGTGCCGTGGTCGCGGGAGTCGCTGGCCGCGTCACCGCGTCCGTTGGCGTCGCGTTTGGCGAGGGAGATCTGCGCGTTCGACAGAGATCCGCCTTGGGCCGAGGACCCCAGGTACATCCCGTTGAAGCACTGGGCCTGCAATTCCACCCGCCGCGACAGTTCCAGTCCGCGCGCGCTCCTGGTGCCCGCGTCGACCCGTTCGGCGTTGGCCTTGCGCAGGATTCCGGACATGGCCTGCACGTGGTGGCCGTACTCGTGGGCGAACACCGACAGGTAGACCACCCAGTTGTCCTTGAACAGGTCGGTCTGCAACTGGCTGATCGGCATGTAGATGGTCTTGTTGGCCGGGCAGTAGAAAGCCGCGAAGTTGGTGGTGGTGCCCGTGCACGGCGTGGTGATCCCCGCGGTGCTGGCGCTGACGTTGAGCGTCGGCGGCTGGAACGGCAGGTCGACCTCGGCCAGCACCGGTTTCCACGCCGATTCCAGGCAGCCCGCGGCGGTTTCGAAGAAGGTGCGCGCGGTGTCGACGTCGGTGCTCCACGGCGAATAGTCGCAGTCGGCGGGGAGCAGGGTGGCGTCGGTGTCGGTGAGCAGCGGATTGGTGGCCGTCTCGGCGACGCCCGCCGGACCGTCGGAGTCGAAGGTGTGCGTGGGGTTCGGGCCGTCGGCCGCGTCGTCGAGGGCGACCGTGCGCACCGCGTTCAGCACCAGACCGCCCGCGACCAGCACCACCACCACGATCAGCAGGGCCAGCAGGCCGCCGCCGCGTTTACGCGGGCGCTGCGGCGGACGCCCGGGCGGACCGTAGGGCATCGGCGCGGGCATCGGCGGACGGTAACCGGGCTGCGGATAGCCGGGCGGGGCGCCGTATCCGGAGGCGGGACCGTAGGGCCGGAACCCCGGCTGCCCCTGGGGCGGCTGGGGTCGGAACCCCGGCTGCTGCGGTCGATATCCGGGTGGCGGCCGATGACCCGGAGGTGGCGGCACCGGGCGCCCGCCCGGTGGATACGGTCCGGACCCGTACGGTGGCTGCGACACTGCCCCGTACCCCCTCGTCTCGAATGGTGGCCGACAGTTCTGGTCAGCGACGTGCCCTCGGCACCGGGTGATCGCGCCTGCGCCGCGTCCTCCCGGCCCGTCGCCGCACCCGCTGACGAAGGATAGCAACCTGTCTAGAGTAGGCAGCCATGCTGACTTTTCGGGGGGCCGCCGCGAGCGCGCTGATTCTGGCGGCTTCGGTGACGGCGGCGGCCCCACCCCTGCACGCCCAGCCCGCCCCCGCGGGCGTCACCATCACCGCTGATCTGACCCTGGATCGCGCGGGCGTGCTGAAGGTGGTCGAGACGGTGAACGTGCCCGAGGGCGACCGGTTCACGATGGCGCTGCCGCTGCGGTTGCAGGTCAGCGACGACGTCGAGCGGATCTTCCGGGTCACCGATGTCGACACCCAGGGGCCCGGCACCGCGACCGTCGCGGGCGACCGGTTCTCCATCGAGGCGGGCCCCGGCGAATCGACGTTCACCTACGCCGTGCACAACACGGTTCGCGACGCGCCCGGCACCCAGGTCTTCCGCTGGTTCGGTGTGGTGAACACCGATATCGCCGCGATCAGCGCCTCGGTGATCGCGCCCAGTTTCGAGATGGGCATCGTGGACTGCGAACTCGGTCCGCCCGGAAACGTGCGCCCCTGCGCCGACGTCCGCGTCGAGGCCACGGGCGTGCTCTACCTGGAGCAGACCGACGTGCGCAAGGGCGACGCCATCGACCTCACCTTGCAGGTGCCCACCGGCACCGTCCCCGCCAACGCCGACATCCGCCGCGACGAGCCCGGACCGTTCGCGCTGAGCGGTCCGGTGTGGCTCGCCTTCGGCGTACTGCTGGCCGTCCTGGCCGGAATGGTCGCGTCGGTGCTGCGCGCGCGTCGCGAGAACGCCGCCGCCACCGCGGGTTCGGAGGTGGTCGACCCGCTCGAACGCGACGGCGGCCAAGTCCGGTTCGTCTCCCCCGACGGCATCCTGCCCGGCGAGGCCGGCCTGCTGCTCGACGAGCACGCCGACCCGGTCGACATCGCCGCCACGGTGGTGGATCTCGCCGTGCGGCGCTATATCTGGGTCACCCCGATCGGCGCCGACGCGGGCGCCAACGACTGGCGCATCACCCGCGTCAACGCCCCCGACGACCAGTTGCGCTCCTACGAGACCGCCGTCTACACCGCGCTGCTCCCCGAGGGCGTCGACGCGGTCACGGTCGCCGAACTGCGTGCGCCGGGCCGTATCTCGCCGTCGAAGATCCGCGCCGCGATGGTCGCCGACTCCGTCGAGCGCGGTACCTTCGCTGACCGGTCCCGTCCCGGCCTGCCGGTCTACCTGGGCGGCGCGCTGATCGCGGTCGGCATCGCCGCGGGCCTCGCGCTCGCGTTCACCGCCGGGCACGCGCTGGTCGGCCTGGCCATCGCGCTGGCGGGCGTCGCGGTCCTGCTGCTGCCCAACTACCTTCCGGTCCGCACCGTCTACGGCCGCGAACTCGCCGGACGGGTGCGAGCGCTGCAACGCGGCATCGAGGCCACCCGCCGCGAACAGATACCGCCCGACGACCAGGAGACGGTGTTCTCGCGCGCCCTGCCGTTCACCGTCATCGCGGGCCGGGTCGACAACTGGGTCAGGACCTTCCGCGACCTCGATCCGGCCGCGGACTCCCAGCCGGGACTGTACTGGTTCGGCGGTTTCGACCGCGACACCAACCTCCAGCGCTTCGCCGGTCACTTCCCGTACTTCATCACCACGTTGGAAGCGCTCTTCGGCGATCGGTGACCCGGAACGCGACGCGGGGCCGGACCTCGAAAGGTCCGGCCCCGTGCGACGTTCGAAGGACTATTCGGCCGGTGCGAGCCTGCGCATCGCGGCCAGCGGGTCGGCGTAGATCGCGCTCAGCGACGTCACCACCGCGGCGAATTCCTGCACCTTGCCGCCGAATCCGCTGATCCGGATATCGGTGGGCGGCAACGTCGAACCCTGACGGAACGCGTCGGCGACGTGCGCCAGCGCGGGCCGGTAGGCCGTGAACGCCTGACCGCCCAGGATGACCCGGTCCGGGTTCAGCATGTCGCGCACCATCGCGACGGTGTGACCGAGCATGGTCGCCCGCTCCGCCAGCAACTCGCGCGCCGATTCCGAACCGCCCTCGGCCGCCCGGTACAGGTCGGCGATGGTCGACCCCGCGGTACCGTTGTAGGCCGGGATGATCCCGCGACCGACGGCGCGGGCGTGCAGCGCCCGGTCACCGACGGTGACCTCCAAGCAACCGCGCCTGCCGCAGGTGCATTCGACATCCGAGCCGGTCGGCAGGTGCGCGATGGAACCCGGGCCGTTGCTCGGGGTGTGGACGCGCCCGTCGAGGGTCACGGCGATGCCCGCGGTCTCGCGGACGTAGAAGTAGAGGCTGCTGCCGCGCTCGTGGCCCTCACGCGGTTCCGGGGTGGGTAACAGTAATTCGGAGGCGGCCATGGCCTCGACGTGCGGCGCCACCGAGACCGGCAGTTCCAGCACCTCGCCGAGCACCGCGCCGACCGAGGCGTTGCTCCACTGCAACTTCGGATGTTCCACCACACCGGTGTTCGGGTCGACCCGGCCGCCGATGGCGACGCCCGCCCACAGCGGCTTGCGCCGGTGCCACCGCTGGAGGAACGCCTTCGCGCTGCGCGCCACGGTGTTGGTGGCGAAATCCTGTCCGGTCTGCGGGGTGGCGATGGCGAGTCCGCCGAGGATGCGTCCGCGCAGGTCGGCGGCGACGATCTTGGTGACGGCCGCGCCGATGTGGATGCCGAGGGTGAGATACGCCTCGTGGTCGATCTCGAAGGGAACCCGGGGGCGTCCCACCGCACCGGAGGCGGTCAGGTCGGGGCGCTCGCGCAGCAGTCCCGCCGTCAGCAGTGCCGAGACCTGACGGTTGACGGTGGCGATGCTCAAACCCGTTGTGCGGGCGGCGTTGTCACGCGACACCGGCCCCGCGGTCGCGGAGCGCAACACGGCGGCGGCCGGGTTGTCCGCGATACGAAGTTCCGGGGGGATAACTGGACGGACGGTACGGGCGCGGCCGGAGGCAACCCGAGAAGCGGATCGCTCGAGGATGGGGAGGGACATATGAAGATTCCTTGCGTCGTCCCGGACGACATCCGGGACAGGCCAACACGTGCGGCGACGAGGCAGCTTGCGGGCCGGCGCGGGGCTTAGCTCAGCTGCGGCGGCAGGAACGACACAGTTCGCGAGTCAACGGCAACCGGAGCCCGAGGGCGGCGGTCACGTACATGACACGCAGCGGGGCGGGATGGTTGCTGGACATAAAAAAACGGTAACACCCGATTCGGCGGTATACCAACCCTTCGGGCTATTTCGGTGTGCCAGGACACAGTAAAACACCAGGTCGGACGGCGCGTCGCCGCGCGTGTCGGATACGCCGACGACCCCGCCGCTCCGTGGAGCGACGGGGCCGTCGATTGGTTTCGCTCGGTACTACTCGAGCGCGTACTACTTGGGTGCGTTGAAGGGCGCGTTGATCGTCGTGAAGTACTGGATCGCCGCGGCGATGGCCACCGGCGCGGTGATGAAGATCTGACCCACCAGGGTGCCGATCGCGCCGACGGTCAGGATGCCGGTGACGCAACCCAGGGCGGCCGCCGGGACGAACGGACCGAACAGGCCGACGATGGTCGCCGAGGCGATGCCACCGCCCGCGATGGCGCCGAGCACGCAGCCGATGCCGCCGCCCGCCAGACCGCCGACCAGGGTGCCGACCGCGGCGCCCGCGCTGATGGTGCTGGTCAGGCGGTTCCAGGCCGCCAGTTCCCGGTCGTACTCGTTCTTCCAGGGCGCCTTGTCCTCGAACGGCAGGGCGACCGGCTTGTAGACGGCCTTGTCCACGGCCAACTGCGGGGTCAGCGTCGCGGTGTTCCCGGCGATCTCGGCCGCGATCGGGAACTCGAACTCATCGATACGGAAGGCCAACTCGGTGCCCGCGACCGTGGCGCCGTTGGCGGCCTTGATCTTCAGGGCGTTGTCCTCGACCACCAGCGACCCGGAATCGATCGTGATGATCGACTGCGAATCGGTCGCGTGCGCGGAGAAGCCGATGGCCTCGGCCTGCTCGGGGGCGGGGGCCGCGCCCGCGCTTCCCGCCGCCACGCCGGTCGCCACGGTCAGCAGCGCGGCCACGACGGCCAGTTTCCTCATCCTCATGTACGTGCATTCCCTCATCTAGAACTGGCTTGCGAGGGCCAAGCATCACCGAGAAAACACCGGTGGACGAGGAAAAAACGCAGCACGATTCCAATAGCCGACCAGCGCCGGAACTATTTACCCGCCGTCTCCTTGGCGGCCGCCTTCATCTGCTTCTTGAAGGCCCGCACCTCGAGCAGCGACTCGGCGTCGACGATATCGGCCGCCGAGCGCCGCGACCCTTTCTCCGAATACGCCCCCGCCGCCTTTTCCCAGCCCACGGGCTCGACACCGAGCTGTTTTCCGAGCAGCGCGAGGAAGATCCTGGCCTTCTGGTCGCCGTATCCGGGCAATGCCTTGAGGCGACGCAGCACTTCCGCGCCGTCCGGGTCGCCGTCGGTCCAGATGGCTTCGGTCCGCCCGCCGTAATTCTCCAGGACGAAACGCGCGAGGTTCTGGGTTCGGCGGGCCATCGAACGGCCGTATCGATGAATGGCGGGCGGGGTCGAACACAATTCCTCGAAGGCGGCGGTATCGGCCGCCGCGATGCGCTCGATGGCGAAACCGTCCATGCGGTCGGCGATCTTCTTCGGGCCGCGGAAGGCGTGTTCGAGGGGATACTGCTGATCCAGCAGCATTCCGGTCAGCAGGGCGAAGGGGTCGGCGGACAGCAGCGCGTCCGCCTCCGGGTCCTGCGCCAGACACAGTTGGACGGTCACCGTCGGTCCTTTCGCCGTGGTCGGGGCACCCACACGACTACGATCATCCCATCGGGCGCTACCAGTGAGTCACATCACAGTCTTGCCGTGCGGGTGGCAACGCCCACGCGTAGGCTACGCGCCATGCCGCAGACGACCGCGATCCCCAGGGACGGACTCGGGCCCATGGACACTTTCACCCCTCGCCCCGATCGCTTCGACAGCGCCGGACACGACCAGTTGATCGACGTCCGCGATCTGCAAGCCGCACTGCCCGGCATTCACCGGCTACGGACCTGGGCGCACGAGGCGCTGGCACTGCGGCCCGGCGAATCCGCCGTCGACATCGGCTCCGGCACCGGGTCGGAAGTCCTCGCCTTCGCCGAAGCCGTCGGCCCCACCGGCACCGCGGTCGGTGTCGAACCCGACCCCAACCTGCTGGCCTCCGCCGACCGCAGGGCCGCCGAAGCGGGCTCCAACGCCCGCTTCCACTCCGGTGACGCCTACGGCCTGCCCTTCGGCGCGGGCGCCTTCGACGCCGCCCTGTGCGAGCGGGTGTTCCAGCACCTCACCGCGCCCGTGCGCGCGGCCAACGAGATCGCCCGCGTCCTGCGCCCCGGCGGCCGCGCCGTCGTGGTCGACGTCGACTGGGGCACCGCGATCCTGCACCCCGGCGACGTCACCGTCGTCCGGCAGATCATCGACACGCTCGCCGCCGCCACCACCAACCCGCGCTCCGGGCGTCGCCTGCCCGGCCTGCTCACCAGGGCGGGCCTGGTCATCGACGACATCGGCTCGCACGCCCTTATCCAGGACCGCGAAGTCGGCGCGGGCTCGCTGGTCACCCGCATCTCCGCGATGGCCGTGGCCCGCGGCGCGATCACCGAGCCGCAGCGCGACCGCCTGCTCGCCGACCTCGCGCGCGGCGCCGAGACCGGCGACATCCACCTGTCGGTCACCATGTTCGCGGTCCTCGCGCACAAACCGAACTGACCGCGACGGCGGGCGCGTCCGACCGCGCCCGCCGCCCTTGACCTACTTGCCCAGCGCCTTCTCGGTCGCCGCGAGCAGCACGCAGGTCGCCAGACCTTCCATCGCCTGCTCCAACTCGCGCAGACCCGGGAAACTCGGCGCGATCCGAATGTTCCTGTCCTCCGGGTCCTTTCGGTAAGGGAAAGCCGACCCCGCCGCCGTCAACGCGATCCCCGCGTCCTTCGCCAAGGCGATGACCCGCGACGCGGTGCCCTCCATGACGTCGAGGCTGATGAAATAGCCGCCCTTGGGCTCGGTCCAGGACGCCACCTTCGACGCGCCCAACCTGTCCTCCAGGATCCGGCGCACCAGCGCGAACTTCGGCTCCAGGATCTCCCGGTGCTTCTGCATGTGCGCGCGCACCCCGTCGGCGTCGCCGAAGAAGCGCAGGTGCCGCAACTGGTTGATCTTGTCGGGGCCGATGCTGGCCTTGCCCGCGTGCTCGAGATACCACTCCAGGTTCGCCGAGGACGCACCGAGGAAACTCACGCCGGAACCGGCGAAGGTGATCTTGGAAGTGGACGCGAACACGATGGGGCGGTTGGGGTTTCCGGCCGCCGCCGCCAGACCGAGCACGTCCAGCACCGGCGCGGCGGTGTCGGTCAGCGGGTGCACCGCGTAGGCGTTGTCCCAGAACAGACGGAAGTCCGGTGCCGCCGCGGGCAGGGAGACCAGTTCGCGCACAACGTCTTCGGTGTAGATCGCACCGGTCGGGTTGGCGTAGTTCGGCACCGCCCACAGGCCCTTGATCGTCGGATCCCCGGCCAGCAGCGCGGCGATCGCCGCGGTGTCGGGACCGTCGTCGCCCATCGGGATCGGGATCATCTCGATGCCGAGCGCCTCGGTGATCGCGAAATGCCGGTCGTAACCGGGCGCGGGACACAGCCATTTGATCGTCGGCTCGGCCGCCCAGCGACGCTCGGAATCCGGTGTGCCGTACAGCATCGAGAAGACGATCACGTCGTGCATCAACTGGAGGCTGGCGTTGTTGCCCGCGATCAGGTTCGCCACCGGAATGTTCAGCAGCTCACCGAAGATCGCGCGCAACTCCGGCAGACCGTGCTGGCCGCCGTAGTTACGGCAATCGGTGCCGCCGCCGTCGCGGTAGTCGTCCGCGCCGGGTAGCGACAACAACCCCGCCGACAGATCCAGTTGTTGCGGTGCGGGTTTGCCCCGGGTCAGGTCCAGCGTGAGCTTCTCGGTCCGGAGCGTCGCGTAATTCGCGGACTGGGCCTCGTGTTCGGACACGAGCTCCTCGTGGCTCATCACACCGATTTGCGTTTGCCGGGGCATCCTGAGCAGCCTTTCGAAGCAGCGAAGGGGGTTTCGGGTCGACACCGTGTCTGTTCGACAGCGTGACCGAGATCTCTCGGTCGTCGGACCGGTGTTCACGTTACCCGTGCGCGGCGGCGAAGTGGTGGGCAATGCGTGGCGTGCGAACAGCCGACGGCCCGGGAAATATAGGGGACCCCGCGCACCCGGCAGAGCCCGTTGACCCTTGCTGCCTTCCGGCCCTGGGGGAGTTCACAGGATGCGCGCCGCGCGGGATCCGTCGGCCAGTGTAGCGGGTCCAGCGCCCGCCGCGTCCAATCGGGGTCCACCACCCCCGCCGACACCCCGGTTTGGCGTCGCGCGGGGTGCAGCCGCTATGCTGCTCCACGGAGGATTCGCCTAGTGGCCTATGGCGCTCGCCTGGAACGCGGGTTGGGTTAACGCCCTCAGGGGTTCAAATCCCCTATCCTCCGCCATCGTGCCGAGCCGGGTGGAAACGTGAGTTTCCGCCCGGCTCGACTCGTTTCCGGGCTCGGTTCCGTGGCGGGGAGGGAGGGTACAAATCCTCTGCTATGGCGGGCGGGGCGGTGGCATACTCTCCTGCGTCACGGGCCGAGGGTCGGGTCCGGCGGGAGGAAACGGGGTGGACCGTGCTGGTCGAAGCGGCGGTGGGTGACGCCTACGGGGCGGGATTCGAGTACGCCGATCCGGCGTTCGTCACCGCGCACAACACGCTGGCGGGCTACGTCCAGCATCCGACCCACCTCGGGGTGCTACCCGGCCGCTACACCGACGACACCCAGATGAGCCTCGCCGTCGCCGAACTGCTGGTCTCCGGGGAACCGTGGGATCGCGCGCACCTGGCCGAGCATTTCGTCCGCGCCTACCATCGCGACCCCCGCGACGGTTACGCCCGACGGTTCCAGGAATTCCTCGACACCGTCCACACGGGGGCGGAACTGCTCGCCGGTATCCGTCCGGCCTCCGACAAGAGCGGAGCGGCGATGCGGTCGGGGCCGATCGGCCTGCTGCCCACGGTCGAGGAGGTGCTGTGGCACGCGCGCGAACAAGCCCGCGTCACCCACGACACCGCCGACGGTATCGCCGCCGCCCAAGCCGCCGCCTTGGCCGTGCACTACTGCCACCGCCGTCTCGGCCCCGTCCCCAAGGTCGCCGGCTGGATCGCCGGGCATCTCGGTCCACAGTGGTCCCAGCCGTGGCGCGGCACGGTCGGCTCGAAAGGGTGGATGAGCGTGCGCGCCGCCCTCACCTCGCTCGCCAGTTCCGACAGCGTCGCCGACATCCTGCGCCACGCGGTGGCCTGGACCGGCGACGTCGACACCGTCGCCACCATCGCCCTGGCCGCCGCCTCCCGCTCCCCCGACCTCACCCAGGACCTCCCCCCGGTCTTGTTCGACACCCTGGAGAACGGCCCCTACGGTCACGATCACCTCCGCGACCTCGACTCCCGACTCCTGGCCCGCTACCCCGCCTGATCGTCGGTGATCGCTTTCGCCGACCGGCGCCAACTCCTTCACGCTGCCGCCCAGCGCACCGGCGGAGTCCACCGGGCGGCCCGACCGGTACCACGGGCGGAACACGGCCGGTCGGTGTCGGTGGCGCCATGATCTCGGCGGCCGGCGAGGAACACCTCCACGGAATGGCGCTGAACGTAGCGGCGTTCAGGTGCCGGGTGGTGCGGCAGGTCGCTCGCCGTTCTCGGCGGGCGCGAGGTCGCCCACTCGGACAAGAGCCGTCCGGAGCAGCGCGGTGTAAGCGTCGAGATCGGGCAGGACGGCGGGGTCGGCGTGGATCGAGAGGGTGCGGGTTTCGCCGAGGCCGTGCAGGCCGTGGGTCAGGCGCATGACCGGCCCGATGGCGGGGAAGCCCGCGGTGAACAGGGAATGTCCGCCGAAATCGAGGTCGGCGGGGCCGCGGTCGACGCTGGAGACGACGGTGTGTCCGGCGATGCGGGGCGGGGTGTCGAGCGGATAGCCGGCCACGTCGCGACGGAGCACCGCCGCCGGGGTGACCGTGGTGACGCGATCCTGCGCGTCGAGCAGGGGGTGACGGATCCTGGCGCGGCGGTCGGCGAGGTCGGCGGCGATCAGCTCGGCCCGGCGGGCGAGCGTCGACTCTTCGATGTGCAGGTCGACGCCGACGCTGCGGTAGTGGTTGCGAACCCGGCCGCCCGCGCGGACCGCCACCGGTACTTGCGCACCGAGTCTCGGGACCGGTTCGCCTCGGGCGGTGAGGTATTCGTCCAGGGCGAGCGAGACCGCGGTGAGGACGAGGACGGTGAGGGTCCGGCCCGGTACCCGCAGACGGTTCGCGTCCAGAACCAGCAGACGCACCGCGTGCCCGGAGACACCTGCGGTCCCGGACACACCGACTGGCTCCGAAACACCGGCACGAGGCAGCTTGCGGGCGGTCCCGGACACACCGGCCGGCCCGACAGCAACGGCCCCCGAGACACCGACCGCCTCGATATCGACCGGCCCAGGGCCACCGAACGATTCTCGGTCACCAGTCGTCGCCCCGGAGACATCGGCCGACTCGGGGCCACCGACCGGGGGCCGATTCACCAGCGTCGGCTCGAACGCGGGCCCCGGCTCGGGAACGAGCCCCGCCGCGGTGGCTTCCGCGAGTTCGCGTTGGGCGCGGTAGGCCGCTATGCCGCGGGTCACGGTCGACACCATCTGCACGGGCAGTCGCGAGAGGCCCACCATGGCGTCGAGCGTCGACCGGCCACGGTCGAGAAGCGGGGAACGGCCGGCCGCGCCTGCGGCGAGGCGAAGGCGCTCCGCCCCTCGGGTTCCGTCCACGGCGGTCCGCCACGGGCGGGGTGTTCGCGCCGAATTCGCAGGCACCGACGTCCCTTCCATCGCGGCAGGGATTTCCGCGTCACCCGGCGCGAACAGTGCGCGCGCGATGGCGGCGGCGCGCTGCCCGTCGGCGAGGGCGTGGGACACCTGGAGGACGGCCACCGTGACCGCAGACTCCGAACCCCCGAACGGATCGGGCGCTCCGACGATCCCGCGGAAGACGTGTAACCGCCACGGCCGCGTCTCCGCTCGTACCCCGGTGTCGAGAAGTCCGCCGAGCGCGTCCAACAATGCGGCCCAGTTCCGTTGAGGAAGGGCGTGTTCGAGGAACTGGTCGGGGTGGAAATCACAGGGCGTCCAGCGCGGATAGTCGAGGTCGCGAGGGACGGGGCGCAGCCGGATGCCCAGGTCGGGGATTCGGGCGGCGCGGGCGACGACGCGCGCGCGGAGTTCGCCGGTGGGCACGCCCGTGTCGGCGAAGGCGTAGAGCAGGAAGAGGTCGTTGCGGGTGCGCCGGGACAGCCAGTACATGGTGGCGTCCTGCGGCGCGATCCGTTCCCCGCGGCGACGCGACGGTGTCGACTCCGTTGTCGATCCTTCGCGTTCGTCCATTTTCCGAGCCTATCGACCCGGGCGAGGACGTCCGGCGATGCCCTCCGGCGGTGATTCCGCGGCGTCGGGGAATCACCGCCGGCGGGATCGCCGAGACGGGGAACGTTCACGCGACCGCGTCGATCCGGCACGTACCGACGCGAGAATTGCTGTCACGCAGCGCTTTCACCGATGAAGGGGCCGCGAAGGCCCCGAGCCCGCGTGGCCCGGGGCCCCTGCTGACCGGGTTGCGAACCCGTCTCAGGCGTGCCCGAACCCGCCCCGCGAGACGCCGGTTAGAAACGCGTCCCATTCACCGGGGGTGAAGGCCAGCACGGGGCCGATTCCATTGTCCTTGGTGTCGCGGACCGCTACATTGCCGTCGCCGAGAAATGCCACTTCCACGCAGTTCCCGTCGGGGCCGCTGTGCACGCTCTTGCGCCACATCGCACCCGTCAGATCAACCTCCACGGCACATGCTCCTTTGCTGCGTCGAGAAACGAGAAATTATTTCGGACATCGCTGTACCCAGCACCGGTATTCGACGGAGAAGCGCCGAATCCCCGTGGTGCGCCTAGTGGAAGCGCGCTACGTTCACGGTGCGTCGCAATCGCACGGTGAATCGAGGTGAAAACACCTCGCGGGGGTGACCCCTCGTCAAACACTAGCAGGTCCGCCCATAGTTTGCCGACCCCAGTATTTTTCGATCTTTGCATTTGCCAACCTTGCGAAGATACGAGGTTGCGGGAGCATTGCCAGACTCGGACATTCATTGCTGTTCGACACCCCAGTTCACCTTTTGCGCCGGCGTGATTGGTCTGTGATCCGTCAATTGACCCACCCGTGTGCCACATCCGTGACACATGTCCGAGACACCGTGGATCATGGGTACATGGTCGAACGCCCCCGCGACGAGGCAGGTCGCGCCCGTAACCCCCGTCCGAGGGATCGATTCGGACGTCCGCTACCGCACGGCAGTGCCGGTGTTCCCCGAATTCCGGACGATCTGAATCTTCCACCCCAGCAAACTCTCTCCTTCGCCCAGCAACTGCTGGATGACGGACTCGCATTCAACGCACACGAGGTATTGGAGGCGGCATGGAAGAACGGGCCGTTCGCTGAGCGGATGCTATGGCAGGGCTTGGCGCAATACGCCGTCGGCATCACGCACATACAACGGGGCAATCCGAAGGGCGCCCGGACCCTGCTCACCCGTGCGGTCGCGCGCCTGGAGGCGTTCCCGGAGGCGGATAGCGGAGAACGGCGGCGGGCTCCGCTCCCGTACGGAATCAACCGTTCGGGACTAATCGCCCATGCGACCATCTTGGTGGCCGCGCTGGACGCGGGAACACCGCTGGGCGAGGACGATTTGAAGCCGCGGCTGACGGCGACCGCCGACGACCTACCATGACAGTCGTGCTCGCCGGACCCGCTCGCCTTCGTCCCGATGCCTGAGGTACCCGCGCCCGCCGCCCCGGAAACCCGCGGCGCGGGCCGTTACGCACCCAGCCCGTCGGGTGACCTGCACCTGGGCAATCTGCGCACCGCGCTGCTGGCCTGGCTGTTCGCCCGTTCCACCGGACGCGCTTTCCTGTTGCGCGTGGAGGACCTCGACCGGGTGCGTCCGGGCGCGGAGGAACGGCAACTGCGCGATCTGGCCGCGATCGGACTGGACTGGGACGGCCCGGTGGTGCGCCAGAGCGAGCGTCTGCCGCGCTACGAGTCGGCGATCGACCGGCTCACCGCGGCCGGGCGCACCTACGAATGTTTCTGCACGCGACGGGAGATCCAACAGGCCGCCTCCGCGCCGCACGGCCCGATGGGCGCGTACCCGGGCACCTGCCGCGACCTGACGGCGGCGCAGCGGGCCGAGCGGGTGGCTGCCGGCAGGCCCGCGGCGCTGCGGTTGCGCGCCGACACCGACGAATTCGAGATCGTCGACGAATTACACGGGCGCTACCGCGGCCCGGTGGACGACGTGGTGCTGCGGCGCGGTGACGGGATGCCCGCCTACAACCTCGCGGTCGTGGTGGACGACGCGGCGCAAGGCATCGATCAGGTGGTGCGCGGTGACGACCTGCTGCCCTCCACGCCGCGGCAGGCTTATCTGGCTTCGCTGTTGGACCTGCCCGTACCGAATTACGCCCATGTCCCCCTGGTGTTGAACGCCGACGGACAACGTCTGGCCAAAAGGGACGGATCGGTCACGCTGGCGGATCGACTGGCACTGGGCGAGACCTCGCAGGACGTGGTCACCGCCTTGGCGCGCTCCCTGGGCCATAGCGCGCGCACACCGTCGGAGCTGTTGACCCGATTCGATCCCGCCGACCTGCCGCGGCACCCGTGGAACTTCCTGGACAATGGGTTGTTGCATTCGCGCGAATGTCCGTAACGTACGCAGCGACCGATCTACTGATCTCCTGATCACGACGAGGACGAAACACTATGACAAGCGGTGGCTACGACCCCAACCAGTATCCCCAGGGCGGACAACAGTACCCGCAGCAGGGCCAGCCGCAGTACGGCCAGCAGCCGCCGCAGTACGGCCAGCAGCAGCCGTACGGCCAGCAGCCCCAGTACGGGCAGCAGGATCCCTACGGTCAGCAGCAGCCGCAGTACGGGCAGCAGCAGCCCTACGGCCAGCCTCAGCAGCAGTACGGTCAGCAGGACGCGTACCCGCAGCAGGGCTACGGCCAGCAGCAGGGCTACGGCGCGCCCGGCGGCGGTGTCCCGGCCGATCTGGGTGTGCGGATCGGCGCGCGTCTGATCGACAACCTGATCGTGTTCATCCCGCTGGGCATCATCAACGCCCTGCTCGGTGACTCGATCGTGCTGAGCTTCGTCATCAGCGCGGTCTGGACCGCGGTCGCGGTCGGCTACTTCGTGGCGCTCGACGTCAACCAGGGCGCGACGGTCGGCAAGAAGCTGCTGGGCCTGAAGGTGGTCGGCCCGGGCGGCGCCGCGATGACCCCCGAGACCTCGCTCAAGCGCAACGCGTTCATGATCGCCAACGTGATCCCGTGCATCGGCGGCCTGGTCACGCTGGGCCTGGTCATCTACATCATGATCACGATCTCGCAGGACCCGAACAAGCAGGGCTGGCACGACAAGTTCGCCGGCGGCACGCAGGTCCTCAAGACCCAGCAGTAAGCGGTCGCGAACATCGAAGGGGCGCTCCCGGCCGGGAGCGCCCCTTCGTCGTCTTCGGGGACCTCAGACCGAACTGGTCGCCAGCACCACCACGATGTAGATGACCCAGGCGACGATGCCGCCGACGCCGACCCAGATGCCGGCCAGCGCCATGCCGCGCCCTTCCTGACCGGGCCGTTCCTTGAGCTGGTTGAGCGCCATCGCGCCCAGGATGATGCCGACGATCGAGCCGATGCTGCACGTGCACAGCCCGATCAGCGAGGACACCAGCGCGCCGATCGCCAACCCGTTGGTGCCCTGCGCGACCGGCTGACCGTACGGGGAGTACCCGGGCGGATACCCGTACCCGGGCGGCTGCGGCTGACCGTAGGGCCCCTGCTGGGGATACGGCGACTGCTGCGGGTACTGCGGCTGGGACTGCTGGGGGTACTGCGGCTGCGAGGGCGGCGGCTGCTGCGGGTACTGCGGAGCCGAGGGATATCCGGACGGGGGTTCGGAGGTCGGGTACTGCGGCCCCGAGCTCTGGCCGCCGGACTCCGGCGATACGCCTTCGCCGCCGTACTGTTTCCACCACTCGTCGGAATCGCCGGGCTTCGTCATGGCTACAGACTAATGCGCACGGACCGACCGGGGTACGGGCGAAGCCGTCCCCGAGTGCCCGCCCCGGCCGTGCCGACCTGGTTGGATGGGCCGCGTGAGTGATTCCATCAAGTCCGAAGACCACGAGGGGTCTGGGCGCCCCGCAGACCACGTGGCGTTCGCCCAGGTCGCGCGGGGGTACTACCCGGCCATCGTCGCACTGTTCACCGCGACCCTCATCATCTCCAACATCTGCGCCACCAAAGGCGTGGAGTTCTTCGGCGACCAGTCGGTGTCGCTGGGGCCGCTACAGGTCCTGCCGATCGCGACCGACGGCGCCTTCTTCCTGTTCCCGCTGGCCTACATCCTCGGCGACGTGCTGAGCGAGGTCTACGGGTTCCGCGCCACCCGGCACGCCATCTACTACGGTTTCGCCGCCCTGCTGCTGACGGTGGTCTGCTTCGCCATCGCCATCCGACTGCCCGCGGCGGGCTTCTACGAGAACCAGGAGGCGTTCCGCACCGTCATCGGCACCACGCCGCGGCTGGTGATCGCCGGTCTGGCCGGATATTTCGTCGGTCAGCTGCTCAATTCGGCGACGCTGGTGCTGATCAAGGAACGCACCAAGGAGAAGTATCTGTGGGCCAGGCTGATCGGGTCGACCGTCGTCGGTGAATTCGCCGACACGCTGATCTTCTGCTCGATCGCCGCGGGCGCCATCGGCATCGACACCTGGCAACAGTTCGTCAACTACGTGATCATCGGCTTCCTGTGGAAGACACTGTGCGAGGTGGTGGTCATGCCGATCACCTATCGGGTGATCGCCCTGCTCAAGAAGCACGAACCCACCTACGCGCCCAGCGCGTCCGATCCCCTGCACGCCTGAGCCGAGCACCCGCCGCGGGCGTCACCCGCGGCGGGACAAGGTCTTCCACACCCCGAGCGACTGCTCCTTGAACTCGTCGAAGTAGCCGCCCTCGATACTGGCCCGGATCCGGTCGACCAACCGGATCGTGAAACGCTCGTTGTGGATGGTGCACAGCGTCGCGGCCACCATCTCCTTCGCCTTGAACAGGTGGTGGATGTAGGCGCGCGAGTAGTTCGCGCAGGTGTAGCAGTCGCAGTCGGTGTCGATCGGCTCGAAATCGCGCCGGAACCGACTCGTGTTGATGTTGAACCGGCCCTCCGCCACGTAGATCGCCGCGTTGCGGGCCACCCGCGAGGGATTCACGCAGTCGAAGGTGTCCGCGCCGTTCTCCACCGCGACGAACACGTCCTCCGGTTCGCTGATGCCGAGCATGTGCCGCGGTTTGGCCTCGGGAAGCTCGTCGCAACACCAGCCGACTATGGTGCCGAGATTGTGCTTCTCCAGCGCGCCGCCGATCCCGTATCCGTCGAATTCGGTGCCGCCCGCGCCGCGGATCGTCTCCAGGTCCCGGCACGCCTTGCGCCGCAGATCCTCGTATTGGGCGCCCTGGATCACCGCGAACAACGCCTGGTAGGGGCGGTGCGCGCGCTCGGCGGTCAACCGTTCGTGCTCATCGATGCAGCGCTGAGCCCACGCGTGGGTGCGCCGCACCGACTTCTCCTGGTACTCACGGGTGTTGAGCAGCGTCGTCAACTCGTCGAAGGCGAACATGATGTCCGCGCCGAGGCGATGCTGGATGCCCATCGACACCTCGGGGGTGAAGCGGTGCCGCGACCCGTCCAGATGCGAACGGAAGGTGACCCCGTCGTCGTCCACGGTCGCCAACCGCTCCTTGCCCTTGGCGATCACGTCGTCGCTGCGCACGTCGACGGCCTCCATGGCGATGACCTTCTTGAACCCCACCCCGAGCGACATCACCTGGAAGCCGCCGCTGTCGGTGAAGGTCGGGCCCGGCCAGTTCATGAACGCACCCAGACCGCCCGCCTCGTCGATGACGTCGGAGCCGGGTTGCAGGTAGAGGTGGTAGGCGTTGGCGAGCAGCGCCTGCGCGCCGATCTCTTTCATCGTCTCCGGCAGTACCGCTTTCACCGTCGCCTTGGTGCCGACGGGGATGAACGCCGGGGTGGCGATCGACCCGTGCGGGGTGTCGATCACCCCGGCGCGCCCGTGCCTGCCCTCGAGGCGGGCGCCGACGGTGAAGGTGAAGGATTCGGGTGCTGCCACGCTGCCATCCTCGCAGGCGCGGGTCACCGGCCCGCGCCTGCGGTCCTCGCCGCGCTCAGGCGTCGGCCGCGGCGGCCGCGAACTGCGCGTTGTAGAGGCGGAAGTACGGGCCGCGCTCCTCCAACAGGCGCTCGTGGTTGCCGTACTCCACGATGCGCCCGGCTTCCATGACGACGATCATGTCGGCGTCGCGGATGGTCGAGAGCCGGTGCGCGATCACGAAACTGGTGCGGTCGCGGCGCAACGCGGCGGTGGCGTGCTGCACCAGCAACTCGGTGCGGGTGTCGACCGAACTCGTCGCCTCGTCCAGGATCAGGATCGACGGTTTGGCCAGGAACGCCCGCGCGATCGTGATCAACTGCTTCTCGCCCGCGCTGACGCCGGAGCCCTCCTCGTCGATGAGGGTGTCGTAGCCGTCGGGCAGCGCGTGCACGAACCGGTCGACGTAGGCGGCGCGCGCGGCCTCGAGGATCTGCTCCTCGCTCGCCTCCGGATCGCCGTAGGCGATGTTCTCCCGGATGGTGCCCTTGAACAGCCAGGTGTCCTGCAACACCATGCCCATGCGCGAGCGCAGGTTGTCGCGGGTCATCTCGGTGATGTCGACGCCGTCGATGGTGATGGTGCCCGCGTCGAGTTCGTAGAAGCGCATCAGCAGGTTGACCAGCGTGGTCTTGCCCGCGCCGGTCGGACCGACGATGGCGACCACGTGCCCCGGCTCCGCGACCAGCGACAGTCGCTCGATGATCGGCTTGTCCGGTTCGTAGCGGAACGAGACCGCCTCGAACTCGACGCGGCCGCGATCGAGGGGACGCACATCGTTCATCTTCGGCTCCGGGGACTGCTCCTCGGCGTCGAGGATCTCGAAGATCCGCTCTGCCGAGGCGACGCCGGACTGGAGCAGGTTCGCCATCGCGCCGATCTGGGTCAGTGGCTGGCTGAACTGGCGCGAGTACTGGATGAACGCCTGGACCTCGCCGAGGGAGATGTGCCCGGTGGCGACCCGCAGGCCGCCGACCAGCGCGACCAGCACGAAGTTGACGTTCCCCAGGAACATGATCGCGGGCATGATCAGGCCGGAGATGAACTGCGCCTTGAAGCTGGCGTCGTAGAGTTCCTGGTTGCGCTTGTCGAACTCCTCGCCGACCTCGCGGTTGCGCCCGAACGCGGTGACCACCTCGTGGCCGGTGTAGGCCTCCTCGACCTGGGCGTTCACCATGCCGGTGTACTTCCACTGGTTCACGAAGTGCGGTTTGGACCGTTTGGCGATCAGCGCCGTCACCACGACCGCGGCGGGCACGGTGAGCAGCGCGATCAGCGCCAGCAGCGGCGAGATCCAGAACATCATGATCAGGATGCCGATCACCGAGAACACCGAGACCAGCAGCTGACTGAGGGTCTGCTGGAGACTCTGCGAGACGTTGTCGACGTCGTTGGTGACGCGGCTGAGCACGTCGCCGCGCGGCGCGGAGTCGAAGTAGCGCAGCGGCAACCGGTGGATCTTGTCCTCGACCTCGCCGCGCAACCGTTTGACGGTGCGGTTGATGACGACGTTGAGCAGGTAGCCCTGCAACCAGCCGAAGATCGCGGCCAGGACGTAGAGCCCGAGGACCAGTAGCAGCACCCGGCCGACCGCGTCGAAATCGACGCCGACGCCCGGCACCACGTCCATCGCGCCGAGCATGTCGGCGAAGGTGTTCTCCCCGCGCGAGCGCAGGACCTCCACGACCTGGTCCTTGCTCATCCCGGAGTAGGCGGTGAGCTGTTTGCCGACGAGTCCGTCGAAGACCAGGTTGGTGGCGTTGCCGAGGATGTAGGGGCCCAGGGTGTTGAACACGACCGCGGCGATGACCAGGGCGACGATCGTGCCGACGTAGAACTTCTCCGGCGCGAGCCTGCGCAGCAGGCGTTTCAGCGACGGCCCGAAGGATTTCGCCTTGGCGTCCGGCGCTCCCGCCATCGGACCACCGGGTCTCATCGGACCTCCTCCGCGCTCAACTGCGATTCGACGATCTCGCGGTATTCGGCGCAGTCGCCGAGCAATTGGTCATGGGTGCCGATCCCGGCGATCACGCCGTCCTCGAGCACCACGATCTGGTCCGCGTCGCGGATGGTCGAGATGCGCTGGGCGACGATGACGACCGCGGCATCCCCGGTGACGGGTTTGAGCGCGGCACGCAGGCGGGCGTCGGTGGCCACGTCGAGCGCGGAGAACGAGTCGTCGAACAGGTAGATCCCCGGCCTGCGCACCAGCGCCCGCGCGATGGCGAGGCGTTGGCGTTGGCCGCCGGAGACGGTGGTGCCGCCCTGGGCTACCGGCGTCTCCAGGCCCTGCGGCATCTCGCGCACGAAATCGGCGGCCTGGGCGATCTCGAGTGCCTGCCACAGTTCGTCGTCGGTGGCGTCGGGGCGGCCGTAGCGCAGGTTGCTCGCCACGGTGCCGGAGAACAGATACGCCTTCTGCGGGATCAGGCCGATCCGGGCGCGCAGCGCCTCGGGATCGAGTCGGCGCACGTCGAGGCCGCCGACCAGGACCGCGCCCGCGGTGACGTCGATCAGGCGCGGCACCAGGTTGATCAGGGTGGTCTTGCCCGCGCCCGTCGACCCGACGATCGCGGTGGTCGTGCCCGGTTCGACACGGAAATCGATGCCCTCGAGCACCGGTTTCTCCGCACCGGGGAAGCTGAATTCGGCCGCGGTGAATTCGACGGTGCACGCCGTGTCCTCGGCGAACGCCTCGGGATCGGCGGGCGGAACCACCGAGGATTCGGTGACCAGCACGTCGCCTATCCGGTCGGCCGAGACCGCGGCACGCGGCGCCATCATGGCCAGGAACGAGGCCATCATGACCGCCATGAGGATCTGCATGATGTAGGCCAGCATCGCGGTGAGCGAGCCGATCTGCATGGTGCCGTCGTCGACGAGGTGGCCGCCGAACCAGATCACGCCGACCGCGGTGACGTTGCTGATCAGCATGACCGTGGGGAACATCAACGCCATCAACTTGCCGACGCGCAGCGCCGTCTCGGTGAGTTCGCTGTTGGCGACGCCGAAGCGCCAGGTCTCCTGCCGTTCCCGGACGAAGGCGCGCACCACGCGGATGCCGGTGATCTGCTCGCGCAGCACCCGGTTGACCTCGTCGATGCGGAACTGCATCTGCCGGAAACCGGGCACCATCCGCGCCACGATCAGACCCATCGACAGCGCGAGTGCGGGCACCGCGATGAGCAGCAGCCACGACAGCGCCATATCCTCGCGCAGCGCCATGAAGATGCCGCCGACGCACATGATCGGGGCCATCACCAGGATGGTCGCCGACATCACGATCAGCAGTTGGACCTGCTGGATGTCGTTGGTGTTGCGGGTGATCAGCGAAGGCGCGCCGAACATGCCGACCTCGCGCGCGGAGAAGGTGCCGACCCGGTGCAGCAGCGCGCCGCGCAGGTCGCGCCCCGCGCCCATGGCGGCCTGCGCGCCCAGGTAGACCGAGAACGCCGAGGCGACGATCTGCACGGCGCTGACCGCGAGCATCCACAGGCCGGTGTTCCAGATGTAGCCGATATCGCCTTTGGTGACGCCGCCGTCGATCAGGTCGGCGTTCAGACTCGGCAGATACAGCATCGCGATCACGGAGATCAGTTGCAGCACGACCACCCCGGCCAGCTGCGAGCGATAGGGGCCGAGGTAGGTACGTAACAGTCCGGTCAACATGATGAACGCAGGCTACCGGCTGCCGATGACATCGTCGTCCGCTTTCTTGACCTGCGTTGTTCGCTGGTCATGAACGCGCGGAGGGCTCGCGTCGGGCCCACGCGCCGGGGTCGTCGGTGAGCGCGTCGACGAATTCGGGCAAAGCTCCCAAAGCGATCTCCTCGATGGTGACGTTCTCGAGGATGGCCCGGATATTGACCCGTAAACCGATCCACACCCGTTGCAGCGATTCGGCTGCTCCGCGGTAGCTGACATCCTCGGGCCGCTGTCCGCGCACCGAGGCCAACGGCCCCTCGATCGCGCGGATGACGTCGGCCACCGAGATCTGCGCGGCGGGGCGGGCCAACCAGTAGCCGCCGTCCGGGCCGCGTCTGCTGACCACGAGTTTCGCCCGGCGCAGATCGCCGAGCACCGTTTCGAGCACTTTGGGCGGGATCGACTGCTCGGCGGCGATGGCGTCGGCCTTGAGGGCGGCTTCGCTGCCGCCGTGCGCCGCGCGCGCGATTTCGAGCAGGGTTCGCACCGCGTAGTCGATCTTCGCGGTGATGTGCACGGATCACTCCTGGGAGCCGGGGTGGACACCTCGCGCGGCGCGCGCCGCGCGATCGGCCTCGAATCTACGCCGGGCGGTGGCCCGGACCACTATCGCGGTGAGCTCGGGGCCAGGACCAGGGTGGCCGCGTCGAGCAGGGTGGACTCGAGTTGCACGTCGTCGGCGGCGGGCACGATCTCCTTGGAGATCAACGCGACTCCGATCACCTCGAGCGCGGCGCAGGCCCGCAGTTCCGCCTCCGGGGTCGGATCGGGTCCGGCGAGCCATTCGCGCAGCAGGCGATTGGAGTCCATCACGTCCGGATACCGGTCGGCCATCGCGTTGACGATCGCGGCCGTGTCGCGGATGCACAGCGCGCCCGCGTCGCGGTGGCGGATCAGTCCGCGCAGGTAGGTGCGCAGGACCGCGCGGATGCCCTCGGCGTCGTGCGGTACGGCGTCGATGTCCTCGACCACGTCGCGCAGATGCTCGATGATCGGATCGATGATCGCCATTAGCAGATCGAGCTTCGACGGGTAGTGATAGTAGAGGGATGCTTTTGTGATTCCCACCGCATCGGCGACCTCGCGCAGACTCGTCTGCTCGAATCCTTTGCTCCCGAAGAGCTTCACGGCGGCGTCGCGAATCGCGATTTTCGTGCCGCTAGCTGCGACAACAGTATCCGACGCGTCACGGACAACCATTAGAAGATCCTCTCACCACACCTGCGCCCGAGCTCAGCGAAGCCCCGAAATCGAGGTTGTGCCTCCGCTTATCCGATAGGTAGTCTACCTACCGCACGGTAGGCAGAAAGCGTCAATTGGAGGCGGGGGCAGGGCGCCCCGCGAGTGTGCTGTCTACGCGCCACGATCCAGCACGTCCCAGTCACCGCTAGGAGTTCTCGCGTGTCCGTATATCTCTATCGATGGGGAAAGTTCGCTTTCCGCCGGAAATGGATAGTGCTGCCCGTGTGGCTTCTGCTGCTCGTACTAATCGGTGGACTGGGCTCGCAGCTCAGCAAGCCGATGACGAACGACTTCAGCATGCCCGCACTGCCTTCGGAACGGGCCAACGAAATCCTCGACAAGCACTTCCCCGGCGCGTCCGAGGCGTTCAAATTCGATGCCGTCACCGGCCTCTACGTCGTCGCCGCCCCCGACGGCCAGAAACTGACCGACCCGGCGAACCGTGCGGCGCTCGACGCGTTCATCGCCCGACTCGGTCAACTCGACATCGTCGACCACAGCAAGCCGCTGACCAACCCGGTCGAGGCCACCGACAAGATGGGCTGCCTGAGCAACCCCGATCCGTCGCAGTGCAGTGGCGCACCGCTGAACGTGCTCAGCGCCGACGCCCCCGCCTCGGTCGCGATCATGAACGTGCCGTTCACGATCGCCAGCTTCACCGACATCAAGGCCGAACAGCGCGAAGCCGCCTACGACGTGGCCGACGAGGCGCGCAACGCCGGCCTGACCGTGGAGATGAGCGGTTCGATCGCGCAGAACCAGGAAGGCCCCAGCGGCCAGTCCGAACTGATCGGCATGGCCGTGGCCCTGGTCGTGATGATCATCGCCTTCGGCGCGATCGTGGCCGCCTTCGTCCCGATCGTCACCGCGATCGTCGGCCTCGGCGCGGCGACCTCGCTGATCATGCTCGGCACCTCGTTCATCGAGGTCCCCAGCTTCACCACCTTCCTCGCCTCGATGATCGGCATCGCGCTGTCCATCGACTACGCGCTGTTCATCGTGTCGCGCTTCAAACATGAACGTGCCGTGCAGGATTCGCCCGAGGAAGCAGCCGGCATCGCGCTCGGCACCGCGGGTTCGGCGGTGGTGTTCGCCGGTCTGACCGTCATCATCGCCCTCGGCGGACTCAGCATCGTCGGCGTGCAGTTCATGACGTTCATGGGTCTGGGCGGCGCGATCGCTGCGGCCTTCGCCGTGCTCACCGCCATCACCCTGATGCCCGCGCTGCTCGGCGCGTTCGGCAAGGCTCTGTTCAAGCCGAAGCTGCCGCTGGTCGCCCAGCACGATCCCGAGGACGACCAGGCCGTCACCAACGGCATGCGTTTCGGCAGGCTGATCGGCAAGTTCCCGTGGATCGCACTGATTCTGAGCGTCGTCGTGCTCGGCGCGCTCGCCGCCCCGGCCGCGGGTCTGAACCTGGGTCTGCCCGGCGACGACAGCGCGCCCAAGACCTCGACCGTGCGCAAAGCCTACGAACTGCGCACCGAAGGGTTCGGCGAGGGCAGCAACGGCATCCTCAACGTGGTCGCGGACCTGTCCGCGGTCGCACCGGACAAGCGCGCCGAGGCCGTGGACGCGCTGCGCGCCAAACTCGCCTCCTACCCGGGCATGGACTACGTCACCGCGCCCACCTTCAGCGAGGACGGCGCGGGCGTGATGCTCGACGGCGTCCCGAAGCAGGGTCCCAACAACCAGGCCACCAAGGATCTGGTCAGCGAGGCCCGCGACGCCGAAGGCGACCTGAAGGCGCAGTACGGCATGGAGTACGGGATCACCGGCACCACCGCCATCTACGCCGACGTCGACCACGTGCTGCTCGGCAAGATCGTGCCCTACCTGGCCATCGTGGCGGGCGCGGCGTTCGTCCTGCTGATCCTGGTGTTCCGCTCGATCCTGGTCCCGCTCACCGCGGCGCTCGGATTCCTGCTGTCGATGGCGGCGACCTTCGGCGCGACGGTGCTGATCTTCCAGGAGGGTGAACTCGGGCTGATCGACGATCCGCATCCGCTGGTCAGCTTCCTGCCGATCATGTTGATCGGACTCGTGTTCGGTCTCGCGATGGACTACCAGGTGTTCCTGGTCACCCGGATGCGCGAGGAATACGTGCACGGCAAGTCGCCGAAGGAGGCGATGGTCTCGGGCTACCACCACGGCGCCCGCGTGGTCACCTCGGCCGCGATCATCATGATCTCGGTGTTCGCGTCCTTCATCCTGGAGACCGACGTCACGGCGAAGTCCTTCGGCTTCGCGCTGGCCGCCGGTGTCCTGTTCGACGCCTTCATCGTGCGCATGGTCCTGATCCCGGCGCTGCTGGTGATCATGGGCAAGTGGTCCTGGTGGATTCCGGCCTGGCTGGACCGCATCCTGCCCGACATCGACGTCGAGGGCGCGAAACTGCGTGAGTTGCAGGACAAGCAGTCCGCCGACCTCACGAAGGAACCGGTCGGCGTCAGCTGACCCGACCCCGCTCGACCCGTTCGGCCCCGCGTCCACCTCGGACGCGGGGCCGGACCCGTTTCCGGGGGATGTTTGATATCGGGTCGCGTGCCAAGCAGACTCGAAAGTGAACGATCCAGCTCCGCTGCTCCATCCGAACCGGCTCCAACCGATCGCGAGGAGAACGCTGTGTCCGTGTATCTGTATCGGTGGGGGAAGTTCGCCTTCCGTCGGAAATGGATCGTGCTGCCGGTGTGGTTGGCGCTGTTCCTGCTGCTCGGAATCCTGGGCGGTCAGCTGAAGGAACCGATGACCGACGACTTCAGCATGCCGAACCTGCCCTCCGAACGCGCCACGGAAATCCTCGACAAGCATTTCCCCGGCCTGTCCGCCGCGTTCGAGTTCGACGCCGTCACCGGCACCTACGTGGTCGGCGCACCCGCGGGCCAGAAACTCACCGACCCGACGAACCGCGCGGCGCTCGACGAATTGATCGGCCGGGTCGGACAACTCGACATCGTCGACAAGACCACCCCGATCACGAATCCGATCACCGCCACCGAACAGATGGGCTGCCTGGTCCCCGACCCCGCGCCGAGCCTGTGCAGCGGCGCGCCGCTGAACGTGTTGAGCCGCACCGCTCCCGAGACGGTCGCCTACTTCAGCGTCCCGTTCACCATCCCCGATTTCAGCGCCATCACCGACGCGGACCGCACCGCCGCCTACGACGCCGCCGACCCGGCGCGCGCCGCCGGACTCACCGTGGAGATGAGCGGCACCATCGCCATCGAACAGGGCGGGCCGAGCGGGAAATCCGAACTCATCGGCATGGCCGTGGCCCTGGTCGTGATGATCATCGCCTTCGGCGCGATCGCGGCCGCCTTCGTCCCGATCGTCACCGCGATCGTCGGCCTCGGCGCGGCGACCTCGCTGATCTTCCTCGGCACCTCGATCGTGTCCATCCCCAGCTTCACCACCTTCCTCGCCTCGATGATCGGCATCGCGCTGTCCATCGACTACGCGCTGTTCATCGTCTCCCGCTACAAACACGAACTCGCGGTGCGGGATTCACCGGAGGAGGCGGCGGGCACCGCGCTCGGCACCGCCGGGTCCGCGGTGGTGTTCGCCGGCCTCACCGTCATCATCGCGCTGGTCGGACTGGCGATCGTCGGCGTGCGGTTCCTGACGTTCATGGGGTTGGGCGGCGCGATCGCTGCGGCCTTCGCCGTGCTCACCGCCATCACCCTGATGCCCGCGCTGCTCGGCGCGTTCGGCAAGGCCCTGTTCAAGCCGAAACTGCCCCTGGTCGCCCAGCACGATCCCGAGGACGACAGCCAGGTCACCAACGGTATGCGGGTCGCGCGGGTCATCGGCCGGATGCCGGTGGTGACGCTGGTGCTGAGCATCGTGGTGCTCGGCCTGCTCGCCGCCCCCGCCGTCAACCTGAACCTCGGCCTGCCCGGCGAGGACAGCATGGCCAAGACCACCACCGTGCGCAAAGCCTACGAACTGCGCACCGAGGGATTCGGCGAGGGCAGCAACGGTGTGCTCCAGGTCGCCGTCGACCTGGAAGGCGTCGCCCCGGAGAACCGGGCCCGCGCGCTGACGGCCCTGCGCGACACCCTCGCCGGCTACCCCGCGATGGAATACGTCACCGAACCGCAGATGAGTCGGGACGGGCTCGGCGCGCTGCTCGACGGCGTCCCGAAAGCCGGACCGAACAACCAGGAGACCAAGGACCTGGTGCGCGACGCCCGCGCCGACGAACAACGCCTCGCCGACGAATTCGGCATCAGCTACGGCATCACCGGCACCACCGCCATCTACGCCGACATCGACCACGTGCTGCTCGGCAAGATCGTGCCCTACCTCGCCATCGTGGCGGGCGCGGCGTTCATCCTGCTCATCCTGGTGTTCCGCTCCATCCTCGTGCCGCTCACCGCCGCGCTCGGATTCCTGCTGTCCATGGCCGCGACCTTCGGCGCGACCGTGCTGATCTTCCAGGACGGCGCGCTCGGCCTCATCGACGATCCGCACCCGCTGGTCAGCTTCCTGCCGATCATGCTCATCGGACTCGTCTTCGGACTCGCCATGGACTACCAGGTATTCCTCGTCACCCGGATGCGCGAGGAATACGTGCACGGCAAACCGCCGAAAGAGGCGATGGTCTCCGGGTACCACCACGGCGCCCGCGTGGTCACCTCGGCCGCGATCATCATGATCTCGGTGTTCGGCTCGTTCATCCTGGAAACCGACGCCACCGCCAAGCAGATGGGTTTCGCGCTGGCCGCGGGCGTCCTGCTCGACGCGTTCCTGGTCAGGATGGTCCTGATCCCGTCACTGCTGGTCCTGCTGGGCGACCGCGCCTGGTGGATACCGGCCTGGCTGGACCGGATCGTGCCCGACATCGATGTCGAAGGCGCGAAACTGCATGCCCTGCGCGAAGATTCCCGCTGACCGTGCGGCGTCCCCGTGCGCGCGGGGACGCCTCAGCGGCTCGGTTCCGGCACGTCGCACTCGGCGACCTTGGGATTCACCCCCACATAGTTCAACGGTCCGGCCACGGCGGTGAGCGCGATCGTGCCGAAACCGGCGCAATCGATCGGGCCGACCTGGAAGTAGTCGCGTTGCGCCGCGGCGAGCAGCCCGGTGGCCAGCCAGACCATCAGCAGCATGCTCGCGATTCGGGCTCCGAACGAGGGGGATTGTCGTCGCGGGATCGCACGGTCGCGGTCGCGCATAGTCATCGCATCCTTCCGCACTCGCGTAAGAAGTCGAGCAACCCGCGCGGGGTCGGACACGTCCCTTTCTGCGGCCCCAGCGGATGACTCCGGCCCCGGACGGCTGATTTCCGGCCATCCACGGGCAACTCTGTGGCGTCTTGCGTTGCGTACGAAACGATTGCGCTGTTTCGTGTGAAACATTGTCTCACGCAGCACGGCGGGCTGACAATCGTCGGATCTCGCTCGGATCGCAGGGGCGATCCGCAGGCGCTCTGTTCGGTGGCGATCTACCGGCGATGCAGCCGCGAACCGATGGCTAGCCAGGCACGGGCCGCCACAAACGAGATGGGGGCCGGGTACGCGAACCCGGCCCCGATCATCGCTCCCGTACTACGGGCTGGGCTGCGGAACGTTGCAGTCGTCGATCTTCGGGTTCACACCCATGTAGTTCAACGGCCCGGCGACCGTGGTCACCGCGATCGTTCCGAAACCGGCGCAGTTGACCGGCCCGCTGTCGAAATACCCTCGTTGCGCCGCGGCGATCACGCCGATGACCAACCAGATCAGGACAATCAGTCCACCGACTCTCGAATAACTGTCGCGCATTGTTCTACCGCGGCTAGTTCGGTGACACCCAGAGCGTCACACTCATCCGCGCTCTCCTTCTTGGTTCGCGAGATACCCACCCACGCCCGAAACTCACCCCCTCGGGAACTCGAAAATCTTCCCGTTCGTTCGGCCCGCATGCTCGATCATCACCCGTCGATCTCCTGGTCGATCATCGCGTCCAGCGCCGCACGCCACTCGCGATAGTCGAGGAACGGCAGGTGCGCGGTGGTGCGTCCGAGTTCGGCGATCGGCACGAATACCCGCGGCGGGCCGACGACTTCCGCGAGCCGGACCAAGTGGTCCGCGTAGTCGTCAGCCATCGCCGCATAGTCGTTCGTGTTCCACGACTTTCGGCGTGGTGTGCTCACCTGTCGCCACCCCCGTCGTAGTCGGACGGCCAGAAAATCATCGCGACGACCACGGCGACCGGTACCGCGACCACCGCCACCAGACCGACCTCACCCCAGTTCATCGGCCACCGCCCCGGACCTCCGTAACCAGCCGACGGTGCGCACCTCGGCACCCGACGCCGTACCGCGCCCCGTCGAGGGCGCATCTCGTATCGAGGTCGGTCACACCGAGCGTCGAATTCATCCCCTGCCTCTCCCCTGCGATGAGTTGGTAGGCACCCACCGCCGCGGACCGCGCGATCATGCCGCGTGGTGCCGGTCGTTCGCGTGTCGACGCGGCGGTGGGGCCGAGACGAGCATTCATCGAAACGCCCCGGCTACGAAACGATTTCGCGTCCACAGGCGTCCACTACCGCGCTACCGTGGAGAGATGGAACCGGGCGCTGTTCTCCGTGCCGCCCGTGCGGCGGCCGGGATCTCCCTGCGTGCGATGGCCGAACGGACCTTCTACGGGAAGTCGTATCTGTCGCTGGTCGAGACCGGCCGTCGCCCCGTCCCGCCAGGGGTGACCGCGGCTTACGAGCGGGTGCTCGGCGCGGATCTGGGTCGGCTGAACGCGGCGGTGCGGACGCCTGCCACCGTAGATCCGGCGGCCCTGTCCGAGGTCGCCACGATGCTCGCCTCCACCCGGCGCGTCGAAGACGCCGTCGGCGCGGCGGCCGTATTGCCCACGGTGCGGGGGATGTCGACCATGATCGAGATGTTCGTCCGCGAATCCCGATACGCGCGGAGGGAAGCGGCGGCGCTGGCCTCGGAGATCACCCAGTATCGCGGGTGGTTGGAGCACGCGATCGGGGCGGACGCGACCGCGCGGCGGACAGTGGGCACGGCCGTGAGCCTCGCCGAGCAAGCCGACGACGCCGACCGACTCGCGCACAGCCTCGGTTTCCTGGGGTATGTCACCGTGTCCGGCGGCGATTACGGCGAAGTGCTCGCCCTGTCCGATGCCGCCTTGGCGGTGCCCGCCGCGCATCCGGTCCTCGACGCCTACGGCAGGATGCGCCGCGCGGAACTGCTCGCGGCGCACGGAGAGCGGCGGGACGCGCAGCACTGCCTCGTGCTCGCGGACGCGGCGTCGGAATCGGCGGACGGGCTGGAAGCGCCCCCGTCGATGTACTGGTGGTCCACGGGATTTGCCGCGGTGCAACGGGCCGGTGTGTTGTCCATGCTCGGCGACACCGGCCGGGCCGCCGAGGAAGCCGCCCGCGGTCTCGGCGCGATGCCCGCCGAGCACCGCGGGTCCGAATGGCTGGCCTCCGCCCTGCGTCGCGTCGACCCGGACATGGTGGGCAAATGACACGCGGACCCCTACCGGCCTGAGACACAGAAAAAGCCCCTCACCTGGCAATTCAAGTGAGGGGCTCTTGGCGGTGGCGGAGGGATTTGAACCCTCGGAGGGGGGTTACCCCTCACACGCTTTCGAGGCGTGCTCCTTAGGCCGCTCGGACACGCCACCGCCAAGAACGATACCGGACGGGCCGGGGATCGCTAAATCGGCTGGTGAGGGGTCAGCGTTGGCTGCGGAAGAAGGCGTCGAGCAGGGCGACGCAGTCGGGTTCCAGGACGCCCGCGCGGACTTCGGGGCGGTGGTTGAGGCGGCGGTCGCGTACGACGTCCCACAGGGAGCCGACGGCGCCGGTCTTGGGTTCCCAGGCGCCGAAGACGAGTCGGCCGACGCGGGCGGCGACCAGCGCGCCCGCGCACATGGTGCACGGTTCCAGGGTGACGGCGAGGGTGGTGTTCTCCAGTCGCCACCCGTCGCCGACGATCGCGGCGGCGCGGCGCAGCGCGATGATCTCGGCGTGCGCGGTGGGGTCGCCGAGCGCTTCCCTGGCGTTCGCGGCGCGCGCGAGTTCCCTTCCGGCCGAATCGAACACGGCCGCGCCGACGGGGACGTCGCGTGGGTCGGCGGCGGCCGCGGCGGCGAGCGCGACCCGCAGCATGGCGGCGTCGGCCTCGGCCGGGTTGGGCGGCGGACTCACCGGGGCAGCTTGTCCAGCACCGCGGAGAGTTCGTTGGCGAAACCGAGACGCTGGGCGATCATGCCGAGTTGTTCGTCCGGGTAGAGGTCGGTTTCGGCGAGGATGACGCTCAGCACCGGTTCGGGCAGGCCCAGGTCGGCCAGCACGCCCAGGTCGCCCTCTTCCCAGGGTTCGATGTCATCGAGTTCGTCGGGGTCCAGGTCGGGGATCTCGATGTTGAGCGCCTCGAGCACGTCGGCGGCGATGTCGTAGTCGATCGCCGCGGTGGCGTCGGAGATCAGCAGGCGGGTGCCGCTGGGCGCTGGACGCAGCACGACGAAGAATTCGTCGTCGACGTCGAGCAGGCCGAACACGGCTCCCGAGCTGCGCAGTTCCTTCAGTTCGTCCTCGGCCGCGGACAGGGTGGTCAGCGCCGCGGAACTCAGCGGACTACACCGCCATTTGCCGTCTTCGCGGACAACCGCCACTGCGAACCCTTCCACGTCGTCGTAGTCTTCCTCCGACGTCGCCCTGTTCGTGCCCGAGCGCTGTGCTGCCATGGCCGCAACGGTAGTCTGCTCGAGCCCGATTACTGAAGTCGTATGGGAATCTGTTCGCATGAGTCGTGACCAGAAGACACCTGTTTGCGTCCTCGGGGTGGGTTTGATCGGTGGTTCGGTGCTGCGCGCCGCCACGGCGGCCGGGTATCCGGCCTGGGGCTGGAACCGTTCCGCGGCGGGGGCGCGGGCCGCGGCGGCCGACGGCTTCGACGTCACCGACGATCTCGCGGCGGCGTTGACCAGGGCCGCCGAATCCGACGCGCTGATCGTGATCGCGGTGCCGATGCCCGCGGTGGATCATCTGCTGTCGGTGATCGAATCCCTCGCTCCCCATTGTGTGCTCACTGATGTGGTGAGTGTGAAGGGCCCGGTGGCGGACGCGGTGCGCGCGCGCGGACTGGCCGAACGCTACGTGGGCGGGCATCCGATGGCGGGCACCGCCGAATCGGGTTGGTCGGCAACCGATCCCGAGTTGTTTCGCGGCGCGGTGTGGGCGGTGACGGTGGACGAGGGCACGCACGCGAGCGCGTGGACGCGGGTGGCGCGCCTGGCGCTGGACTGCGGTTCGGTGGTGGTGCCGGTCACCTCGGTCAACCACGACCGCGCGGTGGCCCGCGTCTCGCATCTGCCGCACGTGCTGGCGGAGGCGCTGGCGGTGTCGGGCGCGGGCGGCGGCGCGCTGGCGTTGGGGCTGGCGGCGGGGTCGTTCCGCGACGGAACCCGGGTGGCGGGCACCGCGCCGGACCTGGTCAGGGCCATCTGCGAACCCAACCGGGACGCTCTGCTCGAGGTGCTCGAGGACACCCTGACGGTGCTGGCCGCCGCCCGCGACACCCTGCGCGAAGAAGGGTCACTGGCCGAGCTCACCCAGGCGGGCCACGACGGACGCGTGGAGTACGAGACGGCGCGACGGCGGGAGATCACCGACGTCGCGCCCGGCGACCACGACTGGCTGCGCCTGCTGCGCGAGGCGGGCCTGCGCGGCGAGGTGTTCACGAAACTGCCGTGAGCCCCGCTAGATGCGTTCGGCCAGCCCCGGATAGTCGAGCAGGAATCCGTCGGCGTCGACCGTCACGGTGGCGCTGGACACCGGCGAGAGCACGCTGATGCCGTCGGTTCCGCTGCTGTAGACGAGGCTGGCCTCCTGCACGAGCAGATCGGGCAGTCGCACGTAGACGACGGGGACGTGCACGTCCTCGACCGCGTGCTGCAAGCCGAACCGCCGGATCGGCAGGGTGTTGAAGAACGGGCTGAGCACCACGTCCACGTCGAGCGCGCCGCCGAAGGTGGAGCGGATGTGGCTGCCGCCCGCGTCGACCAACCAGTAGTCCTCCTCGTCGCGGGCGATGGAGGCGTGCCGCTCTCCCGCGGCGGTGGTGGCGCGCAGCGACAGGCGTTTGGTGACGCCGTTCTCGTCGGTGACCAGGTCGTAGGAGGCACTGAACGCGGGGTGGTCGTCGCACGCGCCGCCGATCATGCGCCCGGCGGCGCGGATGCGATTGCCGTTCACGGTCACCCGCACCGACTCCATCCGCGTGGCGTTGTGCGAACGCCACGTCAGAATCGCCGGCCACCGTGACGCGTTCTCGGAACCAGGGGCTGGATTGGTCACGTCTCTACCGTAAGCGACAAACCCCCGGCGACCGCATCACACGGCCACCGGGAGCGCGCGGATCGGTCACACCAGCGACTCCTGCCACGCCGCGTGCAGGCCGGCGAACCGTCCGTCGCCCGCGATCAACTCCGCCGGTGCGCCGTCCTCCACGACGCGGCCACGGTCCAGCACCAGCACCCGGTCGGCGATCGACACGGTGGACAAGCGGTGGGCGATGATGACGGCGGTGCGCTCGCGCAGCACCGTCTCCAGTGCCCGCTGCACCTGTCGTTCGCCGGGAATGTCCAGGCTGGAGGTGGCTTCGTCGAGCACGATCACCGCGGGGTCGGCCAGGAACACCCGGGCGAAGGCGACCAACTGACGCTGTCCGGCGGACAGTCTGCCCCCGCGTTTGCGGACGTCGGTGTCGTAACCGCCCGGCAGGGTGGTGACGAAATCGTGCAGTCCGACCGCGCGGGCGGCGGCGCGCACCTCCTCGTCGGCGGCTCCGGGACGTCCCAACCGGATGTTGTCGGCGACCGATCCGGAGAACAAATACGACTCCTGCGTGACCATCACCACATGCCTGCGCAGGTCCGCGTCGGGGATCCGGCGCAGGTCGACGCCGTCGAGGGTGACCGTGCCCGCGGTGGGGTCGTAGAAGCGGGTCAGCAGCTTGGCGAGGGTGGATTTGCCCGCGCCGGTCGCCCCGACCAGCGCGATGACCTGCCCCGCCGGGATGTCGAGGTCGAATTCGGGCAGCACAGTGCGCTCGTCCGCGCCGCTCCGGTCGTAACCGAAGCGCACGCCCGTCATCCGCAACGCGCCGCGCACCGGGTCCGGCACGGCCGGATCGTCCGGTTCGGCCACCAACGGTTCCTCCTCGAGCACCCCGGAGATCTTCTCCAACGCCGCCGCGGCGGACTGGTAGGAGTTGAACACCTGCGCGAGTTCGTCCAGCGGGCCGTAGAACTCGTTGAGGTAGAGCAGATAGGCCGCGAGCACGCCGAGCGCCAGATTGCCCTCGATGACCTGCCACGCGCCGACCACCAACACGATCACCGTGGTCAGGTTGCCCAGCAGGCGGGTCAGGCCCGCGTAGTCGCCCATGCCGCGCATGGCCGCGGTCGTCGCGGTCTGGTATTCGCCGTCCTCGGCCGCGAGCACCGACTCGTTGCGCTGTTCACGGCGGAACGCCTGGACCGCGCGCATCCCACCCATCGACTCCACGAACTGCACCACCACCCGGGCGATGGCACCCCGGGTGCGGCGGTAGCCCGCGCGCTGACGGCGCTGGGCCCAGCGGGTCACCAACGCCAGCGGCACGAACCCGACGAGCACGATCGCGGCCAGCATCTGGTCCAGGTAGATCAGCAGCGCCGCGATGGTCAGCACCGACAGGATCGCGCTCATCGCCTGGTTGAGCGCGCCCTCCAGCAGTTCCTGGAGGGTTTCCACGTCGGCGGTGAGCCGGGCCACGACCTTGCCGGAGGTGTACTTCTCGTGGAAGGACACGCTCAGCCGCTGGGTGTGCGCGAACAGGCGCACCCGCAGATCGAACAGCACGGCCTGACTCAGCGACCCCGACAACCGGATGAACAGGTAGGTGGTCAGCGCGCTCAGGGCGATGGTCCCCACGAACCCCGCGACCGTCCACGCCATCGGCGCCCAGTCACCCACCCGACCGGACGCGATGCCGACGTCGAGGCCGTGCGCGATGAACAGCGGCGCGGAGACCTTGGCCGCGTTGTCGACCACGATCAGCAGCAGCACCAGCAGCGCGCGCCGTCGATACGGGCGCACCAGGCTCAGCAGCAGTCGCCGGGATCGACCGGCCAGCACCAGGTTTCCGGTGACGTCGACCTCGCGGTCCTCGCCGGCGATGCCCCGCCAGTCCGCCTGCTCGTCGGTGGTCTTCTCGTCGGTGGCCTTCTCGTCCGTCACGACCGACTCGGTCACGGCCTGTCCTCCCCGCCCATCAGTTCCCGGTAGCGCGCGCTGGTGCGCAGCAGTTGTTCGTGGGTGCCCTCGGCCGCGATCACGCCGTCGGCCAGCAGCGCGACCCGGTCGGCCAGCGCGGCGGTCGACGGGCGGTGGGCCACCAGCAGCGTGGTGACACCGGCCAGCACCTCGCGCAGTCGCTTCTGCACCCGCTCCTCGGTGTCCACGTCCAGCGCCGAGAGCGGGTCGTCGAGCACCATGATGCGCCCACGTCGCGGCGCGCCCGCTCGACCCAGCACCGCGCGGGCCAGCGCCAACCGCTGCCGCTGCCCGCCGGACAGGCTCAGTCCCTGCTCGCCGATCCTGGTGTCCAGACCCCACGGCAGTTCGGCGACGAACTCGGTGGCCTGGGCGACGTCGAGGGCGCGCCGCACATCCTCGTCGGTGGCCTCGGGATCGCCCAAGGCGACGTTCTCCCGGACGCTCGCCGAGAACAGCACCGGGTCCTCGAACGCGACCGTCACGAGTTCGCGCAGATCGGCCAAGCGCAGGTCGGTGATATCGACGCCGTCGATGGTGATGCGCCCGGAACGCACGTCGTACAGGCGCGGGATCAGGGTGAGCAGCGCGGTCTTGCCGCTGCCCGTCGCACCGACCAGCGCCAGCGTCTCCCCCGGCGCCACGCGCAGCGAGATGTCGCGCAGCACCGGCGTTTCCGGTCCGCCCGGTTCCTCGCCGCGCGGGAACCCGAAACTCACGTGCGTCAGCCGCAGATCCCCCGAGATCCGCTCGGGCAGCGGCGCGGGGCGCGGCGGATCGGCGATGTCGACGGGAATGTCGATGATCTCCCAGTACCGTTCGGCGGCGGCGCGGGCGTCGTTCATCTCGGCGAGCAGGAAACCGGTCCAGATGATCGGCCACTGGACGAAAGTCGCCAGCGTGATGGCCGCGACCAACGTGCCCATCGTCATCTCACCGCGCGTGACCGCCCACCCGCCGTAGCCGAGCGCGAAGGCGATCGCGAGCGGAGGCAGCCCGACCATCGCCGACCACAGGGTGGCGTCGAGCCGGTACTTGACCATCTCGGTCCGTTGCAGTTCCCGCGACTGGGCGGTGAAACGCGCCCCGAAGAACGCGCCGCGGCCGAACGCTTTGAGCACGCGCACGCCCTGCGCGGCCTCCTCGGCGGTGGTGGCCAGATCGCCCGCCTGGTCCTGACCGCGCCGCGCCGCGATGCCGTAGCGCCGGTCGAAGCGGTTGCACAGGTAGCCGAGCGGGGTCACCACGATCGCGAAGATCAACCCGACCTGCCAGCTCAGCGCGAACAGGATGACCACGCCGACCGGGATCACCACCATGTGCGTGCACAGGAACGGGCCCGCGAAAGCGACGAAGCGCCGCAGCGTGGCCAGGTCGTCGACCGCGCGGGACAGCAGCTGACCCGATTCCCACCCGTCGTGGCGGCCGATCGCGATCGTCTGCAACTGGCGGTAGATCTTGGCGCGCATGGTGATCTCGAAGACCGTGGCGGGCCGCGAGACCAGCCAGCGCCTGCCCCACACCCCCAGCGCCTCGAGCAGGCCGAGCACCAGCACCAGCGCGACCGGGCCGATGATCCCCGGCACGTTCCCGTGGGCGATCGGACCGTCGATGATGCGGGCGATGATCAGCGGGATGACGATCGCGGTGAGCGTGGCCAGCACCGCGAGCACCGTCGCCCAGACCAGCGGGCCGCGATGCGGACGCAGGTAGGGCGCGAACCGCAGCAGTGCGTGCAGCCGCCCCGGTCGACGCGCGACCGCGGGCGGCGACAGTTCGGGTTCCGGTTCGGTGCGCGGCGGCTCCGTGACGACGGACATGGTTCCCCCCTGGTGTGGTGATCGGCGGCTACGCGAGAGCAGAACGCCCGCGCGCGAACCGGGCTCCGACCTTCCAGAGTGGCAGTCCCCGGGGGATCAGCCAAGCCGTTTTTCGACCGACACGACCCGCTCCCCCGCCCGGAAAACTCCGAGCTACCAGCAGATACCGTCCACGCGACTAGACTGCCCCGCGTGCTGATCGTCGCCGGACACCTCACCGTCAGAGACCGCGAGCGCTACCTCGAACAGTGCCGCGAGGTGGTCGAGGCCGCCCGTTCGGCGCCCGGTTGCCTCGACTTCGCCCTCGGCGCGGATCTGGCCGCACCGGACCGGGTCAACGTCTACGAGCGCTGGGCCGACCGGGCGTCGGTGGACGCCTTCCGCGGGCAGGGCACCTCGGGCGACGAATTCGCCGGCCACATCGTCGGGGCCGACGTGCGCGAATTCACCTACGACGACGAAGTCCGCCTCTGACTCACCGCACACCGGCGCGTTCGGGCTCGGGAACCTCGTCGGGGAACGCCTGCTGCTGGTAGCCGCCGCGCAGCGTGCCCTCCAGATAGGCGGCGCGACAGGCCCGGCGGGCGATCTTTCCGCTGGAGGTGCGCGGAATCGACCCGGCGGGCACCAGCAGCAGATCTCGCACGTTCACGCCGTGGCGGGCGGCCAGCGCGGCACGCACGGTGTCGGCGATCGGCCCCGGGTCGGCTTTGCCCGCGCCCGTTCCGCGTTCGGCCACCACCACCAACTGCTCGGAGGTGTCCTCCGGGTCGAGGGTTCCCCCGAACTCGAGAACCTCGGCGGGCAACTGGTTCGCCGGCACCGAGAACGCCGCCACGAAACCGGGCCGCAGCGCCGAACTGGCCTCCTGCGCCGAGAATTCCAGATCCTGCGGATAGTGGTTGCGACCATCCACGATCACCAGATCCTTCACCCGGCCGGTGATATAGAGCTCACCGTCGATGTAGACGCCGAAATCGCCGGTGCTCATCCAACGCCCGTCGGGATCGGCCCCCTCGGCGTGGCTGCCCCGCGGCAGACGACGCGTCAGGCGGTTGTGGAAGGTCCGCTCGCTCTCCTCCCGACGACCCCAGTACCCGATGCCCATGTTGTCGCCGTGCAGCCAGATCTCGCCGACCGTGCCGTCGGGCTGTTCGGTCCCGCTGTCGCTGTCCACGATCGTGGCCCACTGCGAATGCGCGACGTACCCGCAGGACACCTGCGCGATCGCGTTCTCGTCGTCAGGATCGACCTGCACGATGCGGCCCGCGTTCAATTCGGCGCGGTCGACGTGCACGACCTTCGCGCGGTCGGCGCTCCTGGTCGCCGAGACGAACAGCGTCGCCTCGGCCATGCCGTAGCAGGGCTTGATCGCCGTCTCGGGCAGCCCGTAGGGCGCGAACGCCTCGTTGAATTTGCGCATCGACGCGGGCGACACCGGTTCGCTGCCGTTGATCAGGCCGATCACATTCGACAGATCCAGTTCCTCGCCCGCCTTGGGCAGACCGCGCGCGGCGGCGTGCTCGAAGGCGAAATTCGGTGCGGCGGCGAAGGTGCCCGCGCCGTCGGAGGCCGCCGCCAATTCCTTGATCCAGCGGTAGGGCCTGCGGACGAACGCGCTCGGGGACATGATCGTGATGAAGCCGCCGCCGATGGTCGGCAGGATCACGCACAGCAGGCCCATGTCGTGGAACAGCGGCAGCCAGGTGACCCCGCGCGAATTCTCCTTCACCCCGATCGCCTCGATCATCTGCAACAGATTCGTGCCGACCGCGCGATGGGTGATCTCCACGCCCGCGGGCGACCGGGTGGAACCGGAGGTGTACTGCAGATACGCGACGTCGTCGATGCGGATGTCGGGGCGGACCCAGGTCTTGCCGACGCTGTCGGGGATCGCGTCCACCGCGATACTGCGCGGACGCCGCGCCGCGGGCAGGTGCCGGAAGAATTCGCGCACGCCCGCCGCCACCGAGGACACCGTCAGGATCGCCGAGGGCGTGCAGTCGTCCAGGACGGTGCGCAGACGATCGGTGTGGCCCTGCTCGTCGGGATCGAACAGGGGGACGGCGATCATGCCCGCGTACACCGCCGCGAAGATCGACACCACGTAGTCCAGCCCCTGCGGGGCGAGCACCGCGACCCTGTCCCCCGGCCGCGAAACCTGTTGCAGCCGTGCGGCCACCGCGCGCAGCCGGACGCCGAACTCCCGCCAGGTCAGGTCCTGGTATTCCCCGTCACGCTCCCGGGAGTAATCGATGTAGCGGTAGGCGAGCTTGTCGCCGTTCTCCGCGCTGTGCTTGTCGACGAAATCGATCAGGGTCTTGTCGGGCGGGATCCTGATGAAGCCCTGCTCGTCCACATAATCGTCAAAGGTCTCGCCGATCATCAGCCATATCCTTCATCCGACGGGCACCCGAGGGTGCGCGTGACACCGAACACAGAACGACACGAGCGCCGAGGTACATTAGCAGGTAATAGCCTGTCCGTCATACCTTTCCGGCATCACTCAGTACCTTCCGAAGGTCAGCGCGACGTTGTGACCGCCGAAGCCGAAAGAGTTGTTCACGGCGTAATCGATACGCCCCGACCGGGCCTGACCGCGCACGATGTCCAGTTCGATCTCCGGGTCCTGGTTCTCCAGGTTCAGCGTCGGCGGGACGACGCCGTCGCGGATGCTCAGCACCGTCAGCACCGACTCCAGCGCGCCGACCGCGCCGATCGAATGCCCGAGCGCGGATTTCGGCGCGTACACCGAGGCGTGCGTGCCGATCGCCTGGTGGATCGCCCTGGCCTCGGCGGTGTCGCCGATCGGGGTGGCGGTGGCGTGGGCGTTGATGTGGCCGATGTCGCGGGCGTCCAGACCGGCCGTGTGCAGCGCGCGCGTCATCGCCCGGGCCGCGCCCGTGCCCTCCGGGTCGGGGGCGACGAGGTGGAAGCCGTCGGAGGTGACCCCCGCGCCCATCAGGCGCGCGTGGATCGTCGCGCCGCGGGCCTTGGCGTGCTCCTCGGTCTCGATCACCATCATCGCGCCCGCCTCGCCGAAGACGAAGCCGTCGCGGTCGACGTCGAAGGGCCGCGAGGCGCATTTGGGATCGTCGTTGCGGGTGCTCATCGCGCGCATCATCGTGAACGCGGCCACCGCGACGGCCTGGATGGAACCCTCCACCCCGCCGGTGACCACCATGTCGGCGTCGCCCATCACGATCATCTTCCAGGCGTTGGCGATCGCCTCCGACCCCGACGAGCACGCCGAGACCGGCGTGCAGACCCCGGCGCGGGCCCCCAGTTCCACCGCGACGCAGGCGGCCGACCCGTTGGGCATCAGGGCCTGCACCGTCAGCGGCGAGACCTTGCGGTAGCCGCCGTCGGCGAGTTTGTCCCTGGCGTCGATCAACGCCTCCGCACCGCCGAGACCGGTGCCGATCGAGACACCCAGCCGATCCCGGTCCACCTCGGGACTGCCCGCGTTGCGCCACACCTCCCGACCCAGCACCGTCGCCATCTGCTCGACATAGGACAGGCTGCGCGTCTCGTGCGGGGCCAGGCACGTGCCGGGCTGGACCTTCAGATGCCCGCCGATCTTCACCGGGAGCTCGAACTGGTCGACGAAATCGTCCTCGAGGACGTCGATTCCGCTCTCCCCGTTCAGCAGGCCCTTCCAGGTGGAATCGACATCACCCGCGAGGGACGTGGTCGCGGCCAGACTGGTCACGACGACGTTCGGGAAGTTCCCACGGGTGGTGGACGGGATCTGCATCGGTGGCTCGCTTTCCTGGCCTCGCAAACGGGGATGAATCCGGAACTGCGCGACGACCCCTGGGGGGCGTCGGAGGAAGAGCAGCGGCCGCGATCACGAGTCGGCCGAGTGGCAATTATCGAGCAGGTCGATCCGCTCCGAAGCATGACACGCGCGCCGGGTCGGGCGCCAACCGGTCCGGCGGCCCGCCGGCGAGATGTCTCCCGCCCCCGGACTCGAGTAATCTCGGCCCGTCGTGGATTCGGCGGACGCGGAAGGGATGACGGTGACGGGGCGCATGGTCGGGTTGTTCGCCGGGATCGGCGGACTCGAACTCGGCTTGGCCGCGCACGGTTGGCGCACCGACCTGCTCTGCGAGATCGACCCCGGGGCGCGCGCGGTGCTCGCCGCCCGCTTTCCCGAGGTCGACCTGCACATCGACGTCACCCGACTGCGGTCGATCCCCGCGAACACCGAACTGGTCGCGGCGGGCTTCCCCTGTCAGGACCTGTCCCAGGCCGGACGCACCGCGGGCATCACCGGCGACCGCTCGGGCCTGGTCGACGAGGTGTTCCGGCTGGTGCGCCGCAAACGCGGGCCGCGCTGGCTGCTGATCGAGAACGTCCCGTTCATGCTGCAACTGGGCCGGGGCGCGGCGATGCGCCACATCACCGCGGCGCTCGAGGAGCTCGGCTACACCTGGGCCTACCGGGTGGTCGACGCGCGCGCCTTCGGACTGCCGCAGCGGCGGGCGCGGGTGCTGATGCTGGCCTCGCGCACCGAGGACCCGCGTCCGGTGCTGTTCGGCGAGGACGCCGGACCCGCCGAGATCGGCGATCCGGACCGCGACCCGTGCGGTTTCTACTGGACCGAGGGGGTGCGCGGACTCGGGTGGGCGGTGAACGCGGTACCGACCCTCAAGGGCGGTTCGGCGATCGGCATCGCCAGTCCGCCCGCCGTGCGACTGCCCTCGGGCGAGATCGTCACCCCGGGACTGGTCGACGCGGAACGACTCCAGGGCTTCGCCGCCGACTGGACCGCCCCCGCGGTGACCGTGCCCGGTGTGCGGGCCGGTCACCGATGGAAGCTGGTGGGCAACGCGGTGAGCGTGCGGATGGCCGACTGGGTGGGCGCGCGGTTGGCCGCCCCCGTGGGCGACCCGCCGCCCGGACTGCCACTCACCCCGGGCGAGCCGTGGCCGGTCGCGGCGTGGGGGCACCGCGGGGCCGCCCACCGCGTACCCGTCTCCACCTGGCCGGTGCACGAACCCTACGAGGACCTGAAGAACTTCCTCACCGAGTCGCGACTGCTGTCCGCGCGCGCCACCGCCGGATTCCTGCGGCGCGCCGGCATGGGCAGCCTGCGGTTCCCGCCCGGCTTCCTCGATGACGTCGAGAGCCACCTCGACCGCATGGGCGGGTGGGCGGCGTGAGCGAGGCCGGCGGCACGGGCGACGTGAGCCACTCCGGCAGCGCGGACGGCGTGAGCGACACCGGCGGCGTGCGCCGCGTGAGCGACCGTCCGCCAACCGACGCGGCGACCAGCGCGCGAATGTCGCGTCAGCGGCGGACCGGGACCAAACCGGAACTCGCGTTGCGTCGCGAACTGCACCGCCGCGGGTTGCGCTATTTCGTGGATCGCGCGCCGCTGACCGGGCAGCGTCGCCGGGCCGACGTGGTGTTTCCGCGCCGCCGGGTCGCCGTCTACGTGGACGGCTGTTTCTGGCATCGCTGCCCCGTGCACGCCACCTCGCCCAAGAACAACGCCGCGTGGTGGGCGGACAAACTCGCCGGGAATGTGACCAGGGATCGCGCGACCGACGCGCAACTGATCGAAGCGGGCTGGCACGTGGTGCGGATCTGGGAACACGAGGACCCCGTCACCGCCGCCGACCGGGTGCAGGCCGCGTTGGACGGGTGATCGGCTAGCGGTTGCGCACGCGAACGAGGGTGCGCGGCGCGGTCGCCGCGAAGTAGCCGGACGCCGCGATGACGGCCATTACCGCGAAGCCACCCGCGGCGGTCATGAACTCGAACATGGAACCTCCTCGACAATTCCCCTCCACCCTCGGCGACGAACCTGACAGGAACCTGTGTTTCCGATGGCAATGCGATGCGAAGAGAAAACGAGGCAGGTCACTTCTATGCGGGAGAATGGGGACGTGACCGATAGCCAGAAGATCGCTGTATCTCGGTTCGCGGTGTGGTCGATCGCGGCGGCCATCGCCGTGGCCGGACTCTGCTACTCCTCGTGGCTGCTCCAATACGTCCTGCCCCTGCACGTCGACTCGGTCGACACCTTCCTCAGCGAACTCGACGCCGAAGGCAAGCCCTACCGGCAGGTCTTCGACGTCGCCGACAAGATCGTCGGCGCGCTGCTCATCCCCGCGAGCCTCGGCGGGCTGCTCGTCTTCCCGCGTCGCCGCCTCACCACCGTCGGCTGGGTGGCGCTGCTCTGCTTCGGCGCCGCCACCATCGCCGACGCCTTGCTGCCCTTGCACGACTGCGTCCCCGGCGAAGCGGGCTGCGGTAACGGCGGACTCTTCCCGCAACTGCACCAACCCCACGCGCTCACCAGCACCCTCGCCGTCACCTCCATCGCCGTCGCGATCCTGGCCTTCACCCTCGCCGCCTTCCGCTACCGCCGCTGGCGCGTCCTGCGCGAAGCGGGCGCGGTGTTCCTCGCGGTCGGCGCGGCCGCCACGGCGTGGATGCTGATCGCCGACAACCTCCCCGGCGACTACGCCCTCGGCATCGCCCAGCGCATCCAGGTCGGCGCGATGTCGCTGTGGCTGATCACCCTCGGCGTCGCGGTAGTGCTCGAAGCCCGCGAGTGACCGATGCTGGGACCATGACCAACCCCCGGGTGACCATCGCCTCCGACTCCGAATTCGAAGCCGTCGTCGGCTACTCCCGCGCGGTGCGCATCGGGAACATCGTCGCAGTCAGCGGCACCACCGCCGCCGCACCCGGTGGCACAGCCGTCGGCGGCGACGACCTCGGCGCGCAGACCCGCGAAGCGCTGCGCCGCATCCTCGCCGCGCTCGCCGAAGCGGGCGCCACGGCACACGACGTCCTGCGCACGCGGATCTTCGTCACCGACATCACCCGCTGGCCCGAGGTCGCCGAAGCGCACCGCGAAATCTTCGGCGACATCCGGCCCGCGGCGTCGATGTACCAGGTCAGCGGCTTCATCACCCCCGCCCTGCTGGTCGAGATCGAAGCGGACGCGGTCGTCGGATGAGGCTGCGCCACCGAGAAATTCACGCGTGACCGTCCTCGGTCGCGGATAGGCTCGGGGCCGTGACCAGCCCCACGCAGGAGCCCACCGCGACTCCGCACGCCGTCCTGGACCGAGTGGCCGAAGCGACCGAACGCCTCCTCCGCACCGCGAAGAACCTCGCCGACGCCGACCTCCCGGAACCGTCCCTGCTGCCGGGCTGGACCCGCGGCCACGTCCTCGCGCACCTCGCGCGCAACGCCGACAGCCTGGTGAACCTGCTGCTGTGGGCGCGCACCGGCATCGAAACCCCGCAGTACGCCAGCCAATTCCTGCGCGACCACGACATCGAAGCGGGCTCCACGCGCCCCCTCGCCGAACAGATCACCGACCTGGAGACCTCAGCCGCCCGTTTCGCCACCCTCGCGGGCACGCTGCCCGACGACGCGTGGCACGCGCGGGTCCGCACCAGGGGCGGCCGCGAGATCCCCGCGAGCGCCGTTCCGTGGATGCGACTACAGGAAGTCGAAATCCACCACGTCGACGTCGCCGCCGCCTACACCCCCGCCGACTGGCCCGCCCCCTTTCTCATCGACCTGCTCCCCGCCGTCGCCGCCGACCTCACCGCCGCCGCCACCACCGGGTCACCCGCCGCCACACCGACGTTCACCGTCGAAGCCACCGACACCCCCTTCACCGCCACCATCGGCGCGACCACCCCCACCCGCACCATCCGCGGCCCCGCCCCCGCCCTCGCCGCCTGGCTCCTCGGCCGCTCCCCCGGCACCGACCTCCCCACCCCACTCCCCACCCTCCCCGCCTGGCGCTGAAACACTTCGAGGCCCCCTCCAGCTGGAGGGGGCCTCGAATGAGTGCGCCCGAAGGGATTCGAACCCCTAACCTTCTGATCACTCCGAACGTATGCATAGATCCGCCAGAATGCGTTGAAGATGCTGCCCCGCATAGCAACTCGATCACGAATACATTCCTATGTCTGCGGCGATCCACTGAGGTACGCGGGCGTTTATGCGGGCAAAGTAAGGGTGCAGCAATCAATGCCTCTGCTCGTCCGGCGATTCATCCAGCCAGCCTGGACGGGCCGACACAGGTTCTCGCTTCGGACGAGCGGGCAGAGTCACACCGATGCGATCTACGATCCCTCAGCATGAGTCCTCGACCCGAACCAGCAATGGGCGGTTTCGTCGCAGCGCTTGATCCCGATACCCGCTGCGCCGACCTTTATCATCTTCCGCCGCGCGGCCGCGAGCCCATGGTGACTCTCCGGCCGGTCGGCAAACGTACCGCATCTAGGTTCGCCGTGGGCCGCCCCGGAGAGTGCTCCAGCATATTCAGAGTTTGGGCTAATAAAGACAAATATGATGTATATGCTTCCATAAGAACCTGGAAAGGACTGGCGAAGTTTTCATTTCACGAGAGTGGAACATACATCTATCATCTGTCCTCGACCGATCACGAGAACGCCAAATGGGTAAAACGCGCCGATCCAAACAATCGCCGTATTGACACCTGGAAGAAACCTGAGACATTCGTGCCGGGATGGACCCATCTGGTGAGCTTCATGATTCCCACGCAAGACATTCTACCGATATCCGGAGCGGGAATAGAGTCCCCGGAATTAGTACGGTGGATCCCGAAGCCCGCAATATCACATTCTTTGACGGAAATTCGAGTAGCAATTGGCGACCCAGGCCAACCATTAATAGATGCAGGATCATCCGATTATCTTCTGAATAACGGCATTGTAGATGGCTTCGTGCTGTGCAATGGACAAATCGTTGTAATCCAGGCACTCTTGACCGCAATGAATGCTACGGCACGCAGATTGCTAGACGACCTCCGCGCCGCATGCCTTAGAGATGCCCCAGCGGATTTCGCGCTGCCGCGTAGCCGGGGCCCCAGGATGGCGGTGCCCTTGATCCAGCCAGACGGACGTCACACCCTCTGGGACATCTCGCCGCCGATAGAAGCAATGACAGCGGACTAGCGTCCGGCGTTTCGACACGCTCTTGAGCAGCGAGGATGGTCCTTACTGCCAGCTTACAGCGCTATCGGTCCCTCAAACCGCTATCGTAGAAGCCGTGAGCAAAGATCAGGCAGCGCAGAGAACATCACGCAAGAGCGTCGATGTGACGAGCGTCAAGCGCGGACAGATCGTGCGAATGACCGAGAAAAAGGCCGCACCCAGCGGCAAGCTACGTGCTGCTATCGACCGGGCGGCTATCCGTCAGCGGTGAACGCGCCATACACGGCGGTCCGACTGACCGCTGAGCATCACACTAACTTTCTCAATTGCGGTGTTCCTAAGCTAGATCAATGGCTCGATAATCACGCCCTTAAAGATCAGAATTTGGGCCTCTCGGCCACTCACGTCTGGGCAGATGCTGGCGATATGGTGGTGGGATACTACACATTGTTGCCAACCATCCTCCGCGAAGATTCCGACAGCGATCGCGGGCTACTCAAGCTATTGAAACCTCCGAAGTTTTGGAGCAAAGAAGCCTATGGGGTCTTGATTGGAAAGATTGCACTAGATCGGTCGCTTCGCGGCAGAGATCTCGGGATTGAGCTTTTCGCAGAAGCTTTTTTGATGGCCAATGAAGCAGCGCTACTCATCGGCGGTCTACACCTGGTCATCGATCCGATGGATAACAACCCTAAACTGCGGTCGATGTATGAGGGATATGGCTTCCAGACAATGGAAGGAACCGACCGCATGTACGTTACCTTCGACCAGTTTCGGGACGGGGTTGCAATTGACGACTGACCTGTGCGTCACCGTCTAATTGGCGAGAGCCTGTCGCGACCGCGCGGCGGAACGGCCCTGGTCGGTGGTGGGTTGCGCATGACGGGGGCTGGCTACCCGCCTGCCCCATAGGGCCTGCCCGTCACGCGCAGAGGCTTACAGGTCAAGGGTGGCCCTTGGGCCATCGGCGTGCCGACGCGACTTGTCGCGCCCTTGAGGTGTGAGGGGCGCGGGATCATAATGCAGGCCACCACAGTCCAGGGCCAAGCGGCCGAAAGGACGCTTCGACCACGCTCCTCCAATGAGCGCCTCGATCAGGGTTGAGACGGTCGAGGGCGGGGGCCGAAGCCCCCTACGGTCACTCGCTGTCGGTCTGGGCGCGGATGGCCTCGTGGTAGGCGGCCAGGCATTCGGGGCAGACGTGGTCGTGTTCGTCGCCGGGGGCGAGGTAGGGCAGGACTGCGATGGCGGGGTTCGGGCAGTTGATGCACTGGGGGGCGGTGGTGACGGTCATGTCGAGGGTTCCTCTCCGGTCGGGGTGGCCTGATCGGGGGCTGAAAGATCACGATCGTGGTGGGTGTCAACAGGTGCGCAGCAATCCCGTAGGGACGCCGTAGGCGCTGTTGACTCCCGCCGCGGTCGTGATAGCCCTCGATCACTGTCAGGCCACCCCGACCGGACAGGAACCCGGACCGTCACCATCCCTGAGCGCGAATCGACGGCCCCGAATTCCGCTGGTGACCAACCTGTCCCGTCCCCGGTGACGAACACGACCACGTCTGCCCAGTCCTTGACGGCCGATCCTCCGCTACGACAGCGATGAAGGGGCCACGGCTGTCCAGTGCGGCAGGAAGGCCAGAAGGCAAGCGAGCGAAGCTCGTGCGGCAGCCCGTATAGGAGTCGATCGGGGTAGGGCGCCGACGATATCGGCTCGACAGGGACCAGTTCGCGCCCTGGCGGCGATTCCGTCCGCCGACGCACCGCCGCGCCGGTGCCCGACGAGCCTGCGAGGAGGGTGCCGTTGCGTGGCGTGCGCGGCGGCGGCGCGGAGCGCCGCCGGGGCGCTCTTGATCCTGTATGGCGAAATTCGGCAATCACTCACGCTAGGTGTGGCGAACGTTCTGCGGCGCTTGATGTCTCGGCGTGGCTGTGACGTAGGCTGTGTGAACCTCCTGCCGAGGGGCGATGGACGTTGGTCCAGACATCGCGCCCAGGGAGGAGGTGGTGGGGATGGCGAAACATCGCCGGAGAAAGAGCAAGGCCCCGGTCGATTACGGCATCGTCTTGACGGTTGCTGCCGTGATCGCCGGGGCGCTCGTTGCGGTCCGCCGAGTGCGGGCTAGGTAATTCCCACCGGTGAGGGCGGCGTTGGCCCGTCGCTCTCACCTTCTCGGCATCACTTGCGTGATGATTTCATCATAGAAGCTTGTGTAGCGTGTAAACAATAGTGTTGCCGCTATCGAAGGTGTGACCTGCATGGATGATGCTATGGCCGACCTGCTGGCTCCCCTGACGGAATCGCGCCGGGCTCACTCGCTGGCTGTGGGGCAACGGATGGAGACGATCGCAGAGCTGCTGCACGACGAGGTTCGGGTGGACGCGGTGACCGCTGCCTACCTGCACGATGTCGGCTACGGACATTCCGTGCTGGGATTTCACCCCATCGACGGGGCCCGCTTGCTGCGCTCGCTCGGCTACTCACCGGTCGTCTGCCATATGGTCGCGTTTCACACGGCGGCTGAGGTAGAGGCTGGCGTACGAGGTCTCGATGTCGGAATTTTCGATGAGTTCCGACTCTCGGGTGTTCCTGGGATCGAACAGGCTGACGACTTCCTGTGGTGGTCTGACCTGTCAACGGGGCCGAACGGCGAGCAATTCACGGTGGATGAGCGGCTGGCGGAAATTCTGAGGCGGTATGAGCCGGGCAGCGTGGTTCACACGGCGATCACACGGGCGGAGCCACGGTTACGTGCGGCGGCTCAGCGGGCGTCGGGATCGATGTAGGGCTCGCTCTCGTTCACAGCCCAATCAATTCGCTTGCGTTGGCTCCGGTCCATCGTCAACTCAGGGATTCGTTCGATCGGCACCCATTCAACACGTGTGCTCTCACTGCTGGTCGTTGGTTGTCCGCCGATTGGCTCGCCGCGATAGACCACGGTGAACTCTTGTCGAACCTCGTCGTTGCTCGTGTAGTGGATGACGTGTGTCGGGTCCGTGAAGATGCCAACTATCCCGGTGACGTGGATGTTCACCCCAGTCTCTTCCAACGTCTCACGGACTGCCGTGTGACTGAGCGATTCGCCAGGGTCGTGCGCGCCTCCCGGCATCGACCAGTTTCCGTTGTCAGACCTGCATATCAACAGAACTTTGCCGTCTTCCAGTACGAAAGCGGCAGCGCTGGGTCGGACACTGTTCGCCGCTGGCGCGTCGGGGTCTTGGTGGTAGTCGATTCGGCGTCCCATGTGGCTAGGCTACGCGGGTCGCCCGGTCTTCCAGACAGCCTCGAACGAGTCCATGTAGTAGGAGAACAGTTGCCCACCGGGCACCTTCTGGAGGTGCTGAACCGGCGACCTCGCCGCATACGCGCCGTAGCTGTGGGTGTTCACCAACATTGAGTCGCCGAAGCGGTAGATGCTGTTGTAGAGGGTTGTGCGATGGGTCCGTATGTCCACCATCGGCAGGTCCATCGTCTCCCGGAGATATTCCAGCGTCGATTCGCAGCGCTGCGGTAGCGACGGCAAGCCTTCCTCGCGCCCGCGGGCTATGACCTCTGGTGCATCACTCTCACCGAGCAGGACTCGAACTTGGACGCCGACCTGCGCTTTGGCGCGGACGATATTTACGAAGTCCAGCGACTCAACCAAGAAGCCCCCTGCGTAGACCAGGACGTCGATGTGGTCGTTGGCCTGCTTCATAAGGGAACGCCAAACCTCATGCGGCACTTCGGGGCGAGTCGGCCATATTTGGACCAGTTCTGACAGCGACGCGGTCGCTGATCTGCTGCCTGCCAGCAGCTCGGGCCAAAGGTAGGTCTCGTCGCGGTCCAAAACTTCGGCGACTTTCAACCGTAAACCGGGGTGCGGGCATCGGTCCTGGGTGATCCACCGTTCGACGGTCTTCGTGCTGACCTCGAGCCTTTCCGCTAGAGCATGTTTCGTGAGGTTCGCGGCGGCCATTGCGCCCCGAAGTCGTTCGTTCGTCATGCTTCCATCTTAGCCCAAAAGTGTCCCTAAGTGTCCTAATTCTTGGGTTATTTCGTCCCTATGTGTCGCGAGAACCTTGATGTGTCGGAAGTTGCGAGGTCCATCGGGCCGCGTAATGCCCACCTAGACAAGGGGTTACAGATGGCTTTGAAGGATGTGTGGTTCCGCCCGGACTTTGCTGAGGCGTTTCCGATGGGTTTGTTGCTGATGGGCGAGATCGCGCCCGCGACGGAGTTCTCCTCGGATCGCAACGCGCCGAAGCGTCAGCGGTTGGACCTGGACGCTGAGGGCAACGGCACCGGTAAGCGGCTGTGGAAGGCGACGGTGGTCGATCCGACCGGGATGGGGTCGAAGAACACCGCGATCGATCTGACGTTCGTGGCCGACGTGCAGCCGGTTCCCTCGGCGGCTCCGGTCTCGCCGGGGATGACGCCGATCGTCCTGGAAGGCTTGCAGGTCAAGCCGCGTGTGACGGGTAACGGTGAGTTCAAGTCGATCGGGTTCGTGGTCCGTGCGACCGGTATCCAGGGCGACAACTCGGGTGCGAAGTCGGCTCCGGCCGGTAAGGCGGCGTGATCATGTCCTACTTCAGCACCAGCGTGTCCGGGCGTGACGGGATCACCGCGAAGTACTGGCCCGCGCGTGAGGGTGAGTACACCTCGCTGCCGGCGGGGGTGGTCGTGGAGTTGACCGACGCGAAGGCGTACATGCTTCTCGATGTCGCCGACGCTCGTTCGCTGCTGGAACAGTTGCCCGCGATCCTGGCCGAGCACGACGCCGCTGAGGCTGTGTCGTCGTCGGATAGGGCGGCGTGATCATGGCGGCGGATCAGCGGTTGTCGGGGGCGGGTATGCGTTGGGCGCGCTGGTCCGCCGCTGTCATCATCGTGGCGGTCGGGGTGGCGGCGTTCCGGCTGTCCTTCAGTACCCTGGCGGATCTGGCCGTGTTGGCGCGGGTCCCGGCGCGTGATGCGTGGCTGTTCCCGTTGATCGTTGACGGAACGATCCTGTTGGCGACGTTCGGTGTCCTGGTCTCGCCGGGCCGGTCGGAGCGTCGGTTCTTCCTGGCGGTGTTGGTGATCGGCGCGGCGGTGAGCGTGGCGGGCAATTCCCTGCACGCGGTCGCCTCGGGTCACCCGCTGCCGGGGTGGGCGGCTGCGATCGTCGCGGCGGTGGCTCCGATATCGCTGCTGGCGGATACGCACGGGTTGGCGCTGCTGTTCCGGGCCTCGCAACGCTCGGTCGGGGAGTCGGTGGTGGTGCCGGTGTCGGTTGCGGGTGAGCCTGTCTCGACCGATCCCGTCCCGGTTCCTCCTGTCGAATCCGTTCCCGCTCCGGTGCTGGTGCGTCGTGCGAAGCCTGCCCGTAAGCCGTCGTCGTCTCGGCGTGATCCGGCGGTGGTGGCTCGCGCTGTCGAACTGCGCGCCGCCGGGAAATCGTTCGCCGAGATCGCTCGGGAACTCGGGGTGTCGGCCGCGACGGCGGCGAAGTACGCCAAGTCCGCTACCCCGAAATCTGCTGTCGCTGAGCCGGTCTCGGCTCCCGAATCCACTCCTGTGCCTGAACCCGCGCCGTTGCGGGTGGCCGCTGCGGTCCCGGTGCCGGTGGTTCCTGTTCGTTCCTCGCGACCGACGCAACCGATGTTGCCGATCGCCATCCCTGCTGGGAGTCACTGACATGTACTCGCTTCCCTCGATGCTGACCGCGATGCCCGACATCCACATCGGGCAGGTCGTCTACCGTCCCCACGCCCTGGCCGAGGACCCGGCTTCGCCGCCGCGAGTCGTCGCCGAACTCGGCGGGCTCGGCTCGGCGCTCTCGCTCACGATCACCGATGCCCGGACCCTGCTCGCCGGGTTGGCCGATGCGGTGGCCGAACACGACCTGCGCGCCGCTGTGAAGGCGGTGGTGTGATGCGTACTCCCGCTCTGGTGACGGCGGTGTGCGCGTCGGTGACCGTGATCGCCGGTGCCGGGGTCCTGGCGACCCCGCCCGCCCGCGAACCGGTCCGCCCCGCCGCGACCGCGACCGAAAACCCGACCCCCGCCCCGGTGGACACCACCGCCCCGACCGCCCCCGTCCCGACCGCCGCGTCTGTCGCGCCGGTGGTGTCGGGGTGCGTGATGTTCTGCCGGGCAACCGAATTCGATGGGAGCGCACGATGAGTATCGCCGAAACCGTCATGCTGGCCAGCGGCCTGGCCACGGGGGCCTCGGGCCTGTGGTGGCTGCGCACGATCGCCTCCGAGGGCGTCTCGCACTCGGCGCAGTCCGCCGAGGTCGCCGAAGCGGTCGAGCTCGCTCCGCTGGATCTGCGGTTGGCGGTGGCGGTGCTGGCCGATCCCCAGCGCCGCGCCCACCTGTTCAAGACGCTGAAACTCGGGTCGCTCGATGTCGGGTTCCCGCCGGTGGAGGACTGGGTGTACACCGCCCACGGCCTGCGCGTTGATCTGCTGATGCTGGCGGGCCATTCGTCGGAGGACTGGGCCAGCGAGACCGTCTGCGACAAGCTCTCCAAGGCCCTCGCGGTGCCGGAGGTGTCGGTGTCGTTCCCGCACCCCGGCGCGGTCCGCCTGGACCTGCGGACCTTCGACACCCTCGCGGCCCCTGTACCGCTCCCACCGGTCGACTCCTCCGTCCCGGTGGATCTCGAGGCGATACCGGTCGGGGTGACCGAAGACCACGACCTGTGGCGGCTGCGGGTCCTCTACGGACACATCCTGCTCGCCGGGGCCACCGGAGCCGGAAAAGGCTCGGTCCTGTGGTCGGTGCTGGCCGGACTCGGACCCGCCATCCTCGCCGGACTCGTCCGGGTGCTGATGGCCGATCCGAAGGGCGGCGCGGAGTTCGGGCGCGGGGAAGACCGGCTCTTCGCCGAGTTCGCCACCGATGTCCCCGACATCCTGACGTTGCTGGCCGAGGCGGAGAAGACCCTGCGGGAACGGTTGGCGCTGATGCGGTCGACCGGTGTCCGCAAGCACGTCCCGACGCCGGACGCGCCGCTGATCGTGATCGTGATTGATGAGGCGGCGGCGCTGTCGGCGTATGCCTCGCGTGAGGAACAGGCCGAGTTCAAACGCGTCATGGGTGTCCTGTTGTCGCAGGGCCGGGCGGCAGCAGTGTCGGTGATCGCGGCGTTGCAGGACCCCTCCAAGGAGACCATGCCGGTCCGGCAGTTGTTCCCGGTCCGCATCGGGCTCCGGTTGGACGAACCCTCACAGGTCGCCATGGTTCACGGCCAAGGCGCTCGGGCGCGCGGTGCCCGCTGCGACAAGATCGACGCTCACACACCAGGTGTCGGTTACGTCGGGCACGACGGCTCGAACGAGTTCGTCCGCGTCCGGGCGTTCTGGGTGTCCGACGACACCGCCGACGCCATCGTCGACACCTACACCCCCACCCCGGTACTCGCCGCGCCCGTCCCCGAAGCCACTCCCGCCCCCGTCGAGGAATCCGAACCGCTTGGCGTCGCGGACGAGTTCGCCGCCGACGGCATCCCCGGTGACGGACAGGGCTCGGTGGCGGCGTGAAGCGGGGATTCGTGGCCGAGATTCACGTGGTCGTCTACTGCGACTGCTGCGGCGACATCTACAGCGAACACGAGGCCGAGGGCATCTGCTTCGACTCCATCCCCCAGGCCGTGAGCTACCTCAACGACCGCTCCGCACAGGTCGGCTGGTTCTACGACGGCGACCGCGTCCTGTGCGACTGCTGCCGCGCCATCGAACGCGACGAACACGACAACGATCCGACCGGAGGAACCGAATAGTGAAGCGCCACAACAACACCCGAACCGCCGATACCGCCTACGTCGACAACGTGATCGACCTCGCCTCCCGTCGTCGCGGACACCTCGAACGGCGCGGTGCCGACCCGCTGGCGGTCGCGGTCGCCCTGGTCGCGGAGACCGGTCACCTGCCGGTCTGGGATCTCGACACCACCGACGACGACGGAGGGTGGGCGGCATGAACACACCGGTCCGCGTCTCCTGGCGACCGAGTCACCTGCCCGACTTCGGACGTGTCACCGTCTCGGCCGATCGGGGCCGTCTCCGCGATACCGGCGAAGTCTTCGCCAGCCACTACACCAGCCCCGACGGCACGGACATGGTCCAGGTGACCGTCCACACGGAACAGGGATTCGCCGCCGTGGTCCACCTGGACATGACACTGGCGGACGCGACCGCCCTCGTCGGTGTGCTGCGGGGCGTGATCTCCGATGCCCTGACCCGGTCCGGGCGCTCCACTGTCCCGACCGCCCCGGTCCGCACGGACCTCGCCGGTTCCGACAGGTGGACGGCATGAGTACCCCGGAACCTACCGCCCCGCGAACGAACCCGATCGTCGCCAAGGCTGCGGCCGGTGTTCGCAAGCGGCGCGGCGCGGTGGCGGGGCCTGTCCCGGCCAAGCTCTACGCCCCGACCGAAGGTCAGATGTCGTTATTCGATGCTCCGAGCGAGGAGGACCGACGATGACCGACACCGTTACTCCCATGTTGCGGTTGCTCTCGCTCGGGGCCGGTGTCCAATCGACCACCCTGGCGTTGATGGCCGTGCGTGGTGAACTCGATGATTTCGGTCGGTTGGATGGGGCGATCTTCGCCGATACCGGGTGGGAACCCCCGGCCGTCTACTCCCAGGTCGAGCGTCTGGAGGCCGAGTTCGGCCAGGTCGGTATCCCCCTGCACCGGGTCGGTAACGGCAACCTGCGCAGAGACTCCCTCGATCCGGATCACCGGTTCGTCTCGATCCCCTACTACACCCTGGCCCCCGAGGGCACGACCATTCGCGAGGAGATCACCGAAACCGACCCCGACGGCTACACCGTGATCGTCGGGCACCGTGAACGCCTGGCCACCCGCCGGGAGCGAGAAGGGCTCGGACGGCGGCAGTGCACATCGGAGTACAAGATCGCCCCCATCAACCGCGCGGTCCGGATGCTGCTCGGCGCGCCCGCACCCCGCTACCTGCGAGTCCCCAAAGGCCGCTACGCCGAACAGTGGATCGGGTTCTCCACCGACGAGATCCAGCGGGTCAACGACCGCCGCGAGAACAAATACACGACCAAACGATTCCCACTGCTCGAACTCGGCATGTCCCGCACCGACTGCGAACGCTACCTACGCCGCACCGGATGGGGCCACACCGTGAAATCGGCGTGCATCGGCTGCCCTCACCACCGCAACCCCTACTGGCGCGACCTGCGCGACAACCACCCCACCGAATGGGCCGACGCGGTCGCCTTCGACCGGTCGATTCGTTCGGGCGGGGCCTCCGCCGAACCGTTGCGCGGCCAGGCGTTCCTGCACCGCTCCTGCCTGCCGCTCGACATCGCGCCCATCGACCGGATCACCCGCACCGAATGGAAAGACCGGCAACTCGACCTGTTCGACTATGCCGCCGACCTCGCCGAAGAAGAAGACGACGAGGGTCCGGGCTGCTCCCCGTACGGCTGCGTTTCGGGGCCTGCCGTCACCGATCATCAGGAGGCCGCGTGAACTCGACCGACGATGCGTCGGTGCCGGTCCGGCAGACTGCGGCCCAGCGTCGTGCCCTGCCGGACTTCCGGTCCGTCGCCCAAGACCTCGCCGACGAGCACACCGTGTGCCGTCGCCCGGTCCCGATGCGCACTGAGGACCCCAAGACCCTGACCGTCTCCTACGTCGGCTCACCCTGCAAATCCACCGTGGCCTCGGTGTGCCCGTCGTGTGCAGCCAAGGCCCGCTATCTGCGGATGACGCAGTGCCGGGAGGGCTGGCACCTCGACCGTGAACCGGTCAACACCCCCGATGCGGCCAGCGACGCGCAGAAGGATCTGCTGCGGGCGCGCTCGGACCTGTACGTCCAGTACCGCGAAGCCACCGAGATCGGGGACATCGAATCGGCCGAGGCCATCCGCGACATCGCCACCAGTCTCGACGCCGAGTTGCGCGAGACCGGCTTCCGGGGACGGCTGCCCGCCTTCGACGCCACCCCCACCGACCGGCGTCAGCGCTCCACCCGTCGACGCCAGGACGCCCCGGACCTGCCCAGGAAGAAGGTCGAGAAGACCACGGTCGGCAGAGAGATCGGCGGGTACCGGTCCTCGATGATGGTCACCCTGACCATGCCCTCCTACGGGCCGATGAACCGTGACGGCGCGACCGACGCCGAGGGGAAGGTCTGTGGCGACGGTTCGCCCCGCGACCCCTCCACCTACGACTACGCCCGCGCCGCCCGCGACATCGTGCACTTCTCCAAGCTGGTCGACCGCTGGATCCAGAACCTGCGCCGCGTGGTCGGCTACGACGTCCAGTACTTCGCCACCGTCGAACCCCAACGCCGGGGCGCGCCACACCTTCACCTGTTGCTGCGCTCGGCCATCAGCCGCGACATCCTTCGGTTGGTGACGGCGGCGACCTACCACCAGGTGTGGTGGCCCCACCACGACCGAGAGGTCTACAGCGGCGACCGGATGCCGGTCTGGGACCACACGGCGGGCGGATTCGTTGACCCCGACTCCGGGGCACTTCTGCCGACCTGGGATCAGGCCCTCGACGTCATGGACTCCGTAGACGACCTCGAACCCGCGTACGTGGTGCGCTTCGGCGAGCACATGGACCCCGGCCACATGAAGGGCTATATCCCCGGCCCCAAAGCCGACCGGGCCATCGGCTACGTCACCAAATACCTCACCAAATCGGTGTCCGAAGTCCTCGACACCGACTCCACCCGCACCGCGATCCACTACGACCGGCTCCACGACGAGTTGTGCCGGACCCCGTGCTCCCCGCGCTGCGGGGTGTGGCTGCGCTACGGCATCACCCCCAAAGGCGCGACCGCGAAGACCGTGGCGGGTCGCTGCAAGTCCAAAGCGCACCGCCGCGACACCCTCGGGCTTCCCGGTCGGCGGGTGCTGGTCTCGCGCCGCTGGTCCAACAAGACCCTGCCCGACCACAAAGCCGATCGCGCCGAGTTCGTCCGGCAACTGCTCCGCGCGGTCGGGATCGTCAAACCGGACCGCTCCCACGTCATCGTGACCCCGGTCGAGAACGGCGACAAGAACGTGCCACCCCGCGACCACCTGATCATGTCCGCGATCGCTCAACGCATCGCTTGGCGCGCCGAATACGACCGCGCCCTCCTCGCCGCCGGACCACCCGGCACCCACGACCTTCCAGCCATCCCACAGGCAGCCTAGAAGGGGGCACATCATGTCGAAACTGCTCAACGAGACCGAGGTCCGCAAGCTGATCCCGATCGGGCACAGCAAGTACTACGAACTCATCGGGTCCGGCGCGCTGCGTTCGGTGAAGATCGGACGCCGCCGATTCGTCACCGAACAGGCCGTGACCGACTACATCGCCGGACTCGACCAAGCTGCCTGATGCCGCGTCAGAGGATGGCCCCTGGTGAGTGGGGCAAGATCACGGTCACTCCCTCGGGCGGCAAGTTCGTGGCGTCGGCGTACGTCCGCGATGAGGACGGCAAGCGTCGGCAGGTCGAACGTGGCGGCTCCAGCGAGGAGGACGCGCGCCGGAACCTGCTGCGTCATCTGAAGCGGCGGACCGCGCCTGTCACCGGGGCTGTGATCACCGAGAAGACGTCGTTGGATGAGCTTTTCGAGTTCTGGTTGTCGACCAAGGATGAGTTGGTCCGGCAGTCGGTCAGGGCCTACCGGGACACATGGGAGCGGCACGGCACCGAGAAACTCGGCTCGCTGAGGGTGCGGGAACTGTCGACCAGTCGCGCCGATCGGTATCTGTCGACGTTGCCTAAGTCGCAGGCTCGCTCGCTGCGAACGATGCTGCTCCAGATGTACTCGCTGGCGGTGCGCCATGAGGTGCTTCCGGTCAATCCGCTCCGGGAGGTCGCCCGCAAGAAGGGCAAGAAGGTTCCGGCGCGGGCGTTGACGGCCGAGCAGTTCACCGCGGTTCGTTCGGCGGTTCGGGCCTACCGGGATCGTCCGGGCGTCAGCGGTCCGAAGCCAGGGCGGTTGCTGTGTGAGTTCGTGGACGTGATCGGTTCGACCGGGTGCCGACCGAATGAGGTTCTGGGGCTGCGGTGGTCGGATGTCGATCTGCTGTCCGATCCGCCGACCATGACGGTCTCGGGGACGCTGGTCGACCACGGCAAGGCCGAGAAGGTGGCTGTGCATCGCCAGGAGAAGCGGAAGGGGGACGCGCCACCTCATACCGTGGTTCTGCCTCGGCTGGCCGTGGAGGCGCTCACGGTGCTGTTCGGTGATGCTGCGGGGCCGGACTCTCCGGTGTTCGGCAATCGGGATGGCGGCTGGGTGAGTCTGGCGAACATGCGGCGTTCGCTGCGCGCGGCGCTGCCCGAGGAGTTGCGCTGGGTGACTCCGTACAGCTTCCGCCGGACGGTCGCCACGGTCGTGCGCGATGCTCTCGGTCCGGCGCAGGCTCAGGCCCAGCTGTCCCATGCGAAGCTCTCGACCACCGAGGACCACTACCTCCAGCGCCAGACTCAGGGGCCGGACGTTCGGGGGACCCTCGACCGGTACGCGGACGGAAAGTAACGGCTCGTTTGTACGGGGAAAGTAAGGAATCCGGGGCCGCTGGCTCGGATACGAAAGTGCCTCCCACCGGGACTTGCTGGTGGGAGGCACTTCGTGGTGCGCCCGAAGGGATTCGAACCCCTAACCTTCTGATCCGTAGTCAGATGCTCTATCCGTTGAGCTACGGGCGCATGGTTATTCAGTTGTCACCCGGCGGACCGGGTGGTGGCGGAGGCGAGAGGATTTGAACCTCCGGTCCCCGTGAAGGGACAACTCATTAGCAGTGAGTCCCATTCGGCCGCTCTGGCACGCCTCCTGGAGCCTTCTGTTCGAGGGCACCGGTTCCTTTCCGAACCGCCGAGCAGAAAGGTTACCTGAGCGTGGTGCGAGATAACAAAACGCCTGGTTGTTCAGCGTAAATTGCTGTCGAACCAGTCGAAGATGCGTGTCTGGGAGTCGATGCCGACGAGGTCTTCCTCGCCGCTGTCGGGGGCGTCGGCGCGGTGGCGCGGACCGGGGTAGCTCACGACCAGACTGGCGACCGAGGCGCGGGCCGCGGCGTCGCGCAGTTTGTCGATGTCGTCGGGCGGGGTGGCGGGATCGTCGGCGCCGAACAGGCCGAGCCACGGGGCTTGCAGATCCGGGGCGACCTGGACGAGCGCCTCGGCGGTCTCGGTGAGCGGTTCGACGATGCCCGCGGCGGCGACGCTGACGGCCGCGCCGACGGGACGGTTGGTGGCGACGAGGAAGGCCGCGGTGCCCGCGTGGTCGAAGCCGAGCACGCCGATGCAGTCGGGGAAGACCCCGTGGTCGACGAGCCAGTCGAAGGCGGCGTCGAAATCGTCGAACAGGTCATCGCCGAAGACTTCGCGCCCGGGGCCCGTCTCGGCGCGGTGGAACAGGTTCGGGGCGATCACGGTCCACCCCTCGGCGGCGAGCGCTTTCATCAGTTCCGACAGCGATCCGGTGAACTCCCGGGATTCGTGCAGCAGGACGATGCCGCCACGCGCGTTGCCCTCCGGTTCGACCACCGTGACGGGCACCCTGGTGTTCGCGGTGGCCTGCTCGGCGCGGTCCTCGCCACCACGTAGCGGGGCAATATCGTCATAGACGCCCGACATGGAACCAGCCTAGGTCGCGGGCTCGGAATTCGCGAGAAATTCCCTGTAGAGCGGCTGATCGCCGCCGATTTTTCCGCCCCGCCGTCGGCTTCGGGACATATTCGCGCTACCGGGGTTCGGGTGCGGCGGGTCTCGGGCCGCGGCCTAGGGTGAGGGGGTGACACCGCACATCCGGCCGGATCTCGCCTCGATCCCGGCGTACACCCCGGGCCGCAGCAACCCCGGCGCGGTCAAGCTGGCCAGCAACGAGACGACGCTGCCGCCGCTGCCCACCGCCGCCAAGGCGATCGGCGAAGCCGCCGAACTCGCGCACCGCTACCCGGACAACCAGTCCGGCGAACTGCGCGCGGCACTGGCGGAATTCCTCGGGGTGACGGTGGCCAACGTGGCCGTCGGCTGCGGCAGCGTGGCGCTGTTGCAGGAACTGGTGCAGATCACCTGCGATTCCCCCACCGACGAGGTCGTCTACGCGTGGCGGTCCTTCGAGGCGTATCCGATCGTCACCCAGGTCGGCAACGCCACCTCGGTGCCGGTGCCGCTGGCCGAGGGCGACGTGCACGACCTGGACGCCCTGGCCGACGCGGTGACCGAACGCACGCGCCTGGTCTTCGTCTGCAATCCGAACAATCCCACCGGCACGGCGGTCGGCCGCGCGGCGCTGGTGGCCTTCCTGGACCGGATCCCGCCGCACGTGCTGGTTGTCCTGGACGAGGCGTACTACGAGTACCTGCGGCTCACCCCCGAGGACCGCCCCGACGGCGTCGAACTCGGCCGCGACCGCCCCAACGTCCTCGTGCTGCGGACGTTCTCCAAGGCGTACGGGCTGGCCGGGCTGCGGGTGGGCTACGCGGTCGGCGACCCCGAGGTGATCACGGCCCTGCTGAAGGTGCACATCCCGTTCAGCGTCAACCGGGTGGCCCAGGCGGCGGCCATCGCCTCGCTCGAGGCCAGAGGCGAACTGCTGGACCGCACGCACGCGCTGGTGGTCGAACGGCACCGTGTGCGCGACGCGCTGCTGGCCGCCGGCTACCGGGTGCCGCCGAGTGAGACCAATTTCGTGTGGCTGCCGCTGGGTGCGCGCAGCGTCGATTTCGGTGAGGCGAGCGCGGCGGCCGGTGTGCTGGTGCGGCCCTACGGTGTCGACGGCGTCCGGGTGACCATCGGAGACCCGCACGAGAACGACCAATTCCTCGCCTTCGCCACCGATCCGGCGGTCGCGGCCCGCTTCGCCTGAGGACCGCTCGACCGAGGTCTGCCCGGGTCCGCGGAATTAGGTCAGTCCGAGCCCACGTGCCACCGTCGGCCACGACAGCCCCAACTCCTCGGCCCAGTACAGCCACGAGTGGGTGCCGGTGCCGCGGAAGTGCGCGGTGACGGGGATGTCGAGTTCGTCCAAGCGGTCGACCAGTCTGCGCGTGCACACTCCCGCGCCCGCTTCGAGCGGACCGCCGAAGGCGATGCTGTTCGGGGTGTCCGGGTTGTCCGGGGTCTCGAATTTGCCGGGCAGGCCGCTGCCGGTGGACACGTACAGGGCCTTGCCGCGCAGCGCGTCGGCGTGTTCGACCACGTCGTGGGCCGCCCATTGCGGGTCGTCCGGTTCGCCGAACATGTTGTCCGGGTCGCCCCGGTAGGTCGCCACGATCGCGCGGGCTTGGGCTTGGCCTGGTTCGGTGCTCATGGAGTAGCACCCGCTGTGCGCGGCGACGGACCTGTACAGGGCGGGCGCCCGCACGGCCAGCATCATCGCCGCCTCCGCGCCCATGGAGACGCCCATGACCGCGTTGCGGCCGTCGCCCCGGAAGCGTTCGTCGAGCAACGGCGGGAGTTCGCGGGTGAGGAAGGTCTCCCACTTGTTGGTGCCGAGCACGGGGTCGTCGGCGCGCCAGTCGGTGTAGAAGCTCGCGGGGCCGCCGACGGTCAGCACGACGTTGACGGCCTTGTCCTCGAAGAACTCGGCGGCCCCGCCGCGGTTGGTCCAGTTGTTGCTGTCCGGTTTGGCGCTGCGCCCGTCGAGCGTGTAGACCGTGGGCCGCGAGGTCGACTGATCGCGCGGGAGCAGAACTTGGACCTCGACGGTGCGGCGCATGGCGGGCGAGTCCACGAAGACGCGCAGCCAACGATCATCGATCGGTTCGACGCGGGCGATCCGGGAGTGCAGCGGGGCGGGGGTGGTGGGCTCGGCGGGCGGTGGCGTGTCCTGCTCGGTCGAAGATCCGGTGGGCGGCACGACCGGGTCGGCGGACGCCGCTGGGAGCGCGCCACCGAGCAGGATCAGCGTGGTCGTCGCGGCGATGCCGAACCGACGTCGCGCGTCCCGTCGGAACAGCTTGCTCGTCATCTCGCCCACGATACTGACGAGTACCGGTGTTCCCCGGGCACTGGAGAACGTTTCGTCATCGACCACAACAGACTGTCGACGATGGTGTCAACCGACACTGTTCGCTCATCCGCCGCAGCACTTCCGTGTAATAACGGGTTGCCTCCCCGTTTCCGACCGCATAAACGGGGCGGTAGGAATTCACCGGCGGATATCCCACGCATCCGCGCCGGTCGAGACCGATGGGCATTCTTCCGTTTCCCGGTTTGCTCCCCTATGCATACCGACCGGTCGATGCCATTTTCTACAGTGTCGAAACCGGTGGAATAACCGCGAATCCGGGCACATGGTCAGCACACCCCGCCTAGTCTGCTGAACGGGCCGTTCCGGCGTCGATGGGGATTCAGATGACCGCACACACCACTGCCGTGCCACCAGGTCACGGCACTGTGCGCGGTCGCGCGAGCACCGGTCGCCCGGACCGGACAGCGCCACCCGCCGAACCGCGGAGACCCGGCGGGCAATTGCCCGGCATCGGCGGGCGCGGACCACCCGCGGCGGCATCGCGTCGATTCCTGAGCGAAGTAGATATCCGCCCGTTCGGCCGCACCACCGATGCCAGCCCGGAGAAGAAAAATTGAACCCTGTGTTACCCGTTCCGCAGCCCGAGAACAGCACCGACACACAGCTTTCCGGAGTCGAACTACGCCGACGCCTGCGCGAGTGCGACGAATTCTTCCGACAGCCCGAATTGGCGCACCTGCCCGACCGTCGCAGGCGCAATGCCCTGGCCCTGCTCGAACAGCACGGCGACTATTCACAGACCAGTGAGGAAATCCTGGTCGGAGCCAAACTCGCCTGGCGCAATCACGCCCGCTGCGTCGGCCGCAAACATTGGCGCTCCCTCAAACTCGTCGACGCCCGCCAGGTCCGCACCGCCCGCGATCTCGCGGAAGTGTGCTGGCAGCATCTCGAACTCGCCACCAATGGCGGCGCGGTGCAGTCCACGATCTCGGTCGGCCCGCCGCGCGCACTCGACGGCGGCGAACACCGCATCATCAGCCCGCAGTTGATCCGCTACGCCGGATATCGCAACGGCGACGGCACCGTCACCGGGGACGCCGCCCACATCGCGATCACCGAATTCGCGATGAAACTCGGATGGCGCGGCGCGCGAACGCCTTTCGACGTGTTGCCCGTGCTGATCAGCACCCCCGACGAGCCGATCCGCTGGTTCGACGTGCCGACCGAACTCAATCGCGAAGTCGACCTGGAACACCCCGATTTCGACTGGTTCGCCGGTCTTGGACTCAAATGGCACGCGGTTCCGGCGGTCTCGAACATGAATCTGGAGATCGGCGGGGTGACCTATCCATTCGCGCCGTTCAACGGGTGGTATGTGGGCACCGAGATCGGCGCGCGCAATCTCGCCGACACCAATCGCTACAACATGCTGCCGCTGATCGCCGACATGATGGAACTGGACACCTCGCACGCCCGCACGCTGTGGCGCGATCAGGCGTTGATCGAATTGAACAAAGCGGTGTTGTTCAGCTATCGCAAGGCCGGCGTGCACATCGTGGACCACCACACGGTGGCCAAGCAGTTCTGCGATCACGTCACGCGCGAGCAGAGCGCGGGACGCACCTGTCCGACCGACTGGTCCTGGGTGAATCCGCCGATCTCCTCCGGTCTGACCCCGACCTTCCACCGCTATTTCGACGCGCCGGATGACGATCTGCGCCCCAATTTCGTCCGGCGGGAAGACCAGTCTTGACAACTTAGCGACCGAAAGGTTTCTATGTTTGAGTGAGCTACGACACAATCATCGAGAACGGGCGGTGGTTCGACGGGACCGGCGCGGCGTCGGCGATCCGCACCCTCGGCCTGCGCGATGGACGTGTCGCGGCCGTCAGCGCCGAACCCCTCGACACCACCGGCTGCCCGCGCGTCATCGACGCGACAGGCCGGTGGGTCATCCCCGGCATGGTCGACATCCACACCCACTACGACATCGAGGTGCTGCGCGCGCCCGCGCTCACCGAATCGGTGCGGCACGGCGTCACCACCGTGCTGCTCGGCTCCTGCTCGCTGTCCACCGTGCACGTCGACCCGGTCGTCGCCGGCGACATCTTCGGCCGGGTCGAAGCGATCCCGCGCCGCCACGTCATAGACGCCATCGCCGAACAGAAGACCTGGACTTGCGCCGCCGAATACGTCGCGGCGCTCGAGGACCTGCCCCTCGGCCCCAATATCGCCGCCTTCCTCGGCCACTCCGACCTGCGCGCCGCCCGACTCGGGCTCGACCGCGCCACCCGCAAGGACGTGCGGCCCGACCCCGCCGAACTCGCCGCCATGGAGACCGCGCTCGTCGACGCGCTCGACGCCGGATTCGTCGGCATGTCCGCCCAGCAACTGCTGTTCGACAAACTCGACGGCGACACCTGCCGCTCGCGCACCCTGCCCTCCACCTACGCCAAAGCGCGAGAACGACGCCGGCTCAACGCGATCCTGCGCGAACGCGGCCGCGTCCTGCAAGCGGGCCCCGACATCACCTCACCGCGCAGCATCATCGCCATGACCACCAGCAGCCTCGGCATCGGCCGCCGCAAACTCAAGACCACCCTGCTCTCGGCCGCCGACATCAAAGCCAACCCGCTGATCGTGCACATCATGGGACCGATCGCGCGCTTCCTCAACCGATTCGGCGGCGACTTCCGCTGGCAACACCTCCCCGTACCGTTCGAGGTCTACGCCGACGGCATCGACCTGGTCATCTTCGAGGAATTCGGGGCGGGCGCGGCGGCACTGCACCTGTCCGACCAGGTCGCGCGGAACGCGCTCATGCAGGACGAGAACTACCGCCGCCGATTCCGCCGCCAATACGACGCGAAATTCGGTATGCGCGTCTGGCATCGGGATTTCTTCGACGCCGAGATCGTCGACTGCCCCGACGAGACCGTCATCGGACAGACCTTCGGACAGGTCGGCATCGCCCGCGGCGGAATCCATCCCGTCGACGCCTTCCTCGACCTCGTGGTCGAACACGGCACCAAACTGCGTTGGCGCACCACCATTTCCAACCACCGGCCGGAATACCTGGAAAAACTCGGCGCGGACCCCGGCGTGCAGATCGGTTTCTCCGACGCGGGCGCGCACCTGCGCAACATGGCCTTCTACAACTTCGGGCTGCGCTTCCTGCGCCGCGTCCGCGACGCCGAACAGGCAGGCCGCCCTTTCCTCACCCTGGAACAGGCCGTGCACCGACTCACCGGCGAACTCGGGCAGTGGTACGACATCGACGCGGGTCACCTGCGCGAAGGCGACCGCGCCGACCTGGTCGTGATCGACCCCGAACACCTCGACGACAGCCTCGACGCCTACGCCGAGAGCCCCGTCCCCGCATTCGATAACCTGCCCCGCATGGTCAATCGCAACGACGCCGCCGTCAGCGCCGTCTTCATCGGCGGCGAACAGGTCTTCGGCGACGGCACACCGACCGAAGTCCTCGGCCGCCGCCGCACCGGACAGTTCCTGCGCGCGGGCGCGAGGTGACCGCACCCACCCGACGCACCCAAGCCGAACGCCGCGAAGCCACCATCGCGAAACTCGTAACCGCCACCATCGAGGCGATCGAGGAAGTCGGCTACCACCGCACCTCCCTCAACGAGATCTGCGCCCGCTCCGGCATTTCCAAAGGCGGGATGTTCCGGCACTTCGACACCCGACTCGACGTGGTGGTCGCCGCCGCCGAAGAAGTCGGCCGCCGCCACATGGCCGCCTTCCGCGACCTCGCCACCACACCACCGGGCCCGGCCGACCTGGTCCGCTACGCCCGCTCGGCCATCCGCCACGAAACCAACGTCGTCTGGTTCGAACTCCTCGTCGCCGCCCGCACCGAACCCGACCTGCGCGAACGTCTCGCGCCCGTCGCCCGCGCCCTCATCGACGACGTCGAGACCGCCGCGATCGAAGCCCTCCCCGACACCGTCCCCCCGGACCTCACCCGCCTGATCACCACCTCACTGCTGCACATGTTCGACGGCGAATCCATCTTCCGCCACACCTACCCCCGCCCCGCCCTCGAAGAACAACGCCTCGACCAGGCCATAGACCTGCTCACCCACCTCACCACGACCTCCCACTCCGCCACCTGAATCCCAGCGAGAAACTTGACCGCCCCCCAGAATTGGTCATACTTATGACTATGAAGCTCGCTGAAGTCAAAGCGACCCTGTCCGAGGTCGTGAGCCGCGTCCACACCCAACACGAGCGCGTCACCATCACCGTGCACGGCGAGCCCGCGGCGGTGCTCATCGCCCCCGAGGACCTCGAAGCACTCGAGGAAACGATCGCGATTCTCACCGACAACGAAACCGTGGCTCGGCTCATCAGCTCCGACGCCGAATTGGCGCGCGGTGAGATCGTGACCGACGACGAGTTGGCCGAAGCCATGGCGAACCGCCGGTGACTCCGTACCGCCTGGAGACCACTCCGACAGTGCGGCGCATGTTGACTACACGCTTACCCGAATCGATCGCGGTCGCGGCCTACGAATTCATGACCGGTCCGCTACTCGACAACCCGTACCGAGTGGGGAAGCGACTGGCGCCACCGCTCGACGACAGATTCTCGGCGAGACGCGGCACCTACCGAATCATCTACCGGGTGGACGACAAGAGAATGGTCGTGACGGTGGTGGACGTCGGACACAGAAGTGATATCTATCGAACCTGAGCCGTGGACAAAGCCACCCGAGGTGCACAGTCTCCGCTGAATTCTGTTCAGCGGGAATCAATTCGGGGCCCTTCGAAGGCAAAGACGGAGACGGAGCGATTTGAACCCCGGCTGTCTCGCGACACACGCTCTCGAATCGAATCTGTCGGTGGCATGGGCGAACTGGCATCGAGCTCATATCGGATCACCGCGACCGCCGCAGTGCATACCATTTTGGTATGCTTAATGCATGTCACAGATCACGATCCGCGTACCGGATGAGGTCTTGGCCTTCATCGACGGCCAAACATCCAACCGCACCGCCTACGTCCTGGAGGCCCTCGAACGAGAGCGCCGCCATCGCCTGGCCGAAGCCGACATCTTGGCATTGGCCCAGGCCAGCGACGAGGCGCACGCCGAGATCGAGGAGATCACGACCGGTACCCGTCAAGCGTTCCCCGATATCGACTGATGCGACCTATCCACAGCGCCCGCTTGGGCAAGGTCAGGCCCGTGTTGGTCCTCACTCGCGAGATCATCCGACCGCATCTGAATCAAGTCACGGTCGCCGCGATCACCTCGACCATCCGCGGCCTGTCCACCGAGGTATCCGTGGGCCGGCGCAACGGCCTGGCGAAGAACTCCGTGGTGAACTGTGACTTGGTGTACACGATTCCGGTCGCCGATCTGGGAGCGCAGATCGGATGGTTCCACCCTGAACAGGAACAAGATCTGAGCGAGGCTCTGCGACTCGCGTTCGATCTGAAATAGACCTCGACAGAAGGGCGGAGACGGAGGGATTTGAACCCCCGGTCGCTCTCGCGACGCTCGCTTTCAAGGCGAGTGCATTCGGCCGCTCTGCCACGTCTCCCGGCGGGTCGAAGGTGGGTGACCCGTCCGGGGACTCTACCTTGCGGGGTGGGGGCTGCCCAATGTGTGGGTCAGGGGCGGGGGTCGGTGAGGGCGGTGTCTATGCGGGTGAAGATGTCGGCGACCAGTTCGAGTTGCGCCGGGGTCAGCAGGTCGATGAAGCCTTTGCGGACGGCTTCGACGTGGCCGGGGGCGGCGGCCTCGAGACGGCGGTAGCCCTCGTCGGTGAGTTCGGCGACGACGCCGCGACCGTCTTCGAGGCAGGTGCTGCGGCTGACCAGGCCGTCGGCTTCCAAGCGGCGGATCTGGTGGGTGAGGCGGCTGCGAGAGGACAGGACGCCGTCGGCGAGTTCGCTCATGCGCAGCGAACGCTCGGGGGCCTCCGACAGCAGGACGAGGATGCGGTATTCGGCGAGGCTGAGTTCCGAATCGCGCTGCAATTGCCGGTTGAGCTCGGTCGCCAGACGCTGGTGACCGTCCATGTAGGCCCGCCACGCCCGCTGCTGTGCCGGGTCGAGCCAGCGCGGCTCGACGCGGACGCTTCCGTTCGTTTCGGGGTGCACTCGGCCATTGTAGGCCCCTCTGAGCTGGGGAAATCGTTATCGGGACGCGACGGGATCGGCGCGCGGTCACGATCGGTGAACGGTTCTGTCCAGCTGTGGGCACCCGCCCGTCGAGTAGCCTGGCCGACGACCGGTCGCGCCGTCACGGAGAGGACATCCCAGTGCACGCAATCGAAATGGACGAGGCAGGCGGCCCGGAGGTCCTGCGGTGGCGGGAGACCGCGGAGCCGGCGCCCGGTCCGGGCGATGTGCTGATCGATGTGGTGGCGGCGGGAGTGAACCGGGCGGATCTGCTGCAACGGCAGGGTTTCTACGATCCGCCGCCGGGGGCGACGCGGATCATGGGTCTGGAGTGCGCCGGGATCGTGGCCGAGGTCGGCGCGGAGGTGTCCGGTTTCTCGAAGGGTGACCGGGTGTGCGCGCTGCTGTCGGGCGGCGGCTACGCCGAACGGGTCGCGGCGCCGGCCGAGCAGGTGCTTCCGGCGCCCGACGGGCTGGATCTCGCGGCGGCCGCGGCGCTGCCCGAGGTGGCGGCGACGGTCTGGTCGAATCTGGTGATGACGGCGGGCCTGCGCGCGGGTCAGTTGGTGCTGCTGCACGGCGGCGGCAGCGGGATCGGCACGCACGCCATCCAGGTCGCGCGGCGACTCGGCGCGACGGTCGCGGTCACCGCGGGGTCGGACGAGAAGCTGCGCCGCTGCGCCGAATTGGGCGCGACGGTGCTGATCAACTATCGCGAACAGGATTTCGTGGAGGTGGTGCGCGAGCGCGGCGGCGCGGACGTCATCCTCGACAACATGGGCGCGGCCTACCTGGGCCGCAATGTGGCGGCGCTGGCCCCGCACGGTCACCTGGTGGTGATCGGGATGCAGGGCGGGGTGCGCGGCGAACTGGATCTCGGTGTGCTGCTGCGCAAGTGGGGCAGCGTGCACGCGACGAACCTGCGCGGGCGACCGACCGACGGCCCGGACGGCAAGGGCGCGATCGTCGCGCAGGTGCGCGAGCACGTGTGGCCGCTGGTGGCCGACGGGACGGTCGCGCCGATCGTGCACGCCGAGGTGCCGATCGCGCAGGCGGCCGAGGCGCACCGGTTGTTGGATTCCTCCGAGGCGTTCGGCAAGGTCGTGCTGCGCGTGCGGGACTGAGCGGATTACTCCAGCGCGCCGAGGGCGCGGCCGAGTTGGTCGATCTCGAACCGGGTGGTGTACGGGGCCAGACCGACCGTCACCGCGCCGCCCTCGTCGTTGACGCCGAGCGCGTCGAGCAGTCTGCTGCCGCCGTGCACGCCGCTGACGGTGCCGATCCTGGCGTCGGCCAGTTTCGCGGCGACCTTCTCCGCCTGCATGCCCGCGAGGGTGAAACTCACGGTGGGGATGCGGGTGGAGGCGCGGCCGATCACCGTCAGGTTGGGGATCTTGTCCAGGGTGTCCATCAGATGCTCGAACAGTTGATCGTGGTAGTCCTGCAACGAGGTGATGGAGATCTCGAGCCGCTCGCGGCGGGTGCCGGTGGCGCGTTCGTCGAGGCCGGCGAGGAAATCGATCGAGGTGGTGAGCCCGGCCAGCAGCGCGTACTGGTGACCGCCGACCTCGAGGCGTTCGGCCCCCTTGGCGTAGGGGTTCAGCGACATCGACGGGATGCGGTCGAGGAAGGCGGGATCGCGGAAGACCAGCGCGCCGATCTGCGGGCCGCCCCACGCGGGCGCGCTCAGGGCGACCACGTCGGCGTTGAGTTCGTCGATGTCGATCAGCGCGTAGGGGGCGGCGCCGAACGCGTCGGCCACGAGCAGCCCGCCGACTTCGTGCACCCGGTCGGCGGCGACCCGCACCGCGGGGGCCGAGCCGACGATCGGTGACGCGGCGGTGAGCGCGACCAGGCGGGCGGTGGGTCCGATCAGCTCCTCGAACTGCCAGGAGGGCATCTCGCAGGTCTCGATCTCGACCTCGGCCCAGCGCACGTGCGCGCCGTAGCGGTTGGCGATCCGCAACCAGGGAGCGACATTGGCTTCGTCGTCCAGCCGGGACAGCACGATGCCGGTGCCGAGCCCGAGCCGGGAGCTCAGCGATTCGGCCAGCCAGGCCAGCAGCACCGCCCGGTCGGGGCCGAGGACCACGCCCGCCGGATCGCCGCCGACCAGATCCGCGACGGCTTCGCGGGCCGCGTCCAGGACCGCGGCGCTGCGCACGGCGGCGCCGTGCCGACCGATGTGGGAGAACGAGGAGGTGCGGAAACCCGTTGACACCGCGCGCGATACCGCGTCGGGGACCAGCATGCCCGCCTGGGGGTCCAGATGGATCCACCCGTCGCCCAGGGACGGTATCAGGCCCCGAACCCTCGCGACGTCGTAAGTCATGCTGGCCACTCTAAGGGCAGTGGCCGGGGCGGCGTAACCGTGTTCCCTCCGACCGCCGGATGCGCGCGCGACAGCTCCCGGGGGCGCGACCGGGGACGCGGGCAACGGGGACTCTGCATGGCGACCGACTTTCGAGCGAATCCGAACCACACGACGACCCGAACAGTTTAGGACGCCGCGACCGCGCGCAGACACCGACCGGCGACCGCCCGGTTCGGCGCGCGGGCCGCGGAGAGGACATGATGGAAGCCATGACGCACTCGGACGAGGCACCCGATTCCATCGTCGTCGTCGGCCCGGACGGACAGCCGCTGGTCATCCCCGCCGACGCGGGCACCCCGCTGACCGGTCAGGTGCTCGGTGAGCGCGGCGAGAAATCCGACGACGCCGAGGGCGGCGCGGGCGAATCGCTGGCGGACATGGTCGAGCAGCCCGCCAAGGTCATGCGGATCGGCACCATGATCAAGCAGTTGCTAGAGGAGGTGCGCGCGGCTCCCCTCGACGACGCCAGTCGCACGCGGTTGCGCGAGATCCACAAATCCTCGGTGCGCGAACTCGAACAGGGCCTGGCCCCGGAGTTGCGCGACGAACTCGAACGGCTGACCCTGCCGTTCACCGAGGACGGCGTGCCCAGCGACGCCGAACTGCGCATCGCCCAAGCGCAGCTGGTCGGCTGGCTGGAGGGGCTGTTCCACGGCATCCAGACCGCGTTGTTCGCCCAGCAGATGGCCGCGCGCGCCCAGCTCGAGCAGATGCGGCAGGGCGCGCTGCCACCGGGGATCCACGCCGTCGACCCACGCGGCGGGCGCGCCGACCACGTCACCGGCGGTTCGGGCCAGTACCTGTAGGAAACCGGGCCTTCGGCGTGCCGTGTCGGCGGGTCGCGGAGTTGGCGGTAGCCCTGTGCACCGGCGACGCCGTGCGGGAATAAGGGCGGGTAGTGTCGGGGACCGTGCCCTCCGCTGCCGCTCGCCCCGACTCCGATGTGAGTCCGGCGCGTCCTGAAGAAAGCCCGGTGCGTTCGGAAGACAGCTCAGTGCGTTCGGATGAGAGCTCAGTGCATTCAGACCAGAGCCCGGTGCCCGCGGAATCGCGCTCACTATCCTCGGAGGAATCCGCCACGGTGAGCGATCCGGCCGAATCCGGGAAAGACGAAACGACGACCACGGTCGGTCCCGGCGTCCCCGACGGGCCGATCGTGTCCGACTCGCAGACCTTCCGTCGCGCGTTCAAGGATTTCCGCGACGGATTCTCCCAGCGCGAACTGTGGCTGTCGCTGGGCTGGCAGGACATCAAACAGCGCTATCGCCGCTCGGTGCTCGGCCCGTTCTGGATCACCATCGCCACCGGTCTGCAAGCCGCCGCGATGGGCATTCTCTACGCGACGCTGCTCGATCAGCCGCTGCGCGAATATCTGCCCTATGTGACGGTCGGCCTGATCGTGTGGAACGTGATCCAGGCCAGCATTCTCGAGGGTTCGGACGTGTTCATCGCCAACGAGGGGTTGATCAAACAACTCCCGTCCGCGCTGAGCGTGCACATCTACCGGATGGTGTGGCGGCAGTTCCTGTTCTTCGCCCACAACATGGTCATCTATCTGGCGCTGCTCGTCGCGTTCAGCGTGTGGGAGAACCTGAGCTGGTCGAGTCTGCTCGCGATTCCCGCCATGCTCCTGTTGTTCCTGAACGCGATGTGGGTCTCGATCGTGTTCGGCATCTTCGCCACCCGCTACCGCGACATCGCCCCGATCCTGAGCAGCACCACGCTGATGCTGTTCGTGCTCACCCCGGTCATGTGGACGACCAAGACGCTGCAATCGCAGGTCGGCGCGGGTGACCGGGCCCGACTGGTGGAGATCATCCCCACCTTCCACTACCTCGAGATCGTGCGCGCGCCGTTGCTGGGCGAACCGCAGGCGCTGCGGCACTGGGTCGTGGTCGGCGCCATCACCGTCATCGGCTGGATCGTCGCGGTGCTGGCGATGAAACAGTTCCGTTCCCGCGTCCCGTACTGGGTCTGAGGAGGCTCCCGCGTGAGCTCTGGAGTGAGCATCGAAACCCACCAGGCGTGGGTGGAGTTCCCGATCTTCGACGCCAAATCCCGGTCGCTGAAGAAAGCGTTCCTGGGCAAGGCGGGCGGCGCGATCGGTCGCAACCAATCCGATGTCGTGGTGGTCGAGGCGCTGCGCGACATCAACCTGTCGCTCAAGGAAGGCGATCGCGTCGGCCTGGTCGGTCACAACGGCGCGGGCAAATCGACGCTGCTGCGCCTGCTGTCGGGAATCTACGAACCCTCGCGCGGCAGCGCCCGCATTCGCGGACGGGTCGCGCCGGTGTTCGATCTCGGCGTCGGCATGGACCCGGAGATCTCCGGGTACGAGAACATCATCATCCGCGGACTGTTCCTCGGGCAGACCCGCAAACAGATGCTCGCCAAGATCGACGAGATCGCCGATTTCACCGAACTCGGCGAATACCTGTCGATGCCGTTGCGCACCTATTCCACCGGTATGCGGGTGCGCTTGGCGATGGGTGTGGTCACCTCGATCGACCCCGAGATCCTGCTGTTGGACGAGGGCATCGGCGCGGTCGACGCGGAATTCATGAAGAAGGCCCGACTGCGGCTCCGGGAACTGGTCGCCCGGTCTGGCATCCTGGTGTTCGCGAGTCATTCCAACGAATTCCTCGCCCAACTCTGCGATTCCGCATTGTGGATCGACCACGGTCAGATCCGGCAGCGTGGCGGAATCGAGGAGGTGGTCCGGGCCTACGAGGGCCCCGACGCCGGAAATCACGTCGCGACGGTGCTGCGTGAACTGGAGACGGAACGGTCGGCGGACGCCGCGACGGCCGAGCAACGAGAACTGGAGCGGAACCAGGCATGAGTTCGCAGGCCGACGACCCGATCCCCCCGCTGCTGGACGCGGCGGCCGTGCAACCCGCGGCGGGTACGGGTCCGGAGGCGCGGATCATCGCGGTCGTGGTCACCCACCGGCGACGCGATCTGCTCGCCGAATCGTTGAAGGTGCTCGCCTCCCAGTCCCGTCGGGTCGACCATCTCATCGTCATCGACAACGGCAACGAGACCGAGGTCGCCGACTTGGTGAACGATCAGCCCATCGAGGCGACCTATCTGGGTTCGGCGCACAATCTGGGCGGTGCGGGCGGGTTCGCGCTCGGCATCCTGCACGCGCTGAGTCAGGGCGCGGACTGGGTGTGGCTTGCCGACGACGACGGCAGGCCGGAAGGTCCCGAGGTGCTGGCCACCCTGCTGGACTGCGCCGACCGGCACGGTCTGGCCGAGGTGTCGCCGGTGGTGTGCGACATCGACGAGCCGGACCGGTTGGCCTTCCCGCTGCGGCGCGGCGTGGTGTGGCGTCGACTGCGGTCGGAACTGGGCGAGGAGGATTTCCTGCCCGGTATCGCGTCGCTGTTCAACGGCGCGCTGATCTCGGCGAAGGCGATCGATCTGATCGGCGTTCCCGATCTGCGGCTGTTCGTGCGCGGCGACGAGGTCGAGGTGCACCGCAGGCTGGTGCGTTCCGGGTTGCCGTTCGGCACCTGCTTGCAGACCGCCTACCTGCATCCCAACGGTTCGGCGGAGTTCAAGCCGATCCTGGGCGGCCGGATGCACACGCAGTACCCGGACGACCCGATCAAGCGGTATTTCACCTACCGCAACCGCGGCTACCTGATGGCCCAGCCCGGTATGCGGAAACTGTTGCCGCAGGAGTGGATTCGCTTCTCCTGGTTCTTCCTGGTGACCAGGCGCGATCCGGCCGGGTTGCGCGAGTGGTTCCACCTGCACTCCCTCGGCAGGCAGGAACAGTTCGGCCCGCCCGACAAGGACTGAGCTCCCCCGGAAAATACGTTGCGCCCGTGCGCGCGTTCCGGCAGGGTGTGGGAAACCGACGGAAGTGGAATGAGACGAGGAGGTGAGGTGACCGTGCAGACAACGATTCGGTTCGTCGTGCCCGCCCGCGCCGCGGCGGCGCGTGTCGCCGCCCGAACCTCCCCCTCGAATCTCCTGCGCTGAGCCCACGTCGGGCCCAGCGCCCGACGAAGGACGTCTCCGACATGGTCGATTACGACCTGCTCGTACCTTACGGCTGGACCGAAAACCTCGCCCGCGACTATCTTCCGCTCCTCCCCGACGGTTGTGTGCCCGCGCGGGTGCTGCGCGTGGACCGCGGCGAATGCGATGTGGCGGGCCCGTCCGGCCCGATGCGCGCCCGCTGTCCGCGCGCCGATTCCGAACTCCACGGCCTGTGCACCGGCGACTGGGTGTGCGTCGACGCCGAGGCGAATGTGCGCGCCCTGCTGCCCCGACGCACCGCGATCCGGCGTTCGACGGCCTCGCGCCGCTCCGAGGCGCAGACCTTGGCCGCCAACGTCGACACGGTGTTGATCTGCACGGCCTGTGACGGCGATGTCGACCTGGGCCGGATCGAACGCATGCTCGCCCTGACCTGGGAGAGCGGCGCCACTCCCGTCGTCGTGCTCACCAAAGCGGACGCGGCGCAATGGATCCCGATCGAGGAGGTGCGGGCCGTGGCGCCCGGCGCCGCCGTGGTCGCGGTGAGCGCCGACACGAGCGCGGGGCTCGACGTGCTCACCGCGCTGCTCGTGGGCACCGTCGCGCTCATCGGACAATCCGGCGCGGGGAAATCCACGCTCGCCAACGCGCTGCTCGGCGCGGAGGTCTTCGCGACGCGGGCGGTGCGCTCGGTCGACCAGAAGGGCCGGCACACCACGGTGCACCGGGAACTGCGTCCGCTGCCGGGCGGACAGACCCTCATCGACACCCCCGGACTGCGCGGGGTCGGACTGTGGGACGCCGCCGAGGGCATCGAACGCACCTTCAGCGACGTCGAATCCCTCGCCGCCGCCTGCCGTTTCGATGACTGCGCGCACTCCACCGAGCCGGGGTGCGCGGTGCTGGCCGCCCTGGACAGTGGCGAACTCCCGCGGCGCCGCCTCGACAGCTACCGCAAACTCGCCAAGGAGAACGAGTGGATGCAGGCCCGCACCGACAAGCGCTTGCAGGCCGAGCGGGCCAAGGCGCACCGCGAGATCTCCCGGGAGGTGCGGCGGCTGTACCGTGACCGCGACTCGCGGCGATGACCAGGCCGTGTCACGGTAGATTCGCCTCGCACACTCACGATCCTGGGAGAGATGGATGAGTTACCCCGGCGGCAATCCGCCTCAGGGCGCACAGCCCGGACAGTGGCCAGGGCCGGGTCAGCCCGCGCAGCCGCACGGCGGATCGGCGCCGCACCAGCAGGTTCCGCCGACATACGGTCAGTCGGGGCCGCACCAGCAGGTACCACAGCAGCCGTACAGCGGGTCCGGGTCGAACCCCCAGGTCCCGCAGCCTTACGGGCAGCCCGGGGCGAGTCAGGCGGGTCACCCGTACGGACAGTCGGGGGCGAATCAGCAAGTGCCGCAACCTCCGTACGGTCAGGCGGCGCCGCAGCAGCCGTATGGGGCCGCGCCGCGGCAGCCGATGCCGCAGCCGTACGGGCCGCAGTCCTACGGGCAGCAACCGCCGTATGGTGCGCAGCCGCAGTACGGGCAGGTTCCGCAGCATGTGCCGCCCGCGCCGCCGGGGATCACCGTGGACGCCTCCTACGAGTGGTTCTCGTTCATGTTGGGGCTGTTGACCAAGCCGAAGATCCGGGTGAACGGCCACCAGGTGCCGATCACACGCTGGGGTGAGAACCACATCCCGGTGGGGCCGGGCACCCATCACGTGTGGGTGGCGACGCCGTGGTTGTTCGACATGGGCGCGGCGCAGTTGCTGGTGCAGGTGACGCCGGGCCCGGGGGCGCGGGTGTACTACAAGCCGCCTGCGGTGGTCTTCCTGAACGGGGCGATCGGCCTGGGCCCGCAGAAGACGCCGGGTGTGCTGTTCGTGTTCCTGCCGTTCGTGATCATCGCGGTGTTCGTGCTGTTGATCCTGATCCTCGCGCTGGTGGCGGGCGCGTAGTCACGGCTCGGGAAGGGCGTCGGACCGGTGCGGTCCGACGCCCTTTCTCGTCTCCGTAGACCACCCTATGCAACCAGTTGCATAGGTATGGGTTAGGCTCGGTCATAGGCACACGCCCGCGGGCGGCGATCGCCCGCGACCTCGACGACAGGAGCACGTCATGACGGAACCGGCATCCACACCGCTCGCGGGCAAGACGGTGATCATGTCGGGCGGCAGCCGCGGCATCGGTCTCGAGATCGCCAAACGGGCCGCCGCCGACGGCGCGAACATCACCCTCATCGCCAAGACCGACAAGCCGCATCCCAAACTGCCCGGCACCATCCACACCGCGGCCGCCGAACTCGAGCAGACCGGCGGTCAGGTCCTGGCCTTCGTCGGCGACGTGCGCGACGACGAGTCGGTGGCCGAAGCCGTGCGACAGACCGTGGACCGTTTCGGCGGCATCGACATCGTCGTCAACAACGCCTCCGCGATCGACCTGTCGCCCACCGACGCGCTACCGATGAAGAAGTACGACCTCATGCAGGACATCAACTGCCGCGGCAGTTTCCTGCTGTCCAAGCTGAGCATCCCGCACCTGCGCGCCTCGGCCGCCGCGGGCCGCAACCCGCACATCCTGACGCTGTCCCCGCCGCTGAACCTCGACCCCAAGTGGGCGGGAGCCTCGCTCGGCTACACCATCGCCAAGTACGGCATGTCGCTGACCACGCTCGGTCTGGCCGAGGAATTGAAGGGCGACGGGATCGGCGTCAACTCGCTGTGGCCGCGCACCACCATCGCCACCGCCGCGGTGGAGAACCTGCTCGGCGGCCCGGAGATGATGGCCACCTCGCGCACCCCCGCGATCTACGCCGACTCCGCCTACCTGGTGCTCACCTCGCCGGCGCGGGAGACCACAGGCAACTTCTTCCTCGACGACGAAGTCCTGGCCGCCCACGGCATCACCGACCTGGACAAATACCGCGCCGTCCCCGGCGACGGCCCCCTCAGCACCGACCTGTTCCTCTGACCGCGCCGCCGACGAACGCGAAACGGGCCGGGCACCATTGCGGTGCCCGGCCCGTTTCGGCACGTGACGCGACTCAGTCGTTCGCGGAGATGCCGTAGAGGCGTTCCCAGTTGGCGCGGCTGGTGAGTTCCGGCGCGGCGGCGCGGTACTGCTGTTGCAGCGTGGGCAGTTCACGGCGCAGCCTGCGCAGCACACGGACCATGCGCAGCAGCAGGGCACGGGCGCGGGCCTTGTCGCGGCGGCGCACCCGCACACCCGACTGCGAGGCGTCGGTGACGACCACGTGATCGAACAGGGCGACGTGCCACCAGTAGGCGTCCTCGCGGGTGACGCCGATCAGACCGTGCTGGGTGCGGCCGAACCACTGGTTGATGGCCCGCTTGATCAGCACGAGCAGGGCGCGGCTGGGTTCGCCGCCCGCCCGCCGCAACTGGATCTCACCGGAGGGCACGGGCGGGGTGGCCGCCGGATGTTTGATCGTCTCGGCGTAGTCGGCGCGGCTGGTGCGAGCCGCGGCCAACGCCGCGATACCGCCGTCGCGCAGGATCTTCGGCCCGTCGAGGAAATCCTCGATGCCTTGCAGGGTGGTGTGCACCAGGCCGTATTGCATGGCGACCAACTGTTCGGACATGTTGCGGAACAACTGCTTGGTGATGGCCTTGCCGTCCAGGTCCGCGTGCAGCGCGCCGACGATGAGCGAGTTGCGCGTGCTGAAATAGCGCGCCCAGTCGTCGTAGTCCTTCCAGTAGAAATCGGCGTGCCACACCGCGGCGTTGGGCAGCGTGACGGTGGTGAATCCGTGCTGCTTGGCGCGCACGCCGTATTCGACGTCGTCCCATTGGAAGAAGATCGGCAGCGGCAGACCGATCTCGGCGACCACCTCGGCCGGGATCAGGCAGGTCCACCAGGCGTTGTAGCCCGCGTCGACGCGGCGTTCCTGGTTCTTCTTGAGCATGCTGGTGTTACGCAGCGCCTTGGCGACCCGCTGGCCGTGCTTGAGTTCGTGCAGATGCACCTCCTCGGCCCCGACGTTGAGGTAGTCGGGGTTGAGCAGGAACAGCATCTGCGCGCCGACCAGGGTGGGTTCCACCGTGGAGTTGGCGAAGGCGTTCAGGCGCAGCACCGTCTCCGGTTCGCACAGGATGTCGTCGTCCATCAGGATGACGTCGGCGTGCTCTTTGACCGCGGAGACCTCGTAGAGGCCGCGGGTGAACCCGCCCGCGCCGCCGAGGTTGGGCTGGCGGATGTAGCGCAGTTTGTCGCCGAAGGCGGGCTCGGTCTCCCGGTAGCGCGCCCGGTCCTGCACCAGGTCGGTGCCCTGGTCGACGACGTAGACGGCGTCGATGGCGGCCAGCACCGTCGGATCGGAGGCCAGTGCGGCGACTGTCTCCGCGCAGTCGTCGGCGCGGTTGAACGTGCAGATGGCGATGGCGACCGGCCGCACCCGTTCCGGGGCAACGGAGGTCCAGGTGAGTTCGGCGATGCCCAGTTCGCCCCCGACGGCGTCGAACTCGAGCCACAGCGCGCCGCCGTCGACGTACTGGTCCAGCGGGGCGGTGAGGGTGACCGGTCCGCTCGCGGCGACATCGGTGGAGCCGATGATGCGGCGGTGGCCCGCGATGTCGGAGGCGACGACGCGCACGCGGGCGCGGTCGGCGACGTCGAGCACCATCGAGGCGCGCACCTCGGTGACGGTGGTCCAGCGCTGCCAGTAGGCGGCGGCGAAACGTCCGAAGTAGGTGTTGGTGTGGGCGGTGGCGCCCTTGTCCAGTCGCAGCGTCATCCGTTCGCGGTGGGCTCTGCCCTTGACCACGGCGTACAACTCGTCGCTGATCTTGGCCGACGGTCCCGTGAAGATGCCGCGTTGCAGCACCAGCCGATCGGGCGCGCGGTGGTCGACGCGCAGCGAGGCGGGCGCGGATTCGGCCTGGTCGTTCGGGTCGGTAACGGCCTGGGTAGCCGACTGCTCCATGAAGTCCTCGAAATCCTTACTGTGCCGACGGGACAGATACGCCCCTGGATACCGTTCGCGGCGGGGCCGAGGATATCAATCCGAGGCGCTGCCTGCTGGGCCGGCAACCGGGCCCGCCGGTCGCCCCACGACATACCTCGCACTCGTGCACCGCGTTCAGCCTAGGCCGGATTCGGGGACCCGGGGGGAGGCGAAGCCGATTTCCCGGTGAACACGAATTTGTCGTAGGCCCAGTAGCGGAACACCACGGCCACGATCTGCCCGATCAGTGTTCCGGAGATGTTGTCCGACAGGGGGGTGGACAGATCCAGCACATACCGCGAGAAACCGAGGCAGCCGAGTTGCAATCCGATCGCGACGACATTGAATACCGCGTAGCGGAGGTATTCGCGGGCGGGATTGTCGGTCCGCTTGTGTGAGAAGGTCCACCATTTGTTGCCGAAGTAGGTGACGACCGTGGCGACGCCGATCGCGATGATCTTCGCCTGCAACGGCGCGTGATAGAGAACACCCTCCCCGCCCCAGAACACCAGCAGGTTGTAGGTGCCCGCGTCGACCAGGAATCCGATCGCGCCGACGACGAGGAATGCCGCACCCTGACGCAGGCCGGTGATCAGTCGCGCGGTCAGCGACGGCGCGGGCAGGTCGGGGTTGGACACCCGGGCGACGGTACCCCACCGACGGCCGCGCGGACGGGCCGCGGTCGAGTGGTCCACGCCACCGGACGGCGAGATCCGGATGAGCGCACCACATCACAGCCCTGTACCCTCCCGGTGTTCCCCATTCATCGCCGACATCGAGGATTGACCCGGGTGGACTCCACCGAGCTTCGCATTGCCGCCGTGGTCCCGTGCCACAACGAGGAGGCTTCGGTCGCCAAGGTCGTCGCCGACCTGCAGGCCGCCGTGCCGGGAATCGTCGTCTACGTCTACGACAATCTCAGTACCGACAAGACCGCCGAACAGGCCCGTGCGGCGGGCGCGATCGTCCGGTACGAGCACACCAAAGGCAAAGGAAACGTGGTCCGCCGCGCCTTCGCCGATATCGACGCCGATATCTATCTGATGATCGACGGCGACGACACCTACGAGGCGTCGGCCGCCCCCTTGATGATCAAGACACTGGTGGACGGGCCCTACGATCACGTGCTCGGCGTGCGGCGACAGGATGAGACCGGGACGGCCTATCGCGCGGGTCACGAAACCGGCAATCGGGTGCTCAACGGTGTGGTCGGCAAGGTTTTCGGCGAGAACGTCGAAGATATGCTCAGCGGTTTCCGGGTGTTCTCCCGACGGTTCGTCAAGAGTTTCCCGGCGGTGTCGCGCGAGTTCGAGATCGAAACCGAACTGACCGTGCATTCCCTGCATCTGCGGGTGCCGCGCACGGCGGTGCCGGTGGGTTTCCGTGACCGGCCGGCGGGCAGTGAATCGAAATTGCGCACCTATCACGACGGTTTCAAGATCCTGGCGTTGATCTTCGGACTGGCCCGCCACGAACGCCCGGTCGCCTTCTACGGTCTCGCGGGCACCTTCGCGTGGCTGGTGTCGGTGGTGCTGAGCATCCCGATCGTCATCGAGTTCTACAACACCGGCGAGGTGCCGCGCTTCCCAACGCTGTTCCTGGCGTTCACGTTGTTGCTGCTGGGCAGCCTGGCCTGGACGGCAGGGCTGATCCTGGACGGCATCCGCCGCTCCCGCCACGAGGCCGCGCGCTTGGTCTACCTGCGTTACCGCGCGGTCGGCGGCCCGGCGGACGACGGGGCCTCGCGATGACGACCGCCGCCGACCCCGCCGAACGCGGCGCGGGGGCGACGGTCGACACCGCCACCGAACCCGCTCGGAGCGACAAGGCTCCCGAGTCCACCGACGCCGGGTCCGGTGTTCGGGGCTCCGTGGGACTGATCGGGTCCGCCCTGGTCGCCCGCTTCGGCGCGGCCACTCTGGCGTTCGTCGTGCTCGCGGGCGTCTTCGGCGCGGTGTTCAGCGTGGTCACACCCCCCTTCTGGGGACACGACGAGATCACCCAGTTCGGCCGGGCCTACCAGGTCGCGCACGGTGGCGTGCTGCCCCAGCGCATCCACGACGATCGCGGTGTCGCCTACGGCGGTGACGTGCCGGTCAGCGTGACCGAGTTGATGGGTTACGCCCTGCGCGACTACACCACCAACCCGAGCGAACCCGATCCGATGGTGGCCGATCCGGCCGACTACGACCGGTTCAAGGGCGCGGCGGTCTCCGATCAGGTCGAGCCGGTCTGGTTCACCAACACCGCCGCCTACTCCCCCATCCCCTATATCCCCGCCGCGCTGGGCATCCGGATCGCCGAGGCGACCGGCCTGGAGGTCGGCGGACTCGTGCTGCTGACCCGCCTGGCCGGACTGCTGGCCTATCTCGCGGTGGTCGGTTTCGGACTGTGGGCGTTGCGCGCGCACCGGATGCAGTGGGTGGCCTTCACCGTGGCGGTGCTGCCGATCGCGGTGTTCCAGGCGGGCACGGTCACCGCCGACACGTTGACCAACGCACTCGCGATCATGGTGTCGGCGCTACTGGTCAAGAGCCTGTTCCTTGGTGAGCGCCTGCGTCCGGTGGAGACGGCGGCGCTGTTGGCCGCGACGTTGCTGCTGCCGATCAGCAAACCGACCTACGTGTTGCTGGCGATGCTGATCGTCGTCGTTCCCGCCGACCGGTTCGGTTTCGCGGGCCGGTGGCGGTTGCTCCCGTGGGGGTTCGCGGCGGTGGGCGCGGCGGTGTTCGCGCTCTGGATGAAGGTGGCCGCGCCGACCGGCGAGGGCATGGGCCTGATGCGTCCGGAACACCAGTGGACCTCGGTGCGGCCCGGTGACCAGTTGAGCGAGAAGATCCTCGGGGACCTGCCCGGTTTCGTCGGGGTGTTCGGCGACAGCATCACCTACCGTGACCAGCGCTGGTTCACCCAGTTCTTCGGCGAACTCGGCTTCGCCTACATCGATGTGCCCGCGCTGTCGATCCTGGCCTGCCTGCTGGCCTTCGCCGTCGGCGTGGGCGTCGCGGACCGGATGGACGCGACCTCCGCCACCTTCCGGCGCACCCTGATCGTGGCGCTGGTCGTGGCGGCGAGCGTGGCGATGATCTATGTGACGCTGTACATGTCGTTCACGCCGGTCGGCTACTACATCATCGACGGCGTACAGGGTCGGTATTTCGTGCCGTTGGCGATCGTCGGGCTTGCCGTGGTGTTGCGGTGGATGCCGTTGCGGCTCACCGACGCCGAGGGCCGCACCCCGACCCTCGCGCCCGCGGTGACGGTGATCGGCGCGACGACGATCGCGCTGGTCGCGGCCGTGGCCAAATATCACACCATCGTGTGGGGCTGACTTTTTCGGACTTTTCGACCGAATCGCCTACGCGGGGGAATCCAGTGTGCGTTCCCCCGCGCGGGCGTAGGCCAGTTCGGTGGCGGCCTTCTCGGCGCGCCACCACGTTTCGTTCTCGCGATACCAAGCGACCGTGGCGGCCAGTCCGGCGCGGAAATCGTCGAAACGCGGAGTCCACCCGAGTTCGGTGCGCAGCAGCGTGGCGTCGATGGCGTAGCGCTGATCGTGGCCGGGCCGATCGGTGACGTGATCGAAATCGTCGGGGTCGCGGTCGAATGCCTCGAGGATCAACCGGACCACCGATTTGTTGTCAAGTTCGCCATTCGCGCCGATCAGGTAGGTCTGTCCGATTTTTCCTTTTTCCAGGACGTCCCAGACCGCCCGATTGTGATCGTCGACGTGAATCCAGTCGCGCACCTGGTGGCCCGCACCGTACAGGCGCGGGCGGACGCCGTCGATCAGATTCGTGATCTGCCGGGGAATGAATTTCTCGACGTGCTGGTAGGGGCCGTAGTTGTTACTGCAGTTCGACAGCGTCGCGCGCACGCCGAAGGACCGGGTCCACGCGCGAACCAGCAGGTCACTGGACGCTTTGGTGGCCGAGTACGGGCTCGACGGATTGTAGGGCGTCGCTTCGGTGAACGCGGGGGCCTCGGCGGTGAGATCGCCGTAGACCTCGTCGGTGGAGACGTGGTGGTAGCGCACGTCGTGGCGGCGCACGGCCTGCAGCAGCGAATAGGTGCCGATGATATTCGTTTGCACGAAGGGCCAGGGTTCGGCCAGCGAGTTGTCGTTGTGTGATTCGGCGGCGAAGTGCACCACCGCGTCGACACCGCTGACCAGTTCGTCGACGAGGTCGAGGTCGGCGATATCGCCGTGGACGAAATCGATGCGGTCGGCGACCGGATCGAGGGAGGCTCTATTTCCCGCGTAGGTCAGCGCGTCGAGGACGGTCACCGTGACATCGGGTCGTTCGGTGACGGTCCGCTGGACGAAATTCGCGCCGATGAATCCGGCTCCGCCGGTTACGAGCAATCGCACTCCCCGACCTTACGTCGCGTGCCCGCAGTTCCGATACGTCCGCCCCGACCGCCGATGTCCGATTTTCAAACGTCCTGAGGCACTGTGATCTTCGTCTCACCACCTCGGCGTAGTGGGAAACGCGCGGTCTGGTTCGTTCCGGAAAACCCAGCTCGCAGCGTTGGTTTCCGTCATCTCACCGTGCCGCAAGTCTTGATGGTGAACAAGATTTGAATTCGCGGTCATGACCGGTTCACCGGTCGTTAGCTGGTCTGCATTTCTATCGACCAGTCCCCTCCGAACGCTTCACATCGAGGTTCCAGAAAATGCTGATGAGGAAATTCGCCGCCACCTCGGCGCTGCTGATCGCCGCTCTCGGCGTCACCGCGGGTGCTGTCAACGCGGCGCCGGCCGAGGCCGAGGCGATCAACTTCTCCGCCCACGCCACCGACACCCAGTCGATCATCACCACCGACTCCGGCTCGCTGGTCGTCGAAGACAACGCCCTGAAGATCAAGGCCGCCAACGGCGCCACCGTCGCGGGCACCCTCCTGACCTTCCGCGTCGACGAGTTCGAGTTCCCGATCGCCGCCGAGATCGCGGGCAACACCGCCACGCTGACCCCGCAGCTCGACATGGACCGTGCCGTCTACAAGCCCGTCGCCCTCCCCTACGAGGACAAGGCGCCGTGGAAGAACGAGTACGACCGTGAGCTCGCGGCGTTCAACCGCCTGAAGGACACCATCGGCATGGGCGCCACCATCGGCACCCTGGTCGGCGGCCTGTCCGGCGGCGCGCTGGGCTGCGTGCTCGGTGGCATCGCGGGCGCCGGCGTCGCCTCGGCGACCATCGTCGGCCTGTTCGGCCCGTTCATCCCGGCTGCCGCGGTGGGCTGCGTCGCCGGCGTCCTGGCCGTCGGTGCGATCGGCACCCTGGTGGGCCAGATCCTCATCACCGCTCCGGTGGCCATCGGTGCGGCGATCCAGTACTTCACCACCATCAACCAGCCGTTCGTCGCTCCGGCCAAGTAATCTCGGCCGACGCCCGGTTCGCCGGGTGACAATCGGACAGTGAGTACAGAGAACCCCGCCCCGGATTCCGGGGCGGGGTTCGACTCGTCCGGCCGACCGTGATCAGGCCGTCCGAGCCCGCTCGGCGGGCGCGACGACATCGCGCACGAACCGTGCCACCCTACCCAGCGCCGCGCGCCCCTCGGGCAGGTTCGGCGCGATGCTCATGAACGCGTGCACCTGTCCGCGCCACAACTCCAGCCCGTTGGGCACGCCCGCCGCGGTGAGCCGCCGCGCCATCAACTCGCAGTCGTAGCGCAGCACCTCCTCCTCGGCCGCGATCAGCAGCACCGGCGGCAGTCCGGCCAGCGCGCCGTTGACCGGCGACATCATCGGATCGATGACCCCGTCGACCTCCGCGCCGAGACGCGCGACCGCCCGCAGCGCGGTCAGCGGGATGTAGGGGTCGCGGTCGACGAATTCGTAGCCCTGTTTGGCGACGTAGTCCAGGTCGAGCAGCGGACTCAGGCCGACCAACCCCGCCGGGACCGGCAGCGCCGATTCCACCGCGCTCAGCGCGGTCGCGAAGGCCAGGTAACCGCCCGCGGAGTCGCCCGCGAACACGATCCGCGCCGGGTCCGCGCCGTGCGAGAGCAGCCAGCGGTAGGCGGTCAGACAGTCCTGGACGGACTGGCTGATCGACTGTGCGGGCAGTTGCCGGTATTCGACGTTGACGACCGCGAGTCCGGTGCGCCGCGCCAGGCTGGCCGCGACCGGTCGGTGCGTCTCGAGTCCGCAGATCGCGAAGCCGCCGCCGTGCATGTAGAGGACCACGCCGTGGCGCAGCGCCCTGGACGCGCCCGCGGGCCGCAGGATCTCCATCCGGAAACCGCCCATGCTGACCTGTTCCCGGTCGACGCCCCGCGGTTGCGGCCGCAACCGGGCGAGGCTGTCGATGGCGAACGCGCCGATCGGGATGGTGGTCCTGGTGATCGGGGCCGCCCGCAGCAGCGGGCGGAGCACGCCGCGGCAGGTCACCGACAGCATCCGGGCCGTCACGCTCGGGCCGGCCGGGTTCATCACTACGCCGGGTTCGCTCATCGCGCACCACCCTCATCTCGGCGCGCCGCACCGGACCGGCGGTCACCCGGAGCGATGTCGGCGCTGACATCTCACACAATGCTGTTTCAGAACAGCACGTGAACGTGACCTATGCAACAGAATCGGGGTAAATGAACGTCGAAGGAACCCTCGTGATGATTTCGTAGGCCGTTCGGAACCTCCCCGACTCCCGAACCGACCGGGCTGGCAGACTCCTGGTCATGCGCGGAATCATCTTGGCGGGCGGCACCGGTTCCCGGCTGCACCCCATCACGCGCGGGGTCAGCAAACAACTGGTCCCGGTCTACGACAAACCGATGATCTACTACCCCCTGTCCACCCTCATGCTCGCGGGAATCAGGGACATCCTCGTCATCACCACGCCCGAGGACGCCTCGGCCTTCGCCCGACTGCTCGGCGACGGCAGCCAGTTCGGCCTCTCGATCACCTATGTCGTGCAACCCGAACCCGACGGCCTGGCCCGCGCCTTCGTCCTCGGCGCGGACCACATCGGCAACGAATGCGCCGCACTCGTCCTGGGCGACAACATCTTCCACGGCCCGGGGCTCGGCACCGGCCTTGACCGCTTCAAGGGCCTGGAAGGCGGCGCGATCTTCGCCTACTGGGTGTCCGACCCCACCGCCTACGGCGTGGTCGAATTCGACAGCGGACGCGCGGTCTCCATCGAGGAGAAACCGCGGCGGCCGCGTTCCAACTACGCCATCCCCGGGCTGTACTTCTACGACAACGACGTCCTGGAGATCGCCCGCACGCTGCGTCCTTCCGCGCGCGGCGAATACGAGATCACCGACATCAACCGTGCCTACCTGGAACAGGACCGGTTGCGCGTCGACGTGCTCGCGCGCGGCAGCGCCTGGCTCGACACCGGCACTTTCGACTCGCTGCTCGACGCCGCCAACTACGTGCGCACCATCGAACAGCGGCAGGGACTCAAGATCGGCGTCCCGGAGGAAGTCGCCTGGCGAATGGGGTATATCGACGACGAGGACCTGCGCGCGCGAGCCGAACCGCTCGTACGCTCCGGGTACGGCGACTACCTGCTCGGCCTGCTCGAGCGCGGACGGGACGGGTGAGGATGCACTTTCGCGAACTGGCGGTACCGGGCGCGTGGGTGATCACCCCGCGCCTGCTCGGCGATGCCCGCGGCGCCTTCGCCGAGACCTTCAAATCCTCGGAGTTCGAGAAGGCGACCGGACGGCCGTTCGAGTTGTGCCAGGTCAACACCTCGGTGTCGGCGGCCGGGGTGCTGCGCGGCATCCACTACACCGAGGACCCGCCCGGCCAGGCCAAATACGTGACCTGCGCGCGCGGCGCGTTCTTCGACGTGGTGGTGGACCTGCGGCCGGGCTCGCCGACCTTCGGTCGCTGGGACAGCGTGCTGCTCGACGACGTCGACCGCCGGTCGGTGTTCCTTTCCGAAGGGCTGGGTCACGCGATCCTGTCCCTCGAGGACGACTCCACCGTCACGTACCTGTGCTCGCTGGAGTACACCCCCGAGCACGACCGCGATCTGGACGCCTTCGACCCCCGGCTCGGTATCGACTGGCCGAAGGCAGGCCGCGACGGCAGGCCGCTGGAATTCCTCCGGTCGGCCAAGGATTCCGCCGCCCCGCGGCTCTGAAGGATCGGCCGCCCGCACGCGCCGGCACCCCGACGCGTGATCGCGACGGGGTGCCGGGTGGCCGGGGTCAGCCGACCGGTTCGAGTTCCGGTTCCACGACCCGCTGCTTGCGGGTGCGCGGGAGGAAGGCGGTCAGCGCCACGAGCGCGCCGACGATGGCCACGCCCGCCGCGAATTCCAGGCCGGGACGGAACGCGTCGAGCACCGCCCGCGGCGAGGACTGCTCCGGGGCGCCGGAGGTGACGATCGCGGTGGTCACGGCCAGCACGATGGCCGCGCCGACCTGCATGGAGGTCTGGAGCACGCCCGCGGCCAGACCTTGTTCCTCGTCGTCGATGCCGTTGGTGGCCTGGATGTTGATGGCAGGGAAGCCGACCCAGCCGATGCCGATCAGCAGGACCGCGGGCAGCAGCATCGTCAGGTAGGACGGGTCGGTGTCCAGGCGCAGGAACAGCAGGTAGCCGACGCCCATCACGGCCATGGTGATCGCGATGATCGGCGCGGTGCCGAAGCGGTCGACCAGCTTGTCGGAGACGAAGGCCGAGGCCACCACGAGCAGGCCCACGGGCAGCAGCGCCATCGACAACTTCAGCGGCGACCAGCCGAGCGAGTCCTGCATGTACAGGGTGACGATGAACTGCCAACTGAAGTAGGAGCCCGCCACGGCGACGATGGCCAGACTCGCCCGGACCAGCGTGGTCTTGCGCAGGATGCCCAGGCGCACCAGCGGATACCTCACCCGCTTCTCCACCGCGACGAAGGCGGCGAACAGGGCGGCGACCAGGACGAACGAGCCGATGGTTCGGGCCGAGCCCCAGCCCGCCTCCGGGGCGGCGACCACGGTGTAGACCAGCAGCAACATGCCCGCGGTGGACAGCAGCGCGCCGAACAGGTCGTGACCGCCCTCCTCGGCCCCCTCGTCCTTCGGGACCAGGTAGAACGCGGCGACCAGCGCGGCCAGCGCGATGGGCACGGGGAGCAGGAAGGTCCAGCGCCAGCCGACGCCGGTCATCAGTCCGCCGAAGAGCAGGCCCATGGAGTAGCCGCCCGCGCCGAACACCGTGTAGATCGAGAGCGCCTTGTTGCGGGCCGGGCCCTCGGCGAAGTTGGTGGTGATGATCGACAACCCGGTCGGCGCGGTGAACGCGGCGGCCAGACCCTTGACGAAGCGGGTCAGGATCAGCAGCGGACCCGAGCTGACCAGGCCGCCGAGCAGGGAGGCCGCGGCGAACACGGCCAGCGCGATGAGGAAGACCTTGCGGCGGCCGAGCAGGTCCGCGGTGCGACCGCCGAGCAGCAGCAGGCCGCCGTAGCCGAGGACGTATCCGCTGATCAGCCATTGCAGGGTCGAGGTGGACAGGTCGAGTTCGGAACCGATGGAGGGGAGGGCGACGCCGATCATCGAGACATCGAGGCCGTCGAGGAACAGCACGATGCACAGGGTGATGAGCATGCCCCAGAGCCGGGCGGACCAGATGGTCGGATCGACCGCCGATCTGGCGGTCGCTAGCGGTGCCGGTGAAGTCATGCGGAGGACATTACATGCGCGTGCATTTAATGCCAACACATTTAATGCGGTTGCATGGACATGCCCGGACGACTAGGATGACGTCATGTCGAACACGGCACCGTCGGACACCGCGCCGCAGGCGCTGGTCGGCGAGTGGCGTCGACTGCTCGACCGGCACGCCTTCGTCAGTTGCGCCTTGGACAAGGCACTCCAGGACCACCGGATCGGCCTCAGCGAATTCGAGACCCTCGATCGCCTGGTCGACGCGGCGTGCGGCAAATACCCCATGAGCGAACTGGCCGGTGACATCCACCTGAGTCAGAGCGCGCTCTCCCGCGCGGTGGCCCGCCTCGAACGCGACGGCCTGGTGCGCCGGGACATGTGCGTCGAGGACAGGCGCGCGCTGTTCGTCTGCCTCACCGACAAGGGCAGGCAGGTACACGCCGAGGCCGTCCCCACCCATCGGCGCGTACTCGCCGAATGCTGGGACGGCCCCGGCGAACTCAGTCCAGCAGCGTGCGAACGTCCACCGCGGCGGCCTTGATGCCCGCGAAAGCCTTGCGGTAGCGCTCGATCTCGGAATCCTTCTCCAGGTACACCGGCCCGGTGAACGCCTCGACGTAGACCACCGACGGCTCGGACTGCTCTCCCGCGAGATCCTCGGGGAACTCCAGCAGCACGAAACGCCCGGAATCCATGCCGTCGTGGTAACCCGCCTCGGTGGGCACCGCCTGGATACGCAGGTTCGGCGATTCGGCCATCCGGCGCAGATGCGCGCGCTGCTCGGCGGCCACCTCGGGCCCGCCGACGGTGTGCCACAGCGCCGACTCGCCGATCACGACGTCCAGATGCAGCGGCGCCTCGGCGCGGGTCACCAGCTTCTGCCTGGTCAGCCGCAACTGCGTGCGTCGATCGAGCTCGCCCGGCGAGGCGTCGGGCCGCGCGGCCGCGTGCAGCGCCCGGATGTAGGACTCGGTCTGCAACAGACCGGGGATCACCTCGTTCTCGTAGGTCGACAGCCGCCGGGCCGCCTCCTCGAGGCCGATGTAGACGTCGAAACCCTCCGAGACGACGTCACCGAAGGTGGTCCACCACCCACGCGCCTTTGTCTCGCGCGCCAGCGCGGTCAAGGTGCCCACCAAATCGCCGGGTGCGTCGTAGACCTTGCACATCGCCTCGACATCGAGGCTGCGCAACGAGGTCTGCCCGGTCTCGATACGCCAGATCTTGGCCTCCGACCACTCCAGCCGCTGCGCGGCCGTGCGGGTGGTCATCCTGGCTCGGTTCCGCAGTTCTCGCAGGTGGCGGCCCAATTGCCGCCGTGGCATGGTCGACCCCGTAGTTCCGTTCGGTAGAGCCATGCTTACCCCCTCGCGCCATGCGTCGACTCGACCCGGCGCTCCTCCAGGGCCCCCGGCGCGACGCGCTTCCAACCGGATGCCCGCGGTCGGTCGGCCACCCGGACAGCATTGTTTCACAGCTGATCTGACATAGTGCACATCCGCCGGCACATTCAGGCCATTGTCCCTTTCGCGCCGAACTGGTTCACGGGTGGTCTTTTTCGGCAATACAGCAGAGTTGGGCCGCGCCCGAAAGCCACGCGCGGACCTACTTGCGCCCGCGTCCGCGGAAGCGCCAGAACTGCACCGCGCGCACATCCTCGGACAGTTGATTGACCGGTTCGGCCACATCCGAGAGCGCCTGGAACAGATCGTCGGCCAGATCGCTGATGTGCTCGACGCGCGCCGCCAACCGCGAGGCGTTCACCAGGAACTCCAACAGCAGTCGCACCACGGCCGCGATGGTCAGGCCGAGCGGGACCGCGATCAGCGCCGCCGCCACCCCCAGCACCGCCGACACCTGCCACATCAACACCGTCACCGCGATCGGGACGCCGATCGCGAAGGCCAGACCGAGCATGTAGGCCAGCGGCAACAAGGTCCGGGTGACCGGACGGTGGAACTGCACGTCGAGCAGACCGCGGGCGGCCTGGACCGCCCAGGTGCGGAATGCGCGCGGACTCGCGAAGGGTTCGGCGGGCCGATCGGCCTCCATCGCCGGTGTCCGCTCCCGCGCGGGCAGGGCTTTCCAGGCGATCCAACGGGATTCGGTCTCGGGGTCGGGGACGTTCTCGCCCGCCGCGCCACCGGTTTCGTCGCTCATGGCGCGATCCTTCCCGCATCCCGTCGTCCGGCCAACCGCAGGAGATACCCACTTCGGGAGAAGTTCTCCCGGTCATAGCCGGATTCTATGAAGTGAGACGCGTCATACAAACCGAAACTTCTTCGGAAACATCCGTAACGCCGCACCCACCTGCTGTCGATACCCCCCGTGAACGCAGGACCCAAAGATCTATCGGGGAATGGAGAAAACAGTGCGCACCACGTTTCCGACTTCCGTCTCGGCGGCCGACATGACCGCCGCAGCGCAGGACTACACCGCGCGTGGGTGGACGGTCGCCGAAACGGCCAACGGTCTGTGCCTGATCACCGACGACGAAGTGGCCGGTGTCGAGGTCAGCGGGAAGCTCGCGGGCGATGTGCGCCGGTTCCTCCGCTCGAACAACCTGTCCGGCCCGGTCATCGTGATCCCCGGCGCCGAGCGCCGCGAGATCCACCTCGTCACCGGCCTGCGCAAGGCCGCGATGGCGATCGAGGCGCTGCGCGAGGCGGGCGCGATCGTGCACACCGACGGCGCGGGCATCGCCCTGCCGCCCACCCAGATCTCCGCGGCGGGCGCCGCCGAGTGGAGCGTCGCCCCGCAGGATGCCCGCTGGTTGCCCCCGGTGGTCGCGATCGCGGCGGCCGTGCGCTCGTCGCTGTCGCGTCGCCGCACCGGCGAGACCCTCACCAGCGTCGCCTGCTGAGTCACCCGCACCACGCACCAAGTGCTACCGGTCCGCCGGTAGCGCCACCAGCCGAACGGTTCCGGCCTGCCCGCGGCACAGCGGGCGGCCGCTCGACGCCCACGTGGCGTCGGGTCCCGCGTTCACGGCCCGCGCCGGAACCGCACGGCGACCCACCGCCGAGTCGATAGCTCGCGGTCAACTGGATCGACGGCCGGTCTCCGCCTCCCCGCGGATACCGGCCGAATCTGTCCCAGCCACTATTGACGCAGCCCCGCGCGGCGCGATGATGGGGTATGGCCGAAGTCACCACCGCCCGCAATCTCCTGCGTACCTGCCCGCTGTGCGAGGCGGTCTGCGGACTCGAGATCACCCTCGACCAGGACGATCACGTCACCGCCGTGCGCGGGGACAAACTCGACCCCTTCAGCAAAGGCTTCCTCTGCCCCAAGGGAGCCAGTCTCGGTCAGTTGGACGCCGACCCCGATCGGGTCACGGCTCCGCTCATCCGCGACCGCGCGACCGACACCTGGCGCGAGACGAGCTGGGCGGAGGCTTTCGATTACATCGCCGACCGTCTGCCCGCCGTCCTGGCCGAGCACGGCAAGCAGTCCGCGGGGCTGTACATGGGCAATCCGACCGCCCACACCGTCGCGGGCGCGCTCTACGGCCCCGCGCTGATCCGCGCGTTGGGCACCAAGAACCTGTTCACCGCCAGCACCGCCGACCAGATGCCCAAACAGGTCGCCAGCGGCCTGATGTTCGGTGACCCGCTGGTCGTGCCGGTCCCCGACCTGGACCGCACCGACTACCTGCTGATCCTCGGGGCCAACCCGCTCGAATCCAACGGATCGGTGTGCACGGCACCGGATTTCCCCGGACGGCTCAAGGCGCTGCGCAAGCGCGGCGGTCGCTTGGTCGTGGTCGACCCGCGCTTGACCCGCACCGCCAAACTCGCCGACGAGCACCTGTTCATCCGCCCCGCCAGCGACCCCTACCTGTTGTTCGGCATCGTGCGGACCCTGTTCGAGGAGAATCTCACCGACATCCGCGTCGAGGTCGCCGGCCTGGACGAGGTGCGCGCGGCCGCCGCCGATTTCACCCCCGAGGTGGTCGCGGCCCGCACCGGTGTGGACGCGGACACGGTGACGCGTCTGGCCCGCGAACTCGCCGCCGCGCCCACGGCCGCTGTGTACGCGCGCATCGGCACCTGCACCGCCGAATACGGCACCCTCACCCAGTGGCTGGTCGAGGTGATCAACACGCTGACCGGCAACCTGGACTCCCCCGGCGGCGCGATGCTGTCCACCGCCGCCGCCCGCGGGATCATCCGCAGCAAGCCGTTCCAGGTCGGCCGGTGGATCAGCAGGGTCCGCGAACTGCCCGAATCCATGGGCGAACTGCCGGTGGCCACGCTGGCCGACGAGATCGTCACCGCGGGCGAGGGCCAGATCAAGGCGCTGGTGACGGTGGCGGGCAACCCGGTGCTGTCCGCGCCGAGCGGACCCCGACTGGCCGAGGCGTTCGCCACGCTCGAGTTCATGGTCAGCGTGGACCGCTACATCAACGAGACCACCCGCTTCGCCGACGTCATCCTGCCCGCGCCGCGCCCGTTGCAGGTGCCGCACTACGACTTCGCGCTGTTGCAGTTCGCGGTGCGCAACTACGCCAGGTACTCGCGGCCGCTGCTGCCGCTGGACGGCCCGTCCGAGGCGGCGATCCTCGCGACGCTGGCCGCGATCGTCAGCGGGCAACCGCACACCGGCGATCCGCTGGCGGCGCTGGACGAGATGGTCATCGCGAGCACGTTGGACAGCGTCGGGATGGCCCAGCGCCGCCCCGACCTGCACGGGGAGAACACCACCGAACAGCGCATCGACATGATGCTGCGCCTGGGCCCCTACGGCGAGTGGAACGAGGACCGACTCGAGTCCGACTTCCCCGACGGCCTGAATCTGCGGGTGCTGCTGGACAATCCGCACGGGATCGATCTCGGACCGCTGCGCCCCCGGTTGGCGCAGGCGCTGCGGACGGCCTCGCGCGTGGTGGAACTCGCGCCGCCATCCCTGCTGGCCGACGTCGAGCGGATGCGCGCCGCGCTGACCGAGCGCGCGCCGGACTTCGTGCTGATCGGGCGACGGCACCTGCGCTCGAACAACAGTTGGCTGCACAATGTGCCCGCGCTGGTCAGCGGCACCAATCGGTGCACGTTGCAGATCAATCCGGCCGATGTGGCGCGTCTGGGTCTCGGCGAGCGGGCCGTGGTGAAATCCGCGGCGGGCGCGCTGACGGTGGTGCTCGAGCCGACCGACACGATCATGCCGGGCGTGGTGAGCCTGCCGCACGGGTGGGGGCACGGCGAGATCCCGCAGGGCGTCGCGAGCGCGCACGCGGGCGTCAACGCCAATGTGTTGACCGACGATTCGGTGATCGATGTCCCATCGGGCACCGCGGTGCTCAACGGCGTCCCGGTCTCGCTCACTCCCGCGTGAGCGCTTCCGTCGTGTGATCCGGTACCGCCGCCGCGCTCCCGATATTCCGAACGGTCGGAATGGGCAAATTCGTGGAAATCGCGGCGGCGAACCGGCATTCGCTCAATCCTGCGATGGTCGCGTTCATCGAACGGATGGACATGGGTGACCATTTCGGTGTCAAGGCGTCTCGACAGGTCAACGGACTCGCCGAGGTGGCCACCGCGACCGGAGTCACAGCGGTCGACGACCTCGCCTCCGTCTCCGGTGTCGCCGGAGCCGGGAGCACCGCGGTCGGCGCGCTTGTCCGGGCTCAGCGGAGTTTGAAGATCACCGCGCGCTGGACGACGAAATTGATGACGGTCGCCGTGCCCTGCGCGATCACGAAGGCCACCGTCAACTGCCACGCCTGATCGCCCAGCCACCGCACCATCAACTCGTTCAGACCGACCTGCACGCCGAAGGTGGTGGCGTAGAGCGCCACCACCGCCGCGAAACGGGCCCGACTCGGCGGCGCCTGGAAGGTCCACCGCCGGTTGATCAGGTAGGCGGTGGTGGTGCCCGCGACGAAGCCGATCGCCTTCGCGCCGCTGGTGGGCAGGCCCACCACCACCTTCAAGAACATGTAGAGCCCGAAGTCGACGATCGCCGAGAGCCCGCCGGTGACGGTGAACCGGATGATCTGGGTCCGCAGGTCGATCCCCGCGGCCTCCTCCGGACCGATCGGCCCCCCGAGCGCGCCCGTCAGGGGCGGTTCGGCCTGCGAGGGAAGCTGGGATTCGGCATGCACGGCGACGAGCTTAACGGCAGGAGAGGTATGCCATACCGGGGAGTACGGCGAGGGCGGTCGCCTCGCGGGCGATACCTGTAGCCTCTATCTCGATGTCCACGAAAGTCTCGACCCCCACCACCCCGACCGGTGAGAACACGACGACCGGCGCCGACGGGACCTCCTACGAGCTACCCGTGCACACCCGGAAGCTGTCGGGATGGGCTCGCACCGCCGCGACCACCGCCGAAGTGCTGTCAACCCCGGACCCCGAAGTGATCGCCAAGGCCGTGGCCATGGTCGCCGAGGACAACGACGGCAAGCCCGCGCACCTGCGGCGCGGCGTCATCGCCCGCGGTCTCGGTCGCTCCTACGGCGACAACGCGCAGAACGCGGGCGGCCTCGTCATCGACATGACGGCGCTCAACCGGATCCACCGCATCGACCGCGACAGCCGCATCGTCGACGTCGACGCGGGCGTGAACCTGGACCAGTTGATGAAGGCGGCGCTGCCGTTCGGTCTGTGGGTTCCCGTGCTGCCCGGCACCCGTCAGGTGACGGTCGGCGGCGCGATCGGCTCCGATATCCACGGCAAGAACCACCACAGCGCGGGCAGCTTCGGCAACCACGTGCGCTCGATGGAACTGCTGACCGCCGACGGCGTCGTGCACCACATCACCCCGCGCAAGAACGCCAAGCTGTTCTGGGCCACCGTCGGCGGCTGCGGACTCACCGGCATCATCCTGCGCGCCACGATCGAGATGACGCCGACCGAGACGGCGTACTTCATCGCCGACGGCGACGTCACCGCCGGGTTGGACGAGACCATCGCCTTCCACAGCGACGGCTCCGAGGACCGCTACGAGTACAGCTCGGCCTGGTTCGACGCGATGAGTCCGATGCCGGCGCTGGGCCGCGCGGTGATCTCGCGGGGTTCGCTGGCCACGCTGGACCAACTGCCGAAGAAGCTGCGCAAGAACCCGCTCGACTTCACCGGCAAGACCTTCCTGACCTTCCCCGACCTGTTCCCGAACGGCCTGCTGAACAAGCGGACCTTCGCGCTGGCCACCGAGGTCTGGTACCGCAAGGGCACCACCTACCGGGACAAGACGCAGAACCTGACGGCGTTCTACCACCCGCTGGACATGCTCGGCGAATGGAATCGCGCCTACGGTTCGCGCGGCTTCCTCCAGTACCAGTTCGTCGTGCCGCCGGAGGCGGTGCAGGAGTTCAAGCAGATCCTCATCGATGTGCAGCGCTCCGGGCACTACTCGTTCCTGAACGTGTTCAAGTACTTCGGCGCCGGCAACCAGGCCCCGTTGAGTTTCCCGATGCCGGGATGGAATGTCTGCCTGGACTTCCCGATCAAGGCGGGTCTCAACGAATTCGTCACCGAACTCGATCAGCGCGTCCTGGAATTCGGCGGCAGGCTCTACACCGGCAAGGATTCCCGGACCACCGCCGAGTCCTTCCACAAGATGTATCCCCGGATCGACGAGTGGATCAAGATCCGCCGTTCGGTCGACCCCACAAACGTTTTCATGTCCGATATGGCGAGAAGGCTGGAGCTTCAGTGATCAATGCCGTAGGTAACCCGCAGACCATCCTGCTGCTGGGCGGAACCTCGGAGATCGGCCTCGCGATATGCGCGGAGTACCTGAAGAAAGGTCCGGCGCGCATCATCCTCGCGGCCCTGCCCGGTGACCCGCTGCGCGACGGCGCGGTCGCGCAACTGCGCGCCGCGGGCGCGAACGCCGTCGATGTCGTCGATTTCGACGCGCTCGACACCGGCAGCCACCCGAAGGTCGTCGAGGCGGCCTGGGACGCGGGTGACGTCGACGTGGCGATCGTCGCGTTCGGCCTGCTCGGCAATGCCGAGGAACTGTGGCAGGACCAGCGCAAGGCCGTGCAGATCGCCGAGATCAACTACACCGCCGCGGTGTCGGTGGGCGTGCTGGTCGGCGAGAAGATGAAGGACCAGGGCTACGGGCGCATCATCGCGATGTCCTCGGCCGCGGGTGAGCGGGTCAAGCGCTCGAACTTCGTCTACGGCTCGACCAAGGCCGGTCTGGACGGCTTCTACCTGGGTCTGGGCGAGGCGCTGAAGCCGTTCGGCCCGCGGGTGCTGGTCGTACGGCCGGGCCAGGTGCGCACCGCGACCACCTTGGCGTACTGGAAGGAGACCGGCGCGAAGGAGGCGCCGTTCACCGTCGACAAGGAAGAGGTGGCCGCGCTGGCGGTGGCGGCTTCCGAGCGGGGTAAGGAATTGATCTGGGCCCCCGGCGCCTTCCGCTACGTGATGATGATCCTGCGCCACATCCCGCGCCCGATCTTCCGTCGTCTGGGCCTCTGAGAGTTCCTTTTCCGCGAGCCGCGCCGCGTTCCCCCGGGAACCGGTGCGGCTCGCGTGTTTCCGCGCATGGTTACCATCGTCGCGGCGGCATTCCCGCGGTCGTCCCGACACGGAGCCGAGCAGCGAACCCGGAGGCGTAATGCGAGTTATCGGACCTGTCCCCACCGGCCGCCGCGGCGCGGTCCTGGGTCGTCACCTGGCCTCGGGGCTCGGTGAGGCGCTGCTCGCGACGCTGGTCGCGATCGTGGTGGCCGCGGTGGGTCTGGTCGCGTTCTCGCTGGTGGACTGGCCCGCGTTCAACTCCTCGCACGTGACGCTGGCGTTGACGACCGTCGGCCAGGTCGTCGCGGCGGCGCTGCTGGTGGCCTCGATCGTGCTGATCCGGATGCGCCGGTGGCCGTGGCTCGCGAAACCGCTGTCCTGGGTCGGGATCTCGACGTTCGTGACCGTCACCCTCGGCATGCCATTGGCCGCGACGAAGCTGTACCTGTTCGGGATCTCGGTGGACCAGGAGTTCCGCACCGAATACCTGACCCGGCTCACCGACAGTCCCGCGCTGCGCGACATGACCTACATCGACCTGCCGCCGATGTACCCGGCGGGCTGGTTCTGGGTCGGCGGACGGGTCGCGAACGTGCTCGGCATGGACGGCTGGGAAGCCTACAAGCCGTACGCGATCGGGTCGCTGGCCGTGGCCGCGGTGCTGGCGCTGGTGCTGTGGTCGAAACTCATCCGGGCGGACTGGGCGGTCGCGGTGACGGCGGCGACCACGGCGGTCACCCTCGCCTACGCCGCGCCCGAGGCGTACAGCGCGGTCATCGTGGTGCTGCTGGCCCCGGCGCTGGTGCTGGCCTGGGGGGCTATCCACCGGCCCGCCGAGGCGACGACGACCGCCGCGACGGCGGGTGGATGGGGCGCGGTGCTGGGGACAGGGCTGTTCCTCGGGCTCGGCGCGACCTTCTACACGCTGTACTTCCTGGTCGCGGCCTTCGCCGTCTTCCTGATGGGGCTCACCGCCGCCGCCATCGCGGTGTACACGTTCAGGTCCGAGGCGCGCCGGACGAAGGCGACCGAGCCGGTCCGGGCCTGGCGCGCGGCGGTGCCGCCGCTGCTGCGGATGGTCGTGATCGCGATGATCGCGGGCCTGGTCGCGGCCACGGTGTGGCTGCCGTACCTGCTGAAGACCTTGACCACGAAGACCGCGGGCTCCGGGACGGCGCTGCACTACCTGCCCGAGTCGGGCGCCGAACTGCCGCTGCCGATGGTCGACTTCTCGCTGCTCGGCGCGCTGTGCCTGATCGGCACGCTGTGGCTGATCGTGCGCGCCGCCTCCTCCCGCCGCGCGCAGGCCCTCGGCCTCGGCGTCGTCGCGATCTACCTGTGGACGCTGCTGTCGATGCTGGCGACCGCGGCGGGCACCACCCTGCTCTCGTTCCGGCTCGAAGCGCCGCTGCTGGTCCTGCTGTCCGCCGCGGGCGCGTTCGGTTTCGTCGAGGGGGCGCGCGCCGCCTACCAGGCGTTCAACGAACCGGCCCGCTTCCGGGTGGCCGCGGCGGCCGTGGCCCTGCTCGGCGCGCTCGCCTTCGTCCGCGACATCCCGCACGTGCTCGAACCCGAGATCACCACCGCCTACACCGACACCGACGGCGACGGCGTGCGCGGGGACCGCGGCAAGGAATCCGCGATCTGGCACTACCGCGACATCGACGCGGCGCTGCTGGCCCAGACCGGGCGCCCCCGCGACGACACCGTCGTCCTGACCGCCGACACCAGCTTCCTGTCCTACTATCCGTACTTCGGTTTCCAGGCGCTGACCTCGCATTACGCCAACCCACTCGCCGATTTCGCGGGCCGGGCCGCCGCCATCAAGACCTGGAGCGAACTCGACAGCCCCGCCGAACTGCGCGCCGCGATCGACGCGACACCCTGGCGCGGACCGGACGCGTTCCTGTTCCGGCGCTCCGGCGAGAACTACACGCTGCGACTGGCCGCCGACGTCTATCCCAACGACCCGAACGTCAAGCGCTACACGGTGGCCTTCCCCGCCCGTCTGTTCGCCGACCCGGCGTTCACGGTCACCGATATCGGCCCGTTCACCCTGGTCACCGTCCGTCGCTGACGCGGGTGGGTCGCGTCACGGATTGGACCGGGCGGGACTGGATACTCCAAGGGGCAGTGCCAACTTCTTCTCAGGAACGTCGAGTGCGCCGCACAGCCGCCGAACCTAGGGTGTGGGCAGGTTCGGACGTCGAGAATGTTGGAGTAGTCGGCAGGTGCGCGCGGGAAACGTCGATCGAGGCGGACGAGACGGATCGACGGCGGTGCTCGAGACCCCGCCCGAAGCGGACAGCGGGAGCCTGCTCGCCCCGGCGCCCGCACGGGGCGCGGTCCTGCTGCGCCGACTGCGCGCCGCGCGAGCGGACCTGCTCGCCGCCGCGCTGTATCTGGGTGCGGCCGTCGTCGTGCTGTCGGGTCAGTGGCGCGACACCGCGGGCGGCTACCTGATCAAGAGCGGCCAGGACCAGACCATGTGGGAATGGTTCTTCGCCGTCACCGCGCATTCGGTGGCGAATCTGGAGAACCCGCTGGGCACCACGCTCCAGAACTATCCGGCGGGCGTGAACATGATGGCCAACACCGCCATGTTCGGCGTCGGCATCCCGCTCACCCCGGTCACGCTGCTGTTCGGCCCGACCGTCACCTACGTGCTGGCCCTCACGCTGGGCCTGGCCTGCACCGCCTACGCCTGGTACTGGCTGTTCTCCCGGGAACTGGTCGACTCGCGCCTCGCGGCCGGGATCGGCGGCCTGTTCTGCGGCTTCGCCCCGGCGATGATCTCGCACGCCAACGCGCACCCGAATTTCGTCGCTCTGGGACTGCTGCCGGTCATCGCGGGTCTGCTGATCCGGGTCGCGCGGCGCGGACTGACCGACCCCGACGCGCCCCGGGCGCGATGGCGCGACATCGTGACGCTCGGTCTGCTGGTCGCCGCGCAGATCGCCCTCGGCGAGGAACCGCTGCTGATCTTCGCGCTGGCCTTCGGCGTGTTCGCCGTCGCCTACCACCTGCACGCACCGCGCATCGGCCTGCGCGCCCTGGTCGCGATCGCCCCCACCGTCGCCGCCGCCGCGGTGCTCACCCTCACCCTGACCGCCGTTCCGCTGTGGTGGCAGTTCTTCGGAGCGCAGAGCTACCGCACCCTCGACCACGGCCCGATGGGCAACGACCTCAAGACCTTGGCGCAGTTCCCGTCGGAATCCCTGGGCGGGATGTTCCTGCCCGGCCAGTACGTCGCGATCAACGACACCGAACAGAACGCCTACTTCGGGTGGCCGCTGCTGTTGCTGCTGGCCGTGACGGTGCTGCTGCTGTGGCGGGACCGGGTGGTGCGCGCCGCGACCGCGGTGATCCTGCTGTTCGGGGTGCTGTCGCTGGGCTCGGTGGCGATGCTGGGCAAGCAGCCCACCGGGGTCGCCCTGCCGTGGCGGTGGGCCGAACACGTGCCCGTCCTGAACTCCGTGCTGGAATCGCGGCTCACCATGGCCGCCGTGCCCGCCATCGCCGCGATCCTCGCGCTGGCCACCCAGCGCGCGGTCACCACTTGGCGGGCGTCGGCGGGCGACCGCAGGCCGCTCGCCTGGTTCGCCGCGCTCGGCCTGGCGCTGCTCCCGTTGACGCCGACGATCCTGCCCGTGGTCGAACGACCTGCCACGCCCGCGTTCTTCGCCGACGGCACCGTCAACCGTTACGTGGATCGCGGCTCGGTGGTGGTCATCCCGCCGCCGCGCCCCGCCGAGGCCGGACAGTTGCGCTGGCAGAGCGCGGCCGACTTCGGATTCCCGCTGGCGGGCGGCTATTTCGTCGGCCCCACCAGCACCGACCGCAAGGGGATCTACGGCCCGGAGTTCCGGCCGACCGTCGCCCTGCTGGTGCACGCCCAGGAGACCGGACTGGTCCCGGAGATCGGTGACCAGCAGCGCGCCGAAGCCGTAACGGACCTGAACTTCTGGCGCGCGGACCTGTTGGTGCTGCCCGCCACGCGCAACGCCGACGTCCTGCGCAGCACGGTCACCGCCCTGGTCGGCTTCCTGCCCACCCGCGTTCAGGACGTGTGGATCTGGGACGTCCGGCACGGCGGCTACGACGGTGGCTAGCATGAACCCCCGTGCGACCGGACCGATCGACTCCAGCGTTTGACCGTTACCGCCTGATCGCCCTCGTCTCCGGATTTCTCGGATTCGTCCTGGCGCTGCTGACCCCGCTGCTGCCGGTGCGTCAGGACCAGGCCACGCTGGACTGGCCGCAGGCGGGCGCGAGTACGGATGTCACCGCGCCGTTGGTCTCCTACGAACCGCTGCGCCTGACCGCCTCGCTGCCCTGTTCGGTCCTCCGCGACGCCGCGGGCGCACCCCCCGCCGAGACCGCGCCGCCGCCGGGCACGGAACCCGCTGCCGCGCTGACACTGCTGAACACGGTGCCCCTCGCCTCCGGACAGGCCACCGCCAAGGGACTGGTGGTCGCGGTGTCGGAGGGCACGGTGTCGATCATCCAGCGCGACGTACCGCTGCTGTCGGCGCCGGTCGCCGAGATCGGCGGGTGCGCGGCGATCACCGTCGAGGCCTCGGCCGCCGGCACCACCGCCGAATTCACCGGCGTGAACCGCGCGGACGGAACCCCGTTCCGCAACACCGTCACCCGCGACATCCGCCCGCAGGTGGTCGGGCTGTTCACCGACCTGGACGCCGCGCGGATCGCCGACGCGCGCGTACACGTCGACATCGACTCCCGGTTCTCCTCCACTCCCAGCGCGCTGAAACTGCTCGTCATGATCGCCGCGGCGCTGTGCACGGTGATCGCGCTGCTCGCGCTGCACATGCTTGACACCTCCGACGGCCGCCGCGCGCGCCGCTTCCTGCCCGCGCACTGGTGGCGCTTCGGCCCGGTCGACGCGGCCGTGCTCGGCACGCTGCTGCTCTGGCACGTCATCGGCGCCAACACCTCCGACGACGGCTACATCCTGAACATGGCCCGCGCGTCGGAACATTCGGGCTACATGGCCAACTACTACCGCTGGTTCGCCGTTCCCGAAGCCCCCTTCGGCTGGTCCTACGAAGTCCTGGCCTGGATGACGAAGGTCTCGGCGGCCAGTCCGTGGATGCGACTGCCCACACTGCTGGCGGGCATCGTGTGCTGGTTGGTGATCAGCCGCGAGGTGCTGCCGCGACTCGGCGCGCGGGTACGCGCGCACCGGGTCGCGGTGTGGACGGCCGGCCTCGTCTTCCTGGCCTTCTGGCTGCCCTACGACAACGGCCTGCGGCCCGAACCGCTGATCGCCGCGGGCGCGCTGCTGACCTGGTGTTCGATCGAGCGCGCGATCGCCACCGGACGCCTGCTTCCCGCGGCGATCGGCGTCATGATCGCGGCGTTCTCGCTGGCCGCCGGTCCTACCGGGCTGATCTGCATCGCCGCGCTGATCGCCGGGTCCCGGCCGGTGTTGCAGATCATCGTCGAACGCGCCCAAGGGTCGCTGCCGCGCGGAACCGCCCGCGACACCGTCGATCCCGCCCCGCGCCGCGCCCCGCTGACCGTGGCGCTGCGCTACGCGGCGCTGATCGGGCCCGGCCTGGCGGCGGGCACCCTGGTGCTCATCGTGGTGTTCGCCGACCAGACGTTGGCGACGGTCATGGAGGCCACCAGGGTTCGCACCATCGTCGGGCCCAACGTCGCCTGGTTCGACGAGCGCACCCGCTGGGACTCACTGCTGATGCTCGCGCCCGACGGATCGCTGTCGCGGCGCTTCGGCGTGCTGGTCATGCTGCTGTGCCTGCTGGTCTGCGTGTTGCAGGTGCTGCGCAAGGGCCGCATCCCCGGCACCTCGCGCGGTCCGTCGGTGCGCATCCTCGGCATCGTGTTCGCCTCGCTGCTGCTGATGATGTTCACCCCGACCAAGTGGACCCACCACTTCGGCGTCTACGCCGGACTGGCCGGGTCGCTGGCCGCGTTGGCGGCGGTCGCGGTGGGCAGCGCCGGGATTCGCGCGCCGCGCAACCGCGCGCTGTTCGCGGCGGCGGTGCTGTTCCTGCTCGCGATCACCTTCACCGGCTCCAACGGGTGGTGGTACGTCTCCAGTTACGGTGTGCCGTGGTGGGACAAGGCGCCGCTGGTCGCGGGCAAGGGCGTCTCGACGCTGTTCCTCGGCCTGAGCGGTCTGGCGCTGCTGTGGGCGGTCTGGCTGCACTTCCGCGAGCCCTATCGCGCTCCCGCGCCGCCGAACCGGTTCGACCGGTTCGCCTCGGCCCCGCTGACGATCGCGGCTGCGGTGCTGGTGCTGTTCGAGGTGGCCTCGCTGGCCAAGGCGGCGGTCACCCAGTACCCGGCCTATTCGATCGCGAAGTCGAATGTCGCGGCCATGACCGGTGATCCGTGCGGCCTGGCCGACGACGTCCTGGTGGAGACCGACACGGCCGATTCGCTGCTGTCACCGTTCGAGGGCTCCCACGCCGACGGTCTCGCGGGCCCCGGCACCAAGGGGTTCACGCCCGACGGCGTCGCCGATGATCTCACCGCCGACGCGGAGGAGACCGTGACGGGCGGCGCGAATTCGATCGACAAGGATTCCGCCAACAAGACCACCGACACCACCGGCGCGGGCACCGGCGGCGGCACGACCGAACGGGCGGGCCTCAACGGCAGTTCGGTGGCGCTGCCCTTCGGGCTCGATCCGGCGCGCACCCCGGTCCTGGGCAGCTACCAGGACGGTGAGCAGCGGCAGGCCGCGCTCGAATCGCAGTGGTATCGCCTCGATCTGGCCGACAGCATGCGCCACGACCCGGCCTACCGGGTCCTGGTGGTGACGGCGGCGGGCCGCATCCGCTCGGTGGACGCCGACGGGGTGCTCACCTACGGCCAGGATCTGCGCCTCGAGTACGGGACGAGGGCGGCCGACGGCACGGTGACCACGCTGGGCTCGGTGGTTCCGCTCGACATCGGTCCCGCGCCGTCGTGGCGCAATCTGCGGGTGCCGTTGGACCAGTTGCCCGTCGAGGCGAACGCGGTGCGCCTGGTGGCCGTCGACAACGACATCACCCAGCGGCAGTGGCTGGCGGTCACCCCGCCCCGGTTGCCGCACCTGCGCCCGTTGAACGACGTGGTCGGCTCGAGCGATCCGGTGCTGCTGGACTGGCATGTCGGGCTCGCCTTCCCGTGCCAGCGCCCGTTCGACCACCGCGACGGGGTCGCGGAGGTGCCGGACTGGCGCATCCTGCCGGACCGGGTCGGCTCGGACGCCTCCAACGCGTGGCAGGACGACATCGGCGGCGGCCCGCTCGGCTGGACCGGGTTGATCGCCGAGGCGCAGACGGTGCCGAGCTACCTGGACGAGGACTGGGGACGGGACTGGGGTTCGCTAGAACGGTTCACCCCGTACGTGCCGGGGGCCGATCCGGCGACCATCGACGTCTCGGTGGTCGATCGCGCCGGCTGGTCGAAACAGGACCCGATCCGGATCCGCTGAGTGGCGCCGCCGTGCCCGCGATCGTCCCGGACAGACACGGGAAGGTTGCCGGCACGGCGGATTACCGCTGATTCGACGTCGACCGAGGCGGCGAACTCGGTCGATTCGGACATGATGCATCATAATTCAGGAATGCTGAATTCTGTGAAACTCGCCACATACCGACCGGAATGCTGAGCCCGCCCGCCCACTCGCCGGTAACCGGTGAAACCTCCTGATACAGCGCCGGTTTCGGCGGAGTGACGCCTCAGTAACCGATGATCGTATTGCCAGGCTCAACACAGTTTGGGAACGTATCGTTGTGGGTATGACAGCAGCCTTCGATGACATGGATCTGCGCGATCTCGTCGACCTGCTCACGGACGACGAGAAGCGCGAGTTACGTCCCGCCGTATTACGGGTGCTCGGACGCCTGCCCTCCCAGGAGGTGTTGCGCCGCGAACTCGGCAGGCGCATGAAGGTATAACTCGCCGCGGCGATCCCCCGTTCCACCAGCCCGACAACGACATTCACGAGGCCGTGACGTCACCGACGTCACGGCCTCGCTCCGTTTCCGACCCCGACTCGTCCGACCCCGACGACGACGAAGCCCGCCGGAACCACCCGGCGGGCTTCGTCGACGCTCAGGGCAGACGCATCTCGCCCGGCGACCACGTGCCCAGGCGGGAGGTGGTGGCCGTATCCAGCTTCGCCGGAGTGGCGCTGCGGTCGTAGCGGTCGTAGCGCTCGAGCGAACCCCAGTCCCGCGCCCAGTCGTTCTTCATGTAGGTCGGGATGGTGGTCGACTTGGCCAGCATCTGGGTGAAGCCCAGCGGGCCGCCGAACTCCTGGGCCTGCCAGGTGTTGGTCGAGCTGATCGCGAGCGGACGGTCCGGCAGGATACGGTAGCCCGGCATCTCCGCGACACCGTTGACGTGGCCGAACGGGCGCTGGCACGGGAACTGCAAGCCCACCGCCCAGTCCAACAGGACCGGCTGATCCGAGCCGAGGTAGCTGTTCAGCGACTCCAACGTCGGCATCCGCGGCGGGGTGAAAGCCAGCCATTGGTCACCGATCAGGATTCGGTCGGCCGCGACGATGCGCACCGCGTCGGCATCGGGAGCGATCTCGTCCAGCGGCACCCGCAGGTTGCGCCACGACGGGAACGGGCCGATATCGCGCGGCCGGTAGGAGCCGAGGGTCGCGACGCTGCCGTCGGCCTGACGCTTGCCGTACTCGACCATCAGTTCCTGGCCGTACTTCATCGACCCGGTGTCGTCGAAGGACATGATGCGGCCCGCCGCCGAGATGACCACCAGCGGCTTGTCCGCCGAGCGCGGCGCGAGCGCGTACCAACTCGAGGTCAGTTCGGCGGGCTGCTGCACGCCTTCCTGGTAGCTGCCCATCACGGGCGTCGTCGCCGGGTTCAGGCCGAACGGCAGCGCCACGGTGCTCCCGTTGACGCCCTGCGCGCCCTGACCGCCGCCGGTGCCCGCGCTCTCGCCCTCGGCGAAGGCCGCGCCGACCGACTGGGTGGAGGTGTTACCCGTACCGGGCTTGACCTCGACGCTGTCGGCCGACAGGTCGTCGGGGACGCCGTTGGCGTCGAAGCCGAAGGACCCCACCCCGGCCAGCGGATCGGTGTCCGGCGGCGCGGCCGGATCGAGGATCGGCTGCAACCGACCGCCGTTCGGGTTCTCCTCGACCAGGACGTCGTTGGCCAGACCGCAGGAGTTGCCGCCGAGCGCGTCGAAATTCGAGCGCCCCAGCGAATAGGCCGGGTACTGCGAGTAGGCGCCCTTGGCCAGCGACAGCACCTCGAGCACCACCATCAACGCGGCGACCACCGTCAGCGGGATCGCGGCGAAACGCCGGATGCGCCGACCGCGCGCCGACCGCGGCGACGCCTCCGGCCCCACGTACTGCTCACGCAGCGTGAACCAGCCGACCAGCGCCAGCGACGCGCCGAACAGGATCAACATCACCGAATTGGACTGGTAGCCGTGCAGCGAGATGCGCTTGTCGAACCACGGCACGCCGAAACTCGACACGTACCAGTAGCCGTTGATGCCGGAGAAGGCCAGCGCGAGCACGAACAGCAACCCGGCCAGGAAGATGGCCCGGTTCTTGCGCGCGCGCAACGCCGAGGCCGACACCGCCACCGCCGTCACCGCCGCCAGCGAACCGGCGATGCCCGCGTACGCGCCGAAGTGGTGGGTCCACTTGGTCGGGTTGAACATCATGAAGAAGATCGTTCCGAAGACCACGCCCATCAGCCGCCACGTCGGACCGCCCGCGATTCCGGGCACCTGCCTGCGCCGCAGCAGCACCAACATGGTGGTGAACAGGCACAGCAGCATCACCAGGAACGCGAAGCGGCGCGAGAGCGAACCGTCGACCGTCTCCACGAACAGGTAGTAGTAGCGCAGGTAGTCCTCGTACCAGGCCAGGTTCGGGCCCGCGGCCTGCCGGACCCGGTTGGCCTCCTGGATGCCCGCGAAGGTCTGGTCGCTGTAGACCACCGTCAACACCAGCAACCCGGCCGCGGCGATCGGGGCCAACAGCGGCAGCGTGCCGAACTGCCGGTGTCTGCGCACCACGATCCGCACCAGCGGACGGATGCCCGCCAGCAGCGCGGCCACACACATCAACCCGGTGGGCGCGGCGGCCAGCGTGAACGCCGCGATCAGCACCGCCATCGCGGCGGGCAGCAACCGTCCGGTGGCGATGGCCCGCTCGATCGAGACCCAGGTCAGCAGCGCGCCCAGCGCGACGATCGGCTCCGAACGCAGACCGTTGTCGAAGGGCAGCCAGAACGCCAGGAACACCAGGCCGCCGGTCCACAGCGCCACTTTGCTGGTGCGCACGCCGCGCCCGAGGCGGGGCACCACCTCGCGGCTGATCACCATCCAGCACAGGATCGCGCAGGCCAGCGCGGGCAGACGCACCCACGGACTCGCGGTGGAGATCTCCGAGAACACCTGGATGACGTAGTAGTACCAGCCGAACGGCGCTTCGGGCACGCCGTACCAGCGGAAGTAGTTGGCCATGTAGCCGGCGTCGGGCGCGACCCGCACCATCGACAGGATGTAGCCGTCGTCGGAGGTGTTCGCGCCGATGAAATGCCACACCAGCAGCGTGCCGATGACCGCGCCGTCCGCCCAGGTCGGCTTGAGCCAGTTCGCGGGCAGGAAACGGCGGTGGCCGCGGCCGTCGCTGCCGTCCAGGCGGGCCAGCGCCGCCAGCGCGATGAGCGTGCACAGCACCGCCGCGATCATCGCGATCGCCTTGATCGCCGACGGCTTGGAGGTGAAGCGGGTGTCCACCGTCATCTCGAACGCCAACCCCGCGGGGGCCGCACCCTCGAGATCGGAGAACACGCCGACCACCTGCGGCCGCAGGTCGCCGTTGAGCTGCCCCTCGACCGGGACCACCACCGACTCCTTGACGCCCGGCGATCCCTCGACCGGCCGCTGCACCGTCCGGGTGAGACCGGTGAACTCGGCGTGCGTGCGGGCGCTGTCGGAATCGATCACGATCGACGTGCAGCGCCCCATGTCCGCGCGGTCGGCGGAGGCGACCACGGCGTTGCGGTCGACCACGTCCACCGCCGTCTCCGAGACGCGCACGAACAGCGCCTCCAGCGCCGCCCGGTCGCCCTGCGGCGGCGCGGTGGCCAGCAACATCCCGCCCTGCGCGGGCAACGCCTGCACCGCGCTACAGGGAATGGTGGCGTGCAGGTCGATCGGCACCTGCGACATCAGCGGCGCCTGCACGTTGTTCAGCGTGGCGCCCTGCGGCCAGTTCAGCACCGCGGCGGTCTGGTTGACCGGCAGGAACGGCGTCGCCAGCGCCAGCAGCGCACCTATCAGGCCCGTGACCAGCGCGATGATCCGCGCGGTCCGGAAATCGCGCGCGGCGACCGCCGGGGCGGGCGTGGGTTTGGTGAGAACAGCTGTTGCGGCGTCTGGCACGGTTGGACATGCTATCTTCCCGCTCGATCCACAGCTTGACGTGTAACCGATGGATTGTGGATCGATCGAATAAACCCCGATCCGCCCGCCGGAAATCGCGGCGAGAATCCGCGCCCCGCCGCGGCGCGCATCCGGCTACCGCCCGGAAACGGGGACCGAATTGGTGACCCTCGCCCACCGTCGTGGAAAGGTGTGGGTATGACCAAGGTGAATCTCGTGACGAACTTCGGACCGATCGTGCTCGAACTCGACGCGGCCAAAGCGCCGAACTCGGTGCAGAACTTCGTGGACTACGTGAATTCCGGCCACTACAACGGCACCATCTTCCACCGCGTCATCCCCGGCTTCATGGTCCAGGGCGGCGGTTTCGAGCCGGGCCTGCGCCAGAAGGGCACCAAAGCCCCCATCCAGAACGAGGCGAACAACGGCCTCACCAACGACAAGTACACCGTCGCGATGGCCCGCACCAACGATCCGCATTCGGCCACCGCGCAGTTCTTCATCAACGTCGCGGACAACAAGTTCCTCAACCACTCCGCCCCGACCCCGTCGGGCTGGGGTTACGCGGTGTTCGGCAAGGTCGTGGAGGGCACCGAGGTCGTCGACAAGATCGTCGGCGTGACCACCGGTTCCGCGGGCATGCACCAGGACGTGCCGCAGGACGACGTCGTCATCGAATCGGCCACCATCGCTTGATCTTTCCGCGCGGTCGGGCCGTCCCCGGACGGCCCGACCCGGTCACAGCGGCAGCAGGTGGTGTTTGCGCGGATTGCGCGCCAGCTTCTTGTCGCGCAGCAGGTGCAGGGCCCGGCGCAATTCCAGGCGGGTGCTCGCCGGTTCGATGACGGCGTCGATGTAGCCGCGTTCGGCGGCCACCCACGGGGTGGCCATGGTGGCGTTGTAGAAGTCGATCATCTGCTGACGCATCGCCGCGCGTGATTCCTCCGGGGCCGCGGCCAGTTGCTTGCCGCCGATCAAACTCACCGCGCTCTCCGCGCCCATCACCGCGATCCGGGCGGTCGGCCAGGCCAGATTCACGTCCGCGCCCAACTGTTTGGACCCCATCACGGCGTAACCGCCGCCGTAGGACTTGCGGATCACCACCGTCACCTTCGGGACCGACGCCTCCACGAAGGAGAACAGGAACCGGCCGCCGCGCTTGATGACGCCGATCTTCTCCTGTTCCACGCCCGGCAGGAAGCCCGGCGTGTCCACGACGAAGATCAGCGGGATCTCGAACGCGTCGCACAGACGCACGAAGTGGGCGGCCTTGTCCGAGGCGCGGGCGTCCAACGCACCCGCGTAGACCATCGGCTGATTGGCGACCACGCCGACGCTGGACCCGTCCACGCGGGCGAATCCGGTGAGGATATTGCGGCCCGCGGTCGCGCCGACCTCGTGGAAATCACCGTCGTCGAAGATCCGCAACAGGATGTCGTGCATGTCGTAGCCCGCGTTGTCGGCGTCGGGCACCAGCGAATTCAGTTCCCGATCCGAATCGGTGATCTCCGGTTCGATTCCGGGATTCACGATCGGCGGCGATTCCTGGCAGCTGGTCGGCAGATAGCCCAGATACGAACGCACCCACTCGAACGCGGCGGCCTCGTCGTCGGCGACGTGGTGGATGTTGCCGTATTCGGCCTGGCTCTGCGCGCCGCCCAGTTCCTCCAGGCTGACGTCCTCGCCGGTGACCTCGCGGATCACCTTCGGCCCCGTGACGAACATGTACGCCTCGCGGGTCGCCACCACCACGTCGGTGTTGATCGGCGCGTACACCGCACCGCCCGCGCACTTTCCGAGAATCATCGAGATCTGCGGCACCAGACCCGACAGCGGTTCCTGCCGCCGCCCGAGTTCGGCGTACCAGGCCAGCGAAGTCACGGCCTCCTGCACGCGCGCGCCACCGGAATCGTTGATACCGACGACCGGGCAGCCCACCTTGGCCGCGTACTCCATGATGTAGGCGACCTTGCGGCCGAACATCTCCCCGACCGAACCGCCGTAGACGGTCTGGTCGTGGGAGAACACGGCGACCGGCCTACCGTCCACCTGGCCGTGCCCGGTGACCACGCCGTCACCGTAGAGAGCGCCGGATTCACCCGGCTTGCGCACCAGCGCGCCGATTTCCACGAATGTGCCCGGATCGAGCAGCATGTTGATCCGGTCGCGGGCGCTGGGAATCCCTTTCGCCGCCCGCTTGGCCACTCCCGCTTCACCCGCCGGTTCCTGCGCCAGTTCGAGGCGCTTACGGAGATCGGCGAGTTTCTCGGCAGTAGTGCTCACATGGCTCCCTTCGCCTCTATGGCAATGAGTTTCGCGGTGAGGTCGGCGCCGATCTTGCCGATGCGCGGCTCGTCCACGATCTGGAGATGGTCGCCCGGGATGTGGATCACTTCGAGCTTCGTCAGATATTCGTCCCAGCCGCCGTTCGGGCGTCGGTCGGCGAAACGCGGCTCCAACTCGATGGCACCGTCGTGGTAGCGATCGGCCAGGTAGAGCACCACGTCGCCGTCGTAGCGCGCGGGCGTGACGCGGCCCAGCGCGCGGCTCTCCACCCAGGAGGTGCGCTGATGTTCCAGCACGCCGCCGGGGATCTTCGCGCCGCTGAACTTGACCAGGTCGCCGATCATCTTGAACTGCTCGTCGTCGGGGGCCAGCGCCAGTTCCTCGAGCTGTTCGCGGGGCAATTCGCCCTGCAAGCCGTAGGTCTTCTGGGCGAAGGATTGGTAACGCTCGATCCGGCGGATCCGCTCGGCCGGGCTGTTGTCCTCCGGTTCGACCGGGATCGCCAGGTCGATCAGACCCAGCAGTCGCACGTCGGCGCCCTCGGCGCGCAGCAACTGCGCCACCGCCATCGCCAACACCGCGCCCAGCGACCAGCCGTAGAGCACATACGGTCCGTCGCCCTGGATCTTGCGCAACTGCGGCAGGTACTGACGCGCGCGCTCCTCGATCTCGCCCTCGGCCCGCTCCACGCCGTACATCGGCGTATCGGCGGGCAGACGCTTGAGCAGCGGTTCGTAGACCAGGGTGTTGCCGCCCGCCGGATGGAACACGAACACCGGTACCGCCGTGGAACCCTCGACTCGCGGCCGCAGCGGACGCACGAAGCCGTCCACGTCGGCGCCGCTGTCCTGGAGGTTGCGCACGATCTCGGCCAACTGCTCGATGGTCTCGCAGTCCAGCACGTCGTCCAGGGTGACCTCGGCGTTGACGCGTTCGGTCAACCGGGCCGCGAGCTTCTCGGCGACCTCTTCCTCGAGGATCGGCAGGGTGTTGAAGACGCCCCCGGCCGATTTGCCGGTGACGATCGCCCAGGTGGCGTAGGTCAGACGTTCGGCGGCGTCGCGCGGGGGCACATCGTCCTCGCCCGCGGTGTCGGCCGCCGGTTGCGCCCCGCCGAACAGGCCCGTCTCCGCGACCACGGCCTTCGCGGCGCCGGCCGCGGTGGTGTCCTCGGCGTCCAGCGCCTTCTCGACCCGCGCCTGCTCGGCCCGGACCCGCGCGGTCTCCTCCGGCGTGGCCTTCGGCGGGGTGGCGGTGCCCGGGACCTCACCGGTGATGCCCGCCCGCTGCTCGGCCTCGACCACGATGGCCTCGGCCTCGGCCTGCACCGTGGTGTCCTGGACCGGGCGCACGGGTTCGCCCGCGGCGGCCCTGGCCGCGGCGGCCGGGTCCTCGCCCGCCTCCAGCGCGGCGCGCGCGGCGGCGACGAAACCGCCGTCCGCGCCGATGTCCTCACCGGCGGCCTGCCGCTCGGCGATGGCCTGCACCTCCTCGCGATGCTCGATCGCATAGCGCAGCACCTTGCCGACCTCGTTGAGATTGGCGTCGCGCACCGCCTGCATCTGCAACTGCGGGATGTCGAACTCGTACTCGACCCGGTTCTTGATGCGCATCGCCATCAGCGAATCCAGACCCAGCTCCATCAGCGGGATCTCCATCGGCAGGTCCTCGACGGCGTACCCCATCGATTCGGCGACGATCAACGCCAACCGGTCCTCGAGGGTCTGCGAGCCCTTCGGATCCCAGCGATCGCCGAAGTCCGCGAGATCGGCCTCGACGGTCTCCACCGCCGCCACCGGGGCCGCCGTGACCGGTTGCGCCACGAACGATTCCGGCAGCGGAGCGCCCGAGGTGACCACCGCGTCGAACAGCAGCGCGAACCGCTGTTCGTCACGCGCGTGCACCTGCACCGACGCGCCGCCGGGATGCGGGGTGAGCGTGGTGGTCAGCGTGCCGGTGACCGGAATCGGGGCGTGCGCCACCGAGACTCCCACCGCGACGTCGCTGAGCACCTGCGCCGCGGCGGCTTTCACCAGCGCGGCCGCGTCGGTGACCGCGCCCGCGCGGACCTGCCACACGTGGCGGCCGTCCGGCAGCGCGACGTGCGCGCCCGGGACCCGGGAATCCCCGGACCCGGCGGCGATGCGCACCTTCGGCCAGAACTCCTTGCGCAGGAACGTGGTCCGCGGGATGTCGGCGTAGTCGCCCGCCGGCAGCAGCGACGGCAGATCCACCAGGTGGCCGTGCACGTAGAGCTGGGCCAACGCGGAGATCACGCCCGCGGACTCGTCCTCTTTGCGCTTGAGCGTCGGGATCAACTGCGCGTCGTGCAGGCCGGCCGCGAACGTGGTGCCCAGCACCTGCATCAACGCCACCGAATTCGGCGCGAGCTCCAGGAACGTGGTGTGCCCCGCGTCCACGGCTATCTTCACCGCGTTGGTGAAGTACACCGAATGGCGCATGTTGGTGACCCAGTAGTCCTCGTCGTGCAACGGGTCCGAACCGGGCCGGAAGTACTGCTCCTTGCGCACCGTCGAATACAGGCCCGCGGTCAGCTTCGACGGCTCGATACCCGCCAACTCCGCCGCCAACTCGCCCAGCAGCGGATCCATCTGGGAAGTGTGGCCCGCGCCGCGCGTCTTGAGCACGCGGGCGAACTTGCCCGCCGCCTCGACCTGGGCGACGATCGCCTGCACCTGATCCTGCGGGCCGCCGATGACGGTGTTGGTGGGGGCCGCGAACACGGCCATCTCCACGTCGGGGTAATCCGGCAGCAGCTTCTCGACATCCTCGACGCCGAGTTCGACCAGCGCCATGTTGCGCACATCGTCGTCGGAGACCATCGCCTCGCCCTCGCCCATCAGGCGCGAACGCGCGCAGATGACCCGCACCGCGTCCTCGAGACTCAAGCCGCCGCTGATGTAGGCGCCCGCGACCTCGCCCATCGAATGGCCGACCACCGCTTCCGGCTTCGCGCCGTGCGCGCGAAGCACCGCCGCCAGACCGATCTGAATGGTGAAGATGCCGACCTGGGAAGTGCCCACGTCGTAGTCCTGGCCGTCGTCCAGGATCATCTCCCGGATCGAATACCCGGCCTCGTCCTGCACCAGTTCATCGACCTCGTCGACGGCCCGGCGGAAGACCGAATTCTCCTCGTAGAGCTGCTTGCCCATCTTCCGATGCTGGGCGCCGAACCCGGACAGCACCCAGATCGGGGCCTGCGCGGCGGGCGCGTCGGCGGTGAACACGCCCGTACCGGGCTTGCCCGCCGCGATATTGCGGAGACCGGCGACCGCCTCGTCGTGGGTAGCCGCGACCACCACACCGCGCGACCGCCAATGGCTGCGCTTGGCCAGCGACCGCGCCACATCCGCCAACGGCACCTCGCGGCCCGCGTCGGATTCGAGCCAATCGGCCAGTTCCGCCGCGGCCCGGCGGCGGCGCGAGGGCAGGTAGGCCGACACGGCCAGCACCACCGGCAGCGGCTCCGCGCGGTCGGTCGACCACTCCGGCTCCGCGACGACCTGCGGTTCGGCGTCCGCGTCCTCGGCGTCCGCGTCGGCCGCCGCGCGCTCGGCGGGCGGCACGTACTCCTGGATGACCAGGTGGGCGTTGGTGCCGCCGAAGCCGAAGCCGGAGACGCCGACCGTCGCCACACCGCTGTAGCGGGGGAACTCCGTCGGCTCGTCCACGACCTTCAGATGCGCCTGATCCCACTGGATGAACGGGTTCGGCCCGGCGTAGTTGATCGACGGGGGCAGCACGTTGTGCTGGAAGGCCATCAGGATCTTGGCCAGGCTCGCCGCGCCCGCACCCGATTCGATGTGACCGAAGTTGGTCTTCGCGGAACCGAGCAGCGCGGGCTTGTCGGCGTCGCGGCCCCGGCCGACGACCCGGCCCAGCGCGTCGGCCTCGATCGGATCGCCCAGCAGGGTTCCGGTGCCGTGCGCCTCGATGTAGTCCACCGTCGACGGGTTGATCCCGGCGTCGCGGTAGGCGCGGCGCAGCACGTCGACCTGCGCTTCCGGATTCGGCGCGACCAAGCCGTTGGACCGGCCGTCGCTGTTGACCGCCGAGCCCTTGATCACGCCCATGATGCGGTCGCCGTCACGTTCGGCGTCGACCAACCGCTTCAGCACGATCAGACCCGCGCCCTCGGAGCGGGCGATGCCGTCCGCGTCGGAGGAGAACGCCTTGATGCGACCGTTCTCGGCGAGCGCGCCGATGGAGTCGAACCCGAGCGTGATCACCGGGGCGAGCAGCATGTTCACGCCGCCCGCCAAGGCCAGTTCGGCCTCGCCCGAACGCAGCGCGCGCACCGCCTGGTGCACCGCGACCATCGTGGAGGAGCACGCCGTGTCGACGGCCACCGACGGGCCGCGGAAGTCGTAGAAGTAGGAGATCCGGTTCGAGATGACGCCCGAGGACCCGCCGGTCAGCGCGTAGGCGTCGGCCGAGGCGGGCGCGTCCGGATCGGATTCGCCCAGACCGAGCGCGGCGACCAACTGGAAGTCGTTGGTGGAGGTGCCGATGAACACGCCGACCGATTCGCCCTTGAGCTCACTGGCCGGAATCCGCGCGTGCTCCAGGGCCTCCCACGCCAACTCCATCATCAGGCGCTGCTGCGGATCGACCCGCTCGACCTCGATCGGGGACATCGCGAAGAACTCCGCGTCGAAGCCCTTCACCACCTCTTGATCGAGGTAGCCGCCCTTGGTGTGCCCGGCCGCGACCCGCTCCGCGACGGCGGGTTCGGACAGGAACTCCGACCACCGGCCCTCGGGCAGATCCCGGATCGCGTCACCGCGATTGATGAGGAACTCCCAGGTCGACTCCGGGGTGTTCCCGGCCCCGGGTAGCCGGGTGGACAGACCGACGATCGCGATGTCGTGGGCCTCGTCCGCCGTCAGGGCGGTATAGAGGGCCTCATCGGCGGCTTCCTCCGGCGCGTCCGGTTCACCGTTGATGATCCGCTCGGCCAGCGAGGCGATCGTCGGATGCTGGTAGACGACGGTCGCGGTCAGCACCACGCCCGTCAGTTCCTCGATGTCGCCACCGAGGGCGAGGGCGTCGCGCGAGGCCAGACCGAATTCCTCCATCGGCCGGTCGACGGTGATCTGCTCGACCGTCTGACCCGTCGCGTCGGCGACCCAGCGCCGCAACCACTCCCGTAACTCCGACACCGTCAGATCGGTGGCCGGAGTCACGGTCGCCCGCTCGGCGGGCGCGGCGGCGCCCGCCGAGTCGGCGGAATCGTCGGTCGGTACGGGCGTGCCCTCGTTGTCAGCCATCAATTCCTCAAGCTACCTGTCTGCATACCGGGCGACCGCCAAAATGACGCTCGGTTGTCGGGTCGAGCGATGTCTAGCACTCGGGAGCGGGACTACTCGTCAGGTGCATCGGGGAATGCCTGCTGGGTGTAACCACCCCGCAGCGTTCCCTCCAGATACGCGGTCTTGCAGGCGCGGCGGGCGATCTTGCCGCTGGAGGTCCGCGGGATCGATCCGGCGGGCACCAACAGCACGTCGCGCACCGTCACACCGTGCCGCTGCGAGATCGCCGCGCGTACCGCGTCGGCGATCGGACCCGGATCAGCCTTGCCCGCGCCCGGCCCGCGTTCGCCGACGACCACCAACTGCTCGGAGGCGTCGTCGTTGTCGAACGACTTCAGACCGGAGTGGCTGCCCTGCTCGAAGACCTCGGCGGGCAACTGGTTCGCCGGCACCGAGAACGCCGCCACGAAACCGGGCCGCAGCGCCGAACTGGCCTCCTGCGCCGAGAATTCCAGATCCTGCGGATAGTGGTTGCGACCATCCACGATCACCAGATCCTTCACCCGGCCGGTGATATAGAGCTCACCCTCGAAGTAGACGCCGTAGTCGCCGGTGCGCATCCAGTCGGCGTCGGGCGCGGTGCCCTCGGCGTGACTGCCCTCGGCGACCCGGTGGCTGACCCGGTTGCGGAAGGTCTTGACCGTCTCCTCCTCGCGACCCCAGTACCCGATGCCCATGTTGGCGCCGTGCAGCCAGATCTCGCCGACCCGACCGTCGGGCAGTTCGTGGCCGCCGTCGGACTCCACCGTCTCCGGGTCGACGATCGCCGCCCACTGCGAGAGCGCGACATACCCGCAGGACACCTGCGCGATCGCGTTCTCCTCGCCTTGGTCGACCTTGACCATGCGACCCGCGTTGAGTTCGTTGCGGTCGACGTAGACGACCTTGGCCTCGTCCTCGGACTTGGTCGCCGAGACGAACAGCGTGGCCTCGGCCATGCCGTAGCAGGGCTTGATCGCGGTCTTGGGCAGACCGTACGGGGCGAACGCCTCGTTGAACTTCTTCATCGAGGACGTCGTCACCGGCTCACTGCCGTTGATCAGGCCGATCACGTTCGACAGGTCCAGCGTCTCGCCGTTCTTCGGCAGACCGCGCGCGGCGGCGTGCTCGAAGGCGAAGTTCGGGGCGGCGGCGAAGGTGCCCGCGCCGTCGGAGACCGCGGCCAATTCCTTGATCCAGCGGTAGGGACGCCGCACGAACGCGCTCGGGGACATGATCGTGATGTAGCGACCGCCCACCGCGGGCAGGATCACCGTCAGCAGACCCATGTCGTGGAACAGCGGCAGCCAGGTGACGCCGCGTGAATTCCAATCCAGATTGATCGCCTCGACCATCTGCAACAGATTCGTGCCGACGGCGCGGTGGGTGATCTCCACGCCCGCGGGCACCCGGGTGGAGCCGGAGGTGTATTGCAGATAGGCGATATCGTCGATCTTGATATCGGGACGCACCCAGGTGTCGCCGACACTGTCGGGAATCGCGTCCACGGCGATGATGCGCGGCCGCTGCGCCGCGGGCAGCGCGCGGAAGAACTGCCGCACGCCCGCCGCCGAACTGCTCGCGGTGAGGATCGCCGACGGGGTGCAGTCGCCCAGCACCGCGTGCAGACGATCGGTGTGACCTGGCTCGTCCGGATCGAACAGCGGCACCGAGATGCAGCCCGCGTAGATCGCGGCGAAGAAGGAGATCACGTAGTCCAAGCCCTGCGGGGCCAGCACCGCGACCCGATCACCCGGCTTGGTGACCTGCTGCAATCGAGCGGCCACCGCGCGCAGCCGAACACCGAACTCCTGCCACGTCAGCTCCAGTACCTCACCGTCGCGTTCCCGCGAGTAGTCGATGTAGCGGTACGCCAGCGTGTTCGCGTCGTTCCTGGTGTGCTTCTCGACGTGATCAACCAGGGTGTGATCCTCGGGAATACGAATGTTCCCGGTTTCGTCCAGGTAGTCGTCGAAAGTCTCTTCCATTCCTTCTTCTCCTCCGAGGCACACGCAGCAGTACGGCGACAACGCCGCTGTCACCTGTGAGGCCCCGACTCGCTTTCGCCCGCGGGTGCTCCAAATTGTCGAGAGCCAACCTGCAGATTTTCGTGCGGTCTGCGCGGTGACCGCTATCGGCTAGATGTCCTCAAACCAGGGTCATGTTACAGAGAAGACCGGATCACTCGTCCCGCAGCATGGGGATAACCGGAGCGAATGCGTCCATCTGGGTGGGGAAGACCCCGACATAGGACATCGAGGTGAGCCGTCGCACAGTACGCAGCTGCTCGGCGATCTCCTCGAAGGTGCCGATCGCCACGTAGGGCGAGGCGAGGATGTCCTCGACCGACAACTTCACGTCGACCTCGAGATCGGGATGCAGTCCGCGATCCAGCGCCGAGAGCGCCATCTCCGCGGTCTTCTCGCGATCGTCGGTGATCACGATGGCGGTGATGGCCCAGTTCAGCTCGATGTCGGGGAAGCGGTCACCGGCCGCCTCCTTGATCAGCTCGACCTTCTCGATGGTCTTCTCCAAGGTGATGCCGGAGAGCAGACCCTTACCGTTCTTGGTGGTGACCGGAACGATCGAGATGATGTCGGCGTGCTTGGCCGCCAGGCGCAGCATCTTGGGCCCGCCGCCGCCGGTGCAGATCGGCGGGCGCGGCCCCTGCCGCGGCCGTGGAGTGCCCTTGACGCCGTGCACCTGGTAATGGGCGCCCTCGAAGGTGCATTCCTGACCGCGCAGCAGCACGTCCAGGATGGTCAGCGCCTCGTCCAGTTTGGCGATGCGCACGCCGGGCGAATCGTAGACCAGACCGGCGGCCTGGTACTCGTCCTGCTTCCAGCCCGCGCCGATGCCGACCTCGAGGCGTCCCTTGGACAGCACGTCGATCGTCGCCAGATCCTTGGCCAGCACCACGGGGTGCCGGAAGCCGTTCGCCAGGACCGAGGTGCCCAACCGGATCCGCTCGGTGGCCTGCGACAGCGCGCCGAGCGCGGCGATCGGGCCGATCTGATCACCCAGGTGATCCGGGACCACGAAGGTGTCGAAGCCGTATTCCTCGGCCTGCTGCGCGGTCTGGATGAACTTGCGCGCGCCACCTTCCTGCTTGTTCCCCTCGCCGGCGGCGGCGAAACGGAACGGTCGCAGCGGAACCCCCTGCGCGGTCGACCCGGCATCCGCTGCGCTGGTGGCCGAGACGGCCGGTGCGGCGGCTTGTGTCATGAACTCGTGCTCCTGGGTGTCGGCGGTGCGATCATCAGCGCACTTTACAACGTGCGGACCAACCAGAGTACGGATGTCGCAACGGGCAATGGACGACCACCGGCCGACACCCGCGAGGGCTGTGAAAGGTCATGAATGCGCCGGATGCGGCGCGCCCTCGATCAGGTCCGCGGCCCACGCCGACATCCACGCCGTGGCGGTGGTGCCGCTCTCGTCGACCTGGAAGCCGTTGTACAACGCGTGCACCGGATTGCCCGCCGCGCGCACCAGCGTCAGCACGCTGCTCACGAAGTTGACCGGGCTCAGCGCCTGCCGCGGCGAATCGCAGATGAGGTCGCCGGGGGCGCAGATGGTGAAGGTGCGGCCCGCCAGTTCGCCGAATCCGCCCTTGCGCGGACCCGTCATCGTGATCCCGGGCACTTTCACCCCCGTCAGCGCGATCTCCGCGCCGACGCCCGCCGGAGCGGGGCCGATCTGGGTGGCCTCACCGGCCCCGGTGTCCCCGGTCCGGCGACCGTCGGCGATCAACGCCACACCCAGCACCTTGTCGGCGGCCACCGGGCCGTCGCCCGCGCCGATGCGGCTCGCGATGTCACCGGCGATGACCGCGCCCTGCGAGAAACCCGCGAGCACGTAGGTGGTCAGCGGGCAGTCCTTCGCGCGCTGGGCCATGAAATCGATCATCCGCTCGGTGCCCTCGGAACGGCTGTTGTTGTAGGACTCCTGACCGTCCGGCGGGAACGCGACCGGATTGGAGAACTGCGCCACGTACGGGACGGTGTAGACATCCACCCGCTCCGACGGGAACCGCTGCTGGATCGGGCGCGAGACGTTGAGCATCAGCGACGCGGGATTGGCCCCCGGGCTGTACGGATCGTCGGCGGTGCTGGACTCCCACGTGCCCGGCACGGAGATCATCTGCACGTCGGGGCACCAGGCGGGTTGCGACGTCGGCGGTTCCGGTGGCTTGGGACCCGGCCCCGGCACCCGCTCGCACCCGGCGAGCATGTACCAGGCCAGCACGCCGATCGCGACGACCAGCGCGAGGACTCCGAGCACCGTCAGACATCCCACCGGCCTCGACCGACGGGATCCGGAACCGCGACGCGCACCCACTAGCAGTAGTTCTGCTTGGCGGAATCGATGTAGATCTTCCCGGCCTGCTCCACCGACATCTTCGCCGGATCGAAGGACGGGTCCGACCCGGCCATCGCGTTGACGAAGGTGGACAGGTCAGCCTCGGACGCGCCGGCGGCCACGCCCTGGCAGACGTAAGCGCCGATGCTCAGCGCGATATCCGGGCTGGCCGGGGTGACGCCCTGCGACTGCAACGAATTCAGGAACTTGCGCTCCTTGTCGGCCATGCCCGAGGTGTCCTGCTCGGTCGTCGGCACCGGCGCGGGGCGCTCCGGTTCGGCGGACTCGCTGGGCGGGGACTCCGGGGCGGGGGCGGCCGACTCCTGCGCCGTCGTCGCGGGCGCGCTCGACGGGGTGGCCGCCGCGGTCGTGGTGGACAACGTCGGCGTGCTGGTGGCGGTCGAATCGTTGTCGCCGCACGCGCCGAGCAGGCCGACAGCGCCGAACGCCACGGCGATGCCGAGAACCTTTCCACAGGTCCGATGCATGAATTCGTATCCTCGATCTGTTCACAGGGACGCGGTCGCCCCCAGGGTAGAGGGTTTCCCCGGGCCGCGGTCCCCGGTACCGGTCCGTTCCACGGCGGATGCGCGGGGTCGTCGGAGGATATGCCCGCGTCGTGGCCGTTCAAACGGCGTCAGGGCAGGCCGTGCACCTCGGGCCGATCGCCGCGCACGACGACGAAACCGGCCTGGAAGTTCTGCTGTGTGCCGCCCGGGACGGGGAACTCGTCGCTGATCGGGTAGCCGAGCCTGCCGTTCTCGAAGTGCTCGGCGCCCCAGGCGTCCATGATCGGTCCGCGACGCACCGCCCACGCGCCGGAGAGCGGGCTCCAGTAGATGTTGCCGCCCTCGAAGGTGGTGTAGCGCCCGAGGTCCTTCAACGGGGCCTCCTCCCCCGTCGGGAACCCCAGCTTGCTGTTCTCGAAGCCCTGTTCGGCGTATTTCGCCAGAATCAGGCCCCCCACGGGGTGGGCGCCGGTGCGCGGGCTGTAGTAGAAGGGACCGCCCTCGAACCCCTGTACCGTGCCGTCGGCGGTCGGGGTCCGCTGCTCGGGTCCGGTCGGATAGGCGGCGGGTCCGCGCTCGAATCCCTGCCTGGCCCACTCCTCCAGGATCGCGCCGCGCACCACCTGCGCGCCGGTCTGCGGCGTCCAGTAGAGCGATCCGTTCTGGAAGGTCTGCATCCGGCCGCGTCCGTCGGGCAACCCGATCTCGAAACCGGTGGGCAGACCCAGCGCGCCGCCGGGCCCTTCGGCCGCCTGGTAGCCGCCGCCGATCGGACCGCCGACCGGGAACGCGCCCGCGGCCTGCGACCACAGCACCCGGCCGTGCCGGAAGTCCTGGGCGAGACCGCCCTCCACGGGATACTCACCGGTCAGGCAGTCGCCCAGCCACCCGTTGCCCTCGGCCACCGGGGCGATCGCGCCGCCCGGCGCGCACGCGGGCTTGTTCTCCTCGACCGCCAGCGCCGCCGCGGCCTGCGGCCAGGACTGCCGCATCTCGAAATCCCAGTACGGCCAGGTGTGCGTGCCGGAGGGCCGGTAGTTCACCTGCGCCGGAATCGACAGTTCGCCGAGTTTGGTGACGAAGTTCTGTGAGGTCAGCCGGGACAGGATCTCCAGACCGGTGCCCGCCAGATTGGTGCTGATGCCGGGAATCCCGGTGGCCAGGTCGTGCGGACCGGTGGCCCCGCTGCCGCTGGAGATGTAGAGGCTGACCCCCTTGAGTTTCTCGGCGAGGGCGTACGGGTCGTGGTTCTCCCACTCGGGACTCGTCGGCGGACCCCACATCGCGGCGGAGTCGAACCCGCCCGCGTCCCGCATGGCGAAATCGATCGCCTGCGGCATGCCGAGGGTCGTGGTGGTGAGGAAACCGGAATAGGAGGCGGCGTAGCGGGCGAACCCCGGATTGCGGCCCGCCAGGAACATCGCCGCGGTCCCGCCCATCGACAGCCCCTGCATGCCGCGGGCGTCGGTGGCACGCCACTGACTCTCCAACAGCGCGGGCAGTTCGCGGGTGAGGAAGGTCTCCCACATGTAGGTCCGGCCGTTGTCGGGCCGCAGCCAGTCCGAATAGAAACTGGACTGTCCGCCGATCGGCAGCACCACGGTGACGTTCTTGTCCGCGTAGAAGTCCTGCGCGCCCGCGTCCTTGGTCCACCCGTTCTCCTCGTCGGTGGCGCGCAGGCCGTCCAGCATGAACAGCACGGGGAAACGGGCGTCGGGGCGGGCGTTCCAGTCGCGGGCCAACAGCAACTGGATCTGGACGGGCGCGCCCATCGACGGCGAGAACACCGACAGCGCGACGCGACGGTCACCGAGCCACACCACGCGCTGCACCGAGGCGGCCACGGGGGTCGCGGTCGGCTGCGCCGCGACCGGCGGGGGCGTCAGTCCGGCCGCCATCGGCAGGACAAGGGCGGTGGCCAGCAGCGCGAGACGGCCGCGCACACCGCGCCGCCGGTCGTGTCTGTTCGCCCTCCGCATCCGGATCACAGATGCTTTGTACTCCCGCCACCACCGCAATCCCGGGATGACGCGCGGATATCCGGCTAATCATCGCCCAGCCGTTATTCGATCCGCTCACATGCGAAAACTCGCGAATCAGGCGAGTAGACACGTCGATCCACCGATACCAGCAGCCATTCAGCTATCGGACGGCGCGAAAGCTGTGGGCGATCGGCGTATTCCACCCGGACACACGAAAACGGCGTCACCGCCTCGAACGAGGGGTGACGCCGTTTCGGCTACGAAGAGTGGATCACCGGCCGCCGGTGGCGACTGCGGATCACCGGCCGCCGGTGGCGACCGCGGATCACCGGCCGCCGGTGGCGTCCAGGATGCCCTGGCGCGCGTTGAACAGCTGGCCTTCCCAGTACTTCCACGAGTGCGTGCCGGACGCCGGGAAGTCGAAGTAGGCCGGGATCTTCAGCGAGTTCAGGCGGACCTGGAACGCGCGGGTGTTGACCAGCGACAGGGCCTCGAGCGCCATCGCGTTGCTGGTGTTGAACACGCCGACCGCCGAATTCGGGCGATCGAACTGACCCGGCAGGCCGCTGGCCGCCGAGATGTACATCGGCAGACCCTTGAGCTGCGGCGCGAACACGAACGGGTCCATGCGCAGCCACTGCGGGCTCCACGGCGCGGCCATCGAGTCCACGTTGAAACGGCCCGCGTCCAGCATCGCGACGCGGATGGCCTCGCGCATACCCGGCGCCGAGATGTTCAGGTAGCCGGAGAAGGAGGAGGCGTGCTTGAACTGGTCGCGGTGGTAGGCGGCCAGCGCGAGGGCGGCGCTGCCACCCATCGACAGACCCGCGACCGCGTTGTTGGTCTTGGAGACGCCGTAGTTCGCGAGGAAGTTCGGCAGCTCGCGAGTGAGGAAGGTCTCCCACTTGTAGGTCGACTTCTGCCCGTTGGTGTTGGAGGGCGTGACCCAGTCCGCGTAGAAGCTGGACTGACCGCCGACGGGCATCACCAAGGTGATGTTGTCGTTGGCGAACTGCTGCATCGCGTTGGTCTCGAAGGACCAGGCGTTGCGGTCGTCACGCGCTCGCAGGCCGTCGAGCAGGTACAGCGCGGCGCTGCCGCCGCGCGAGGCCCACTGGACCTGCACCTTGATCGGGCCCATGGTGGACGGAACCATCAGTTCCTCGTAGCCACCGGCCGGCGCGCGCAGCACCGGAGCCGGGGCGGCGACCGCGGCGGTCGGGGAAGCCACGGCGGCGGCGATCGGTAGCGCCAGTGCAGCGGCACCGACAGCCAGAATTCGATGACGCCAACCGCGAGGTGCGACTCGCCTGCCCGACTTATTTCTCCTCGGCGCGGCGGCCCTGCCGAAACGCATGAATCCTGCTCTCTTTCTGCTGTTGTGGCATCGCCCGCACCCGTGAGGGTTCGGACAACACCCGTGTCGCCAACGAGACGCACGCCACAACGCACCGGACCCCGACTTGCCGGTGCAGAGGGCAGCGCTACAACGATCTGGTCACACTTATGCTCGCAGGAGGATATTCGACACCCGATTTCCTTGGCAAGGCCGTGGGATCTCCGGTGGCCGAAATCCGCGCGAGCACAATCTGTGATGGTGCGGAGACCATACCGCGTCCACCCGGTGATGTCGTCCCGGGACCGGTAATTCGTTACCTCATCCGAGATAGGCACTCAGATCCGGCAGCATCTTGTAAACCTGGGCCTCCCAGTAGTGCCAACTGTGCACACCGACGGGCGTGTAGTCGAAAACGGCGTTCGCTCCGCCGATGCTGTCGATGCGGGCCTGGAAGGCGCGCGTGTTGGTCAGCGCGATCGTTTCCAACGCCATGGCATTGCCCAGGTGGTAGACGTCGATGGGCTCCTCGATGACGTCCTGCGGGCCGTTGCGGCCGTTGCCGGTGGCGATCCACAGCCGGGTTCCGTTCTGGCGCAACAGTGGCGCGAACATGAACGGATCGTTGCGCAGCCAGCGCGGGTCCCACGGCGGCCCCCACATGGCGTCGATATTGAACCCGCCGGCATCCAACAGGGCCAGTCGCAGCCCCTCCCGCATACCGGGCGCGGAGATATTCAGGTATCCGGAATACGAACCGGCGTAGCCGAATTGGTCGGGGTGATATGCGGCCAGCGTCAACGCCGCGCTGCCGCCCATCGACAAACCGAAGACGCCGTTGCCGTAGGGGTTGAATCCGAGGCGCTCGCGCAGGGCCCAGCGCAGGTCGTCGGTGAGAAAGGTCTCCCAGGCGTAGGCGGTGCGCTGGCCGTTGGTATTGCTGGGCGCTATCCAGTCCGAATAGAAGCTGGAGCGGCCGCCGACCGGCATCACCACATTGATGTTCCACTGTGGCAGCACTCGGGAGATCTGCGTATCGATCTCCCACCCGCTGAGATCGTTTCGCGCGCGCAGGCCGTCCAGGGCGTAGACGACGCGGTCGGTGTTGCCGTCGGCGGCGCGGAATACCCGCGATTTGATCGGACCCATCCGCGAATCGACCCAGAAGTCGATGCCCGCGGGATCGAGGGCCGCCGCCGCGGGCGGAGCCACCCCGACCGCGGCCACCCCGAACGGGACCGCGAGCGCGACGCTCACCGCCGCCGCCCACCGTCGCAGGGAAAACACCGCGCGACCACCGTCCGACCGCATCGCGTCCGACCTTTCGCCGGCGGTCGCCGTCGACCGCACCCCGTCGTGCCCGTGGTTCGACTCCCCACCGACCACCTCGAGCCCGTGTCTCGGCGTTACCGCAACTTCTATATGCGGATATTCGGGACGGCCCACGGGAAAACGCCCCGCGAGACCGGATCGTGATGAAAACCGGAGAATTGCCGGCCGTGATTCGGCACCGTCGTACGCGCCCGTACCGGCGGCGGTCGTGACGTTCGCGAACCGACCGCCGACACCGAATCGGAAAGAACGGAACTCAACCGATATTGGCCGACAGATCGGGGATCATGCGGTACGCCTCGTCCTGCCAGTTACTCCAGGCGTGGATGCCGAAGGCCGGGAAGTCGTAGACGGCGTTACCGCCGCCGAGGGTCGCCATCCGCACCTGGAAGGCGCGGGTGTTGGCCAACGCGAGCGCCTCCAATCCCATGCCGTTGAGCGTGTTGAAACTCGGGGCGTCGTTGGACGTCGGCAGACCGCTGGCCGCGGCGATCCACAACCGGGTGCCGTTGCGCACCAGGTTCGGCGCGAACACGAACGGGTCCATCCGCAGCCACTGCGGACCCCACGGCGGGGCCATCGCGTCGACGTTGTAGCCGCCCGCGTCGAGCATCGCGATACGGATGGCCTCGCGCATGCCCGGCGCGGAGATGTTGAGGTAGCCCGAATAAGCGCCTGCGAAGCTGAACTGATCCGGGTGGTAGGCCGCCAGCGTCAGCGCGGCGCTGCCGCCCATCGACAGACCGAACACGCCGTTGCGGTTCGGGTTGAAGCCGAGACGGTCACGCAACGCCCACCGCAGGTCGTTGGTCAGGAACGATTCCCACTGGTAGCGATAGCTTTTGCCCGGCCCGCCGGTCAATCCGTTGAGCGCGCCGGAACCGGAACTCGATCCGGTGCCCGCGGGAATGCCGAAGAATTCGCTCGGCGCGTTCCAGTCGGCGTAGAAGCTCGACATCCCGCCGACGGGCATGACCACGTTGATGTTCCAACTGGCCAGCACCTGCGGGACGTTGGTCTCGATCTCCCAGCCGTTGAGGGTTTCCGGCGCCCGCATCCCGTCCAGGACGTAGACGACGCGGTTGGTGTTGCCGTCGGCGGCGCGCAGTACCCGCGACTTGATCGGCCCCATGCCGGAGTCGACCCAGAAGTCGAAGGCCGCGGGATCGAAGGCGGCGTTGGCGGGCGCGCCGCCCGCCATCATCGCCAGCGGCGCCAGCAGGGTCAGCGCGAGACCCGCGGCCGCGCGTCGGATCAGGGAACCGCGGCCGGTCCGGTGCATCGGTCCGCGCTTGCGGCGAATAGTTCGCATTCGACTCGACCTCTCCCTCGGACGGCCGACGGCAAATGAGAAGCTACCGCCACGGCCCCCTCATCGGGCGCAGTGATTTTCACATCCGCGACAAAAAGGATGTTTCGACCTCAGCGCATACTCTCGGTGTATCAATCGACAACGAATGCTTCCATGTTGCTGGAAAGTGATACAAGCCACAAGTACCCGGGGGGAACGTAATTCGGAAACGTCGAACGCCCGGTGCGCGCGGCACCGGGCGTTCGCGGATCGAGGCGGAGATCAGCCGATGTTGGCCGACAGGTCCGGGATCATCCGGTACACCTCCGAGGCCCAGTTGGCCCAGTTGTGGATACCGAAGGACGGGAAGCTGTAGGTCACGTTGTTCGCGCCGAGCGTGGCCATCCTGACCTGGAAGGCGCGGGTGTTCACCATCGCCAGGACCTCCAGCGGCGAACCCTGCACGATGCCCAGCGGATCGATCGAATCACCGGCGGCGGGGATACCGCTGCCCGCGGCCACCCACAGGCGGGTGTTGTTGGCCTTGAGTCGCGGCGCGAACACGAACGGGTCCATCCGCAGCCACTGCGGACCCCACGGCGGGGCCATCGCGTCGATGTTGTAGCCGCCCGCGCTGATCATCGCGACGCGCAGCGCCTCGCGCATGCCCGGCGCGGAGATGTTCAGGTAGCCGGAGTAGGCACCCGCGTAGACGAACTGATCCGGGTGGTAGGCCGCCAGCGTCAGCGCGGCGCTGCCGCCCATCGACAGACCGAACACGCCGTTGCGGTTCGGGTTGAAGCCGAGACGGTCACGCAACGCCCACCGCAGGTTCTCGGTGAGGAAGGTCTCCCACTTGTAGGTGTTGGTCTTGCCCAACGTCTCCTGCCAGCCCGACGAACCGGTCAGCGCCGAACCCGAGGACGAACCGGACGGACCGGAACCGGTGGGGATGCCGAAGAAATTGCTGGGCGCGTTCCAGTCGGCGTAGAAGCTCGACGGACCGCCGACCGGCATGACCACGTTGATGTTCCACTTGGTCAGCTCGCGAGCGACCTCGGTGTCGTTCTCCCAGCCGTTCAGATCGCCCCGCGCGCGCATACCGTCCAGCGCGTAGACGACCCGGCCGGTGTTGCCGTCGGCCGCGCGGAAGATGCGCGACTTGATCGGCCCCATACTCGAATCCACCCAGAAGTCGAAGGCGTCGGGGTTGAACGCCGCCGAGGCGGCACCCGTCCCGCCCGCCATCGAGGCACCCAGGGGTAGTACAACGGCCATCGACAACAGCATCGTCCGCTTGAGCCAGCTACCGACTCTCCGACCACTCGGACGACCATCCTGTGCCCTACGCCCGATAACGCCTCGCATCTAGTTCGCTCCTTCATTCGACCGGATTTCGGCCGCGTTCGACGGTGCCCGCCGGATTCCGTCACAAGTTCGACGCCCCGGCGGGCATACCCCGACCGAGACTAACCTGCCATCGATGCAGGTGCGTTATCAAACCGAGACGCGGCGGCGTTCGCCACTTTGTGAAGTCTGCCAAGTCGACCACCGCGCCCACTGTGTTCGGAAAAGCCTTCTGAGCCTACTGGGGCGGATGTGACTCGCCCGGTTGCGACGCGATTCTCCGTTCAGCGCGGCGGTTGCGGAACCGGGTCCACCAGACCGCACCGCTGGATCTCGTACTTGGGCACCCGGTCGATCCGGTAGGCCGCGAAGGTCAACGAGTTGCGCAGATTGTGCCGCCACCGCTCGAAGGTCAGCGGCTCCCGGTAGGAGACCATCAGCGCCTGGGTGTCGGGACAGGTCAACGCGGTCCGCGCCTGCACGACCCAGTCCTCGTCGAGATACCAGGGCATCCACGGCTTCCGGTCGACCATGCCCGCGTCGACCACGACCCAGTCCGGATACAGGCTCTTGTCGTGGCCGATCCGGCCGTCCACCAGGCGGTCGGAGTGCGCGGCCAGCGGGTAGGCCAACCCCATCTGGTCGATGACGCGCACGTCCAGCGGCACGTTCATGCTGGTCATGCCGAGATTCAGGAAGAACACGGTGTGACCGGCACCCTCCGGCGGGATGGGCTGCGGCGGCGGCGCGACGTACCAGAACAGGAACGACGGCGAATTCAGCAGCAGACCGCCGTTGGGCGAGGCGGCGATGTCGTTGACCATCGCGCGCATCCGCGGGTAGTCGAGGTAGTCCTCGGCGCGGATCGGATGATCGTGCCCGGTGTTGAGCACGTAGTAGACGCGTTCGTCGACGATGCCGGAGGAACTGATCTTGGTGCCGGTCTCGATGGCGGTGGTGTCGGAGGCGAACAGCGCCCAGCCGACGGTGCCGACCCAGGCCAGCGCGATCGCGGCGGGAACCGCGTCGAGGCGACCCGCGCGCACCGGAGCCCGCACGGGGATCACCGCGACCGGCAGCAGGAACAGGAACAGTTGCGGCAGCAGCATGCGGCCGTGCATGAAGTCGCCGCCGACCCGGACCGCGTAGACGGTGAGCAGCGCCGCGCTGAACAGCACCAGGGCGACGACCGCGCTCGGCGAGCGCAGCCATTCGCGGGCGCGATCCAGGCGGGCGCGCAGCGTCTCCGGCGCTTCGATGCCGACGCGGCGATCGAAGGCGCCCGTCGCGCGCGCGGCGACCGCGCCCGCGACGAGCAGCAGGATCAGCGGAACCAGCAGGAAATAGGGACCGACGAGATCCCACAGGTAGGTCAGGCCCTGCCCCCACTTGGCCCCGCCCGCGTCCTTGGCGACCGCGGTGTTCGGGTAGGGCAGGCCGTAATAGCCCATCCGCCAGATCTGGTAGCCCATCGGCAGCAGGCCCGCGACCGCGATCACCAGGACGCGCAGCGCCGTCGGGCCGAACCGGAACGCCGGCATCGGTGCGAGGAAGACCATGAGCAGCGCCAGCGCGCCGACCAGCGCCATCTCCGGGCGGATCAGCGGAGCGAGACCGGCGAGGAAGACCAAGCCGAAAAGTCCGGCGACGCGGACCCGTTCGGCCTGCGCCCACCGCATCAACTGCCACCACAGCAGGCCGAGCCAGCAGATGACCAGCCCGCTCTCCAGACCGGAGGTGACGTAGTCGCGGGCGGGCGGCACCGCGATGTAGACGAACGCGCCCGCGGGCAGCAGCAGCCCCGTGCGAGCGCCGCCCCACAGTCGGGCCGAGCCGAGCATGGCGAACACGATCGCCGCCAGCGACAGCACCATCGCGATCGCGAGGACCACGTACTCCAGGCGGAGTTGGGTGAGCCAGCTGAAGAACCAGACGATGTAGGTCCACGCGGTGCTGGTGTTGGTCTCCACCCGTTCGCCGACGTTGAAGACCGGACCGTTGCCCGCCAGCAGGTTTCGGACCGTGCGGAGCACGATCAGGCCGTCGTCGGCGATCCAGCGCCGCTGCCAACCGCCGATCGCGAACAGCGCGACGGTGAGGACCACCCCACCGACGAATGTGGCACGGGAGACATGCGCGAACCGCGACACCGAGCCCGCCCGATCACGGGCGGGTAGCTCGGTACCGTCGGTTCGCTCCGCTCCCTCTACCAACATCTCGTCAGGTGAGATAGACAGCGACACCTACCGCTCCGATCCAGGCGATTGCGAGGAACTGGAGGACGCGATCCCCCAGTGCGATCTCTTCGGGTTCACCGGCCTCGCCGCCATCGACGTCGACCGCGTAACGCAGAACTGCGATGGTAAACGGAATCATCGAGATGGCATACCAACCCGTGTCGTTGGCCTCGCCCTGCTGGAAGGCCCACAGGCCGTAGAAGACCACGAGCGCCGTCGCCGCGAGATGCCAGACGAACCGCAGGTAGGTGGGGGTGTAGTACTCGAGCGACTTGCGGATCTTGGCGCCGGTGCCCAACGCGATCTGGAGTTCGGCGTAGCGCTTGCCCGCGGCCATGAACAGCGAGCCGAAGGCCATGATCAGCAGGAACCACTGCGACAGCACGATATCGGCGGCCGCGCCGCCCGCGACCGCGCGCAGCAGGAAGCCCGAGGACACGATGCAGATGTCGAGCACGGCCTGGTGCTTGAGACCGAAGCAGTAGGCCAACTGGATGCCGATGTAGACCGCCATCACCACGGCCAGCTTCCACGACGCCAGGAACGAGGCCGCGATCGCGCCGACCAGCAGCGCCACCGCGAGCGTGTAGGCGAGGTTGACGGGCACGACGCCCGCGGCGATCGGGCGGAAACGCTTGGTCGGGTGCGCCCGGTCGGCCTCGACGTCCATCGAGTCGTTGACCAGGTAGATGCCCGAGGCCGCGACGCAGAAGACCACGAAGGCGATGGCCACGTGCCACAGTACCGCGCCGTCGCTCAGGACATCGGGGCCCGCCGCCAGCGGCGCGGCGAGCACCAGGACGTTCTTCACCCACTGCCGCGGCCGGACGGCCTTGATCAGCCCGCCGCCCAGCGACTTGGGCGGACCCTTCACGGCGGCCTCGGCCAGGTCCGCGCCGGTCGGATCTTCACTCATGTCTACCAAGGCCTTTTCTCGTGCGGTCACAGTTCATCCAATGTTCGGCTGTCCGGAAGCCCTGCGCGGGTACGCAAGCTACCCCCTCCGAGCACGCCGCTTCTCGGCGGCCGACACCACGGCGGCCGACGCGGCCCCGAGCGCGGAACCGGCGAGCACGTCGGAGGGATAGTGCACGCCGAGCACGACCCGGGACAGCAGCATCGGTGGTACGAGCACCGCAGGCAAGGGTAGCCCGGTCAGCCTGCCGAGCAACACGGCAGCCGCCGTCGTCGAGGTCGCGTGCGAGGACGGGAAGCTCAACTTGCTGGGCGTACCCACGTTGATCTGCACCGAGGGGTCGTTGGGCCGGGGGCGGCGCACCACCCGCTTGATGACGATCGAGGCCGCGTGCGCGCCGACCGCGCCGACCGCGACGCCCGCCCACTGGCGACGACGCGGCTTGTCCACGAGCCATCCGGCGGCGGCGATGCCGATCCAGCCGAGCGCGTGCTCGCCGAAATGCGACATGCCCCGCGCCGCCCGCACGACCTCCGGCCTGCTGCCGAGGGTGGCCTGCACGGCGTTGATGATCGCGACCTCCGGCGGCCGCGCGGCGGCGGTCGGCTCGGTCGCCGACACGGGACGACCGTGTCCGTTGGCACTGGGGTACCCCACCGCCGGATCGCCTCCGGCGGCATCGGTGACCGGATTCACTTCTGGTCGCTCCCGTCGATCCCGAACGCCTTCTCCCAGGCGGCGGTGCTGGTCAGCTGCGGATGCGCCTCGCGGTAGCGGCGGCGCATCTCCGGATACCGCTCGGTGAGCTCCTTGCGCAGGCGCAGCGCCTCCTTGAACAGCACGAGCGCCTGGCGCGGGTCACGTTTGCGGTAGACGACGCCGCGTCCGTCGGCCGTCGTCACGGTGACACCGTCGACCTGCGAGAGCAGGAACCAGCGCGCGTCCAGGGTGGGCACGTTGAGCTGCGGTGTGCTGTGGTGTTCGGGCCGCGCGGCTTTGAAGTTGTGCAGCACGCCCTTGGCGAGCCGGACCACCTTGGCGATCGGGTTCGCGGGTTCGCCGACCGCGCCGACCTCGAGGTGGCTGGCAGGCGGCAGTTCGGTGGAGGACGGCAGGATGACCGCGTCCGGGAAGCTGCGGCGCAGTTCGTGCACCGCGCCCAACGCGCTGGGCAACAACTGGAACAACCGCTCGGGGCCGGCGAGGAAATCCTTGATCGCGAGATTCTGGATCGCGACCGTCGAGTATTCGAGGCACAGCAGATGTTTCAGCGTGGCTTTGACGGTGTTGAGCACCATCGGCTTGCCGTCGCCCGGCAGGTGCAGTGTCGAGACGACCAGGCGATTGCGCAGATGGAAATACGCCTGCCAGTCGATGGCGTCGTCCTTGTCGCTCCACGCCATGTGCCACACCGCCGCACCGGGCAGGGTGACCGTCGGATATCCGTGATCGCGGGCGCGCAGACCGTATTCCACGTCGTCCCATTTCAGGAACAGCGGCAGCGGCTGACCGATCTCCTCGGCCACCGACCGCGGAATCACGCAGGTCCACCAGCCGTTGAAATCGACGTCGATGCGCCGGTGCAGCAGCTTGGAATTGTCGCGGTCCTTGAGCGGATATTTCGAGAAGTCGTGGTCGTATTCGACATTGGGCGCGGAGGTCCACATGAAGATGCCGCGGTCGACGACCTCGCCCATCGAATGCAGATGGGACCGCTCCTGCAAGTTGAGCATCTGTCCGCCGACCAGCATCGGCGATTTCGCGAAGCGGGCGAAGGCCAGTGCGCGCAGGATCGAATCGGGTTCGATCTCGATGTCGTCGTCCATGTAGACGATGTATTCGGCGTCGGTGTGCTTCAACGCCTCGTACATGACCCGGCTGTATCCGCCGGACCCGCCCAGATTGGGCTGATCGCGAATGGTGAGCCGGTCGCCGAGCACCGCGGCGGCCTCGGTGAAACCGGGTTCGTCGACCACCTTGCGGTTGCCCTGGTCGGCGACGATCACCGCGGCGACCCGGTCCAACACCAGCGGGTCCGAACCGAGCGCGGCCAGCGTCTTGACCAGGTCGGTGGGCCGGTTGAAGGTGGGCATGCCGACGGCGATGCTGCCCGCGCCGGGCGCGGCCACGGGGGCGAACCAGCCGCCCGCCAGCAGCGTCACCGCGGTGTCGGTGGTGATGTCGAACCAGATCCAGCCACCGTCCTCGAACGGGGCCAGATCGGTCTCGAACTCGACCGTCACCGACTCCGCGCCGGGCTGGACAGCGAATTCCTTGCCCTGCACGTGGATCCGCGACCCGTCGGCCTTGGAGCGGTAGACGTCGACGCGCCCGTGCCCGGCCAGTTCCAGCCGCAGCACCACCGAGGCCAAGATGCTCCAGCGCCGCCAGTAGCTGGCGGGCAGCGCGTTGAAGTAGGTGCAGAACGAGACTTCCGACTCCGCGCCGATCGAGAGTTCGGTACGGGTGCTCGCGTGCGCGCGCCGCGCGTTGGTCGGCGATTCCTCCAGGTAGAGGGTGCGCACGTCGAGCGGTTCGCCCGGGCGGGGCAGGATGACGCGTTGCAGCAGCGAGGTCGCGCGGGTCTGGGAGGTCATGTCTTCCACTGTCGACGGGGAGGCCACGGACTACGCCTCCTCGTCCACGAGGGAGGCGCCGGTCTCGAGGTGCGGACGCAGCACATTGTCGAAGGTGCTCAGCGCGGAGCCGATCGCCATGTGCATGTCGAGGTACTGGTAGGTGCCGAGTCGGCCGCCGAAGATCACCTTGCTGTCGGCGGTCTCCCGCTTGGCGCGCTCACGGTAGGCGAGCAGCTTGGCGCGGTCCTCGGGGGTGTTGATCGGGTAGTACGGTTCGTCGCCGGTCTGGGCGAAGCGCGAGAACTCGCGCATGATGACCGTCTTGTCCTGCGGGTAGTCGCGCTCGGGATGGAAGTGGCGCGGCTCGATGATGCGAGTGTAGGGGACGTCGGCGTCGTTGTAGTTCATCACCGAGGTGCCCTGGTAGTCACCGGTTTCGAGCACTTCGGTCTCGAAATCGATGGTGCGCCAGCCGAGTTCGCCCTCGGCGTAGTCGAAGTAGCGGTCCAGCGGGCCGGTGTAGACGACCGGGGCGTCCGGGCTCTCGGCGCGCACCTGCTCGCGCACGTCGAACCAGTCGGTGTTCAGCCGGACCTCGATGAGCTCGGAGGCCGCCATGTTCTCCAACCACTTCGTGTAACCCTGCGTGGGCAGACCCTCGTAGGTGTCGTTGAAGTAGCGGTTGTCGAAGGTGTAGCGCACCGGGAGTCGGGTGATGTTGCCCGCGGGCAGTTCCTTCGGATCGGTCTGCCACTGCTTGGCGGTGTAATCGCGCACGAACGCCTCGTAGAGCGGGCGGCCGATCAGCGAGATCGCCTTCTCCTCGAGGTTCTGGGCGTCGGCGGTCTCGATCTCGGCGGACTGCTCGGCGATCAGCGCGCGCGCTTCCTGCGGGGTGAAGTAGCGGCCGAAGAATTGCGAGACCAGACCGAGCCCCATCGGGAACTGGTACGCCTGACCCTTGTGCATCGCGAATACGCGGTGTTGATATCCGGTGAACTCGGTGAACTGCGTGACGTAATCCCAGACGCGTTTGTTCGAGGTGTGGAACAGGTGCGCGCCGTATTTGTGCACCTCGATACCGGTCTGCGGGTCCGGCTCCGAATAGGCGTTGCCGCCGATGTGATGGCGGCGGTCCAGCACCAGCACCCGTTTACCCAGCTGGGTGGCGGCGCGTTCGGCGATGGTGAGCCCGAAGAAGCCCGAGCCGACGATGATCAGATCGAACGGGGCGGTGGAGTTGACGGAGGTACCCGGAGACGATGCGGCGGTCACGGTGGCCCAGCGTATCGGAAGACGGCCGCGCGCCCGGGGGGAGTTCCGCCCCCCGGGGCGTGCTATGGGTTTCAGTCCGGGAAGCCGACGTCGATTTCGACGCTGTCGCGTTCGGTGTACAGGCGCCAATAGCGCTCACCGAGCTCGTCGTTGGTCACGCGGGTGATTTCCAGACCGGGCGGGATGAGTTCGGGCGCCGCGTCCACGGCCCGCTGGGCCTTGCTGCCGCCGATCAGCGCGCCGATATTCAGCAGGCCGACGTGCACGCCGGTGCCGCGCAATTCGTGGTCGAGTTGGCGGACGTAGGCCCGCTGGGCGGCCAGGGCCACGCCGAAGTTGGCGAGATAGGGCTGCATGTGGCGTTCGGAGTGGCCGGAGGAATACAGCAGCGTGCCCTCGCCCCGCTCGATCATGGCGGGTGCGAGCGCCCTGGTCATCAGGACCGGCGAGTGCAGTTTGAGGTCGAGCGGGGCGCGCAGGGCCGCGACGTCGGTGTCGAGGGTGGAGGCCGAACGCTGGGACATGTCCGCGGCGGCGCTGTGCAGCGCGACGTCGATCGGACCGAACCGGTCGGTGACCTCCCGGACGACGCGGTCGATGTCGGCGGCCGAGGTGACGTCGGCGCGGAAGGAGGCGGCGGTGACCTCCTCGGCGGCGAGTTCGTCCAGGTAGCGGCGGGCCGCGCCGAGGTCGCGGCTGATCAACGCGGCGCGGAAGCCCGCGCGGCCGAAGCGGCGGGCGACGCCGAGGCCCAGGCCGGGGCCGAAGCCGAAGATCGCGATCGTCTTCGTCATGCTGTTCCTCGAAAGTTGAGTAGGGGTTCAAGTTATTCCGACGGTAGCGGAAGTTGAACCCATGCTCAACATATCGTTTGTAGGATCGGCCAATGCCCGAGGACAAGCCGCTGCGCACCGACGCGCGCCGCAACCGCGAGGCACTCGTGGCGGCCGCCCGCGAAGTCTTCCTGGAGAAGGGGCTCGACGCGCCCCTCAAAGACATCGCCGCCCGCGCGGGCGTGGCCATCGGCACCCTCTACAACCGCTTCCCCACCCGCGACGACCTCATCGCCGCCGCCGTCGAGGACCGCCTCGGAGCCGGATCGCGCATCGCCGAGACCGCCCTCGCCATCGACGACCCCTGGGACTCCTTCGTCCACCTCGTCGAGAACGTCTGCGCACTCCAGGCCACCGACCGCCTGCTCGGCGACCTCGCCCTGCGCGCCGCCCCCAGCGCCGCGGTCGCCCGCGCCCGCGAATACGGGCACGGACTCATGCGCGAGATCGTCACCAGGGCCCAGCGCGCGGGCGTCCTGCGCGCCGACTGGGTGCTCGAGGACCTCGCCTTCATCACCTGGTCACACGCCAGTGTGCTGGAGGCCACCGCCGACATCGCTCCGGAGGCGTGGCGGCGCAACCTCGCCCTCATCCTGGACGGACTGCGCGCGCCCGCCGCACACGCGCTACCCACGCCGCCCCTCAGCGAAGACGATCTGCTGCGCGCCCTACGAGGCTGAGCTCTCGGGAGCACCGCGCAACCGCGTCCGCGCGGCGAGTCGATGGTTCAGCGCGCGCCGGGGCGCACCGTGCTCAGGGTGATCACGAGCGGGACCGCGAGACCGGCCAGGTTCGCCGTCCAGTCCCCTTCCAGCAGCGCCGTCACCGCGCCCGCGATCCCGCAGGTCGCGAACAGCGCCTCGGAGACCCGACTCGCGTCGGCGAACCACTGCACGCCGTACTCGGAGTGGTAGCCGATCAGCGCCGACAGCAGGCCGATCACCGCGAGCGTCGCCCACGTGCCGGCCGCCACCATGATCGTGTAGCGGCCCGAATCCTCGCCGCGGTAGAGCAGATACGCGCCGTAGGTCAGCGCGACCGCCAGCAGCAGACTGCCCAGCACGGCGATCGTCGCCAGCGAATTGTCGAAGCGGCCCGGATCACCGTAGAAATCGATCCCGAGACGCAGACCGCCGACCAGATTCAACACCGCGCCGACCGCGGCGCACGCGATCGTCGTCGTCGCGAGAGCCGGATGGGTCCCCCGACCGGTCGCGGAATTCTCGTACAGCACCGCCGACTCCTCCTCGTTCGGCGCGCACCCCGCGCGGCGACCTCCCGAGTATGCGCACCCGCGGGCACCGACACCAGCGGACCCGGCGGCAGTGCCCGCACGCCGGCGGCGTACGGGCACCGAACGGGCGCGCCTACAGGTTCGCCTCCGCGTAGACGCGCATGGCGTCGCGGACGAACTCCGCCGTTCCCGCGCCGTGCCGGTCGTAGTTCCGACCGAAGCGCGGATCGGCGACGTACATCTCTCCGAGACCGATGAACGCCTCCTTCACCACCTCGCGGCCCTGCCAACCGACGCCGATCCACGCCTTGTGGCGGGCTGTGATGGCCTGCACCTGCGGGCTGTCCGGCGCGAGCCCCGCGGCGTGGGCCCGCCCGAAATCGGCGGCGATGTCGAGTTGGTCCTGCTGGAAACGCTGTTTGTCGGCCTCCGACATCGCGCGCCACCAGCGGTCACCCTCGGTGTAGGCCTGCTCGCCCCACCGCTCGATCACCTCGTCCTTGTACTGCGTGTGGTCGAAACCGTCGAAAACTTCCGCGGCCACCAGCGCCTCACCCCTTTCGGTCTTGTCCAATGTGGTCCGTACCGATTCGATGACGCGGCGGATCCGTTCCTGTTCCTGCCGCAGCAGACCCAGGTGCGCGCGCAAGGCCGTCGCGGTTGGCACCCCGCCCGCGAGGACCTCGGCGATGGCGGGCAAGCCGAGGCCGAGTTCTCGCAGCAGCAGGATGCGCTGCAACCGCACGAGGGAATCCTGGTCGTAGTAGCGGTAGCCGTTGGTCCCGATCCGGCTGGGCGGCAACAGCCCCACCTGCCCGTAGTGGCGCAGCGTGCGACTGGTGGTACCCGCCGCCTTGGCCAGATCCTGGATGGACCACTCGCCCGGCCGGGAGCGAACCGCCATAACCCCGATCCCTTCCGTCGTCTCGTCGGTGGAACCAGTCTGCGAGTTGACGCTACGTCAAGGTCAAGGGTGGATCGGATCACTCTCAGAGGGCGGGCGGCTCGGATTCGGCAGGCTCGACCCCGGCAGGCTCGGATTCGGCCGACTCAACCCCGGCGGGATCGGACTCAGCAGGCTCAACCACGACGGGCTCGGATTCGGCCGACTCAACCCCAGCGGGATCGGATTCGACGGGCTGAGCGCCGGTGGGTCCGGTTTCGGAGGGCTCGGCATCGGGCTCGGCGTCCGGACGGAGGTACGAATCCGGTTGCGGGGCGGTGGGATCGGGCTGGGCCACCCCGGGGTCGGGGACCAACTGCATGAGGGTGGTGAAGTCGACGACCTGCGCCCCGAGGGTGGGGGTGGCGATGATGACGCCGTTGGTGAACAGTCGATAGTCGCCCGCGTTCTGCGGTAGTCGCATCTCCGGTCCCAGCGGCGGGCCGATCGCGCCGTGCTCGCCGCCGACCCGGCGGTATTCGGCGTCGATGGCCGATTCCACGGTGGCGGTCCGGGCCCGCGGCAGGGCGGGCGGCGCGCCGACGCCGAGTTCGGCGGGGGTGGGCCCCACCTCGAAGGTGCGGATGTCGGCGGGTTCGCCGCCGTCGGGCGCGGCGGAGTATTCCGCGCGCAGGATGTGGCCGTCGCGCAGCAGGACGGTGCCCGCGGTGCTCGCGACGGCGTCGGCGGCGCGCTCGTCCTCCGCGGAGGTGCCGGGGTAGACCTGGCAGTCGGTGGTGTCACAGGTCCGCGCGTAGGGCCAGCGCTGTTCGGCCAGCGCGTAGGAACGCGCGGCGACGGCCTGGGCGCGCACCGCCTCCCGCGCGCCTTCGTCGGCCCAGTTCGCCTGGACCTCGGCGGGGACCACGCCGAGCAGGTAGTCCTCGACATCGACCCGGTTGACGGTGCGTGTCGCGCCGTCCTCGACGGCGAGGCCGAGCGAACCGCGGTAGGCGGCGCCGTCGCAGAAGGTGAGGTGTTCGGCGGCGGGCCTGCCGGGACGCGGGTCGAGGGGATACACCCACGGGTCGTCGGTGGCGGACTGCCACAGCACGTCGCCGTCGCACCCCGCGGTGACGACCACGTTGGCCTTGCCGTCCGGTCGCACGGTGAGGTGGGCGACCTGGTCGGCGGCGACTTCGCGGCCCGCGACCCGCAGTCCGGCGGCGGAGCGCACGTCGACGCCTTCGTCGTCGCGGTCCGAGAGTCGGATGCCGAGCGAGGTGGTCGGGATGGCGCCGAGCGTCGCGCCGGGGTAGTAGTGGGCGAGGATGCGTTCGGCGTTCCAGCCCTCGCGGGCGCTGTCGAACGCGCCGAACTGGCTCAGACCGCGGCCGTGGCCCGGCCCGGCGAGGTTCCGATACGGCGTGTCGATGGGCGTGTCCGCACCCGCCCAGACGCTGCCGACGAGGACCGCGACGCCCGCGGTGAGGAGGATCCGCCGCGGCGGCACTCCTGTCCGCGTCCCCTGGACCCGGTTGCTGAAACGTAGTCTGCGCTGCACTTCCGTGCTCCCTCCACGCCCGTGGCGATTCGGCGTTGTCCGCGTGGTTTCCGTTCACCCGCACCGGTTTCCGTGACCGGATCGATTCGCCGCATCGCCGGCTCGTCGAGGGATACGACGGCATGTCGGGCGATACGACCGCAACCCGATCGCTACATTCGGGCAATCACATAAATCTCAACCAGAGGTTTAGATATGTGACAATAGTGAACTAGTGTGATGCTTGATTCGTCATGACGCAAGCATGAAATTGTGTGTAATTCACCAGCTCTATCCGGAATGGAGAAGCTCGTGCCGTACCGCAATCCGAAACGTTCCTACGTGCTCCCGGTGGTCACCACCCTGGCGGTAGCGGCTCCGCTCGTCTCTCTGCTCCCCAGCGATGCAGCCGTCTATCGGGCGACCAACGACAGCGAACTTGCGGCAGTCCCCGCGCAACTGGCCGAGGTGGTCCTCGGCACCGCCCCCGAGATCACCCTGCCGCTCGGTGACCTGACCGGCCTCGACCTGCCGGATCTGCACCTGTCGGACCTGCGGAAACTGCCGCTGCCGGATTCGGTCCCGGTGCCCGGTGGCCTCCCGCTGCCCCCGGAGGTGACCCTGCCCGACCGGGTCCCCCTGCCCGACCTGGATGACGACGCGCCGGGTTCGCCGCAACCGCCCGAGAACACACCGACACAACCGACGGACTCGCCGTCCGGTGCGGGCCCGCGCTTCATCGCCGATCCGCTCCCGCCGCAGCCCGCGCCCGGCCCCGACACCCCCGCGCTCACCCCCGGTGCGGTCCCCCGCGACCTGCTCGGACAGGTCGGCGCGCAGGTCAAGGAGGTCTCCCGCGACACCCCGTTCAGCGTCGTCGCGCTCACCGCGCGGAACCTGGCCGAGACCACCGCCATGGTCCGCGCCAAGCAAGCCGACGGGAAATGGGGCACCTGGTACCGGACCGAACAGGTCGACACCCGGCGCGACGACAGCGGCGCCGCCGACCGCACCTCCGGCACCGAACCGATCTACGTCGGCAACACCAACGCGGTGCAGATCCTGGTCACCCGCAAGGACGCCGCCTCGGCTCCCGTCGCGCCGGGTGCGCCCGGTGTGGCCCCGGCGGTGCCCGGCCCCGACCCGGTCGGCCCGATCGCGCAGGGCGCGGCCCGCGCGACCGCGATCGCCGCCGACCTCACCGCCGTGCTGATCGATCCCGGCCGCGGCGCCATCGACGGCGCACTGCACGACGTCGCCTCCGCGCTCCCCGGCGGCGGACCCAATGTCATCAGTCGCGCGCAGTGGGGCGCCGACGAATCCCTGCGCTGCGAGGAACCGACCTACGACGATGGCCTCGGCGGCGTCACCGTGCACCACACGGCGGGGCGCAACGATTACAGCAAGGCCGAATCGGCGGGCATCGTCCGCGCGATCTACACCTATCACGCGCGCACGCTGGGCTGGTGCGACATCGGCTACAACGCCTTGGTCGACAAGTACGGCCAGATCTTCGAGGGCCGCGCGGGCGGACTCGACCGCCCGGTGCAGGGCGCGCACGCGGGCGGATTCAACGAGAACACCGCCGGTGTCGCATTCATGGGCAACCACGAGACCGAAGCGCCCTCGGAGGCCGCGATCACGGCGGCGGGCAACTTCATCGGGTGGCGCACCCGCGTCGCGGGCCTCGATCCCCGGGGACAGACGACCATGTGGTCGGAGGGCACCGAGTTCACGCCGTACGCGCAGGGCGAGTCGGTGGACCTGCCGATCGTGTTCGCCCACCGCGACGTCGGCCACACCACCTGCCCCGGCGACGCCGCCTACGGACTGATGGACCGACTGCGCGACATCGCGGCGGGCGGGTCGGCCGGACCGGGCACCCCCGCGCGTTCCCCCTCGGATCTGGCGGTGCTGGCCGCGTTGACCACCCGCCTGCTGGAGATGGTCGACGACAACCTCATCGCGAAGTACTGGGCCGACGGCGGCGGGCCGGACGGACCGCTGGGCGCGGCCGTCTCCGAGCCGATGCCCGCCGCCCAGGGCGCGCAGTACGCGAAATTCGCCAACGGCTACGTCTACAACACCGCCGACGGGCGCGTATTCGAGTTGGCGGGCGCGATCCTGGACCGCTTCCTGCAACTGGGCGCGGACACCGGCATGCTGGGTCTGCCCGCGAGCAACACCTACGCCGTCCCCGACGGCGTGCGCGCGGACTTCCAACACGGCTCGCTGATCCTCAACCAGCTCACCGGCATCGTCACGACGGTCTGGAAGACCTACACCGAGACCTACCAGCAGGAGATGGAGCGGGACCCGGCCGCGACGCCCGCGCCCGAACCCGTCCCCGCGGGCTGAACTCCCGCGCTCAACTCCACCAGCGTTCGAGGACCTGGGCGACACCGTCGTCGGAATTGGCCGCGGTGACCTCGTCGGCCGCGGCGATGGCCTCGGCGTGCGCGTTGCCCATCGCGACGCCGTGGCCCGCCAGGGTCAGCATCGGGATGTCGTTGGGCATATCGCCGAAGGCGACCACCGAGGAGTGTTCGACGCCGAGTCGCTCGGCCAACGCGGCCAGCCCGGACGCCTTGGTGACGCCGGGAGCCGACAGTTCGATCAGACCGTGATCGGTGGAATAGGTGATGTCGGCCCGGCCGTCGACCAGCGGGGCCAGCGCGGCGACCATGTCACCGCTGCGCGCGCCCGCCAACCGGATCAGCATCTTGATCGCGGGCGCGTCGATGACTTCGTGCCTGGCCACCGCGGTGTCGTCCGGATTGAGCCAGGCGTGCACATATTCGGGGGAGCTGACGAACTGCGGGGTGACCGCGTCGTGCGCGGTGGCGCCGACGCGTTCGGCGGCGAGGCCGCATCCGGGCAGCGCCCGTTCGGCGACGTCGGCGAGCCACGACAGCGTCGGCACGTCGAGGGTGTGACTGGTGAGCACCTTGTCGGTGGCGCTGTCGTAGAGCACCGCACCGTTGCCGCACACGCACAGCGGCGCGTAGCCGAGACCGTCGACGACCGGGTCGATCCAGCGCGGGGGCCTGCCCGTGGCCAGGACGAACGGCACGCCGTCGGAGATCAGCGCGTCGACGGCGGCCTTGGTGCGCGCGGTGACCCGTTCGTGCGGGTCGATCAGGGTGCCGTCGACATCGGTGGCCACCAATCTCGGCTTGGGCAGGTGCAGGAGCGTCACCTATTCCATCCTGCCGGAAATCCCGGTCGGCGCGGCGGCAACCGTCACCAGCCGTCCGGGCGCTTCCACGTCTGATCGGTCGACGGCGTCGACTTGTCGAGCGCGGGAGCCTGATCGGGAAACGGCGCGGGCCGCGGGGTGTAGTCCTGCGGCGCGTTGGCGTGCACGGTCGGATCGGCCGTGGGATAGGCGGGCGCGGCCTGCTGCGGAACAGCGGGGACCTGCGGGTATCCCGGCTGTTGGAAGGCCTGCTGCTGGTACGCGGGCTGTGCCGGGTACCCGTTCTGGGCGGCGGCCGGGTAGGCGGGCTGAGCCGGGTACCCGTTCTGGGCGGCGTCGGCCGAATAGGCGGGCTGCGCTGGGTAGCCGTTCTGTCCGGCGTCGGCCGGATAGACCGGCTGGCCTGGATAAGCGGGCTGGGCGGCCCCGGCTGGATAGGTCGGCTGGCCCGGGTAGGCGGGCTGAGCGGGCTGCGCGACCGGGAACCCCGCCTGCGGGTAAGCGGCCTGCGGATATCCCGGTTGCGCCGGATAACCGGCGGGCGCGTACCCGCCGGGCGGGTACGCGGGCTGAGCGCCCGGCCGGTAGGCGAGCCACCGCGACGTGGACGGCAGCAGGACCAGGATCAGCATGACGATGGGGAAGATCGTGCCGAAGATCCCGCTCACCCCGGAACTGGCCAGCGAATCCGTGTCGTAGTCCTCGACGATGTTCATGGCCCACCCCAGCGAGGCGATCTGCATCACGATCGTGCCCGCGCCGCCGAGCGCGACCAGCACGCGGCCGGCCTTCTTCCGCACGAACAGCAGGATCGCGCCCACCCCGAGCAGCAGCGCCAGCACGATATTGCCTACGCCCATGACCGTCAGGGCGGTCATCGCCTCGTCGCCGGTCGTGCCGTCGTCGTATTCCGACACCAGATCGCCGAACTCGCTGTTGGCGAGGAACAGCAGCGACGCGCCGCCGATCACGGTCGCCACCGAACCGAGTGCGGCCAGCACGCCCGCGGTGATGGCGGTGCCGCCGCTCGGGGCCGAGAAGCCCGGTCCGTAACCGCCCGGATACGGGTCGTACCCGCCCGGATACTGCTGTGGATAAGTCATGTCCGCCCCCTTCGTGCCGGTGTGCCCGGCACTGTCGTGCGGCCAGAATAGGCCGGCCGTCCGACGTGCGCGGAACCACGCGACGCGCGTGTGGCATGCGCGACACCTATGAGTCTCCCTATGATCGGTGCCTGACGACCCGACGGCCCGACGACTCCGAGGACCGATGACAGGCTTTCTGCTACGACGCGCGCTCAACTACGTCGTGCTGTTGCTGCTGGCCACGTTCCTCTGTTTCAGCCTGGCCTCGCTGACCTTCCGGCCGCTGGACAGCCTGGAACAGCGCAATCCGCGTCCGCCGCAGTCGGTGATCGATGCCAAGGCCGAGGAACTGCACCTCGACGAGCCGATCCCGCAGCGCTATCTGACGTGGCTCAAAGGCATTCCGCAGGGCGATTTCGGCACCACGCTGTCGGGTCAGCCGGTGAGCGCGGAGTTGCCGCGCCGGGTGGCGGTGAGCCTGCGCCTGTTGATCGTCGGGTCGATCCTGGGCACCGTGCTCGGCGTCCTGATCGGCGCCGCGAGCGCGATCCGGCAGTACAAATTCAGCGATTATTTCACCACGGTCGTCTCGTTGGTCATCCTGAGCACGCCGGTCTTCCTGCTCGCGACGCTGTTGAAATACGGTGCGCTACAGGTCAACTCGGCGACCGGTACGCAGATCTTCCTCTACACCGGCGAGACCTCGGCGACCGCGATCGCGGGCTTCGGACCGCAAGTGCTGGACCGGCTGCAACATCTGGTGCTGCCCACGGTGGCGCTGGCGCTCACCGCGATCGCCGGTTACAGCCGCTACCAGCGCAACGCCATGCTCGACGTGCTCCAGAGCGATTTCATCCGCACCGCGCGCGCCAAAGGGCTGACCCGTAACAGAGCGCTCTACAAGCACGGTCTGCGGACCGCGCTGATCCCGATGGCGACGCTGTTCGCCTACAGCCTCGGCGGTCTGATCACCGGCGCGATCTTCATCGAGAAGATCTTCGGCTGGCACGGCGTGGGCGAATGGCTGGTGGATTCGATCAATGCCCAGGACCTGTACGTGACGGTCACGGGGACGGCTTTCGCGGGCTTGGTCGTGCTGGTCTCCGGTCTGCTCTCCGACGTCGCCTACGCGTTGCTCGACCCCCGGGTGCGTGTGTCGTGACCGACGCCGAGATCCTCGTCCAAGGCGCGCCGCGCGTCACCGCCGGACGCCGCACGCTGGTGTGGCGGCGATTCCGGCGCAACACCCCGGCCGTGGTCGGCGCGGTGATCCTGGTGGTGCTGTTCGTCGTCAGCTACGCGCTGCCGCCGTTCCTGGCCTACGACCACCAGCAACTCGACTACACCGCGCTGCTGAAGCCGCCGAGCGCGCGACATCCGTTCGGCACCACCCAGATCGGGCAGGACGTCCTCGCCCAGACGTTGCGCGGGTTGCAGAAGTCCCTGGTCATCGGTGTCTGCGTGGCGCTGATCTCGACGACGATCGCGGCCACGGCGGGCGCGGTGGCCGGCCTGCTGGGCGGCTGGACCGACCGGGCGATCATGTGGCTGGTCGATCTGCTGCTGGTCGTGCCGAGTTTCATCATCATCGCGATCTTCGCCCCGCGCACCAAGGGCAGCGGGTCGATGGTGCTGTTGATCGTGCTGCTGTCGGTGTTCGGGTGGATGATCAGCGCCCGCATCGTGCGCGGGATGACGTTGAGTCTGCGCGACCGCGAATTCGTCAGGGCCGCGCGCTACATGGGCGCGCCGACGCGCACCGTGATCACCAGCCACATCCTGCCGAACATCGCCTCGATCCTGATCATCGACACCACGCTGGCGGTCGGTTCGGCGATCCTGGCCGAAACCGGGCTCAGTTACCTGGGTTTCGGTGTGCAACCCCCGGACGTGTCGCTGGGTTCGCTGATCGCGGCGGGCACCAAATCGGCACTGGTCTACCCGTGGCTGTTCCTGTTCTCCGGCGGTCTGCTGATCGTCACGGTGCTGTGCGCGAACCTGGTCGGCGACGGCTTGCGCGACGCGTTCGATCCGACCGCGCACCGGGCCAGGTCCAAGCGTTCGGCACGGGCGGAAGGGAAGGCCGCGCGATGACCGGCACGCAGTCCACCGCCCCGTTGCTCGAGGTCGCCGACCTGCGGGTGTCCTTCCCGAGCGAGGAAGGCCGCGTCGAGGCGGTGCGCGGGGTGGATTTCACGGTGGCCGACGGCGAGGTGCTGGCCATCGTCGGCGAGTCCGGGTCGGGCAAGTCGGTGTCCTCGCTGGCGGTGATCGGACTGCTGCCCGAGCAGGCGCGGGTCAGCGGGTCGATCCGGTTGCGCGGACGCGAACTGCTCGGCCTCGGCGACCGGGAGATGTCGCGGTTGCGCGGCAGCGCGATCAGCATGGTCTTCCAGGACCCGCTCTCCGCGCTGACCCCGGTGTACCGGGTGGGCGACCAGATCGCCGAAGCGCTGCTCGCGCACGGGAAGATGAGCCGCGGACAGGCCGAGACCAGGGCGGTGGAACTGCTGGAACTGGTCGGCATCGAGGACGCGGCGACACGCGCCCGGGCGTTCCCGCACGAATTCTCCGGCGGGATGCGCCAACGCGTGGTGATCGCGATGGCGATCGCCAACGATCCGGCGCTGATCATCTGCGACGAGCCGACGACCGCGCTGGACGTCACCGTGCAGAAACAGATCCTCGACCTGCTGCGCCGGGCCCGCGACATCACCGGGGCCGGGGTCGTCATGATCACCCACGACATGGGCATCGCCGCCACCCTGGCCGACCGCGTCGCGGTCATGTACGCGGGTCGGATCGTGGAGACCGCCCCCACGGCCACGCTGTTCGACGCGCCCCGGATGCCGTACACGGTGGGCCTGCTCGGGTCGATCCCGCGCATGGACGGCGCGGCCCGGCGTCCGCTGATCCCGATCCTGGGCGCGCCGCCCGCCATGCACGCGCTGCCGCCGGGTTGTTCGTTCGCGCCGCGCTGCCCGGTCTCGATCGACGAGTGCGTCGCGGCCGAACCGCCACTGGAACGGATCGCCCCCGGTCACGCGGCGGCCTGCATCCGCACGGCCGAAGTGGGCGCGTCCGCGCTGTTCGACGCCTTCCGCCGCGAAGCACCGGTCCCGCCCGCTCTGCCGGACGGCGAATCCCGGGTGGTGCTGCGGGTCTCGGAGCTGGCCAAGACCTTCCCGATCACCTCGGGCGTCGTGTTCCGCCGACGCCGCGGCGAGGTCCGCGCGGTGGACGGGATCAGCTTCGAGGTCCGCGCCGGCCGCACGCTGGCGCTGGTCGGGGAATCGGGGTCGGGCAAGTCGACCACCCTGACCCAGATCCTGGAGTTGGCGCCGCCGCAGGCCGGGACCATCGAGATCATGGGCCGCGACGTCACCACGTTGAGCAAGGCCGACAAGCGCGACATCCGCCGCCGCATGCAGATCGTGTTCCAGGACCCGACGGCCTCGCTGGACCCGCGTCTGCCCATCTTCGACGTGCTGGCCCAACCGTTGCGCATCGACGGACGCTCCGCCGCCGAGATCGCGACGCGGGTTCCCCAGTTGCTCGAGCAGGTCGGTCTGCGTCCGGAACACGCCGAGCGCTACCCGGTGGATTTCTCCGGCGGGCAGAAGCAGCGCATCAGCATCGCCCGCGCCCTCGCACTCGATCCGGAACTGCTGGTGCTGGACGAACCGGTGTCCTCGCTGGATGTCTCGATCCAGGCGGGCGTACTGAATCTGCTGCGCGAGTTGCAGGCCGAACGGAACCTGTCGTACTTGTTCGTCTCCCACGATCTGTCGGTGGTCCGTAACCTCGCACACGATGTGGCGGTCATGCATCGCGGCAAGATCGTGGAATCCGGGCCCGCCGAGCAGATCTTCGGCGCACCGGCCCACGAGTACACCAGGGCGTTGATCGAGGCGGTGCCGGTGCCGGTGGTCAACGGATAGGCGAGGAGAGCTCATGCGGAGTCGTTCGATCCGGGCCCGGCGCGCGCGTTGCGTCGGCGCGACCCTGCTCGCGGTCACCCTGATCGCGTCCGGATGCGGCACGGGCGGTGACGATTCGGCCGACGGCCTGGCAGGCACGCTCGGGACCACCAACGACATCAATCCGACACCGCGCGACCAGGTGCGCGACGGCGGCAACCTGCGCTTGGCGACGACCTCGTTCCCGGCGAACTGGAACACCCTGGCCAACGACGGCAACGACGGCGAGATCGCCGACATCGAACGGCCGATGATGCCGCGCGCCTTCGATGTCGACGCGGCGGGTGCGCTCACCGTCAACCACGACTATTTCACCGACGTGCGGTTGACCGGCACCGACCCGCAGCAGGTCACCTACACCATCAACCCGAAAGCGTTCTGGTCCGACGGCACCCCGATCACCTGGGAGGACATCGCCGCGCAGGCCCACGCGCTGAGCGGACGCGACAAGCGTTTCCTGATCGCGATCACCAACGGCTTCGAGTTCGTGGACCGGGTGGAGCGCGGTGTGGACGACCGGCAGGCGGTGCTGACCTTCCGGCAGCCGTATGGCGAGTGGCGCGGCCAGTTCTCCGGCAACGCCTCGCTGTTCCCGAAATCGGTGACCGCCGACCCGGCCTCGTTCAACGACAGCCTGGTCAACGCGATGGGGCCGACGGCGGGTCCGTTCCGCGTCCAGTCCACCGACCGCGATCAGGGCCGCATCGTGTTGGCCCGCGACCCGAACTGGTGGGGCGTCCCGGCCAAACTCGACACCATCACCTTCAGCGTGCTCGACAGTTCGGCCTGGGTGGGCGCGTTGCAGAACGACGAGATCGACCTGGTGCGACTGGGTTCGATCGACGAGGTGCGGACGGTGCGCAACACCGAGGGCGCGGTGTTGCGGCGCGCCCCGGGCAACCGGTGGCGGCATATCACCTTCAACGGCGCGCCGGGCTCGATCCTGGCCGATCCGGCGGTGCGGGTCGCCCTCGCCAAGGCCATCGACCGGCAGGGCATCGCCACCGCCACGCAGAACGGCTTGGTGGAGAATCCGCAGCCGCTGAACAACCACGTCTTCGTGCGCGGTCAGCAGGGCTACCAGGACAATTCCGCGCCGGTCGCCTTCGATCCCGATCAGGCCGCGCGCGAACTCGACGCCGCGGGCTGGGTGCTCAACGGCGACGTGCGCGAGAAGGACGGGCGACGCCTGGAGATCCGCGACGTCATGTACAACGATCCGCTGTGGGTGCAGATCGCCCAGATCATCCAGCAGAATCTCGCCCGGATCGGCGTGAAACTCACCATCGACACCCGCCCCGGCGCGGGCTATTTCACCGACGTCATCATCCCGGGTGATTTCGACGCCGCCCAATTCGTCTACCAGGGCGACGCTTTCCCGCTCGCGAGCATCCGGCAGATCTACTACTACGATCCCGCCGACGTGCAGGGCAATTTCGGCCGGATCGGCTCCCCCGAACTCAACGCGTTGATCGATCGCACACTGGCCGAACTCGATCCGGCTCGGGCCATCGAACTCGCCAACGAAGTCGACCGGGCGGTCTTCGCCGAAGGCCATTCGTTGCCGCTGACCCAGTCCGACGGAAGTTACGGCGCGCGGGCCGATCTGGCCAATATGGGTTCGCCCGGCCTGGCCTCCTACGACTACACCGTGATCGGATTCGTGAAATGAGGCCGTCGCAGCCGCGGCGGGTCTCGGCCCGGCGTCGGGAAAGGACCCCATGAGGATCAACGCACAGCGCACCAGGACCCGATTCGCGGTCCCGATACTCGCGGTCGGTCTGATCGTGGCGGGCTGTTCCTCCGACAGCACCGTCGAAGGCGGCGCGAATTCGATCGGCACCGTGGTGGACATCAATCCGCACGACCGTTCGGAACTGCGTGACGGCGGAAATCTCCGGCTGGCGACGACGAATTTCCCGCAGACGTTCAATTCGCTGCACGTCGATTCCGACGGCGAGGCGTCCGACATCACCGCGTGGACGTTGCCCGGCACCCTCACCTCGACACCGTCGGGCGAACTGCCGATCGACCGCAACTACTTCACCGACATCCAGTTGACCGCCACCGATCCGCAGCAGATCACCTACACGATCAACCCGGCCGCGGTGTGGACCGACGGCAGGCCGATCACCTGGGAGGATCTGGCCTCCCAGGCGAACGCGCTGAGCGGGAGGAATCCGGAGTTCCTGGTCGGCGCGACCCAGGGATACAGCCGCGTGGCGAAAGTCGAACGCGGCGTGGACGACCGGCAGGCGATCGTCACCATGGCCCAGCACTACGCCGAGTGGCAGGGCATGTTCAACCCGCTGTATCCGAAGGAGACGACCGCCACGCCGCAGTCGTTCAACGATCTGGATCGCAACGGGATGCGCGCCTCGGCGGGCCCGTTCGTGATCACCTCGATCGACAAGGTGCAGCAGCGGATCGTGCTGAGTCGCAATCCGAAGTGGTGGGGTGAGAAACCGGCGCTGGACACCGTCACCTACAGCGTGCTCGACAAATCCGCGTGGGTCGGGGCGTTGCAGAACAACGAACTCGATTCCGCCGCGATCAGCGGCATCGAGGAGGTCACCACGATCAGCGGGTCGCAGGGTCTGGTCGTGCGGCGCGCGCCCTCCCTGCAATTCCCCCATATGACCTTCAACGGCGCACCGGGTTCGATCCTGGCGGATCCGGCGCTGCGAGTGGCGATCTCCAAGGGCATCGACCGGCAGGGCATCGCGACCGCGTTGCTCAACGGAGTCGTGGCCGACCCGAAGCCGCTGAACAACCACATCTACTTGGACGGGCAGAAGGGCTACCAGGACAATTCGCAGGTGGTCGCCTACGACCCGGACGCGGCCGCCGCGGAACTCGACAGGTTGGGCTGGAAACTCAACGGGGACGTCCGGGAGAAGGACGGTCGGCCGCTGGTGATCCGCAATGTGATGTACCAGGCGGAAACCTGGAGCCAGGTGGCCCAGATCGCCCAGCAGAACCTCGCGCGGATCGGGGTGAAACTGGAGATCCAGTCCTACCCCGGCAACGGCTTGTTCACCGACATCATCGACCCCGGCAATTTCGACATCGCCAATTTCGTCTGGTCCAAGAGCATCTTCCCGCTCGGCGCGCTGCCGCAGATCTACGCCTACGACCCGAACAACATGCAGGGCAACAAGGGCCGCATCGGCACGCCCGAATTGAACGCCTTCATCGATCAGATCATCTCCGAACTCGATCCGAACAAGGCGATCGAGATGGCCAACGAGGCCGACAAGATGATCTTCGCCGAAGGGTTCTCGCTGCCGCTGTACCAGTCCCCCGGCACCGTCGGCCAGCGCGCGGAACTCGCCAACTGGGGCGCGTTCGGTCTGCAATCGGCGGACTACACCAAGGTGGGCTTCCTGAAGTGACGGCGCGCGGGGACCGATCCCTCGGCTACCCCGTGGCCGTCACCCTCGGCGTCGTCGCGGTGTGCGCCGCGACGACGCCCTGGGCCGATCCCGATCAACTCGCGGCCCTCGTGGTCGTCGTCGCGGGCGTCCTCGGCTATTCGGCGTGGCGATTCGCCGTCGCGCTGGGGCTGGCGCCGCACGGACTGCCGTCGGGGACCGCGCGGGTGCGGCGGGTGCGCAACCAGGATCGACTGGTGAGTCGGTCGTGGCTGGAGGTCACCGGCCTGCCGGGCGGAACCCGTTGGCTGCCGGTCTATTTCGACCCGGCCCTGCCGGCGATGGTCGAGGGCGAGGCGCGGATCGACGCGCGTTCGGTGCGGACGGGGACACATCGGTGGCTGCCCTCGGGGCGGGCGCGCCGGGACGAACCGCGCGGGCGACTGCTCGACAATCCCTCGCGTCCCGATCCGGATGCCGGGGTCCGCGCGATCGGCAGTGCTCGGACAGCGCGCCGGTTGCTGCTCGACGCGCAGTCGGCCGTCGCGGCGCCGGTCGTCGGCCTGCTCTGGGTCTACGTGGTGGGCGGCGGGGTGTGGGCGTTCGCCGGGGTCACCGTGGTGGTCGCCGCGATCACCGTCTGGTCGGCCGCGATCGGCGGTTCGGACCCGTCCTGAGCCTCAGGACAGCAGGCCGAGGGATTCGGCGTGGTCCAGCGTGCGGCGCACGTGCCAGACCAGCGGGATATGCACCGCCTCGCTGTAGGTCATCCAGCCGTATTCGTAGTGGGCCGGTGTCGTCAGGGTGACATCGCGGTCCAGGGCGTTCTCGAAGCACACGTAGGTGACGGTGTGCACGCTGTCGGGGTCGACGAAGTGGGTCAGTTCGTCGGCCACCAGGACGTCGAGCCCGGTTTCCGCGCCGACCTCGCGGCGCGCGGCCTGCGCGGGCGTCTCGCCCGGGGCCACCGACCCGCCGGGGATGTCCCACAGATCCCCTTGGTCCCCACCCGGATTACGGTGCAGCAGCAGGACTCGGCCCGTCCTGATGGGCAGCGCGTGCGCGATCCACCGGTGCCCGCCGTGAAATCGAGTCATGGCCTCTCCCTTCCCCGTCTTCGAGTCTGCCACGTCCCGGCGACCGACGGCAGCCAGCAAATTGGTCTGACCACTTGACCAGCTGACCACTGTGGCGCAGAGTGGGGACATGCCCCTGCAACCCGTGGTCAAGCGCTCGGTCTCCGGCGAGGTCTTCGAGCAGATCGCCGCCGACGTCCTCAGCGGCGAACTCCCCGTCGGCGCCACCCTGCCCAGCGAACGCCAACTGGCCGAGGCGCTCGGCGTCTCCCGTCCCGCCGTACGCGAAGCGCTGCAACGCCTGGCCGCCGCGGGCCTGGTCGCGGTCCGCCAAGGCGACGCCACCACCGTGCTCGACTACCGCCGCGGCTCCGGCCTGGAAGTCCTGCCCCGCCTACTGATCCAGGACGGCGCGCTCGAACCCGCCGTCGCCCGCAGCATTCTGGAAGCGCGCCTGCACAACGGACCCAAGGTCGCCGAACTCGCCGCCGCCCGCCTGGCCGCCGACGACACCGCCGCGGCCGCCGAATTCGAGCGCCTGCTCGACGCGCTCGCCGCCGACGCCGACCCGGTCGTCCGCCAGCGCCACGCCCTCGCGTTCTGGGACCACGTGGTCGACCTCGCCGACTCGATCGTGTTCCGCCTGATGTTCACCATGCTCGGCGCGGCCTACGAACCCGCGCTGACCGCGCTCGCCCCGATCATGTCCGCCGAGGTGGACAACATCGACGGCTACCGCGACCTCGTCGCCGCGATCCTCGCGCGCGAACCCGACCGCGCCGCGCACGGCGCCCGCACCCTGCTCGAACCCGCCACCGTCGCCCTGCTCGCGGCGCTCGGCGACACCCGATCCGAGGACCTACGATGACTCGCTCCGAGAACCCCGCCGCCACCGCGCCGCCCCGATCGCCGCGACGCGGTATGGACCTGGGCGACGCCCTGCGCGAATTCCTGCGGCACCCGTCGCCGTGGCTGATCGGCACGGTCTTCCTCGGCGCGCTGATCGGCCGGGTCCTGGTGGGCGAGTGGCTGATCACCGACGCCCTGGTGCCCGTCATCGTGCTGGCGATCTTCCCCGCCTTCGAATGGGTCGTGCACGTCATGGTGCTGCACTGGCGTCCCAAGAAGATCGGCCCGGTGCTGGTGGACAGCGAACTCGCCCGCAAACACCGCGCCCACCACGTCGATCCGCGCGACATCCCGCTGATCTTCATCCCCACCCGCTCGCTGCTGGTGGTGATCGCCGTACTGCTCGCCTTGGCCGCGTTCGCGTTCCCGCGCGCGGGCCTTGGTCTGACGTTCCTGCTCACCGTCACCGTGCTCGGCCTGTGCTACGAGTGGGTCCACTACCTGATCCACACCGACTACAAACCGCGCCACGCCCTCTACCGCGCGGTGTGGAAGAACCACCGCCACCACCACTACAAGAACGAGCACTACTGGTTCACCGTCACCACCTCGGGCACCGCCGACCGCCTCTTCGGCACCAACCCCGACCCGTCCGACACCCCCACCTCCCCCACCGCCCGCAACCTGCACGCGGCCTGAGCCTCAGCGGCACAGGTACAGCGGCGGACGGAAACGCTCGGTCCGCCGACTCGCCAGCGAGAGGCGCAGTGCCCGCGCCGCCGCCGGGTCGGCGGCGCGCGCCATCTCCAGCACGCGGCGGATGGTCATCGCGTCCACGCCGCGTTCGGCCACCCGCCGAGCGTACCGATCCACGCAACCCACGGCGTCGGCGACCGGTGCCCGCTCGGGCAGATCGCGTTTGCCGCGTTCGACATCGATGTCGCTGTAGCCGCGACGTTCCCGCAGCAGCGTCTCGATCTCGTCGAGTGAGACCGTCGCGCCGAGGTAGTGGGCGGGCGTCGATTTCGCGAGCACCGCGGCGTCCACCCGGTACACCCACGTCGCCGCGTCGGTGACCTCGACCACCGAACGCCGCTGCGTCTCCACGGTGCCACGCCAACCGCCTGCCGCCGCCGCGACCAAACCGTTGGCCTCGGAGGGATGCCACGCCCAGATCGACTCGAAGGTGTCGAATTCGGCGGCCGAAAGATCGGATTCGCGCGTCGCGCCGAGCGCGGTCAGCCGGGCGAGGGACTGGGCCGGGGACAGTTCGCCGTCCATGCCGATGCCCGCGACCGCCGCCCAGGCAGGCAGGCCGGTGCGCACCGTCGCAGCCAGCGCGACCGCGTCGGCCAGCGGACTGCGCAGTTCGGGTTCGTCACCGCGGCCCAGGATGTCGCCGCCGACGTCGACCACCACGACTTCGTCGGCCCCGAAGACCTCGGCCGCGCCCGCGATCTGCGCGGCGAGTCCGACAGCCCCGTCCGTCGGGTCCATGAGCAACAACGGTTGACGCAGGTGGCGGGCCAGTGGCGGCACCGTGGAACGGCCGACGCGCAGATCGGCGGAGGACGGCACGCGCGCGACCGCGCCGAGATCGATCAGGCCGCGGAAATCCGCGCGGGCACGCGGTCCGGGAGTCGGATCGATCAGCAGTCGATCCCACGAATAGGTCATGATCGCGACCGCGCCGAACCGCTCGGCCAAGGCCGCGGCGGTGATCGCGTCACCGCCGCCGCCCGCGGCAATCGCCAGAGTCGTCATCGCCGCTTACCGTACCGGCGGCTCGTATAGTGGCCTGTGGCATATGCCTACCAGCAAGGAATCCGATTTGCCGCAGATCGAAGAAGTGCTTCCGAAGTACCTGCAGATCGCCGGACACCTGCGCGACCAGATCGTTCGCGGCGATCTCCCGCCCGGTGCGGAGGTTCCTTCCGAGCGTGAGTTGGCCGCCGCCTGGCACGTCGCCCGACCCACCGCGGCGAAAGCGTTGGCGACCTTGCGGCAACAGGGCCTGGTCGAGACCCGCCGCGGTTCGGGCACCTACGTCCGCGAACCGCACGCCGCGCCGCGTGCCCGCGAGCGCTACGAACGCGCGGTCACGATGGGCTCGATGTACTCCGACACCGAATCCGTGGAATTCCCGGTCGTCGGCCACGCGCCCGCCCCCGACGCCGTCGCCGCCGCACTCGGCATCGAGGCGGGCGCGCAGGCCGCGCGCCGCTGCCGGGTGATCCGCAGCGAAACCCGTGGGCCGGTGGAGATGTCGACCTCCTGGTTCACCCTCGACACCGTCCGTGCCGCGCCGCGACTGCTGGTCGCCGAACGACTGCTGGGCGGCACGCTGCGCTATCTGGCCGATGTGCTCGACGTGCGCGCCACCTACGCCCGCGATCAGGTCAGCGCCCGACTCGCGGGCGAGGAGGAACGTCGCGCGCTCGGGTTGGCCGAACCCGCGGCGGTGCTGGTGTACCACCTGCTCGCCTACGACGCGGCCGATCACGTCCTCCAGTTCGACGAAGCCGTGTATCCGCCGGAGCGGTGGTCCTTCCGCCAGGAATATCCCGTCGCCCTCTGAGCGACATGCCGTAGCCGTAAGCCCCGAAACCGCTGACGGCAAAAATTTTTCGCGCAGTTCGCAAGTGGACTATGCCACTGGTCGTCCCGGTGGCATAGTCCACTTGCGCACACCTCCGGCAAACCGCCGCGAGCGGGCGCGCGTCACCGTCCCGACTCACCGGGGGTCGCCCATGTCCGCAGCACCGATCGCCTCGCCGGATCCGGCCGCGCGCCGCGTGGACCACGCCGGGAGCGACACGTCCCACCCTCCACCGCTACCCGCCCGCGACGACTGCGCCGGCGACGTGCGCGACTGGCGGGAGGCCCGCGCGGCGGTGGTCGCGCACGCGGCGCACCAACCGATGTGTCCGGTCTACCTCGCCGCCGTCGCCTACTTGACCGCGGCCGACGGGGAGGTGGAGTAGTGCTGCCCGGGGAGGCGCGGGTGATGGCGGCGTTGCGCGATCACGGAGCGGCGACCGTGCGGCAGTTGGAAGGGCCCGCGCGGATGCCGAAATCGGGGGTGCGGGCCGCGTTGGCGGCGTTGGCCGGGCGCGGCCTGGTGCGTCGGCACCGCACCGAATGGGCGCTGACCGCCGCGGGCCGCGCGTACGCGGCGACCACACCGGGCCGGGCCGCGTTGGAAGTGCCGCAGAGCACGGATCGCCGCAGGGCCGCGACGCCGGTTGACAACGTACCCTAGGGGGGTATGGTAGCGAGCAGCGACCTACCCGACCCTGGAGTACCGATGAACACACCGACCAAGTTCGCCGGATTCGCCCTCGGCATCGCGGCCGTTTTCGGACTCGCGCTGGCGACGGGCGCGCTCGTCGGCCCCGAACCCGCCGCGCCGGAAGCACACGACGCGCACACCGGGACCGCGGGCGCCAGTCCCGAACCGCCCGGCGGACTCGCCGCCACCGCGAACGGCTACACCCTCCGACTCGACGACAGCGTCGCCCTCGCGGGACCGGATGTCCCGCTGCGATTCCGCGTCCTCGACGCCGCGGGCGCACCCCTGACCCACTACACCGCCGAACACGAGAAGGATCTGCACCTGATCGTCGTCCGTCGCGACATGGCCGGCTACCAGCACGTGCATCCCACCCTGGACGCCGCGGGCGTCTGGAGCACCACCGTCGACCTCACCCGCGCGGGCGACTACCGCGTCTTCGCCGATTTCGTCCCCGAGGGCGGCGAAGGCGTCACCCTGGGCGCGGACCTGCGGGTCGGCGGCGCCTACGACGTGCGACCGCTGCCCGCGCCCGCCACCCGCGCGACCGTGGACGACTACACCGTCACCCTCGACGGCCGGGTCCGCGCGGGCGCGACCTCCGAGGTCACCCTGACCGTGACCCGCGGCGGAAACCCCGTCACCGATCTCCAGCCCTATCTCGGCGCGTACGGGCACCTCGTCGCGTTGCGCGCCGCCGACCTGGCCTACCTGCACGTCCACCCGCAGGGACATCCGGGCGACGGCGTCACCCCCGCCGGACCGGGTATCACCTTCGCGGTGACCGCCCCGAGCGCGGGCGACTACCGGTTGTTCCTGGACTTCCGCCACGGCGAGGTGGTCCGCACCGCCGAATTCACCGTGCGGGTCGAACCGGAAACGGCCGTCGCCGCGGACGACCACGACGGACACGGCGCGACCCCCGCCCCCGCGCACACCCACTGACCCACGAGAATCGCATTGTGCGACACAGAACGGAGCACACCATGACCACCGCGACCCGCACCGCGCCCGCCGCGCAGGTCGAACTCGTGATCGGTGGCATGACCTGCGCGTCGTGCGCGAACCGCATCGAGAAGAAACTCAACCGCCTCGACGGCGTCAGCGCGACGGTCAACTACGCCACCGAGAAGGCGCGGGTCGAGATCACCGACGGCGCGGTCACCCCGGAACAGCTGATCGAGACCGTCGAGGCCACCGGCTACACGGCCGCGCTGCCCGCCGCGCGCGCCGAGGACTCCCCCGCCGCCGAAGACGATCCGAGCGCCGCGCTGCGCACCCGCCTGCTGGTGTCGGCGGTGCTCACCGTCCCCGTCATCGCGATGGCGATGATCCCGGCATTGCAGTTCACCAACTGGCAGTGGCTGTCGCTGACCTTGGCCGCGCCGGTCGTGGTGTGGGGCGCGCTGCCGTTCCACCGCGCGGCGTGGACGAACCTGCGCCACGGCAGCGCCACCATGGACACCCTGGTCTCGCTCGGCACCCTGGCCGCGTTCGGCTGGTCGCTGTACGCGCTGTTCTGGGGCACCGCCGGAACCCCCGGCATGACCCACCCGTTCGAGTTCACCATCGCCAGAATGGATGGCGCGGGCAGCATCTACCTGGAGGCCGCCGCCGGCGTCACCACCTTCATCCTCGCCGGGCGCTACATCGAGGTGCGGTCCAAGCGCCGCGCAGGCGCCGCGCTGCGGGCGCTGCTGGAACTCGGGGCCAAAGAGGTCTCGGTCCGCCGCGACGGGGTCGAGGGCCGCATCCCGATCGACCAGTTGCGCGTCGGCGACGAATTCGTGGTCCGGCCCGGGGAGAAGATCGCCACCGACGGCGTGGTCGTGGAGGGCTCCTCGGCCGTCGACGCCGCCATGCTGACCGGCGAATCCGTGCCCGTCGAGGTCGGCCCGGAGGACACCGTCGTGGGCGCCACCGTCAACGTCGGCGGCAGGCTCGTGGTCCGGGCCACCCGCGTCGGCGCCGACACCCAGTTGGCGCAGATGGCGAAGCTGGTCGAGGACGCCCAGAACGGCAAGGCCCAGGCCCAGCGGTTGGCCGACCGGATCTCCGGGGTGTTCGTGCCCGTCGTCATCGCGCTGTCGGTCGCGACGCTGGGCTTCTGGCTCGGCACCGGCGGCCCGGTCGCCGCGGCCTTCACCGCCGCCGTCGCGGTCCTGATCATCGCCTGCCCGTGCGCCCTCGGCCTGGCCACCCCGACCGCGCTGATGGTCGGCACCGGACGCGGCGCGCAACTCGGCATCCTGATCAAGGGCCCCGAAGTGCTGGAATCGACCCGCAGGGTGAACACCGTCGTCCTCGACAAGACCGGCACCGTCACCACCGGAGTCATGACCCTGCTCGACGTCGTGACCGCCGACGGCGAGGACCGGCGGCGCGTGCTCGCGCTGGCGGGCGCGCTCGAGGACTCCTCCGAACACCCGATCGCGCGGGCCATCGCCGCGGCCGCCCGTGAGGAACTCGACGCCCTCGACCCCGTCGAGGAATTCGCCAACCTGGAAGGACTCGGCGTGCAGGGCGTCGTCGGCGGGCACGCGGTGGTCGTGGGCAGGCCGCGCCTGCTGGCCGACTGGTCACTGCCGGTCGAAGGCGACCTCGCGCGGGCGATGGCAGCCGCCGAGGCGAAGGGCCGCACGGCCGTCGCGGTCGGCTGGGACGGCCGGGCGCGCGGCGTGCTCGTCGTCGCCGACGCCGTCAAACCCACCTCCGCCGAAGCGATCACGCAGTTGCGCGGCCTCGGCCTCACCCCCGTCATGCTGACCGGCGACAACACCGCCGCGGCACGCGCCATCGCCGACCAGGTCGGCATCGATGAGGTCATCGCGGAAGTTCTGCCGCAGGACAAAGCGGCGGTGATCGAGCGGTTGCAGGGCGAGGGCAAGGTGGTCGCGATGGTCGGCGACGGGGTCAACGACGCCGCCGCGCTCGCCCGCGCCGACCTGGGCCTGGCGATGGGCACCGGCACCGACGTCGCCATCGAAGCCGCCGACCTGACGTTGGTGCGCGGCGATCTGCGGGTGGCGGCCGACGCGATCCGGCTCTCCCGCGCCACCCTGGCCACCATCAAAGGCAACCTGTTCTGGGCGTTCGCCTACAACGTCGCCGCCGTACCGCTGGCGATGGCCGGCCTGCTGAATCCGATGCTCGCGGGCGCGGCGATGGCGTTCTCGTCGGTCTTCGTGGTCACCAACAGCCTGCGGTTGCGTCGCTTCGGCGCGACGGCGAACTGAGCGCGTCCCGGGGTCGGACTTGCGGCCCCGGGTCTCAGCGCGCGGCGCGGCGGAATTCGGTCGTCGTCGCCCCGGGACCCTCGGCGGCGAGGATGCGCAGGCAGGTGTCGTGTTCGGATTCCCCCGGACGGCGTTCGTTGCGCAGCCGTAGGACGGCATGCGCGAGATCGATGCCCAACACATTCGATAACCGCATCGCGTCGACCTTGGTCACGGGATCTCCTTCTGTGTCTCGAGAAACGGCGCTGATTCGAGACCGGTTCGCTGACGATGTACCCGGACACCCGGCTGCTGAACCCTCGGATCCGGTCCGGTTGCGCAGAGTAGTCCGGTAACCGGAAGCGTGGGGCGCGTCGTGCGCGTTTCGCGCCGAACTGTGCCGTCGGCGGGCGGCCGACAAGCGGCGCTGAGAAGAAGAGCGGATGACGAGATTCGAACTCGCGACCCTCACCTTGGCAAGGTGATGCGCTACCAGCTGCGCTACATCCGCGTGCACGCCGACCGCTTCCGGATGTCCGGACCAGCCCCCTCGTGCGAGGGTGAACTGTAATCGAACATCGCGGAAAAACGGAAATCGGCTGGTCGTGCGGTCACACGTCCGGACGCTCCCGCGTGGAGTTCTCGCCGGCCCGCTCCTCGGTTCTGCGGGCCCTGGCGGCGGCGCGTTCGGCGATCTCGGCGGCGTCGAGGGCGTCGGCCTCCGCCAGGGTGGGCGCGCTGCCGCCGAGGCGGGCGGGCACCCAGTAGGCGCCGGGTTCGTGGACGTAGTCGCGCTGGAGATCGAGCAGCATGGCCTGCATCGTCGACCGGAGTTCGGCCGTGAGGTCGGCGGCGGGCTCGTAGGGCTGGATCGGTGCCCCGACGGCGATCGAGATCGGAGTGTTGGTGCGGCCGAGGCGCTTCGGGAAGCCCTTGGTCCACACCCGCTGCGCGCCCCAGATGACGATCGGGATGATCGGCACCCCGGCCTCGATGGCCATGCGCGCCGCACCGGATTTGAATTCCTTGATCTCGAAGCTGCGGCTGATCGTGGCCTCGGGGTACACCCCGACCAGTTCGCCGCGGCGCAGATAGTCCACGGCGGCCTTGTAGGAATCCGCGCCCGCGCCCCGGTCGACCGGAATGTGCTTGAGCGCGCGCATGATCGGCCCCGAGACGCCGCTGTCGAACACCTCTTTCTTGGCCATGAACCGGATGTAGCGCTTGGGGGTGCGCACCGGCAGACCGGCATAGGTGAAGTCCATGTATCCGGTGTGATTGACGGCGAGAACCGCACCACCGGAGGCGGGGATGTGCTCATCCCCCTTGACGGTGAATTTCAGACCTTCGACGAAGAAGACGGTTCGGGCAAGGCCGATGATCGTCCGGTAGACGGGTTCCACAATTCCGCTAGCGTAGTCGCAGACGGAATCCTCCGGGAGTGGTGTGGCCACCCACCGGAGACGGATACTCCGAAACGGCCAATTCCCGGACGAAAGAGGATCGCCGAAGTGCAACGCGCCCGAACACCCTCGCGTGAGCTCGACCGTCATGCGCGTGGTGGCCCCCGCGGCTCCCGAGCGCGCGGCGCGATCGTCGGCGGCGTCCTCGCGAGCGCGCTGCTGCTCGGCGCCTGCGATTCGGTCTCGGGCATCCCCGGCGACGACCCCGCGCCCGCGCGCGCCCAAGCGACCACCAGCACCACCACCGCGCCGCCCGCGCCGACCTCGACCACCCCGGTGCTGCCGCCGCCCGCCGCCGACGCCCCGCCGGTCGGCGAAGTCGCCGGCCTGCCGGAGGCGGCGACCGCGGTCCGGCGCTGGGCCGCGGACCTGCGCACGGCCGACCCCGACGACCTCCAGGCCAAGTGCTGGTCGATGGCCCCGGGCAACGTGAGCGAGATGTACCAGGGCGAAGCGGCGATCCTGGCGGCGCTGGCCCAACCCGGCACGGCGAGTGAGACCACCGTCACCTGGAAGACGCGGGCGACCACCGTCACCGTGGAACGCTCGCTCATCGACACCGGTTACGCCTGCCCGCGGGTCTTCCCGGCGGGTACGCAGGTCGGCTACAACGACGCCGACGCGCGCCACACCGTGCGCCGCTACCTGGCCCGGGTGGTCGGCGAACCACTCGACCCGGCCGACGCCGAAGCCGACTACCCGTTGGTCTGCGCGGTCGGCGAGACCGAATGGGACCCGCGCGGCACCGGCACGCCGACCCGGCCGCCGTTGGCCGCCGCGGCCGACGCGCTGAAGGGCGTCACCGAATTCGACGGTCAGGAGATCAGCTCGAGCCGGATCAGCGCCGAATACCTGACGGTCGCCGCGCCGGTGACCGATTCGACGGGGACGACGAAGACCCGTACCTTCACCTTGGCGGAGAGTCCACGGGGCTACTGCATCGGCGACATCACGCCGTAGCCGCCAACCTGCGCTTTCACCCGGGGAACTACCCTTGATGGCTGGCATCGGTCAGGAGGAAACAGCTCGTGCAGATCACCAGCGTCGGACACGCCGGATTCCACATCCGCACCGCGGCCGGGTCGATCCTTTGCGATCCCTGGGTCAACCCCGCGTACTTCGCCTCGTGGGTCCCGTTCCCGGACAACACCGAACTGGACTGGGACGAACTCGGCGACTGCGACTTCCTCTACGTCTCGCATCTGCACCGCGACCACTTCGACGCGAAGCACCTCGCCGAGCACGTCAACAAGGACGCGCTGGTGCTGCTCCCGGACTACCCGGTGCCGGACCTGCGCCGCGAACTCGAGAAGCTGGGCTTCCACCGGTTCTTCGAGACCGAGGACTCGGTCAAGCACACGGTCACCGGCCCGGGCGGCGACGTCGACATCATGATCGTCGCGTTGCGCGCGCCCGCCGACGGACCGATCGGCGACTCCGGTCTGCTCGTCTCCGACGGCGAGACCACCTGTTTCAACATGAACGACGCCCGTCCGGTCGACATGGACGTGATCCACGAGGCGTTCGGCCACATCGACGTGCACCTGCTCCAGTACTCCGGGGCCATCTGGTATCCGATGGTCTACGACATCCCGGCGCGCACCAAGACCAACTTCGGCAAGCAGAAGCGTCAGCGCGGCATGGACCGGGCGCGCAGCTACATCGAGCAGGTCGGCGCGACCTGGGTGGTGCCCTCCGCGGGCCCGCCGGTCTTCCTGGACGACGAATTGCGCGACCTGAACGACGATCACGGTGACGAAGGCAACATCTTCCCGGATCAGATGGTGTTCCTGGAGCAGATGCGCATCCACGGCAACGCGGGCGGGGTCCTGATGATCCCCGGTTCGGTCGCCGACGTGCGCGGTGCGGAACTGGCGCTGACCCACCCGTTCGACCCGGGTGTGATCTACGACGACAAGGCCGCCTACATCGCGCGGATGGCCGAGCGGTTCGCGCCCGTGCTCGCGGCGGAGAAGGCCACGTGGGCGGGGCCGGAGGGTTCGCTGCTCGAACCGCTGCGCGAACTGTTCGAGCCGATCATGAAGCAGTCGGACCTGATCTGCGACGGCATCGGCTACCCGGTGGGCCTGGTGATGGGCGAGCGGACGGTGGTGCTGGACTTCCCGCAGCGCGTCGTGCGCGAACCCGTCGAGGGCGAGGGCCGCTACCGCTACGGATTCCGGATCGCGCCGGAACTCGTGCACACCGTCCTGCGCGACCGCGAACCGGACTGGGTGAACACGATCTTCCTGTCCACCCGTTTCCAGGCGTGGCGGATCGGCGGCTACAACGAATTCCTCTACACCTTCTTCAAATGCCTCACCGACGAGCGCATCGCCTACGCGGACGGCTGGTTCTCCGAGGCGCACGACGATTCGGCTTCCACCGAATTGGCGGGCTGGGAGATCCAGCGCCGCTGCCCGCATTTGAAGGCCGATCTGTCGAAATTCGGTGTGGTCGAGGGCGAGACCTTGACCTGTAATCTGCACGGCTGGCAGTGGGATCTGGAATCGGGTCGCTGCAAGACCTCCAAGGGCCACGAACTGCGCTCCCGCCGACTGTGATTCCGCGCTGTCCGGTCGGGCCGCGCGCACCGACCGGAGAGCGGGTTCAGCGGGTCAGGCCGCGATCTCCCTGGTCAGCTTGGAGGACCAGGGGCACCAGAAACAGCCGGGCAGGAACGCGCCGCACGCCTCGTCGAGGTGGTCGTCGAGATAGGTGATGCTGGAATCGCACACCTCGATCGCCATCGTGAAGAAGCTGATGGTGTCGGGGTCGAGGTGGAAGTTCCAGCCCGGGTTGTAGTCCGCCCGGCTCTTGCGGATGCGGCCCATCACGTGGATGGACATGGCTTCCTCGCCGGAGAGGATGCGGCGCGCCTCGGAGATACGCTGCTCGTTGTTGAGCCGGATGATGAATTCCTTGCCCGAGTAATCGGTGAATGCGAAGTCCGCCATGACTCTCCCTGTTCGATGGATTCGATAGGTCCCGCACGCAGAGCAGCATCGATGCGTTGTCGATCATAGGGCCGTCCCGAGGAATCGAGTGATGCTTTCGCCTCGAGAATCCGTGCCCGGCAGAGTATTTGAAACTTGTATTCGGTTTCGTACGGAATTATCGGGAAGGGAGAACGCGAGTCAACTGACGCTCGCGACGCGGGTACGGTCCGCGCGGTCGGTTCGCGAACGGCGGACCGCTTCGACCGTAGAGATCAACTCGCGCACCGCGATCGCACCGCGTGCGACGGGCGCGGCGATTCTTCCGGCCGGATCGATCAGCACTCCCGACGGCGTTCCGCGCACCCGGAACCGCAGCGCCGCCTCGTTCCCCCGCTGGACCAGCGACGGGATCTCCCCCAAGCCCTGCGCCGCACCCCATTCGGCCTGCTCGGCCGCGTCGCCGTTGCCGAGTACGACGATGGTCAGTCGGTCGCCCACGCGCCGCCGCCACCTCGGCAGTTCGCGAGCCAGCGCCGCGCACATCTCACACCCCGGATGCACGAACACCAGCAGCACGTGACCGCCGCGCGCCAGGAGGGCGTCCAGGGTCGTGCCGTCGCCCGCGGCGTCGAACACCTCGAACTCAGGAGCCACCGCGCCCACCGGAAGTCCCTCGGCTCCGAGCGTGGACAGCGCCTGCTCGTCCAGTCGCCTGCGCAGCGCCGCCACCACCGCGGCCGTACGCAGCAGCGCGGTGGTCAGCAGCGCGGCGGCGAGCAGGGCGAGCGCGTCACGCGCGGGTAGACCCACCGGTACTTCGGGCCGCGCGATCGTGCCGACCAGTGCGAGGACGGCCAACGCGAGCAGCGCGACGTTGCGGACCACCGTCACCGGACCGATCGGCGCGGCGCTCGACGCGCCGAAACACGAACAGGCGGGCCGTTCCCCACGCGCCAGCAGACGCAGGATCGCCGCCGTGAAGACCGCGAGCACCGCGACCGCGAGCGGGGCCGCGACGACCGCCGCCCACGGGATCAGCAATCCCCCCGCGACCGTCGCTTCCAGTATCGGCAGCGCCACCGCCACCGCGGGGGCCCAGCGCAACGGCACGCCGAAATCGGCGACCGCCGTGCGCGTCGCCGCGCCGTCGACGAACTTTCCCCACGCCGAGAGCCCGAAAACCACACCGAGCACAAGCCGTGTCACCCACACCCCGTATTCGATCAGCATTCCGGCACCATCGCACACACGCGCGGCCGGTGAATCACGATTACGGAGAACGGCTTCGGCGATCGCGGGGCAACCGACCGGTCCGTGTCGCTCAGTCGGGTCGATCGGCGCGCCGGAAACCGGCGATCAGGACGGCCGTCACCGTCAACGCGCAGCCGAGCACCGTCGTCGCCGAAACCCGCGCGTCGGTCGGGGTGAGCAGATCCAACACCAGCGCGGCGCCGAGTTGACCGGCCACCGAGGTCAAGGCCAGCAGCAGGACACCGATCCAGCGGACGGCCAACGCCGCCAACGCGATGAACGCGACACCGATGACACCACCCAGGTACAGCCACGGCGCGGTCGGCGGCGCGGGGCGCGGCCCGGACACCGCCCACACTATCGACTCGAGGACGAGCAGAACGGCCACGCCCACACCGAAATTCACCAGCGCCGCCGCGAACGGCCCACCCACCGCACCGACCCGGCCGTTGACCGCCTGCTGCCAGGACAGTCCGACACCGGCCAGCGCGGGCAACGTCAGCAGCAGCCACGTCGGCACGGAACCCAGCGCCTCGGGCAACGCCGAGGAACCGCCGACCCGCCCGTGCCCGAGTCCGGCGATCAGCACCGCGCCGATCGCCACCAGCGCGCCGACCGCGCGCGGCACGGTGATCGGCGTACGTCCGCTCGGACCCACGCCGAGTCGATCCACCGCGAGACCGCTCAACAATTGACCCGCCACCGCCGCCACGGTGAACGCGGTGACCCCGATCGCGGCTACCGTCAGCCCTTGGCAGGCGACGAACAGCGCACCGCACAGTCCGCCGAGCAACTGCCACGGCCGCAAGGTCCGCCCGGCGACCGCCGCCCGGACCCGCACCATCCCGTCCCGCATTCGTCCGCTGACCGCGAACGCGACGCAGAGCAGCACGAATCCGACGCCGAAACTGATCGTGGCGGCGGCGATCCCGTCCTGCAACCGCACCCCGAGCGCACCGTTGATCCGCCCCTGGACCGCCACACCCGCGCCGATGCCCAACCCGCACACCATTCCCCAGGCCCTGCGCACATCCACTCCCGCACGCTACCGCCGCACGAGCGACGACCGGATCACCCACCGTCCGGGCCGGGGCGCGACGGTCCGACCGGTCGATCCTCGCTGTCGGGGGCCGCGCGCGGCGGAAGCCAGAGCGGGGCCGTCGCGGCGATGACGAGCATCACCACGCCCAGCAGGGCGACCGTGGTCGACAGCGACAGCCAGCGTGTCGACACCGCGACGAAGCCGAAGACCGCCAGCGCCACCACCTCCGAGAGCAGGCCGGACACCGAGGTCACCGTGGCGCGCGCCGGACCTTCGATGGCGTCCTGCAATCGCGTCTCCGCGACGACCTCGGTGTTGAAGACGATGCCGTAGGAGAGGCCGATCGCGGTGAACCCCGCGACCGACAGCGGGTACACCAGGTCGGGTCGGCGCGCGGCCAGTCCGGCCGCCCACGCTCCCGCGATGAACAGCACACCGCCCACCGCCAGCGCCGCGCCCATCACCGCACCCGACATGGCGACCGTGCGACCGGCGAGCAGCGAGCCCGCCATCGACCCGAGCACCGTGATGCCGACCAGCAGCGGCACGAGCGCGGTCGGGACCCCGGCGTCCTGCGCGAGCAGCGCGAAGTATTCGTCGTAGGCCGTCACGCCGTAGATCAGCGCCACCAACAGCACGCCGTTGCGGACCCGGCGCACCCGCAGCGATTCGGCGAGCCCGGCCCGCAGCATCGACCAGTAGCGGGCGAACAGCGGCGGCGCGCCCGCCGGAGCCGTCGCCGAACCGGGCGTGTTCGGGCGCGGGGTCGGCAGATCGTCGTCGAGTTCGTCGACCTCGGCCGCCGAGACGGCCTTCGGCGCGCTCGGCATGGTCAGCGCGATCAGGAAGTGCACACCGGCCACGCCCACGCTCGCCCAGCCGACCAGCGGATAGCCGCCCCAGGCGTAGAGCGGCGTGGCCGCCAGGATCGCGACCACCACCGCCGTCTCCTGCGCGGCCCTGGCGTACCCCATGACCTCCGGATAGGCCGAGGCCGCGCCCGCCGCCGTCAACTCGTCGTAGACCAGCGCTTCGAAGGTGCCCGATTCCAGCGCGCCCGCGACACCCCAGACCACGAACCCCACGGCGAAGCCCAGGAAGGACGGGAACAGCGTCCACACCGTGAAACCCGCGCACAGGAGCAGCGCGCTCAGGATCAGCATGCCCCGGCGCGAGACCGTGTCGGCCCACGCGCCGGAGGGCACCTCCAGCAGGAAAGCCGTGATCGACCACATCGCCAACAGCGCGGAGATCTGCGCGGTGTTCAGCCCGTGATCGGCGAACAGCAGCGCGTACAGCGCGTACAGCGGGATGAGATCGCGTGCGCCCCGGAACAGGACGGCACGCACGGTGAGACCACGAACGTCGTGGTTACGACCCCGCAGCAGGGCCGTCAACGTGGTGACGGATCAACAGCCGTAGAAGACCAAGCGCATACGATCAGCTTCGGCCGCTCCCGCGCGATCGTCAAGTGATTATCCGAGCGGGAGCCAGCCGTTGGCGGCGTGCCGGGCGTCCTCGTCCATCGGCCCGCCCGCGGCGCCCGTACCGACCCGGCCCTTGCCCTCGTTCAGGTCGCTGATCAGCGCCGACACCGGATGCGAATCGCTGTAGTGGTAGCCCTGGGCCAGCGCGAAGCCGAGTTCGGTGAGTACCGCCGCCTGGTACTCGGTCTCCACGCCCTCCGCGATGACCTGGAGGTCGAGCGCGCTGCTGAGCGCGGCGATCACCCCGAGCAGCGGCGGCGCGGGCGAATCCGAGCGGATCGCCGCCACGAAGGACTGGTCGACCTTGAGGATGTCGCTGGGCAGCGTCGCCAACCGGCTCAGCGAGGAGTAGCCGGTGCCGAAATCGTCGATCGCGATCCGCACGCCGGTGTCGCGCAAGGTGTGCAAGTTGGCGATCGCGGTCTGGGATTCGGCGGCCAGTTCGCTCTCGGTGACCTCGAGGACCAGCTGATCGGCCGGCCAACCGGTGGATTCCAGGATGCCCGCGACCCGTTCGGCGTAGCCGGATTCGGCCAGCTCCAACCCGCTGACGTTCACGTTCAACGTCAGATCGAGCTGAGCGAAGGTCTCCTGCAACCGTGCCGCGTCGGCGCAGGCCCGGCGCAGCACCAGTTCGTCCAGATCGGAGATGAGGTCGTATTCCTCGGCCACCCGGATCAGACCCTCGGTGGTGACGTCGGGCTGCGCGCTCGACGACCAGCGCAGCAGCGCCTCCACGCCGACGGCCTTGCCGCCGCCCTCGCTCAGGCTGACGATCGGCTGGTAGTGCACGTCCAGCGCGCCCCGATCGATGGCCTCGCGCAGTTCCACCGCGAGCGGCAGTTGCCGCGAGGACTCCAGCACCGTCCGGTTGCGGCCCGCCTGCTTGGCCCGGTACAGGCCGACGTCGGCCCGGCTGACCAGCAGCGATCCCGACTCCCCCGGCTGCCAGGAGGTGACGCCCGCCGAACAGCCGGTGGTCACCGCCGCGCGCAGTTTCTCGGTGAGCAGGATCGCGGCCTGTTCGGTGGTGTTGGGCAGCAGCAAGGCGAAGGCGTCGCCGCCGTAGCGGGCCAGCCGCTGATCGGGGGTGAGCAGTGTGGCCCAGGTGTCGGCCACCCGTTGCAGCACGGCGTCGCCGGCGCGGTGACCGAGGTGGTCGTTGATCTTCTGGAACCGGTCGAGGTCGACCAGGACCAGGGCCAGGCCGTGACCGTTGCGGCCCGCGAGCTCGATGGCGGCGTTGAGCGCGCGGTCGAAACCGCGGCGGTTCAGCAAACCGGTCAGCACGTCGATATCGGCCTCGGAGGCCATCCTGGTCAGGATGCCGACCACGACGCCCACCCCGAAGGTGACGCCCGCCGCGATCATCCCGGACCACCACGGCAGATCCCGGGTAGGCAACACCCACAGGCACAGCACCATCGCGAACGCGATATGCGCCGACGCCTGCGACCAGCGGAAGAACAGCGCCGCGTCGCACGCGACGAAGACGTAGAAGGCCGCGAGGCTGATCGCGCCGACCATGTTCGGGAACGAGTACACCGCCACCGTCACCAGCACCGTCGCGATCGCGACGTACACGTGGTGGATGCCGTGCGGCAACCGCGGACCCCATGCGAGCAGCGTCAGACCCAGCACCAGCGCAATGGCTGCCGCCGTACCGACCAGCGGTCGATTTCCCTCGTCGCCAGGGGCGATGGCCGTGATCACCAGGCCGAGCACACCACCCATGACGTAGAACGCCCCGGTGGTCCGCGCCATGACCATTGCCGTCGCCAGCGCCGATGCCGCCCGCACCCGGGTTCGGGTATCGCCGCGCGCCCCGATTCCTCGCACGGACACAGCCTAAACACAACGCATCTGGTCGGTTGCCACATCCCACAATTCCGGTACGGCGAACCGACGGCTATTGTGCCGAGCTCACTTCGGCGGGGTGAGCACCTCCGTGCCGACGAACGGCGCCAACGCCGCGGGCACCCGCACCGAACCGTCGGCCTGCTGGTGGTTCTCCAGGATCGCCACGATCCACCGGGTGGTCGCCAGCGTGCCGTTCAGCGTGGCCGCGATCTGTGGTTTTCCGTTCTCGTCGCGATAGCGCACGGCGAGGCGGCGGGCCTGGAAGGTGGTGCAGTTGGAGGTGGAGGTCAGCTCGCGGTAGGTGCGCTGGGTCGGCACCCAGCCCTCGCAGTCGAACTTGCGCGCGGCCGAACTGCCCAGATCACCGGCCGCGACGTCGATCACCCGGTAAGGGACCTCGACGGCGGCGAGCATGTCGCGCTCCCAGCCGAGCAGGCGTTCGTGCTCGGCCGCGGCCTGGTCGGGGGTGGTGTAGACGAACATCTCCACCTTGTCGAACTGGTGCACCCGGATGATGCCGCGGGTGTCCTTGCCGTAACTGCCCGCCTCGCGACGGAAGCACGACGACCACCCCGCGTAGCGTTTCGGCCCCGCGCTCAGGTCCAGGATCTCCCCGGAGTGGTAGCCCGCCAACGGCACCTCCGAGGTGCCGACCAGGTACAGGTCGTCCTCGGCCAGGTGGTAGACCTCGGCCGCGTGCCCGCCGAGGAAGCCGGTGCCCGCCATAACCTCGGGCCGCACCAGCACCGGCGGGATCATCATGGTGAACCCGTTGGCGACCGCGCGCTGGGCGGCCAGTTGCAGCAGACCCAGTTGCAGCAGCGCGCCGTAACCGGTGAGGAAGTAGAACCGCGCGCCGGAGACCTTCGCGCCGCGTTCGGTGTCGATCAGGCCCAGCGCCTCACCGAGTTCCAGGTGGTCCTTGGGCTCGAAATCGAATTCCGGCGGCGTGCCGACGGTTTCGAGCACCTCGAAATCGTCCTCGCCGCCCGCGGGCACGCCCGCCTCGACGAGGTTGGAGATCGCGCGGTGCGCGGCGTCGAGGTCGGCGTCGGCCGCGTGCTGGGCGACCTCGGCGTTCTTGACCTCCTGGGACATCTCCTGCGCGCGCGCCAGCAGCGCCGGACGCTCCTCCGGAGACGCCTTGCCGACCAGCTTGCCCATGGACTTGTGTTCGGCGCGCAGGGTGTCCGCGGTGGCCACCGCCGCCCGCCGCGCCGTGTCGGCGGCGAGCAGGGCGTCGACGAGGGCGGGGTCCTCGCCGCGGGCACGCTGCGAGGCGCGGACCGCTTCCGGGTCCTCCCGCAGGTGTCGGAGGTCGATCATGGGCTCAGAGCCTAGTCGGCCCCGTCGGACGCGATACGCGCGCCCGACGCCCGGAATGGGGCGAGGTCGTGGCACCCGGGCACCGGGACTGCCATGATGGACCGCGATGTCCCCCGCCGATGTGCCCACCGAAACGCCGACACCCGAGCCGCACCCGGGTGCGTCCCCGCGCGCCGAGTCGCTGCCGCGGTCGCTGATCATCGACCGGAAGTCGGGTTCGCACCTGACCGCGCCGAAGCTGCGCTGGGCGTTGCTGGCCGTCGCGGTGGGCGCGGTCATCGCCTCGCTGGTCGGGCTGTTCATCACCGGCTACGACAACGAGAAGGGCCTCGAGGCGCACAATCCGAGCGAACCGGCGCAGACGGTGCTCGACAAGGAGTTCGGCACCGCCGCCCGCGGCGACTGCCTGAGCTGGACCAAGAACGACCGCTCCGATCTGGTCAAGGTGGACTGCTCGGCCAAGCACCTGTTCGAGGTCGCCGCCGACATCGACATGAGCAAGTACCCCGGCGTCGAATTCGGTCCCGGCTCCCGGTTCCCGGATTCGCTGCGGCTGACCGAACTCAAGCAGGAGCACTGCGACCCGGCGGTGCAGGAGTACACCGGCGGCCGTTTCGACCCGCGCGGCCGCTACGTGGTCGGCCTGATGTACCCGAGTCCGGACGGCTGGAAGAACGGCGATCGGACGCTGCGCTGCGGTGTGCAGTACTCGGGCAGTTCGGGTACGCCGCTGACGGCTTCGGGCAGCGTGGTCGAACACGACCAGTCGAAGGTGTTCGAGCCGGGCACCTGCCTGGGCATCAACCAGAACCTGCCCACCGATCCGGTCGACTGCGCCCAACCGCACGCGGTCGAGATCGTCTCCACCGTCGACCTGTCGGCCAAGTTCCCCGGCGGCCCGCCCGCCAAGGACGACCAGGACCGCTTCGTCGAGGAGGAATGCACCCGCGCCGCAACCGATTACCTCGGCTCGCCCGACGCGGTCCGCAACAAGACGCTGACGCTGTTCTTCGACTACCTCGACGCGCGCAGTTGGCTGGCGGGCAGTCGCAGGCTGGACTGCATGATCGGCAAGGGCGCCGACCGCGAGGGTTTCGCGCCCATCGTCGGCTCGGCGCGCGGGGAGATCCTCATCAACGGCCAGGCCCCTGTGCCGCCGCCGAATTCCGGTCGCTCCACCCCCGCCCCGCTGCCGGGCGCCGCGCCGCTGCCGCCGCAGCCGCAACCGCGCTGACGATGGCCGTACCGATGACCGAGGACCGGTTCGAGGAACTGGTCGGCGACGCGCTCGATCTCATCCCGCCCGAATTGGCCAGGGCCATCGACAACGTCGTCGTGCTCATCGAACCGCGCAACGCCGAGGACCCGCATCTGCTCGGGCTCTACCACGGCATCGCGCTGACCGAACGCGACAGTCATTACGGCGGTTCGCTTCCCGACACGGTGACGATCTACCGCGAGGCGATCCTGGAGATCTGCGCCGACGAGCGCGAGGTCGTCGAGGAGGTGGCGATCACCGTGATCCACGAGATCGCGCACTATTTCGGCATCGAGGAAGACCGCCTGCACGAGCTCGGTTGGGGATAATCTCGTAGGCGACCCTTCGACGGTCGGACACGTGCGGGTCCGGCGCCGTTCGCCGCGGCGACGTGTCGGTCTTGCGTGTTCGCCGACGACTGGGCAAGATCGCACGTGGAGTAGGGGATTCGATGGAACCGATCGCAATGCTGTCGCGTCCTATCACTCGAAGGGGGAATTCTCGTGGTTCCGCCGTACAGCCGCCACTAGAAGGAGTCGAGTCATGGTTGGCCTGGTAAACATCACACCCGAAGCCGTGCTCCTGGCCGCGGCCGAGCTGGATCTGCTCGCCGAGCGGCTGGGAATCGCCGCCGCGGTCACCGCGCCCGCGACCCACGTCATCCCCTCCGGCGCCGACGAAGTGTCGCTGCACGCGGCCAACCATTTCAACCGCGCCGCCGTCACCCACGACACCTCCATCGCCAACGCCCAGCTCCAGCTGCACCACGCCGCGACGATCCTGCGCATGCAGCTGGCCACCCACATCGGTGAGGACACCGTCAAGGCGGGCGTCATGCACGGAGTCGCCGGGACGATCGGGGCCTGAGCGCCCGACGCCTCGCGCGTCGTTCACTACTAAGGGGAGAACTGATATGACCGCAGGAATCACCGGGGTCTTCTGGCTGCCGCGCATGGCGGAGATGAACTCGACACTGCTCAACGCGGGGGCGCACGCGATCCCGATCTCGGCCGCCGCGACGGCGTGGGGCGGATTGACGGCGGCGTGGGTGGACGCGACCGCGACCGTCACCCGCGTCATGGCCGAACTCGGCGTCGGCATGCAGGGCGTCAACGGCATCGCCGCGCTGTCCAAGCTGGTCGGCTTTGCCGGTTGGGCCGAACAGCAGGGCGCGATGGCCGCCGCGATGGGCTCCAAGGCCGCCGCCAACGCCACCGCCTACACCGTCGCCTCGCTGACGATGCCGAGCCTGCCCGAGATCGTCGGCACCAACGCCGCGGTAGTCGCCTCGGCCAACCCGCCCGGCGCGGTGTCGGGCGCGTTCGAGGCCGCCGAACTCGCCAAGCACCTCATGGACCTGCGGGCCGCGGCCGTGATGGAGACCTACGAGGCCGCCACCACCGCACTGGTAGTCACGCCCGGCGAATTCCAGGCACCGCCGTCGATCGCCGAAGGCGCGGGCACCGTCGAGGGCGCGCAGTCGCCCGAAGGCGCGTTCGGCGGCGATCCGATCCAGGCCGCCGTCGGCGCCGCGCTGTCCGCGGTCAACAATCCCGCCTTCGCGAGCGCGGCCACCCAGGTCGCCAACGTCGCGGGGACGGTCGCCACCGGCGGTGTGAGCACCGTGGGCAACCTGGGCGCGAGCGCGATCGCCGCGGCGGGCAATTTCGCCTCGCCCGGCGTCGCGAGCACGCCCGTCGCCCCGATGATGACGGGTATGAGCGGCCTCGGCGCGGGCGGCAGCAACACCGCCACCCGCACGGCCTCCACGGGCGGTGTCTCGGTGAACGTCAACGGCGGTCAGCTCAAGCTGCCCGAAGGCTGGGGCGCGGGCGGTTCGATCGGCTCCGCGGCCGGCGCGGCCGCCCCGATCGCCGAGGCGTCGGTGGCCCGGGTGGACGCGGCGGCCCCCGTGCGCGGCACCGGTTCCGGCTCCGCGGGCAGCCCGCTGATGGGCAACGCCCGCGGCGAGGACGACGAGACCGAGCACAAGGGCGCCGGCTACCTGCGCGACGACCTGTTCAACGACGGCCGGTACGCCGCCGACGGTGTGATCGGGGCCGACCCCTCCGGGGCCGCCAGGTGACGATTCTGGGCGAGGGCCGCGGCCCGTCGATGCTCGGGGGCGTCGTGTTGTCACTCGACGAGATGCAGTACCTCATGGAGGAATTGCAGACCGACGAGATGCCCATCGTGCTCCAGGTGGTGGGTCGCTACGACAACGAGACGGCCCACGATGCCGCGATGGCCGTGGCCGCCCAGTCGCTGATCGATCGGGATCTCCTGATCGACGGCGCCGTCCACCAGGAACTCGAGGACAGGCTGCGCACGCTCAACCACCCGCACTGGGTTCTCGCGGTGCGCTGGGTGGTCGACGGGCAGGTCAGCCGGATGTGTCTGGCCAAGGGCGACGAACTCACGGTCGTCGCCCTTCGCGGGCCGGAGTCCTACGTCATCGATGAGGTCGAGGAGGATCTGCCGGCACCGGTGATCGCCGCCCTCGGCCCCGCCGAGGCGATGGATCTCACGGGCATGAACGCCCAGACCGACCTGCTGGCACCGATCTTCGGCGATACCGGGGACGCGGCCGCCACCGCGAACCGGCTCGCGAAGGTCGGCCACCCGGGGCGGGACGCGCAGGTGTTGGCCTCGGCCCTGGTCGACATCCATTCGCACGCGCAGATCACCGGCATCGTCTACGGCGACGGCACCCGCGAGATCGCGGACAACCACATCGCCGTATTCAACACTCGCGGTGGACGTTTCCTCATCACCGCCAGCGTGGCCGACGACGGCACGAAGTGGTCCTCGATCAGCGGCGGCACCACCGCGCGGTTGCGGCAGGCCCTGTTGGATCTGATGAATTCGCTGCCCGAGCGGGAGGAGTTCCCGCCCATCGCGCGTCGGCGCGGGTGAGCGGGATACCGGATCAGCCCATCGGATCGTCGGGGGTGGGCGAGACCTCGTAGGTGAACGGCGGGACGAAGCGTCCCCAGCGGAGGCATTCCCACCCGCCGTCCACCCGCGGGATCAGTTCGATCGTCTCGGTGTTGTCGAGGTGGTTGTTGGTCGTGAAGGGCGGTTCGACACCGGCCAGGACCCGGCCGACCAGGCGCATGGCCGCGCCGTGGCTGACCACCAGCACATCGCCCGCGTCGGGAGCGGCGAGGAAGTCGGTGCGCAGTGTCTCCACGGCGGGCAGGAACCGGGCCAGCACCTCGTGCCCGGATTCGCCGCCCGGCGGGCGTTGCGCGAGATCGCCTTCGTGCCAGGCCCGGTAGACGCGTTGGAATTTCTCGTGCGAGGCCGGGTCGTTGAGCCCTTCCATATCGCCCACCTGCACCTCGAACACGCCGTCGAGGATCGAGGAGGACACCCCGGTGGCCTCCTCGATGTGACTCGCGGTCTGGCGGGCGCGCAGCGCCGCCGAGGAGAACAGCGCGGTGGGCGGCGCGAGCAGGCCCGCGCCGAACGTCTTCGCTTGCGCCGCACCGCGTTCGGTCAGCGGTAGTCCGGGCACCCTGGTGTCGAGAATCTTGGCGACGTTGCCTTCGGTCTCCCCGTGCCGGACCAGGATCAGTCTGCCGTTCATAGGTCCGCCACCCCCTTTCGTAGTTGGATCAGCCACTGGGCCGCCGATTCGTCGGACGGCGGCGGTGTGCCGGTCGCCGAGGTGGCGGGCCAGGAGCCGAGAAAACGTATCCGTGCCGTGCGGTGCAGCGCCTTGAGCGCCTCGGCCACCGCGGTGTCGTCGATATGTCCGACGCAGTCGAGATAGAAGCGGTAGGTGCCCATTCCCGTTCGGGTGGGCCGTGATTCGATGCGGGTCAGGTCGATGCCGCGGGTGGCGAATTCGGCGAAGGCGCGCATGAGCGAGCCCGGCTCGTTGGGCAACTCGAACACGATCGAGGTGCGGTCCGCGCCCGTCGGCGCCGGGGCGACGCGCGGCAGGGTGACCAGCACGAAGCGGGTGACGGCCTGGTCGTGGTCGGCGACGCCGGTGGCCAGGGCGGTGAGTCCGCGGCGCTGCCCGGCCAGCGCGGTGGAGACCGCGGCGTCGGCGTGGCCGTCCACCACGTCCTCGGCGGCCCCTGCGTTGGAGGAGGAGGTGTAGGCGCGGGCCTGCGGCATGTGTCGGGCGACCCATTCGCGGACCTGCGCGCCCGCGACCGGGTAGGCGGCCAGCACCTTCACCTCGCTCAGCGCCATCTCGCGGGCGGCGACGATGGCGAAGCTCACCTCGAGTTCGGTTTCGGCGATGATCTGCAGGCGCGCGCCGATGGCGAGGGAGTCCAGGGTGGCCGCGATCGAGCCCTCCACCGAACTCTCGATCGGCACGACGGCGGCTTCGACCTCACCCGCGCGGACGAGGTCGAGGGCGGCGCCTTGGCTGGGGGCGGGGACACGTTCGACGGGCGCGTCGAAGGCGCCCGAGGTCTCGAGGTCGGCGAGGGCCATCTCGGTGAAGGTTCCGGAGGGTCCGAAGTACGCGATTCGCGGCACGTCTACGAGATTACTGGCGTGGACGGCGGATGCTCCAAGATCGCGGGTCAGCCGGGGGCGAGACCTGCGAGGGCGGCGTCCACGAGGTCGGGCCGGTCGGTTTCGACGGCGTGCAGAACTTCGCGTATCGCCTCGACAGCGGCCGGTTTCAGGCCGCGCAGGAAGGCGCGGTCGGGGGCGGCCAGCGCCGCGCGGATGTCCTCGCCGCACAGGGCGGCGGCGGTTGCCGCGAGGATTGCCACCGCGCGTTCGCCGTCGTCGGTGCGGGCGACGAATCCGCTGTCGGTGTGGGCGATGCCCGCGAGGAAGTCGGCAACGTCGGGGTCGGGCAGGTCGGCGTTCAGGCGGGGGACGGTGGCCTCCGTCGCGCCGACGGGGCGGGTGAGGCCGGTGACGAGGTCGCGGCGCGACGGTGTCGTCAGCGAGAGCAGCACCGGTTCGTCGCCGGCGGGCCGCGTTCCGTTCACCACGCGCTCCACGGTATCGCGGGCGGTGCGCGACACGGGAATCCCGGTGCACGGAACAGTTGCGGAAGTGACCTTCGTGACTTAGCTTAGGTTTACCTAATTCTCCGTCGCGCCCTTCCGGAGGTCCGCATGCCGAACCAGACCGTCGCACCGTCCACTGCCGAGCGGGTGCGCAACGCATGCGCCCACGCCGAGCACGCGGTGTTGGCCCTGCCCGGCGTCGACCCCACCCAGACCTCGGTGCACTACCTGCGCCACTGCGGTGACGTCGTCATCGCGGTCCCCTCCGATTCGACCGCGGCCTGCCTCATCGGCCGCACCGGTCCCGGCGGCACGGCCGCCGTCCTCGAACTCACCGACCACGCGCCTTTGGCGCTGCGTGAACCGGTGCGGGCGCTGGTCTGGCTGCGCGGCGTCGTCCGCTCGGTGCCCGCCCCCGCGCAGCGGGCCCTGGCGGCCGAAGTGGCCAAGGACCACCCGCATCCGGCACTGCTCGACATCGGCTACACCGCCACCCTGCTGCGCCTGGTCATCGGATCGGCGGTGATGGCCGACGCGACGGGCGCCGAAGCGGTCCGCGTCGACGATCTGCGCCTGGCCCAACCGGACCCGTTCTGCGCGGTCGAATCGGCCTGGCTGCAACACATGGACACCGACCACGGCGACGTCATCGCCCAACTCGCCCGGCACCTGCCGCCGAAATTGCAGACCGGTTCGGTGCATCCGCTGGCCATCGACCGCTACGGCATCACGCTGCGCGTCGAGGGCGTGAACGGCGACCACGACTTCCGCCTGCCCTTCAACGCGCCCGCCGACGACGTCGAATCCCTGGGGCGCGCGGTGAGGACCCTGGCGGGCTGCCCGTTCCTCAACGGCCTGCGCCGCATCTGACCTCCCCCGCAGCCGATCCGACACCGCACCTGATCCGACACCCCACCTCATCGCGCACGGCCTGTGCGTGCGCGTCACCCGCGGTTCGCCCGTCCGGTCCCCCACCGATGCTCGGGGCGCAATAGATTCGACCGCATGAGCGCGGCCGAGGGCGGATGGGACAGCGACGAATCGGAGCGGCGGCGGCGCTTCGCGATCCGGGTCGAGATCGCGATCGTGCTGACGGTCACCTTCGGGCTGAGCGGGCTCAGCGCCCTGCTCTCGCTGATCGAGAGCGCCCTGGCACCGGGCGGCGTGGGCGGGAAGACTGTCGCGCTCAACGCTTCCCGGTCGACGAATTCGCTGATCGACCTGTTGTTCCAGTTGCTCGGGGTGCTGCGGCTCACGGCGTGGGCGGCGTTGGCGTTGTATCTGCTGTGGCGCAGCGGGATCGGTCCGCGACTGGTGGGGCTGGCGCGGATCCGACTGCGCGGCGATGTGCTGCCCGGTCTGGCGTTGGCCGCGATCATCGGACTGCCGGGGTTGGGGCTGTATCTGATCGCGCACGCCATGGGTGTGAGCGTCACCATAGTTCCGAGCTCGCTCGAGGAGCACTGGTGGCGGTTGCCGGCGCTGATCCTGTGGGCCTGCGCGAATTCGGTGGCCGAGGAAGTCGTGGTGGTGGCCTACCTGCTCACCCGACTGCGGTCGCTGGGCTGGTCGGACAATTCCGCGCTGCTGGCCTCGGCCGCGCTGCGCGGCAGCTATCACTTGTACCAGGGGGTGGGCGGCGGGCTCGGAAACGTGGTGATGGGTTTGATCTTCGGCCGGTTCTGGCAACGCACCGGACGACTCTGGCCGCTGGTGCTCGCGCATGCGACCATCGATGCGGTCGCCTACATCGGCTATACGTTGCTGAAGGGTCACGTTTCCTGGCTGCCGTAACGGCGGCGCTCGCGGGCGGGATTCATCGATGGAACGTGCGCGGCGATGGCCTCGGCGCGACCACCCGCAGCATTCCTCGATCAGTAGAGTCGGAACGATGAACGGCGAAGATCCCCAGTTCAACGCCCGCAGGCGCGGGGTACCGCCGCCACCCCCCGGACACCGCGGCGGGCCGGGGCAGCGCCCCGATCGACCGGTGCCGCCGCCGATGCCGCCCGGGCGCGGGCAACCGCCGCGGCCGCAGGGCCAGGGGCAGCCCGGCCCGCGTCCGCCGCAGCGGCAGGGGCCGAATCAGCAGGTTCCGCAGCAGCCCGGCGCCCGTCAGCAGGGTCCGCGGCGCGTGGAGCCCACCCGGGTTCTGCGCGGTGACGAGAATCACGCTCAGCCCCTCGCGTATTCGCGCGCGCCGCAGGAGCCCGCCCAGCGACGCCCCCCGCAGCAGCGCCCGCCACAGCAGCGCCCGCCGCGCCAACAGCACGCGCCCACGCAGAAGCCCGAACCGTTCGACGATTCGGCGCACGCACCCGCGCCCGCCCGGCGACCGCGCCGTTCCGGCGAAGTCCCGCCGCCGCCGTCGCGTTCCGGGCCGGGACAGCAGGGAGGTCAACCGCGTCCCCCGCGCCGCAGACGCAAACTCCACCTGTTCCGGTGGTCCCTGGTGATCCTGTTGGCGCTGATCCTCGCGGTGGTCGGCGCCGTCGTCCATCTGGACGGCAAACTCGTACGCATCGACGCGCTCACCGACTACACCGACCGGGTGGGCGACACCCCCGGCACCAACTGGCTGCTCGTCGGCTCCGACGGGCGCGGCGGACTGTCCTCGGAGCAGGAACAGGAACTGGCCACCGGCGGCGAGGTCGGCCCGGAACGCACCGACACGATCATGCTGGTGCACATCCCGGAATCAGGGAACACGACCCTGATCAGCCTGCCGCGCGACTCCTACGTCAGTATTCCGGGCAACGGCCGCGACAAACTCAACGCCGCCTTCGCCATCGGCGGACCCCAACTGCTGGTGCAGACGGTGGAAACGGCGACGGGCCTGCACATCGACCACTACGCGCAGGTCGGTTTCGCCGGTTTCGCGGGCATCGTGGACGCGCTGGGCGGCATCGACGTGTGCGTGCCGCAGGCCATCGATGATCCGTTGGCGGGCATCAACCTCCAACCGGGCTGCCAGAAACTGGATGGTCCCACCGCCCTCGGTTTCGTGCGCACCCGCGCCACCGCGCTCGCCGACATCGATCGCATGAACAATCAGCGCCTGTTCATGGCGGCGCTGTTGAAGAAGGCGACCAGCGGTTCGACGCTGGCCAACCCGTTCACGCTGTGGCCGTTGGCCGGTGACACCGTCGGATCGCTGAAGGTGGACGAGGGCGACCACCTGTGGCATCTGGGCAAATTGGGATGGTCGCTGCGCGGTGACACGGTGGCGACCACGGTGCCGATCGGCGGGTTCGAGGACACCGCGAGCGGCAACGTCGTGGTGTGGGACAAGACCAAGGCGAGCCGCTTCTTCGAGGCGCTGGCGGCGGATCGACCTGTCCCCGAAGACCTTCTGACGAATTGACGACGCGTGCGCCCGAAAAGGTCGGGCGCACCGCGCAATTGATTAGGCAATACTTGCCTCAATAAGGGTGAGCTTGGATGACAGCCGCGCTGACCGGCGTTAATGTCGAGGTATGTCCAGCCAGCTCGAATCCCCGCGCAGTAAATTCCACGCACTGTTGCACGACCAGATCCGTCACGAATTCAATGCCGAACACCAATACATCGCGATCGCGGTGTGGTTCGACAAATCGGATCTGCCCGTCCTCGCGAAGCGTTTCTACAAGCAGGCCGAGGAGGAGCGCAATCACGCGCTGATGATCGTGCAGTACTTCCTGGACCGGGATATCAGTGTCGAGTTCACCGGCGTCGATTCGGCGAAGTCGTCGTTCGAGGACGTCCGTGAGCCGATCGCCCTCGCGCTGGCCCAGGAGAAGTCGGTGACCGACCAGATCGTGCAGTTGGCGAGCACGGCCCGCGAGGAGGGCGATTACCTGGGCGAGCAGTTCGTCCAGTGGTTCCTGAAGGAGCAGGTCGAGGAGGTCGCCAAGATGACCACCCTGCTCACCGTCGCCCGGCGCGCCGAATCGAATCTCTTCGATCTGGAGAATTTCGTCGCCAGGGAGATGAACAAACCCGCCGATGCTTCCGGCGCGCCGTCGGTCGCGGGCGGAAGCATCTGAATTCCGAATTTTCCGTGAGGGTCCAGCTCGTCGCGACGAGCTGGACCGATCACTGGAAACACAGTGGTGGCCGCAGTGTGCGCTACGGCCACGGAAATGCCGTTGGTGGAGCCTTTACTCGGCGCTCAGCGAGCTCAGGAGGGCGGTGAGCAGCGCGGTGATGATTTCCATGGGGGACCTACTTTCCTCATCTGTACGGTGAGGTCTTCCTCACCATCACCACCTTTATGGTGATGAGGAGAACCTATCCGACGCACAGATCCGAAAGAAGCGTTTTTCACAAAATTCTTCCGGCGAATTTTTCGGCCCCCGCCGCGACCGGCGCGGATCAGCGCAGGGTGACCTGCCGCGACCGCAATCCGTCCCGGGAACGCCGCTCCTCGCTGGTCAGCGGCGCGTCCACCGCCACCGCCTGGGCCAGCCGGACACCGAATTCCCGTGCCGGGGCGACCCATTCGTCGGGATGACGCTCCGGGTCCAGATCGAACACCGGCACCAGCAGACCGTGCGTGCGGAACGAACCCGCGAACCGGGAACCCTCGCCCAGATGCAGTCCGCCCGCGGCGTGCAGCCGGGCCAGCGCGAACATCAGATCGTCCTCGTCCTCGGGGCGCACCCAGCGGATGTGGGCCTTCTCGCCCGCGTCCACCCACCAGGCCGCGCCGATCGCGTCAGGACCGAGATCCAGTCGCGCCGACGGCATGATCGCTTCCTTGGCCTGCTCGATGGTCGCCGCGACCTGCGCGTCGGGCTGCACGCCCTCGGGCACCCACCAGTCGAAGTCCTGGTGCACGGTCAACTCGAGGTCCGCACCGCGATCCAGCACGTCGGCCAGCGACGGACCGCCTTCGGTGGCGTGCACCGCGCTCAGCGAATCGCCCGGCTCCGCGGACTGCGTCCACAGGATCGCCGCGGCGATGTCGGCCGCCGGATCGAGGCCCTGGGCCTGCACCTGCACACCCACGTAGCCGACCGGCTGCTCACCCGCGCGCACCAGCGCCGCCACCGCGCCGGGCAGCACCGTCGCCAGCACCACCGACCGCTCGGCGGCCACGTCGGGTGACAACTTCAGCGTCGCCGTCGCCGACGGCACGAACTCCCGCAGCGCGACCAGATCGCATTCGGCGGCCAGACCCTCGAAGGGACGCGCGACCGCGGCGGCCGCCTGCTCCTGAGCGACCCGACGCTCGGCCAGCCGCTGGGCCCGGTTACCTCCGGGCTTCGGAGTATTGCGCTTGCTCTTTCCCACGGATGGTCAAACTACTCCCCCGCGCGCGCCACACTCGTCGCTGGGCGCGGATGTCTCGCGGCGGGGTTCGACTAACCCAGCAACGCTTTGGTGCGGCCGGGATGGTTGGTGGCCACCCAGCTGACGCCGAGATCCGCGCACAACCGGACGTCGTCCGGATCGTCGACCGTCCAGCAGTAGGTGGCCCGGCCCGCCGCGGCGGCCTTGTCGACCAGTTCGGGATGTTCGCGCAGCGTCTTGACCGACGGGCCGACGGCCGTGGCGCCGACCGTGGTCGCGGCCCCGCCGCCCAGGTAGCGCGAGGATTCGCCGAGCAGCACCGTCGGCAGCAGCGGCGCGGCGCGGCGGATGCGCCACACCGCCGTCGCGGCGAACGACATCACGACCGCGCGCGAATGATCGGCCGAGGCCGGGGCGGCGATGCCGAAGCGCTGGAGTTCGGCGAGCAATTTGTTCTCCACCAGCGCGCCGTAGCGGACCGGGTGCTTGGTCTCGATGAACAACTTGGTCGGCCTGCTGCGCCAATCCAGCACCAGCCCGATCAGCTCGCTCAGCGTCAGGACCGGCGAGGGTTCGCCGTTGCCGCCGAAGTCGAGGGCGCGCAACTCCTCCAGCGTCATCTCGCTGACGAGTCCGGACCCGGAGGAGGTGCGGTCCACCGTGCGATCGTGCACGCAGACCAGATGGCCGTCCCTGGTCAGTCGGACGTCGCATTCCACGCCGTCGGCCCCCTCCTCGAGGGCGAGCTCGTACGCGGCGAGCGTGTGCTCGGGGCGCGCCGCCGACGCTCCTCGGTGCGCGACGACGAATGGTGCGCGACTGCCCTGGCTCACTTGGCCACAACCTCCTCTTTCCGACGGTCCACGGCGTTGTCGATCTCCCGATCGGTCACCCGATCTTCGGCGATGCGCGCCTCGTCCGCATCCCGGCCCCCCTCGAGGGCGGGCGACTCGGCGGCGACCGCACCGGGTTGGACGGGTTCGATCACCGGGACGGCGGGATCGGCGGCCACGACCCAGCGGCGCGGAGCGCGCGGTCCGCCGCGCGGGTCGCGGCCGTCGAGGTAGCGGACCACCACCAGGGTCAGCACGGCGAGCCCGGCCGCCCACGCGTCGGTGAAGGCGGTGAACAGCACGCCGTCGGCCTGGGCCTGCAACGAGTCGGCGGTGCGCCACACCAGCGCCGCCGCGACCAGCGCGCCGCCGACCAGCCACGCGCCCCACCAGGCCCGCACGACCCGGGACGCGCGCGGATCGTCGCTTCGGTCGGCCAACTCGGTGAGGAAGACACCCGGCCACAGCAGGTTGACCACGGGAATCAGGCAGCCGAGCACCAGCGTGCGCGGCGCGCGCGGATCGCGCTGCCCCACGGCGGCGTAGGCGGCGGCGCGCGCGCCGACCAACCAGGCGACCAGGGCGATGGCGGCGGCGAAACCGACGCCGACGGCCAGCAGCGCGGGCACGGTGACCAGCGCGTCGGACAGCCGCAGCACCAGCGGGTCGATCAGCCGGGTGCGATTGCGCAGCAACAGCAGGTAGCGCAGGAGTTCGCCGAACGCGGTGACGCCGAAGGCCAGCGCGGTCAGCACGAGCAGCAGCCGGACCCGGGTGGCCAGGCGGGCGAAGCCGCGCGGGGCGGGAGCGGCGTCCGGTCGGGGTCGATCGACCAGCCCCCAGCGCGGGATGTGGTCGTAGGCGGGGACGGCCGTGGCGGGAGCGGGCCGGTATTCGGCGTCGGGACGGCGCGGCCGGTGGTCCGGGCGACGCGCGACCCACCGGTAGTTGCGTCGCTCCGGCGGCGCGTCGATGGGCGCGGGCGACAGCAGCACGCCGCGGCAGCGCGGGCACCAGTGCATCGGGGACCCCTGCACCGCCCAGCGCGCACCGCAGCGCGCGCAGGGCTGCACCACCGTACTCATGGCTGCCTCCTCAGCGACACGAGCGCGACGCCGCGCTCGTCGCCGCGCACCTCGTCCTCGTCAGTAGATCTTCGCCTGCCGGTCGCCCTCGGCCGTCAGCGGGCGTCCGGCCTGCTGCCAGGCGACCATCCCGCCGCTGACGTTGGTCACCTCCACGCCGACGTGGGCCAGGTAGCGTGCCACCTCGAGGGATCGGCCGCCCTGCCTGCACACCACGTAGAGTTCGGCGTCGAAGTCGAGTTCGTCGAGGCGGGCGGGCACGTCGACCATCGGGATGTGGATCGCGCCCGGGGCATGTCCGAGTTCCCATTCGTCGTCCTCGCGGACGTCGAGCAGGATCGCCCGATCGGGCCGGGGCCGGTCGAATTCGGCGGGGAGGTCCCGGGCCGGAACCGACGGAATCTCGGGGCTCGTCACGATTCGATCCTGCCACGACCGCCGCGACCCCGGGGAGTACCCGCCCCGCCTCATGCCCGGAGCCCGGATTCGGGGGCTAAGTGGACTTCAGGTCTGTTATCAGCCGTATTTTCAGCTATCCGCCCCGTTGTGTACCGGGCTGTGCATATCTCACCGGGAGTTATCCACATAATCCACAGGCTGATCCACAGGCTGCGGCACCGAGATCGGGCCTGCGCGTTACCGTTCGGCTATCGAGATGTCCGGCGGGGAAACGTTGCGTTGCGAACGACCGTTCCGGAACTCCCCTCCTGACATCCCGGATCGGTCATTCGCCACTGCCGCGGAGGCCGATGACTCCCCCGTTCCGTCACTGCAGACGGGCGAGTGGGCCGCACCGGTTCCGACATCTACTTGGACGGAACAGACATCGATTCGGTTCCACCGAAAACGAGAACACCGGCGAAAAAGTGAAATACCGGGTTCCCGTCCCGGTGCTCGGTAGCCTGAACGCATGAACGTCAGCAGGGGGTTACTCGACGGATCGGACACCATCGGACTCAACACCGCGCTCTCCGAGGCGACCTGCCGCGGACTGCGGGTCGACGTCGGCGCACGCGCGTTCCGACTCGACCTCGAGGTGCTGACACTGCCCGGCGACGCGCTGCCGGGCCACGACGCCAAAGTCACGTTGAGCCTGGGCGGCGTCGGCCGGATCGCCGCCTCGCTGCGCGAACACCGCTGGGACGACGTGGACGCCCGCGTCCTGCCCCTGGAACTCGACGGCCTCGACGAAGCCGTGCGCAGTTTCGGCGGCGGCCGACTGCACGGCTGGGAATTCGTCGACCTGGACGACAGCGGGTGGGCGCTGTGGCGGGAACTGCTGAGCTTCGACGCCCGCTTCGACGACCACATCTGCCCGCACGTCATCGAGTTCTCCCAAGAAGAAGGCATCGACCCGCGCGAACTGGATGTGCGGGTGTGGTTCGACACCATGACGATCCACGACGCCGAGGGCCGCGAGATCGCGCTGGCCGATTTCATCGCGGGCGGTGTGCGCTGGTGGGAGGCCCACGACGCGGGCGATCCGCGGACCATCCGCCCCGGGATCACCCCGCCGCTCTGAGTCGGCCCCGCCCCGCGACACCCGCGCGGGCCCGGTGGCCGACCGGTGGTCGAGATGGTTCGATCGAACACGCGCGGGGTCCGTTCGAGGATCACACCGCCGCAATCGGTTCCGATATGCCGGGAAAACGGGGGTATGTCGGAATGCGGGGGCTCGGGACCGGGTTGGACCCAGCGGGTGTACGAATGATGGTTGGGTGTGTCGGAGAGTCCGGGCGCATCCAGCCCGACATAGGAAGGGACATCGTGGCTGAGTACACGCTGCCAGATCTGGATTACGACTACAGCGCCCTGGAGCCTCATATCTCCGGGCAGATCAACGAAATTCATCATTCCAAGCACCACGCCGCCTACGTCGCGGGTGTGAACACCGCCCTCGAGAAGCTGGAAGCGGCTCGCGAGGCCGGCGATCACGCCGCCATCTTCCTCAACGAGAAGAACCTCGCCTTCCACCTCGGTGGTCACGTGAACCACTCGATCTGGTGGAAGAACCTCTCCCCCAACGGTGGCGACAAGCCGGTCGGCGAGCTCGCCGCGGCCATCGACGACCAGTTCGGCTCGTTCGACAAGTTCCGCGCGCAGTTCACCGCCGCGGCCAACGGACTGCAGGGCTCGGGCTGGGCGGTGCTCGGCTACGACACCCTCGCCCAGAAGCTGCTGACCTTCCAGCTCTACGACCAGCAGGCCAACGTCCCGCTGGGCATCATCCCGCTGCTGCAGGTCGACATGTGGGAGCACGCCTTCTACCTGCAGTACAAGAACGTCAAGGCCGACTACGTGACCGCGTTCTGGAACGTCGTCAACTGGGAGGACGTGCAGGAGCGTTTCGCCCGCGCCGTCAGCCAGGGCAAGGGTCTGATCTTCGGCTGAGCCGACCCTTCCGCTCGAGCCCCGGTCACCGCGTCACGCGGGGGTCGGGGCTCGCTCGTTTCCCGAGCCCGACCGCCGGCACTCTCTGGTACTTGTGTGCCAGGTGATCCATGGGTCATTGTCGGATTCCACAGTTCGAGGACGGGCAGAGCCGCCCCCGGTTCCCTGACGGGAGGCATCATGCGGGCGAACGAACCCATCGGGATCACACCGTTCCACGCGCGAGGATCGCTGCGCGGATTCGTCATCTCCGGCCGGTGGCCGGACACCACCAAGGAATGGGCGCAGGTCCTGGTGCTCGCGGTGCGGGTGGCCACGCTGCCCGGCCTGCTCACCACGACCACGGTCTTCGGCGTCCGCGAGGAATTGCCGGACGAGCCGATGCCGGGCACGGTGGGGCTGGTCATGGCCGAGGGCACGGTCCTGGGCGAGGAGGCGCTCGCGCCGGGCCGCTTCGCCGAGCACGTGCCCGCCGCGCTGCTGATGCTGCATCCGCCGTCGGAGACCCGCCCGTCGCTGCCCGAGTGCACGGGCGCGGCCTCGGGGTGCGTGCTGTTGCCGGGTGTGCCGCATCTGGGGTTGGAGCATCGCGCGGCGTGGGCCGAGGCGGAGTCCGACGGCACGGTGACCTCCCTGGTCAGCCGGGTGGGCCTGGACCCGATCAGCGATCCCGACACGGCCGTGCTGGCCATGCTCTTGGCCGCCTGAGCAGCGCGGATCTCCGAATTTCGTCCCCCGGTGCCGGTCGGCGCCGGGGGCCGAACTCTGTGCGCCCACCCAGCCGCACCATCGAGTCAGGGTTACCTGAACTTTTGACGTGGATCGCCAAACTTATTGTGGCGGTGACACTTTCGAGAACGACGCGCTTGGCAGAGCGCATCGTCGCCGGTAGAGTCGGTCGCGACGACGGGGACCGACCCCGCCACGCCGATCTCTGGAGACCCACCGATGACCGCCACGATTCTGCTCGCCATCGGGATCGTCTTCCTCGCCGAACTGGGCGACAAATCCCAGCTCATGGCGTTGACGTTCGCGCTGCGCTATCGGTGGTGGGTGGTGCTCGGCGGTATCGCCACCGCGACCGCGGCGGTGCACATCATCTCCGTCGGCGTCGGTCATTTCCTCGGCGCGGCACTGCCGACCAGGGCGATCGCGCTGGTGGCCGCGCTGCTGTTCCTCGCGGTCGGCGTGTGGACCCTGCGCGAGCACTTCGGTCCCGCCGACGAGGACGAAGACGCCCCGCCCGCCCGCTCGAACCGCGCCCCCTACTTCGTGGTGCTGTCGGCGTTTCTGCTGGCCGAACTCGGCGATCGGACCATGTTCGCGACCGCCGCGCTGGCCACCGACAACAACTGGTTCGGGGTGTGGCTCGGCTCCACGATCGGCATGGTCGCCGCCGACGCGCTCGCCATCGGTCTCGGCATCCTGGTCGGCAAGCATCTGCCGGAGCGGGTCATCGGGATCTGCGCGGGTCTGCTGTTCCTGTACTTCGGCGCGCTGACCCTGCTGACGGCCGCGCTGCCGGATCTGGCCCTCGCGGCGGCTGCGGGCTCCGCCCTGCTGATTCCGGCCGTGGCGGGCGTAGCACTCGCCGTGCGCGGACGCGCCCGTCCCGCCGCCGAGGTTCCCGAACCGCAGACCCACCTCAGGTGAGCAGCATTCCCTCGCCGTAGAAGTCGCCGCTGCGCAGGACCATCGCCAGCAGGGGTTCCTTCAACGCGAGCAGGCCGTCCAGATCGTCGGCGGCGATCTTGGCGGTGGCCATCGCGCCCACCGCGGCGGCGTAGCTCACGCACGCGAAGCGCTGGGCGTCGCTGCGCGCGTCCAGGGCTTCGGCGATGACGTCCACGAACGACGCCTGCAACGCCGCGCGGCGCGCGACCGCCTTGGCCCCCACCGCGTACACCTCGACCAGGTAGAGCCGGGCGTAGGCGGGTTCCTCGAGCAGTCCCTCGAAGTAGGCGTCGAGGATGCGGGCCATGCGCTCGGCCGCGACGGGCGCGCCGGAGGGCGCCTCGACCTCGTCGGAGGCGGCGGCGATCTTGGCGACGATCCCCGCGACCGCGCGTTCGAACGCGGCCTCGAAGCAGTCCTCCTTGGAGCGGAACTGCTCGTAGAAGGTTTCGCGGGAGACGCCCGCGCGTTTGAGGACGGCGGCGACCGAGGTCCCGACGTATCCGCTCTCGGCCATGGCGTCGGCCAGCGCGGTCAGAATCCGCTCCCGCTGCGAGGCGACCACCTGTTCCCTCGGCAGTCCGTGACGGCCGCGCGGGAGTTGACGGTGCGCGCCTGCGGTTTCGGTCATACGTGGCTCCGGATATCTCGGGTACTACGCCGGCCGTTCCATTCTGCGCTTTCGTACCGGTTGGTCTGTCGTGAAGGGTGCGTCTTCGGCACGGGCGATCTCCAGCGCCTCGGCGACGCCCCTGCGCAGGGTGAAGTCGACAAGACACTGCGCGACGGCTCGGAAGGGCAGGACCGCGGCGACCCACCAGGGCGAGACGACCTGGCGGCGACGACGCGCGATCGCCCGTTCGATGCCGTCGATGGCCGGGGCGAGGGGTGCGACGCCGGAGACGGTGGAGCGGCCGAGAATAGCGTGCGCCGCGGCGGTGCCGAAACCGCGCGAGGTCATCTCGGTGTCGAGTTCGGCGAAATAGCCGACGCCGACCTTCGCGCCGGTGTGCCGCAGTTCGTGGCGCAGCGTGTGCCCGAGGGTCTCCGCGGCGGCTTTGGAGGCGCTGTAGGCGCCCGCCAACGGCAGGTTGACCGAGGCGGCCAGCGAGGAGACCACCAAGGCGTAGCCGCGCGGATGCGAGATGTACGGGCCCGCGGCGCGCAGCGTGTAGTAGACGCCGAGCACGTTGACCGCGAGCATCTGTTCCATGACGGTCGGGTCGCCGCCGAGCAGCGCCAGTTGGCGGGCGACGCCGGCGTTGGCCACGACGACGTCGAGTCCGCCGAGTTCGGCGACCAGTGTCTCCACGACGCGTTCGACCTGCGCGTGGTCGCCGACGTCGCAGTAGCGCCAGGGCGCGTCGCCGCAGTCGGCGGCGACCTCGGCGAGGAGTTCGGGTTCGATGCCGAGCAGCGCGACCGAGGCCCCGTGCGCGTGCAGTTGCCGGGCGAGTGCCGCTCCGATCCCCCGTGCGGCCCCGGTGATCAACACCTTGCGGCCTGCGACGTCGGGCACGGCCCACAGTTTCATGGGTCGACGATACCACCAACGAACATCCGTGTTCGCAAATAAAGCCGGTTCGGTACCGGAGTGAGAGGGAGCCCTCATCGGCTTCTCATGATCGATTGGTTAGGGTGCAATTGACGATAGGCCAACTGGCTGTCACGAACGAGAGGACCATCGTGGAGATTTCGGGTTCCGCCGCCATTGTCACCGGAGGCGCGTCCGGCCTCGGCGCCGCCACCGCCAAGCGCTTCGCCGACCTCGGCGCCACCGTCTTCGGCCTCGACGTGCCGCAGTCCATCGAGCGCGCGGGCGACAACGTGCCCGAGGGTGTCACCCTGATCCCGGCCGATGTGACCAGCAACGACGAGGTGGCCGCCGCGGTCGCCAAGGTCGTCGAATCCGGCGCGCCGCTGCGCATCGTCGTCAACTGCGCGGGTGTCGGCTGGGCGGGTCGCATCCTGTCCAAGAACGGCCCGCACGACCTGGAACTGTTCCGCACGGTCATCACCGTCAACCTGCTGGGCACCTTCAACGTGATGCGCCTGGCCGCCGACGCGATCGCCAAGACCGAAGCCGTCGACGAGTACGGCCAGCGCGGCGTGATCATCAACACCGCCTCGGTCGCGGCCTTCGAGGGCCAGATCGGCCAGATCGCCTACTCGGCCTCCAAGGGCGGCGTGCACGGCATGACCGTTCCGGCCGCGCGTGACCTCGCCCAGTTCGGCATCCGCGTCAACACCATCGCCCCCGGCATCATCGACACCCCGATGCTGGCCGGCGTCACCGAGGATTACCGCAAGGGCCTCGAGGCCGGCGTGCCGTTCCCGTCGCGCCTGGGTCGCCCCGACGAGTACGCTCAGCTCTCGCAGTACATCGTCGAGCACGACTACCTCAACGGCGAGACCTTCCGCATGGACGGCGCGCTGCGCATGGCGCCGCGGTAATCTCCGCACCCTCTCGACGCTCCCTCGTCCCCCGGGCGAGGGAGCGTCGTCGTCTCCGGGGTCGGGAGTCAGAGGCGCGGTTTGTGGCCGATGCCGAGGAAGGCCGTGGTCGTCAACGGCCGGTGCGGCCGGTAGACCTCGTCCAGGTAGGCGCGCATCGTGCGCGACCGCTCGGCCCAGAGACGTTCTCCGCACTCGCGGCGCAGCCATTGCATCGACGCGCTGCCCAGCACCATCGTCTCCCAGAACTCCTCGGAGTTGTCGAAGGAGATCGCCGCCGTGTGCCGCTGGATGGTGACCCCCGCGAAGCCGGCCGCGCGCATCTCCCCGGCGAAGACCTCCGGATTCTCCAGGCTCAGGAAGTCGGGCTGCGGTTCCTGGAGATCGGGGTCGGCCGCGGCGTTGGCCTCGAACATCATCATCATCAGCGGGGAGTCCGCGATCGGCGCCCAACTCGACACCACCGCGACCCCGCCGGGCCGCAGCACCCGGAACAACTCGGCGAAACCCGCGCCGCGATCGCGGAAGAACATCAGGCCGAACAGCGAGAACGCGGCGTCGAAGGTGTTGGTGTCGAACGGCAGCGCTTCCCCGTCGGCGCGGTCGACCGTCACGTTGTCCAGGTCGGCGGTGCGCACCGCGGCCCGCAATCGCGCGAGCATCCGCTCGGAGATGTCGACGGCGTGCACCGAGGCGACCTGACCGGCGGCGCGCAACGTCAGCACTCCACTGCCCGCGGCCACGTCGACGATCCGCGCGTCCGCGGCGGGACCGGCCACCTCGAGCGCGTGCGAGGCGAAGGGCCGCATGATCGTCGGCGCGAACTCCGCGTAGCCGTCCGCGACGAGATCCCACAGGTCGGCCGCGGCGTAGGGGTGGTGTGCGGACATGGTTCTCGACGATCCTTTCGACCGCATCAGGCTACGCGCGCGATCGCCCCGCAAACCCGGAAACGGGGGCGAATACCGCTGTGGCCGAATGCCTTCGAAGATCGTAATAGACCGGACGGTTTCGGCGGTGGTGTTCGGGGGTCGACGGCCGGTCGGGCGGCGACCCCCGAACCCCGCGTCAGAGCGTGCGGGTCAGGCGATCGGTCAGGATGTGGGCGAAACGCGCCGGATCCTTCAACTCACCGCCCTCGGCCAGCACCGCGGTGCCGTAGAGCAGCTCCGCCGTCTCGGACAACTCAGGAACCTTGTCCGCGTCGGCGTCCTCCTTACGGCTGAAGTACGCCTCACGCAGGCCGGTGACCAGCGGATGCGTCGGATTCAGCTCCAGGATGCGCTTGCTCTCCGGCACAGCCTGCCCCGAGGCCCGGTACATGCGCTCGAGCATCGGGGTGAAGTCGTAGACGTCACCGACCAGGCACGCGGGCGAAGTGGTGAGCCTGCTGGTCAGGCGCACCTCCTTGACGCTGTCCTCCAGCGTCTTGCCCAGCCAGCCGAGCACGTCCGCGAAATCCTTGTCCTGCTGTTCGCGCAGCGCCTCGGAGGCCTTCTTCTCCTCCTCGGTCTCCAGATCCACCTCGCCCTTGGCGATGGACTGGAACGGCTTGCCCTCGAAGTCGGTCACCGAACCGACCCACATCTCGTCCACCGGGTCGGTCAGGATCAGCACCTCGCGGCCCTTGTCCTTGAACGCCTCGATATGCGGGGACGACTCGATCTGCTGACGGCTCTCGCCGGTCATGTAGTAGATCGACTCCTGGCCCTCGGCCATCCGCTCGACGTACTCGGCCAGCGTCGTCGGCTCGGACTCCGAATGGGTCGAGGCGAACGAGGACACCTGCAACAACGTCTCGCGGTTGTCGAAATCGGAGAGCAGACCCTCCTTCAGGACGCGGCCGAACTCCTTCCAGAAGGTCTGGTAGTTCGTCTTGTCCTCGGCGCCCTGGATGTCCTTGACGGTGGAGAGCACCTTGCGGACCAGCCGCTTGCGGATCATCTGGATCTGGCGGTCCTGCTGGAGGATCTCGCGCGAGACGTTGAGCGAGAGATCCTGCGCGTCCACCACGCCCTTGACGAAGCGCAGGTACTCCGGCATCAGCTCCTCGCAGTTGTCCATGATGAACACCCGCTTGACGTAGAGCTGCACGCCGCGCTTGTGCTCGCGGGTGAACAGGTCGAACGGGGCGTGCGAGGGGATGAACAGCAGCGCCTGGTATTCGAAGGTGCCCTCGGCCTTGAGCGGGATGATCTCCAGCGGCTCGTCCCAGCCGTGGCTGACGTGCTTGTAGAACTCCTTGTACTCCTCGTCGGAGACCTCGCTCTTGGGCCTGGTCCACAACGCCTTCATCGAGTTGAGCGTCTGCTCCTCGACGATCGTCTTCTCGGTCTGTTCCTCGCCCTCGCCCTCGGTGACGGTGCGCTCCACGCTCATCCGCACCGGCCAGGCGATGAAGTCGGAGTACTTCTTGACGATCTCGCGGAGCTTCCACTCCAGCGTGTAGTCGAAGAGGTGGTCGTCCTCGTCGGCGGGCTTGAGGTGCAGGGTGACCGCGGTGCCCTGCGGGGCGTCGTCCACGGTCTCGATCGTGTACGTGGACTTGCCCTCGGACTCCCAGCGGGTGCCTTCCGTCTCGCCCGCCTTGCGGGTGGTCAGCGCGACCTTGTCGGCGACCATGAAGGTGGAGTAGAAGCCGATGCCGAACTGGCCGATCAGCTCCTCCGCGGCGGCCTCGGACTTCGCCTCGTTGAGCTTCTTGCGCAGCTCGGCGGTGCCCGATTTGGCCAGCGTGCCGATCAGATCCACCACCTCGGCGCGGGACATGCCGATGCCGTTGTCCCGGACGGTCAGGATCCGCGCGTCCTTGTCGACCTCCAACTCGACGTGCAGATCGGAGGTGTCGACCTGGAGATCCTTGTCCTTGAAGGATTCGAGCCGTAGCTTGTCCAGGGCGTCGGAAGCGTTCGAGATCAGCTCCCGCAGGAACGTGTCTTTGTTGGAGTAGACCGAGTGGATCATCAGCTCGAGCAGCTGATGGGTCTCGGCCTGGAACTCGAGTTGTTCGACGTGCTCTGTCACGTCGCGATATTACCTCGCACCGAGGGGCCCGTTCGGCACTACACCCAGGCGCGGAAATCGGCGAGACCGGGCACTTCGCGTTCGGCGCAGTGCTCGACCTCGGTGCGCGGGCACATCCACTCCCGCAGCACCATCGTGGCCCGCACATCGTCCTCGTTGTATTCGAACAGCCGGGTGCGCTGGGACAGGTCGGGTTCGGCGTCGTAGCCGACCGCGCGGCGGTACCAGCTCATCGACGCCTCGCCGCCCGCCTCCGGGTCGCGCCAGGCGAAGCCGGCGACCGGCGCGATCTTCTTCAGGCCCTTGCCGTTCGGGCAGATGAACTGTTCGGAGACGGCCTGGAACATGTCGACCCACTCCGGGCCGTCCACGAAGGCGCGCACCTGGTCGACGGTGGGCACCCCGGGCCTGCCCGCGAAGCGCCGGGCCGACTCGTAGAGCCACTTGTCCTCGGCGGTGCGCGAATAGCAGTAGGCGGCGAAGCTGCGGCCCGCCGCGATCGCCCCCGCGCGCACCGTCATCAACCACGTCCAGAACTCGGCGAAGGAACGGCCCTCGTCCTCGGTGGGCAGCGGGTCCCAGGTGACGAACGGCCGGTAGACGCCGTCGAGCAGGGTGCCCCACAGGTAGGCCCCGTACTCCTGATAGCTCTCCAGGTCGACGTCGACCTCGACGTCGGCGCGGCGCACCCACACCTTCTCGCCGCGGCGTACCAGCGGCGCGCCCGCCAGCCAGGCCCGCGCGGTGACCACGGCCTCCTCGAAGGGGCCGTGCTGCCAATCCTCGGGCCCCGCGCCGACCCAGCCGGCCAGTTCATCGATGGTCTGCACGTCGTGGCCGCGCAGCACGTCGGCGCGCGATCCGGGGGCCACCACGCTGACGTCGCGGTGTTCGATCAACCAGCCCTCGCAGCTCACGCCGCCCTCGGGGCCGCGCTGCCACCACGGGCACTGCCTGCACTCCGGGACCTTGGAGGGCGTGGTCGGCAATTCGTTGCGCACCACCGCGATCCGGTCGGCGTAGCGCAGGTCGTAGTCGGCGAGCACGGGGCCGAGATCGTGGACCAGGATGCGGTCGGGGTCGTAGCCGCCCGGCGCGGGCGCGCCCGGACGCGCGTCGTCGCGGCGCGGGGCGTCGTCGCGACCGAACTGGTAGCCGATCACCCCGCCCACCAGCGCGGGACTGGCCAGGCCGTGGCGCTGCAACATGCGGTAGAGGTGGGCCAGGCGTTGCAGATCGCGGGGCTGCTGGCGCAGCTTGTGGTACGGATCCGGTTGCGGGGCCCAGTGATACGGGGCGGTGGTGGTGGGATGGAAGTCCGCGGGTTCGGGTTTGCGCGGATCACTGACCTTGTGGTTGACCACGATGACGGGGATGTAGCCGCCCCGATCCCGGTCGCGCAGCAGGATTTCCGAGCCGCCGCGCCTGCCCGTGTCGGGTTCCTGCGGCAGCAGACCGCCCCAGATGTTGCGTTCGCCCTCGGCGCACGCGCGCAGCGTGGCCGCGGCCCGCTCACGCGCCCGCAGCGTGGGATCGATCACCAGCCAACCCGCGGGATCGGCCCCGACCAGCGCCGCGCGCACCTTGGCGCGATGGTCGCTCGCGGCCTCACGGCGCTGCCGGACACCCGGGTCCTCGACCACGTCGGTGAGCATCTCGGGGTGGGTCGCGGTGAGGTGCAGGCGATGTCTGCACCCGATCAGCGCGCGGGCATCGATGAACACGGTCGGACCGGATTCGGCCCGACCGGTGGCGGCCGCGTCCGCGTCGATCGCACCGCCCTCGACGCGCTCACTCCTGTCACCGATGCCCGATTCCACGTAAGCAGTATGGTCCCTGCCCCCGACAAGCCCGCGCACCGCATGATCGCCGGCCCGTGGACGACTCACCCACTCGCGACGCGGCGCGTCGACCCGATAGTGTTACGGCGAACCGTGTGACATGGGCGGACGAACGTTCCCCGGCGTCGTCCTGCCATGGCGAACCAGCATGACGGAGGCCTTCGATGGGGTTGTTCACCAAGCGCAAGCCGCGGCCGAGCCGCCGGGCCGAGGCCAAGGCCCTCAAGCACAAGGCCGGTCTGGAGGCCAAGCTCGGTGCGCGCAACGAACGCAAGGCCCAGCGGCAGCAGGCCCGCACCGACCGCAAGGTCGCCAAGGCGCAGATCGCCGCGTTCCAGGCCGAGGAGAAGGCCGCGCTGAAGGTGGCGGCCAAGGCCGAACGCGATCCGTTCAGCCCTGGCCAGGTCAAGAAGTATCTCGGCGTCGCGCGCGTGCTCGTCCCGGTGCTGGCCCCGTTGGCCTACCGCGGCGCCACGTTGTTGCGCGCCCAACTCGACAACCGGCGCGCCCACCAACTCGGCGTCGGCGTCGAACAACTCGGCGATTTCGCGGGCCACGGCGGCAAGCTCCAGGCCCGCATCGTCAATGTCGAAGCGGCGCTGGAGAAGATCTCCGGCGGCAAGTCCGAGGACAAGAAATTCGTCGCCGCCACCGAGGAGCGGCTGGCGGGCCTGACCGCGGCCGTGCGCACCGCCGAGCAGATGCCCGCGCAGCGCCGCCGCGCCGTGCACACCTCGATCTCCCACGAGCTGTCCGGTATCGAAGCCGACGTGCTGGCCCGCCTCGGCGTGAACTGACCGGACCGGGATGACCGCGCCGCGCGGGGATTCGAGCACCGCCGCCGTGCGCGGCGGTGCCGTCGGCGCGTCGGTGGCGGTGCTCGCGGTCGCCGCGCACGGCGCGGCGGGCGGCGGTCTCCCCGATTCCACCGAGGGCGCGTTCGTCCTGCTCGCCGCGGTGCTCACGGGCGCGCTGGTCGCCGCCCTGCCCGCGAATCGACTCGCGGTGTTCGGTCTGCTGGCGGCCGGTCAGGGCGCGGCCCACACCGTCCTCGGCGGTCTGGTCGGGCACGGGCACGCCGAGACCGACGGTCCGCCCGGCCTGTGGATGACCTTCGCGCACGCCGTCGCGACAGTCGTCTGCGGCGCGCTGATCCTGCTCGCCCACCGTCTCTACGCCGTCGTCACCACCGCGCTGCGCGCGGTGACCACACGTCCGGGCGTCGACCCGCTCCCCCGACTCGCGGCCCCGGTCCCCGCCGGGTTCGCCCTCCCCTCGCTCTCCCCGAACGGTGCGATCGGACCGCGCGCGCCACCGGCCTTCCGGTGACCCGCACATCTCGCACCATTTCCATTCGGAGAGAAAGCATTCCATCATGCGAAGTTCAGTTCTGCGCGCCCGCGGCACGACCACGGCCCTGCGTGCCTGCGGCGCGACGGCGGCCACCGCCGGCCTGATCCTGCTCGGGGGCGGCATCGCCGCGGCGCACGTCACCGCCGACGCGCCCGGCGCACAGCAAGGGGGGTACTCGGTGGTCACCTTCCGGGTGCCCACCGAATCGGACACCGCCGCCACCACGGCGCTGACCGTCACCCTGCCCGCGGTGAAAAGCGCGCGCACCGAACCCCTTCCGGGCTGGCGGGCCACCGTCGACCGCAACGACAAGTCCGACGCCGTCGCGGTGACCTGGACCGCCGAACCGGGCAACCCCGGTGTCGGGCCGGGCCAGTTCCAGCGTTTCGTGGTCTCGCTCGGCCCGCTGCCGAAACAGGACAGCGTCAGTTTCGCGGCCCGCCAGACCTATAGCGACGGCAAGGTCGTGGCCTGGGATCAGCCCGCGGGCCCCGACGGGTCCGAACCCGAGCACCCCGCGCCGACGGTGACGCTCGCGCAGGCCAGCGAAGCGGACGGCCACGCCCACGGCGGTGGTTCCGAGCATGCCGACGCCGCCGGTGCGGACTCCGCCGACGACAAGGATCAGACCGCGCGGTGGCTCGGCGGCATCGGCTTGGCGCTGGGCCTGCTCGGCGTCGCCCTGGGCCTGGGCAACGTGCTGCGCGGACGGCGATCGTGAGCCGCCGCCTGCTGGCCGCGCTGGCGGCCGGCCTCGCGCTGGTCGGCGGCGGACTCGCGGCCGCCGGACCGGCGGCGGCGCATTCCGCGCCGGTGTCGAGCGTGCCCGAGGACGGCGCGAGCGTCGCGACGGGTCCGGCGCAGGTCAGCATCACCTTCAACGAGGAACTCCAGACCAATTTCCCGTCGCTGACGGTGGTCGGCCCGGACGGCAACCTGTGGTCCAAGGGCGAACCGGTCGTGACGGGCCGATCCGTGGCGGTCCAGGTCGGCGATCTCGGCCCCGCCGGGCAGTACACCGTCGCCTACCGGGTCACCTCGGCCGACGGGCATCCGGTCAGCGGCAAGCGCGCCTTCACCCTGACCACCCCGGGCAACGGCACGCCCGGACCGCGTCCCGACGCCAAGGCATCGGGCGAGGGTGACGACGACGGCGTGCCGCTGTGGGTGTTCATCGTCGGCGGCGTGGTCCTGTTCGGCGGCGGACTCGCGTTCGCCCTGTTCGGCGGTCGCGGGCGGACCAAGAGTTAGGCGAGAACCGTGCGAAGTGGGACGACCGGCGGCGGCGACCTCCGGTCATTGCTGCTGGTCGTTCCCGCGGCTTTGCTGGGGGTCGGGCTGGCCTGGCTGCTGACCGTGCCGGGCCCGGCCCCCGCGGCGGGAGTCGCGCGGGTCTTCGCCGACTGCGCGGGCGCGAGCGTGCTCGGCTTGGCCGCCTTGCCGCGTCTGCATCCGCGCGCCGAACCGCGCTGGCGACTGCTGGCCGGCCTCGCCGGACTGTGGTGCTGCGCGGAGTTCGCGGTGCTGCTGTTCGAGGCCGCCGAGGTCGTCGGTGTTCCCCTGCGCGATCTGGACGCCGACCGGTTCGCCACCTTCCTGACCGAGATCAGCGGCGGACAGATCGGGATCGCGATCCTGCTCGCGGCCGCCGCGGTCGCCGGTTACGGCGCGCTGTCCTATCGGCGGCCCGAGAACGCCTCGCCCGATCTGGTGCTGGTGTTCACCGCGGTCGCGCTCGCGCTGCGGCCGATCACCGGGCACATGTCCCAGCAGGCATTCGGATCGGTCCTGGCCGCGGTGCACGCCTTGGCCGCCGCGACCTGGTTCGGCCTGCTGGTGGCGATGGCGCTCGCAGTGCGCACGCGCGGGGAATGGGCGACGGCGCTGCCGAAGTACTCGGCCGTGGCGCTGCCGCTGGTCGGTGTGGTCGCGCTGACCGGGATCGTCAACGGGTTGGTCCGGGTCGGCGGCGTGGACGCGCTGTTCGGGACCGGCTACGGGCGCATCCTGCTCGCCAAGACCGCGATCCTGCTGGTCCTGCTCGGCCTTGGCTGGTGGTGGCGGCGCACCTGGGTGCGGCCCGCCGCCGACCACCGGATGGGCGCGGACGCCTCGCTGCGCCGCGCCGTGGCCGAAGTGGCGGTGATGGCGGTCGCCTTCGGGCTGGCCGCGGCGCTGGCGGTCACCGCGTAGATCGCCGCGTTCCACCGCGAGCGGTGAGAGGGTGCGGCGACCCGCGCCGCCGTCGTTGTGACCCACCTCCCGTCGCGGCGGGGTCGCGAACCCGCGGCGAACGCGGGCACGGCAAGATCGAGCCATGGACGAAGTTGCCACCGCAGACCTTGCCGACGAGATCGGACCCGAGATCCGCAGCTGCGATACGCAGTTCCGCCAGTTCGGCGGTCGCGCGGTGTTCTCCGGCCGGATCACCACCATCCGCTGCTTCCAGGACAACCTGCTCGTCAAGCAGACCCTGAGCGAACCGGGCAACGGCGGCGTCCTCGTGGTCGACGGCGACGCGAGCGTGCACACCGCACTGGTCGGCGACATCATCGCGGGCCGCGGCGTCGACAACGGCTGGGCGGGCGTGATCGTCAACGGCGCGGTCCGCGACTCGGCGATCCTGGCCACCCTCGACATCGGCGTGAAGGCGCTGGGCACCAATCCCCGCAAGAGCACCCAGACCGGCAGCGGCGAACGGGATGTGCCCGTCGAATTCGGCGGTGTGCGTTTCGTTCCCGGCGAAATGCTCTACAGCGACCACGACGGCGTCGTGGTCCGCGCCGAGGACTGACTCACACGGGCGACACCCGGGCCCGGTGACCGGCCAGGGCGACCACGTCGCCCGCCTGCAACTGTCGCCCCCGGCGCAGTTCGACCTCGTCGTTGACCCGGACGAGTCCGGCCGCGATGACCGTCTTCGCCTCGGCGCCGGACTCGATCAGGTTGGCCAGCTTCAGGAACTGACCGAGCCGGATGACGTCGTCATCGATCGGTACATCGACTGGTTCTGACATGGGATACATCCTTACCCTGTCCGGATTGCGCCGCCACGCCGGGCACCGCTTCCCGACATCCCGGCCGGCCTTGGGACGGAGTCGGGAGGCGACCGTACACACTGGTTCGGTGACATCCACGCACGCCGCTCCGCGCACGGACCTCGAAGCTCAGCCGGCCAGACCCACGCCACCGGTCCCCCACCGGGGGCGCGGCAAACTCTCCGAGGTCCCCCACATCGCGGGGACGGTGCTCGGCGTCATCGCGGTGGCCTGTTTCCTGTGGAGCCTCTCGCCCGCGCTGCGGTTCCTGACCCAGGTGCCGCGCCGCTACATCGACGACTATTTCTTCGACGCCCCCGACACCAACCTGATGTGGGCGTTGATCGTCGGCTTGATGGCGGGCGCGGTGGCGGGCCGCAAACGGATCGCGTGGTGGCTGCTGGTCGGCTACCTGGCGCTGTTCGGGCTGACCAACGTGCTCGACTTCGTCACGCGACACAACGTCAACGCGCTGGTCGGCCTGGTCGCGCAACTGGCGGTGATCGGTGTCCTGATCGCCGCGTGGGGCGAGTTCTACACCAAGGTCCGGCGCGGGGCCGGGTGGCGGGCGCTGGGCGTGCTGGTCGGCGGACTTGCGGTCGGCTGCCTGGTCGGCTGGGGTCTGGTGGAACTGTTCCCGGGTTCGCTGCCGGGCGGGTGGCAGCGGCCCGGCTGGGCGGTCTACCGGGTGACGGCGGCGATCCTGGTCGACAACGAGCATTTCGACGGGCATCCGCCCGGGTTCGTCAACTTCCTGCTGGGCCTGTTCGGCGCGCTCGCGCTGCTGGCGGCGGTGATCGTGCTGCTGCGCTCCCAGCGCGCCGAGAACGCGATGACCGGTACCGACGAGTCGGCGATCCGCGGTCTGCTGGAACGCTCCGACATCGAGGACTCCCTGGGCTATTTCGCGACCCGCCGCGACAAGGCGGTGGTGTTCGCGCCCAGCGGCAAGGCCGCCATCACCTACCGCGTGGAACTCGGGGTGTGCCTGGCCAGCGGCGACCCGATCGGGTTGCGCGAGACCTGGCCGCAGGCCATCGACGCCTGGCTGCGACTGGCCGACCGGTTCGGGTGGGCGCCCGCGGTGATGGGCGCGAGTGAACTCGGCGCGCAAGCCTATCGGCGGGCGGGGATGTCGGCGCTGCGCCTCGGCGACGAAGCGGTCCTGGACACGCGCACGTTCTCGCTGGCCGGGCCGGAGATGAAACAGGTGCGCCAGGCCGCCAACCGGCTGCGCAAACACGGTCTGACCGTGCGGATCCGGCGGCACCGCGACATCCCGGCCGAGGAGTTCCCGCACATCGTCGGGCGCGCCGAGGCGTGGCGCGACACCGAGACCGAACGCGGCTTCTCCATGGCGCTGGGCCGACTCGGCGATCCGCTGGACGGCGACTGCCTGCTGGTCGAGGCCGTCAACGCCCAGGACCGGGTGCTGGCGATGCTGTCGCTGGTGCCGTGGGGGCGCACCGGGGTGTCGCTGGAGCTGATGCGCCGCGACCCGGGCGGCCCCAACGGCGTGATGGAACTGATGGTCTCGCAACTGGCGCTGAACTCCGAGCAGTTCGGGATCACCCGGGTCTCGCTGAACTTCGCGGTGTTCCGTTCGGTCTTCGAGGAGGGCGGCCGCATCGGCGCGGGCCCGGTGCTGCGACTGTGGCGCGGGGTGCTGCTGTTCTTCTCGCGCTGGTGGCAGTTGGAGGCGCTGTACCGCTCCAACGTGAAGTACCAACCGAATTGGGTGCCGCGGTTCTTCCTGTTCGAGGAGCGCAGGCACCTGCCGCGCGTCGCGATGGCCAGCGGCTTGGCCGAAGGGTTCCTACCCCGCTTCGGCAAGCAACCGGTCACCTCCGCGCACACCGGCCTGCACAGCGCGGTGCCCGGCACCCTCACCGGACTCAATCCCGACGGCCGCGCGCCGATCCTCGCCGAGACCGAACTGGCCGAACCGGTCGCCCGCCGCCCGGAGCAGGTGCGGGTGCGCATGGACAAACTCGCCAGGATGACCGCCGACGGGATCGACGCCTACCCCGTCGCCTATCCCCCGACCCACACCGTCGCCGCCGCGCGACGCTCCCCGCGCGGCACCACCGTGCGGGTCTGCGGACGACTGCTGCGCATCCGCGACTACGGCGGGGTCATCTTCGCGGTGCTGCGGGACTGGTCCGACGAGATCCAACTGGTCATCGACCGGGACCGGGTCGGCGCGCGCCGCAGCGCCGAATTCGGCGAGTACTTCGACCTCGGCGACCTCATCGAGGTCAGCGGGCAGATCGGGCTCAGCCGCCGCGGCGAGTTGTCGCTGCTGGCAGCGGACTGGCGGATGAACGGCAAATGCCTGCACCCCCTGCCGGACAAGTGGAAGGGACTGGCCGACCCGGAGGCCAAGGTCCGTCAGCGCTACGTGGACATGGCGATCAACCCGGAGACCCGCGAGGTGTTGGCCAAACGCAGCGCGGTACTGCGGTCGCTGCGCGATTCACTCGACGCCCGGGGCTACCTCGAGGTGGAGACGCCGATCCTGCAACAGGTCCACGGCGGAGCCAACGCCACCCCGTTCCGCACCCACATCAACGCCTACGACCTCGACCTGTACCTGCGCATCGCTCCCGAGTTGTATCTCAAGCGGCTGTGCGTGGGCGGTATGGAGAAGGTGTTCGAGATCGGGCGCACCTTCCGCAACGAGGGCGTCGACTTCAGCCACAACCCCGAATTCACGATCCTGGAAGCCTACGAGGCGCACAGCGACTACGAACGCATGATGCACACCTGCCGCGAACTCATCCAGAACGCGGCGCTGGCGGCCAACGGCGCGGAGGTGGCGTTGCGTCCCTCGGCGGACGGCGAATTCGAGCAGGTCGACATCTCCGGGGAGTGGACGGTCAAGACGGTGCACGGCGCGGTCACCGAGGCCATCGGCTCGCGGGTCACCGCCAAGACCTCGCTGGAGGATCTGCGGGCGCTGTGCGACAAGGCGGGCATCGCCTACCAGCACGGCTGGGACGCCGGGCAGATCGTGCTGGAGATGTACGAGCACCTGGTCGAGGCGCGCACCGAAGCGCCCACCTTCTACATCGACTTCCCCACCTCGGTCTCCCCGCTCACCCGCGCCCACCGCACCAAGACCGGCGTCACCGAACGCTGGGACCTGGTGGCCTGGGGCGTCGAACTCGGCACCGCCTACAGCGAACTCACCGACCCGATCGAACAGCGGCGCAGGCTCACCGAGCAGTCGATGCTCGCGGCCAACGGCGATCCGGAGGCGATGGAACTGGACGAGGACTTCCTGCAAGCCCTCGAACACGCGATGCCGCCCACCGGCGGACTCGGCATGGGCGTCGACCGCGTGGTCATGCTGATCACCGGCCGCAGCATTCGCGAGACCCTGCCCTTCCCGCTGGTGAAACCGCGCTGAGCTGCCCCGATCCGGCGAGGGGCCCGACGCGGCGCGGAATTCGGCGTGAACGGTCGCGGACCGAACCGTTAACGCCGCCGGTCACGGGCCGATAACCTTGGAAGATTCGGCCCGGGAGGAGGCCGTTCACCGACGAGATGGGGAACACCATGTACTTGGACCTGCTGGCCACCGCGACCACCTTCGACCACACCGTCTGGGCGAGCCCCGATCTGGTCGGCTCCGACACCTGGAACACCGCGATGGAACTGGCCGCCAAGAAGAAGAAAAAGGGCGGCGGCGGCCTGATCTTCGGCCTGATCTGCTGTGTGCTCGTGGTCGTCGCGATCATCGTCGCGATCGTGCTGTTCACCAAGCGCAAGAAGAACAACTGACCGACCCCGCGCGATCCGACCTCGTGGTCGGCTGAGCGATACGGCAGAGTGTCAGAGTGCAGTTGATACTCGTTCGCCACGCGCAGCCGCTCCGGATCGACAACGCGGCGGCCGGGCCCGCCGACCCCGAACTCTCCGAGATCGGGCGCGAACAGGCCGAACGAGTGCCCGCCGCCCTGGGTCACCACCGGATCGCGCGGGTCCTGAGCAGTCCGCAACGCCGGGCCCGCGAAACCGCCGTCCCGACCGCCGCGAAACTCGGACTGCCGGTCGAGGTCGTCGACGATCTCGCCGAATACGACCGCGACCTGCCCGCCTACATCCCGATCGAGGACGCCAAGACCGAATTCCGGGCCGCCTACGAACGGATCAAAGCGGGCTACCTGCCCGACCAGATCGACGGCCCGGCCTTCGTCACCCGCGTACGCGACGCGGTCACCGAGATCGCGGCGTCCACCGACCCGGCCGACACCGTCGTCGCCTTCGCCCACGGCGGGGTCGTCAACGTGCTGCTCCAGGACGTCCTCGGGCTGGCGAGGCCGCTGACCTTCCCGATCGACTACGGCTCGATCACCCGGATCCTGTTCTCGCGCACCGGCAGGCGCACCGCCGCCACCGTCAACGAGAACGGCCACGTCTGGGACCTGCTGCCGCGCAACATCGCCCAGCGCACCACGGGCTGAGGCCGGCCGCGCCACCGCCCGAAACGCGAAACGGGCCCGCTCCGTGGGGAGCGGGCCCGTTCGAGTACCGGTGGGATCAGGCCATTCCGGCGATCCAGTTGTGCATCCAACTGATCGCCGTCTGCCCGCCGCCCACGTTGTAGCTGCCGTAGAGGGTGTGCGACTGCGAGCGGTAGAAGTTCTCCAGATCCTGCGCGCGCCGCTGGGTCGCCGACTCGGTGAGCTGGGACTGCAACAGCGGGATACCGCCGTTGGCCATCAGATCGTTCATGATCGCGCCCGCTTCGAGCTGGTAGCGCCAGATGTTGGCCGGGTTGGCGTCCGAACTCTGCGCCAGGAAGCCCGCGAAACGGGTGACGAAATCGTCGTCGGCCGTGGCGCAATACAGATCGTCGACCGCGCAGATCGTGCGGGTGCGGTCGCTGACCCAGCCGAAGCCGCCGACCCGGGGGCCGCCCGCGCCCGCGCCGCCCGCGGGCGGGCCGATCTGGATGTCGGTGGGCGAACGGCGCGGATCGGAGATCAGGCCGACGCCGGCGATGCGCTCGGGGCGGATCGGGCTGACACCGGTGCCGATCTCGGCGGCCAGATCGCCTGCCGCGTCGGCGCCCTGGCTGTAGCCGACCAGGGCGATGTTCGTGCCGCCGCAGCGCTGGGCCATATCGAGGGCCAGCCCGCGCGCGTTGTCGGTGGCCTCTTTCTTGGAGGCGCCGTAGACGTCGCCCTCCCACGGGAACGCGGTGGCCGCGTAGGTCACGTAGTCGACCTCGACCGAGCGCGGCAGACCGCGGGTGACGCCCGCGAGCATGCCCGGCTGCGGGGTCTTCTCGTGTCCGGTCTCCCAGGTGCCGGGGATCGCCACCACGTACAGGCTGGGGCAGGTGTCCGCGCTCGCGGACGCGCTACCGAGGACCAGGCCCGACGCCACCGTCGCGGACGCACCGAGGGCCGCGACAACCTTCTTCCACCGCATACTGCTCCAGTTCGACACTCTGCCCCACCACGGGAGCAATCCCGACACGTTTGCCGCTAACCATGCTGAACTCGACGGATGTCACGCCAGTGCACAGACGGTTAACTGAAGTTACCCACAATGCGCGGCAGTGACCCGTTGCACTTCCCACAGTCCGCGTCACGCCGCTGATCACAATAGAGCCACGTCGGCACGGACGCCATTCCAACCCCGGGACGTGTCGGAATTCCGACACCCGACCCGACCGCCGACCGGGGATGTGAGTGTCGGTGCGCCGGATCGTGTTCCGCGTGTCCGATGCCATCGGCGTGGCGCGAATCCCGCGCGAGCGGTGCGCGTCGGACATCACCGTCGCGTCCGTGATCGACGTCGCGCCCGATCACGGCACGATCACCGACACATCCCGACGAGGCGCGGGCAAATCATCGCTGTCGTGTCGCCGGCGGTACCGGTGAAAAGAAACGGCGCTCACGGACCGGAGTCCGTGAGCGCCGTTCCGGCGTTCAGTGGGTCAGCGCTGGGCGACCATGGACGGCGTGATCGGCGCGGGCAGCGCCGTCTCACCCTCCAGGTAGGTGTCCACCGCGGACGCGGCGGCGCGACCCTCGGCGATCGCCCACACGATCAGCGACTGACCGCGACCCATGTCGCCCGCGACGAACACGCCCGGCACATTGGTCGACCAACCCTTGTCGCGCTGGACATTGCCGCGCTGGTCGTAGCCGACGCCCAGATCCTCGAGCAGGCCGCGCTTCTCCGGGCCGACGAAGCCCATCGCCAGCAGCACCAGATCGGCCTCGAGGGTGAACTCGGTGCCCTCGACCTTCTCGAAACGCCCGCTGACCATCTTGACCTCGTGCGCCTCGAGACCCGTCACCTTGCCGTCGGCGCCGACGAAACGCTCGGTGTTCACCGAGAACACGCGTTCGCCGCCCTCCTCGTGCGCGGAGGAGACGCGGTACATCAGCGGGTAGGTCGGCCACGGGGTCGACCCGGCGCGCTCCTCCGGCGGACGCGGCATGATCTCGAACTGGTGGACCGACTCCGCGCCCTGCCGGTGCGAGGTGCCCAGGCAGTCCGCGCCCGTGTCGCCGCCGCCGATGATGACGACCTTCTTGCCGCGCGCGTGGATCGGCGGCAGGCCCTCGGCATCGGTGACGTCGTCGCCGTGCTGCACCCGGTTGGCCCAGGGCAGGAACTCCATCGCCTGGTGGATGCCGTCGAGTTCGCGGCCCGGGATCGGCAGGTCGCGCGCCAGGGTGGCGCCGCCCGCGAGCACCACGGCGTCGAACCGCTCGCGCAGTTCCTCCGCGGTGATGTCGACGCCCACGTTCACGCCGGTCTTGAAGATGGTGCCCTCGGCCTCCATCTGCGCGAGCCTGCGATCGATGAAGCGCTTCTCCATCTTGAATTCCGGGATGCCGTAGCGCAGCAGGCCGCCGATGCGGTCGGCCCGCTCGAACACCGTCACGGTGTGGCCCGCGCGGGTCAACTGCTGGGCGGCGGCCAGACCGGCCGGGCCGGAACCGACCACGGCGACCTTCTTGCCGGTGATGCGCGTCGGGTAGACCGGCGCGACCCAACCCTCGTCGAAGGCGTTCTCGATGAGTTCGACCTCGACCTGCTTGATGGTCACCGGGTCCTGGTTGATCCCCAGCACACACGACGCCTCACACGGGGCCGGGCACAACCGCCCGGTGAACTCCGGGAAGTTGTTGGTCGCGTGCAGACGATCGATGCCGTCACGCCACTGGCCCTTGTAGACCAGGTCGTTCCATTCCGGGATCAGATTGCCCAGCGGACAACCGTTGTGACAGAACGGAATGCCGCAATCCATGCAGCGCGCGGCCTGACGTTGCAGGGTCGAATGCTCGAAACCCTCCTCGTAGACCTCTTTCCAGTCCATCAGGCGCAGCGGAACCGGACGGCGCTTCGGCAGTTCCCGCGATGTGTGCTTCAGAAATCCCTGCGGGTCAGCCACGAGCGGCCTCCGTATTCTCTCCGAACGATAGGGGGCAGAGTCGGTCAGCCACGAGCGGCCTCCATGATCGCGGCGTCCACGTCCTTACCGCTCTTCTCGGCCTCGGAAATGGCGAGCAGGACCTTCTTGTATTCGCGCGGCATGACCTTCACGAAATGGTTCACCTGCTGCGACCAATCGCCGAGAATGCGTTCGGCGACCGCCGAACCCGTCTGGTCACGATGCTGGGTGATGATGTCGCGCAGCCACGTGAAATCGTCGCCGGACAACTGCTCGATCGCGTCGCTCTGCTCCGGATTGACCCGATCGGCGAAGGTGCCGTTCGGGTCGTAGACGAAGGCGAGACCACCCGACATACCGGCGCCGAAATTGCGTCCGGTATCGCCGAGGATGACCACGCGGCCACCGGTCATATATTCGCAACCGTGGTCGCCGACGCCTTCGACCACCGCGATCGCGCCGGAATTGCGCACCGCGAACCGCTCACCGACGATGCCGCTGATGAACGCGTTGCCGCTGGTCGCGCCGAACAGGATCACGTTGCCCGCGATGATGTTCTCGTCCGCGGCGAAATCGGCCGGGGCGTTGAGCGAGGGACGCACCACCAGGTGGCCGCCCGAGAGGCCCTTGCCGACATAGTCGTTGGCGTCGCCGTTGACCCGCAGCGTGATGCCCGCCGGGACGAACGCGCCGAAGCTGTTGCCCGCCGAACCGGTGAAGGTGATGTCGATCGTCTCGTCGGGCAGGCCCGCGCCGCCGTAGAGCTTGGTCACCTCGTGGCCGAGCATGGTGCCGACCGTCCGGTTGACGTTGGTGATCTTGGTCTCGAACTTCACCGCGGCGCCGCGCTCGAGCGCGTCGCGGCTCTGCGTGATCAACTGCTGGTCCAGCGCCTTGTCCAGGCCGTGGTCCTGGGTCTTGGTGCGGCGACGGTCCTGGTACATGAACGCCGTCTCGACGTTGTCCAGGATCGGCGACAGATCCAGCTTGCTCGCCTTCCAGTGCTGCTTGGCCTTGCTGGTGTCGAGCAGGTCGACCCGGCCGATGGCCTCGTCCAGCGTGCGGAAGCCCAACTGCGCCAGCAGTTCCCGGACTTCCTCGGCGATGTAGAGCATGAAGTTCTCGACGAACTCCGGCTTGCCGGTGAAGCGTTCGCGCAGCACCGGGTTCTGCGTCGCGACGCCGACCGGACAGGTGTCGAGGTGACACACCCGCATCATGATGCAGCCCGAGACCACCAGCGGCGCGGTGGCGAAGCCGTACTCCTCGGCTCCGAGCAGCGCGGCGATCATCACGTCGCGGCCGGTCTTCATCTGGCCGTCGACCTGCACGACGATGCGGTCGCGCAGACCGTTGAGCAGCAACGTCTGCTGGGTCTCGGCCAGGCCGAGCTCCCAGGGACCGCCCGCGTGCTTGAGCGAGGTCAGCGGCGAGGCGCCGGTGCCGCCGTCGTGGCCCGAGATCAGCACCACGTCGGCGTGCGCCTTGGACACGCCTGCGGCGACGGTGCCGACACCCGGTTCCGCGACGAGTTTCACGTGAATCCGCGCCTGCGGGTTCGCGTTCTTCAGGTCGTGGATCAGCTGGGCCAGATCCTCGATCGAATAGATGTCGTGGTGCGGCGGCGGCGAGATCAAGCCGACGCCCGGCGTCGAGTGCCGTACCTCGGCGACCCACGGGTACACCTTGTGCGCGGGCAGCTGACCGCCCTCGCCCGGCTTGGCGCCCTGGGCCATCTTGATCTGGATGTCGGTGCAGTTGGTCAGGTAGTGCGCGGTCACGCCGAAGCGGCCGGAGGCCACCTGCTTGATCGCCGACCGACGCCAGTCGCCGTTCTCCTCCACCTCGAAGCGAGCCGGATGCTCGCCGCCCTCACCGGAGTTGGAGCGGCCACCGAGCCGGTTCATCGCGATCGCCAAGGTCTCGTGCGCCTCGGCCGAGATGGAGCCGTAGCTCATCGCGCCGGTGGAGAACCGCTTGACGATCTCGGCGGCGGGCTCGACCTCGTCGATCGGGATCGGCGCGCGCTCGCCCTTCTTGAACTCGAACAGACCGCGCAGCGAGGCCAGCCGCTCGGACTGGTCGTCGACCAGCTTGGTGTACTCCTTGAAGATCGAGTACTGGCCGGCGCGGGTGGCGTGCTGGAGCTTGAAGACGGTGTCCGGGTTGAACAGGTGGTATTCACCCTCGCGCCGCCACTGGTACTCGCCGCCCACCTCGAGTTCGCGGTGCGCGCGCTCGTTGCGGTTCTCCAGGAAGGCCACCCGGTGCCGAGCCGCCACGTCGGTGGCGATCTCGTCCAGGCCGATGCCGTCCAGATGCGAGCGCAGGCCGGTGAAGTACTCGTCGACCAGTTCCTGCGACAGGCCGATCACCTGGAACAACTGCGCGCCGGTGTAGGAGGCGATGGTGGAGATGCCCATCTTGGACATCACCTTCAGCACGCCCTTGCTCGCGGCCTTGATGTAGTTCGCGACGGCCGCGGTGTAGTCGGCGGCCAGATCGCCGGTGCTGCCCGGCATGGCGAGCCCGCCGCGCTCGAGCATGTCCTCGATGGTCTCGAAGGCCATGTAGGGGTTGATGCAGGCCGCGCCGAAGCCGACCAGCATCGCCATGTGGTGCACCTCGCGGGCGTCACCGGCCTCCACGACCAGACCGACCATCGTGCGGGTCCGCTCGCGCACCAAGTGGTGGTGCACCGACGCGGTGAGCAGCAGCGACGGGATCGGGGCCAGCTTCTCGTTGGATTCGCGGTCGGACAGCACGATGATGCGCGCGCCGCCGTCGATGGCGGCCGAGATCTGGATGTTGATGGCCTCGAGCGCCTTGCGCAGGCCCTTGCCGCCCTTCTTCACCGGGTACAGACCGCGCACCACGACCGACCGCAGACCCGGGTGGGAGCCGTCGTCGTTGATGTGTACGAGCTTGGCCAGCTCGTCGTTGTCCAGGATCGGCTGCGGGATGGTGATCTGCTTGCAGGACTCCGGGCTCGGATGCAGCAGGTCGGACTCCGGGCCGAGGGCCCGGCGCAGGCTGGTGACGACCTCTTCGCGGATAGCGTCCAGCGGCGGGTTGGTGACCTGCGCGAACAGTTGGGAGAAGTAGTCGAACAGCAGGCGCGGACGCGAGGACAGCACCGCGATCGGGGTGTCGGTGCCCATCGAGCCGAGCGCTTCGCCGCCGGTCTTGGCCATCGGCGAGAGCAGCAGATTCAGTTCCTCGGTGGTGTATCCGAAGATCTGCTGACGGATCAGCACGCGGTCGTGCGACATGTGCACGTGCGGGCGGTCGGGCAGGTCGGCCAGCTTGGTGACGCCCGCGTCCAGCCATTCCTGGTACGGGTGCTCACCGGCGAGCTGGGACTTGAGCTCCTCGTCGCCGACGATACGGCCCTGGGAGGTGTCGACCAGGAACATGCGGCCCGGCTGCAACCGGACCTTGCGGACCACCTTGGCCGGGTCGATGTCCAGGACGCCGACCTCGGAGGCCATCACGACCAGGCCGTCCTCGGTGACCCAGATGCGGCTGGGGCGCAGGCCGTTGCGGTCGAGCACCGCGCCGACGACCGTGCCGTCGGAGAAGCAGACCGAGGCGGGGCCGTCCCAGGCTTCCATGACCATGGAGTGGTAGCGGTAGAACGCCCGCCGCTGCGGGTCCATGTTCTCGTTGCGCTCCCACGCCTCGGGAATCATCATCAGCACCGCGTGGGGCAGGCTGCGCCCGCCGAGGTGCAGCAGTTCGAGCACCTCGTCGAAGCGGGCGGTGTCGCTGGCCCCCGGCGTACAGACCGGGAAGATCTTCTGTAGTCGGTTCTTGCCCGCCTCGTCGACGCCGAAGACGTCCGAGCGCAGCAGCGCCTCGCGGGCGCGCATCCAGTTCTCGTTGCCGGTGACGGTGTTGATCTCACCGTTGTGCGCGACGCGGCGGAACGGGTGGGCCAGCGGCCAGGACGGGAAGGTGTTGGTGGAGAAGCGCGAGTGCACGATGCCCAGCGCCGATTCGACGCGGTCGTCCTGCAGGTCGAGGTAGAACGCGCGCAACTGGGGCGTGGTGAACATGCCCTTGTAGACGAAGGTCTGGCCGGACAGGCTCGGGAAGTAGACCGACTCCTTGCCGACCGCGCCCTCACCCGCGCCCGACTTGCCGAGTTCGTGCTCGATGCGCTTGCGCACCACGTAGGCGCGGCGCTCGAGGTCCATGCCGGTCAACTGCTCGGCGCCGCCCTTGGGGGAGGCGACGAAGATCTGCCGGAAGGTCGGCATCGCGTCGCGCGCGAGCGCGCCCAGCGAGGATTCGTCGATCGGCACCTCGCGCCAACCGAGGACCTCGAGGCCCTCCTCCTTGACGATCTTCTCCACGCCGTACGCGGCGCGGGCGGCCTCGCGACGGGCCTGCGGCAGGAAAGCGATACCCGAGGCGTAGGAGCCCTCGGGCGGCAACTCGAAATCGACGATCGCCCGGAAGAAACGATCCGGGATCTGCAACAGGATGCCCGCGCCGTCGCCGGAGTTCGGTTCCGCGCCCGCAGCACCGCGGTGCTCCAGGTTCAACAGAGCCGTAATAGCCTTGTCGACGATGTCACGGCTGCGGCGGCCGTGCATGTCGACGACGAACGCGACGCCGCAGGCGTCGTGTTCGTTCGCCGGGTCGTAGAGACCGATGGGTCCAGGTGACCTGTGGCCAGGAAGTTGCGTCATGCCTCTGCCTTCAAGAAAGTCGGCCTTCGATGAAAAAGGGGCCTTTCGTCGAACGCCTTCGTCAAGACTGCGCCCGTACGTTCCAGGAAACCAGCCGCGCTGATGGTCTCTGTCCAGGATTTGCGGTGCTCAGGGGCTCTGAACGGTTTCGCCGGGCTCTGCGTGGTTTCGCATGCTTCCTCCTCGAGCCCTGGTTCGCACCGCGGGTACAGTCACGTCTCCAGTTGTCCACCCGCGTTTGTTGTTACGTAGTGGGGTGCTCGGAGGTAACGGAACGCTTACGCGTTCCTTACTCCCTCGCGGGTGTTCGCCCGCTACTCTGGGCACCGGCTTGGTGAGCCCGAGCGGGCGATGTCGCCGACCGTTTTTGTGTTCGGCGTAAGAGCAAACGATAAGTCAGGTCCGGGGCCCGACCAACTTAGGTTGTACTAATAAACCGGTCTAGCTGGGCCAATTCTTTCCGTCCTCCACTTGTGCGCGTTTTCCAGTGTAAAGCAGCGAACGCACCGGGATCGATCCCCGGATACCGGGCACCGACCAGCGACGACGGGTGTCGGGCTCGCCGACGAGGAGCCCGCCTGCCGACGGGCGAACCGGCGCTCACCTGCGTCGAACTGGATTTCCCCGGCCCGGGTCGGGACAAACCACCTGGTAACGGCTATCGACACGGACGGTGCGCCGAAACCGTTCCGATACCGTCGCGACGAGCGGGCAACCAGATCCGACCGTCCGGGTTCTTTTCCGTTCAGTGGCCATCAGCACACTTCTGGTTACCCCCGGGGGTGGCATTCGCCACATAGTTCGTGTCGCGACGCGACGCGCCGGGGAAGTGGCCTTCGCCGCACTCGAACGCGTCCCGATCGCCCCGTCCGACCGGGGCCGCGGCCCTCGGTTGGCGGAGATTAGCCACGAAGGTGCGAGCCCGTCGCCGGACCGCCGATCGACCCCGTCGCGGACGCCGAAACTCGAGGTCACACCGGTCGGTGACCCGATGATCTGTGAGCCTTCCCACATACCGCGGCCCGTACTCGCTGTGTCGGGCCACCGCCTGTCACGCTGTCACAACGAATGCGCGACGGTTTCCGCGCTACGCCGTCCCGACCGGTTCGGAGAGGATGTGAGATCCCCATGACCGTCACCGGCCCGCTCGCCTGGCTCGGCGGAGGTCCGGCCCGGGACCTGCCCGAAGGTCACGAACGGTCGGGGTACGTCGTCACCGGGCTCGGTGTCCTGCTGTTCGCCGCCGTCACCGGCGTGGTCACGGCACTGGCCGTCCACCTCGCGCACCGCTGGCCCGCCGCCGGGATCATCGCCCTCGCCCTGCTCACCGCCGTGCTGGCCGCCACCCTGGGCCGCGCGCTGGCCACCCGCCGCCCCGGCCACGTCCCCGACCGGTTCGGCCTCGGCGCGCGGATCGGCGTCGGCGTCGTCGCGGGCCTGCTCGTCGGCGAACTGGCCTGCACCGTCCTGTTCGACGGCACCGTGGACCGCCTGCTCGACGAGCAGGCGCAGCGCGAAGTCGCCGCCGCGCCCGGCGTCCTGGCCGCCACCACCGCGCTGGACGCCGCGCGCGCCGAACGCGCCGCCCTCGACCGCGAGATCACCGCCGCGCAGACCGACATCGACCGCGCGCTGATCATCGCCCGCTGCGAATTCAATCCGACGCCCGAATGCCCGCAGACCCGGATCACCGGCGTACCCGGCCGCGGCCCCGAGGCCAGGACCGCCGAGTCGATGCTCGAGGACTCGCGCGCCCAACTCGCCGCCGCCCGCGCCCGCGTCGGCGCCGTGGACGACCGCGTCGCCGAGCGCGACCTCGCCCGCACCGCCGCCGAGCGCGCGGCCTTCGCCGAGTCCGACCGCGGACTGGGCGCGCGCTGGCTCGCGCTGCACGACCGCAGCCTCGGCGACGCGGGCACTCTGCTGCTGCGGCTTCTCACCCTCGCCGCCTTCGTACTGCTCGCGCTGCTGCCGCTGATCCTGCGCTGGTGGCGCGGGGAGACCTCGCACGACCGCAGGGCCGCCTACCGCGCGGTCACCGAACAGGCCGAACTCGAGGCCGACACCGCCATCGCGCGCAAACGCGCGCAGGTGCGCGCCGAAGCCGAGGCGCTGCGCGCCGACCAGGAACTGACCGCCACCAGGCTGGCCGTCGAAGCCGACACGGCCATCGACCGGGAACGGCAGCGCACCCGCGTCATCGCCGCCATCGGCGGCCTCGAACTCGGCATCACCGAACCCCGCCGCGGCGGCGAGACCCGCGGGATCGACGCGACGCCGCGCCTCGCGGAACTGCCCGCCGCCGACCCGAAGGACGACATCGTGACCGAGCGCCCCAGCCACCTACCCGCCGCCGTGCCCGCCCAGCCCGCGCCACAGGGCGGCCTGGCCCTGCCGATCATCGGGCAGGTGCCGTTCACCGACACCGCCGCGCGCTGGATCCGCCCGTTGGTGCCCGGTTTCGTCGCCGAGGCCATCGACACCGCCACCCACCCGTTGCGCACGGTGCGCCAGGTCTTCGAGGAAGCCGAGGAGATCACCTTCACGCTGCGCCGCACCCGCAAGGTCACCGTCGACACCCCGATCACGGTCGATCCGCACGGCACGCCGATCACCGGTCCCGAGCAGGCGCGGGCGTCCTACGCCCGACAGGTCGCCGCCGAAGTGGTCGACGGGTACGTCATCGACGCGGAACCCCCGCGCGGAGAGGTCGGCGGCTCGCGCGGCGCGGCCGTCCACCGCGGACGCGGCACCCGCGAACTCCCCCCGGGCAGCTGACCGCACGGCGACCGGGCCGCGCCCGAGACATCCCGCAGGCCGCGAGGCATCCCACGGTCGCCCGTGTGCGTGTGGAGAACACTTCGCGCGCCGACCCGCTTCCGGAGCCGGGTGGGCCGCCCGCGACCCGATTCTCCCGCCGTCCCCGCCGTTCGCCCTACTCTGCACTGATGGCCCAGACGACACCCGGCCGGACACCGCCCGCGCCCGCACCGTGGGGGTCGCGGCTGCTCGGCACGCCCGCCGAGCCCTCCGGTGTGCGCCGGGTCCGCATCCAACTGCTGCTGACGCTGCCGCTGCTGGTCGCCAACGTGACCGGGATGGTCGTCACGATCGTGCTGGTCGGCTTCGTCCTGCCCGGCCCGTCGGTGTTCACCGGCGACCTGCTCATGCTCGACGTGCTCGCCGCGCCGATCTACTCGGTGGTGGCGATCGTCTGCGGCGCGTGGTGGGGCACCAGGGGCGGACTGCGCGCACTGCGCTGGGCCATCGACCCCGACCACGTGCCGGACGAGGCCGAACAGGAAGCCTCGATCGCGGTGCCGCGCCGCCTGGTCACCGTGCAGGCCGTGCTGTGGTTCGGCGGACTCGTCGCGCTGACCACGCTCTACGGCCTGGCCGACCCGAAACTGATCCCCAAGGTCGCGTTCGGCGTCGTGTTCAGCGCGATCGTCGTGTGCGCCAACAGCTACCTGATCGTCGAATTCGCGCTGCGGCCGGTCACCGCGCGCGTACTGGAGGCGGCCAGCACCCGGCGCACCCGCGGCATCGGCGTGTTCGGGCGGTCGCTGCTGGTCTGGTTCCTGGGTTCCGGCGTCCCCGTCGCGGGGGCGATGGTGCTGGCGGTGCTGGCGCTGTCCACCGACGAGGTCAGCACCGAACGCCTCGCGATCTGCGTGTTGGCGCTGGGCAGCGCGACGCTGCTGTTCGGGTCGATGCTGATGATCCAGACCCT
>NZ_BAGG01000003.1 GCF_000308695.1 Nocardia takedensis NBRC 100417 | reverse complement strand
GGTGTCGACCAACGGACCGCCGGAGTTGCCCGCCCGCACCAGACCGCGCACGGTGTACACCTCGCGTTCGACGGTGCCGTTGCGGTAGATGGTCGGTCCGGTCAGGTCGAGGGTCTCCCGGACCCGCGCCGCGCTGGCCGTGTAGGGCCCGCCGCCGGGATATCCGAGCACGATCGCGCTCTCCCCCGAACGGGCGGGCTCCGGCGCCTGCGGTACGACCGGCGAGGTCAGGCCGGGAACCGCGAGCACCGCGACGTCCTTGGACGGGTCGAACAGCACCACCGTGGCCTCGAGCGGTCCGCGCGCGGTGTCCACCGCGACGCTGGTGGTGCCCGCGACGACGTGCGCGTTGGTCATCACCCGCTGCGGCGCGATCACGAATCCCGAACCCTCCAGCGCGCGCTGGCAACTCGGCGCGACGCCGCGGATGCGCAGCACGCTCTGTTGCAGCGAGGCCGCGACCGGACTGGCGAGCACACTCGGATCCGGCGGATCGACCGCGGCGATCGGCGCGCGACCGAACGGTCCGATGACATCCGGCAGGCCCGAGGTGTTGAGCAGTTTGGAGAACTCGTTGGGGACCTTGCGCAGCCAGTCCGGCGCCACCGCGTTGACGTCGGTGAGCACCTTCGAACCGTTGATCGCGGTCGCGATCGAGGGCTGGGAGGAGGTGGCCAGCGGCAGGGCCAGCAGCCACGCCGTCACCAGGACCGCGACGGCCTGCAACCCCGCGCCGACCACGCTGTCCACGCTGCGGGTGATCGGATGACGCATGCCGCCGCGCGCCGCGCGACCCAGCACCATGCCCGCGACCTCGCCGACGATCACCAGCAGCACGATCAGCAGGACGCCCGTCAGCACGCGTTTGCGGCCCGCGTCCACGTGCACCAGCAGGTGCGGCGCGATCAGGATGCCCGCGACCGCGCCGAGCACGACGCCGAGGAAGGCCAGCGCGGAGGCCACCGCGCCCTGACGCCACCCGGACGAAGCGGCGAGCAGGGCGAGCAACAGGACCACGATGTCGAGCGCGGTCGATGAGCTCATAACGACATTCCCGCGGCCGCGAGCGTCTGTTCCAGATCGCGGACGTCGTCCCGGTCCCAGTCGCGCTCCCAGCCCGCCGAGCCGAAGATGCCCGCCAGGATGCCGCCGGTCAGCCCCCACACGAGCAGTCCGTCGACCAGGAAGGCCGGACTCTTGTAGCCCATGGACCCGCGCACCAGGAAACGGTTGGCGGGTTCGAGCAGCGCGGCCACCGGCACGCGCACGACGCGGTCGGTCTCGCCGCGGTCGACCACCCGCACCTCGCTGGGGGTGCGCCAGTAGGACAGCACCGGGGTGACGTCGAAACGTGACGGCGGCACGAACAGTTTCGGCATCACCATCAGCGGTTCGACGCCGGAGCGGTCCAGGCCCGTCTCCTCGACGGCCTCGCGCAGCGCGGTGTCGATCGGGCCGGTGTCGCCCGCCTCGACACCGCCGCCCGGGAAGGCGACCTGACCGCGGTGCTGGCGCATGGTGGAAGCGCGTTGGGTCAGCAGCACGTCCGCGTCGGCGGGCAGACCGCCGAGTGTGGACGGATCGGCCTCGGGCGATCCGCCGAACAGAACCAGGACAGCGGCCTGGCGCGGTTCGCCGGTGATCGTCATCGACCGGCGCAGTGCCCGGGCCAGCGACAGCGTGTCGGTGGTGTCGACGGCGTCGGAGTCGACAGCGCGCCGCAGCCAGGGCGGGGCGGCGGCGGGATTCGGTGTGGTCAAGGGCCCCCCTCGTGCCGTTTCCGTCATGCGGCCACTCCCAGGCGCGCGGACACCGTGTCGGCGATGTCGTCGACGCCGGTGAACGCGCGTACCACGACCTCGGCGACCGAGCCGTCGGGGCGCAGCAGCACCGAGATCGGCAACACCGCCGGCGCGCCGACCGCGGTGCGGATCGCGGCGTCGGGGTCCAGGACGCCGGGCAGTCGCACGCCGAGCCCGGCCAGCCGGGACAGCGCCTTGGCCTCGTCGGGATCGCTGTGCACAGTCAGCACGGTAATCGCGTCACCCGCGCGCTGCGCGTACTGGCTCAGATAAGGCAACTCCTGCGCGCACGGACCGCACCAGTAGGCCCACAGATTCAGCAGGGCGGGGCGACCCGCGAGCGCGGCCGCGAGGTCGACGGGTCGCCCGTCGGACAGGCACAGCGTGGCGATCCCGGCCAGCGGTCCCGCACCGACCACGCCCGGGGCGGGCCGGGGGCAAGGGGCGAGAGCGGCTTCGGCGCGCGCGCTCTCGGCGACGGCGGGCGTGGGGCGGGCGAGGGCGGGTTCGTCGGAGTCGCGCGGCCACAGCGCGACGGCGAGCGCGACCACCGTGACCAATCCGGCCAGCGCCAACCGCGCGGGCACGGGAATTCGCGTCACCGGCCGAGCATTCCGAGCAGATGCTCGCGTTCGGGTCCCTTCACCAGCGCGGCCGCCGCCTCGGGATCGGTGGGACCGATGCCGAACGACGGGCAGTCCTCGGCGAGGACGCAGACTCCACAGGCGGGTTTGCGGGCATGGCACACCCGTCTGCCGTGGAAGATCACGCGATGGGACAGCAGCGTCCACTCCTTGCGCTCGACGAGTGCGCCGACGATGTGCTCGACCTTGACCGGGTCCTCCTCTGCGGTCCACTGCCAGCGGCGCACGAGGCGACCGAAGTGGGTGTCGACGGTGATGCCGGGAACGTCGAAGGCGTTGCCGAGGATGACGTTGGCAGTCTTGCGCCCGATGCCGGGCAGCTTCACCAATTCCTCCATGGTGTGAGGCAATTCACCATGATGATGTTCGAGCAGGGCCTGCCCCAGTCCGATGAGCGAGTTCGTCTTGTTGCGGAAGAACCCCGTGGGGCGGATGAATTCCTCCAGTTCGGCCCGGTTGGCCTCGGCATACGCGCGCGCGTCGGGGTAGCGGGCGAACAGCGCGGGTGTGGTCAGATTCACCCGCTCGTCGGTGCACTGCGCCGAAAGTATTGTCGCCACGGCCAATTCGAGCGGCGTGGTGAAGTCCAGCTCGCAGTGCGCGCCGGGAAAGGCGCGCGCCAGGGTGCGGTTCATCCGACGGGCCCTGCGCACCAAGCCGAGTTGGGTTTCCGCTTGTCGGGACCGGGTTCTGCGCTTGCGTGCCGGAGCGTCGCCCCGGGTCGGTTCGGCGGAATCGGTGACCGGAGCCTGCCCACCGACGGCGGGGGTGGAGGAGGTGGCACGCACCCGTCCACCATACGGAACCGCGCGCGGCCCCCGACCGGCCAGATCGACTGCCGTGTTCCATCTGAGACCTCGACAGTGTTTACTCCCTGGTATGCAAGGACTCGCTGTGGTGCTGTTCCCAGTGGTGTTGATGCTGTTCGCTCTGCTCATGGAGCGGGTCGAGAATCGGCTCCGCAAGCTTCTCGAACCCGAGCCCGAGGTTCAGCAGTACCTGGACAACGCCAGCAATGCCGAGGTGAAGGAGCTGACCCGACTCGGCCTGCCCGCCGCCGTCGCCAAGGTGCGCAAGCGCCGCTCGAGGGGTGAGGACCTGGACGTCGCGCGGGCCAGCTGAGCACCGCGCCGCCACCGGAGCAGCGCCATACCCCACCGACCTCACCCGTCCGCCTGCGCACAACGGCGCGCCACGCAATACACTCGTTACGTGGTGTCTGTCACTGCGTGATCACAAGTCCGCGTAGACTGCGCTGTTGGCCGAATCGCTTCGGTCCAGGACAAGCCATTTCCCTAAGGAGCACATTCGTGGACGAGGCCCTCGCCAGAGCAGGCATCTTCCAAGGCGTTGAGCCCACCGCGGTCGCGGCACTCGCCAAACAACTGCAACCCGTGGATTTCCCACGCGGCCACGTCATCTTCAACGAGGGCGAGCCGGGCGATCGGCTCTATATCATCACCACCGGCAAGGTGAAGATCGGCCGCCGCTCCCCCGACGGCCGGGAGAATCTGCTGACCATCATGGGTCCGTCGGACATGTTCGGCGAGCTGTCGATCTTCGACCCGGGCCCGCGCACCTCGACCGCCACCACGGTCACCGAGGTCCGCGCCGTCACCATGGACCGTGACGCTCTCAAATCCTGGATCGACCAGCGGCCCGAGATCGCCGAGCAGCTGCTGCGGGTCTTGGCCCGTCGTTTACGGCGGACCAACAACAACCTGGCCGACCTCATCTTCACCGACGTCCCCGGCCGGGTCGCCAAGGCGCTGCTGCAACTGGCCCAACGTTTCGGCACCCAGGAAGCCGGCGCGCTGCGCGTCACCCACGACCTCACCCAGGAAGAGATCGCCCAGCTCGTCGGTGCCTCTCGCGAGACCGTCAATAAGGCGCTGGCCGACTTCGCGCACCGCGGCTGGCTCCGGCTCGAGGGCAAGAGCGTGCTGATCTCCGACTCCGAGCGGCTCGCCCGGCGCGCACGCTAGACCGAGACATCGACGAACCCGCCCGAGCAGCGCTCCACTGATCGGGCGGGTTCTCGCACGCTGGGGGACCGCCGCGCCTCCGTTCGCTGCTCACGGCCGGCGCGTGCCGGACACCGACCTCGAGCGGAGGCGCGCGGCGCCGACCGGTCAGCCGTGGGTGCGCAGATAGTCCAGTTGGGCCTGCACCGAACTGCGCGCCGCGAGCCACAGTCTCTGGTCGACGTCGGCGTAGACGATCCGCACGACGTCCATCGCCTCCGGGTCCGGCCCGAGTTCCGCCACGGCCGCGCGCACCTGCTCGAGGCGTTGCCGCCGGTGTGCGACGTAGTAGCGGGCCACCGGTTCCAGATCGGGATGATCGGGGCCGTGCGCGGGCAGCAGCGCCTTGCCCGCGCCCGCCTCGATCAAGGCGTCCAAGGAGGCGAGGTAGTCGGCCAGGGTGCCGTCGGTGGTGTCGAGCACGGTGGTGCCGCTGCCGAGGATGGTGTCCCCCGTCAGCACGGCGTCGTCCAGGACGAAACTCAGCGAATCCCCCGTGTGCCCGGGAGTCGCCAGCACCCGGATCGACAGACCGGCGGCCTGCACCACCTCGCCGTCGGACAACATGTCCGCCGCCCCGCGCTGATGCGCCGACTCCGCGGCGCGCACCGGTGTACCGGTCAGCTCCACCAGACGGTCGATGCCGCCGGTGTGATCAGGATGACGGTGGGTGATCAGAGTCAGCGCCACCCGACCGCCGGTGGCCCGCGCGATGGCCTCGCTGTGCGCGGCGTCCTCCGGCCCCGGATCGACCACCACGTACTCGGAGGCCCCCGGCGCGGCCAGCAGCCAGGTGTTCGTCCCGTCCAAGGTCATGTGCCCCGGATTGTCGGCCAGCAGGACCGCCGCGGTCGGTGTGACCCGGCGTAGCTGTCCGTAGGCGGGATGCGTCAGCGTCATCGGATCACCCAATCGGTCGGGAAACGTTGTCCACCACCGTGTCTAGCGCACCTCGGCGATGAGTTCGACTTCGACGGGGACGTTCTTGGGCAGTTCGGAGACGCCGACCGCCGAGCGCGCGTGCACGCCCGCCGGACCGAAGACCTCGCCGAACAGGTTCGAAGCGCCGTTGACCACCAGCGGCTGATCCGTGAAACCCGGTGCCGAGGCGACGAATCCGACGACCTTGACGATGCGCACGACTTCATCGAGTCCGACCAGGTCGTGCACGGCCGCCAAGGCGTTGAGCGCGCAGATCCGCGCGGCCTCTGTGGCCTGCTCCAGGCTGATCTCCTCCCCCGCCTTCCCGACGAAGGGCAACGCGCCGTCCACGATCGGGATCTGGCCCGAGGTGTAGACCAGCGACCCGGTGCGAATCGCCGGGATGTAGGCGGCCACCGGAGCGGCCACCGGCGGCAGGTCCAACCCGAGCGCGGCCAGGTTCTCCCGCCACGGGGTCGCGGCGTCGACGGGCACGGTTACTGCCTCGGACGCTTCAGGTAGGCGACATGCTGTTCGCCGGTCGGGCCGGGCAGCACCGTCACCAGTTCCCAGCCGTCGGCTCCCCACTGGTCGAGGATCTGCTTGGTCGCGTGCGTCAGCAGCGGCACGGTCGCGTACTCCCACAGGGTCACATCACTCATACCCGTGAGAGTAGTGCCTGCGACATCGACGTTTCGCGGGTGCTGTCCGATACCCGAATCCCCGAAATACGACGGCTGACCGTATCCCTCGGACGGCGAGTCCGAACGCGCTATAGGCTCGCGACCGTGGGAGTACCAACAGCAGTGCCCATTTCGGCGGAGCCGGAGCCGGGGCCGGAGACGGGCTGGCCCGAGCGCGCCGAACAGGCTCGCCTGCATTTCGTGTCGGGTAAAGGCGGGACGGGCAAGTCCACGGTCGCCGCGGCACTGGCCCTGGCGTTGGCCGCGGGCGGACGCCGCGTGCTGTTGGTCGAGGTCGAGAGCAGGCAGTCGATCGCCCAACTGTTCGACCTGCCGCCGCTGCCGCCCACCGAGACCCGCATCGCCACCGCCGACGGCGGCGGCGAAGTGGTCGCGCTGGCACTCGACATCGAGCACGCGTTCCTGGAATACCTGGACATGTTCTACAACCTGGGCTTCGCGGGCCGGGCCATGCGCCGGATGGGCGCGATCGAATTCGTCACCACCATCGCCCCCGGTCTGCGCGATGTCATCGTGACCGGAAAGATCAAGGAGTGCGTGGTCCGCACCGACAAGGCAGGCGCGCGGATCTACGACGAAGTCGTGGTCGACGCCCCGCCGACCGGGCGCATCGCGGGCTTCCTCGACGTCACCCAGGCCATGGGCGAGATCGCCAAGGGCGGCCCGATCGCGGGCCAGGCCGACGGCGTCGCCAAACTGCTGCACTCCGACCAGACCCTCATCCACCTGGTCACCCTGCTCGAGGCGCTACCCGTGCAGGAAACCGCCGACGCCGTCGCCGAACTCACCGCCAACGACCTGCGGATCGGCACCGTGATCGTGAATCGCGCGAGCGAGGGTTTCCTGCCCACCGACGTCCGCGGCAGCGCCGCCGAGGGCGACCTCGACCGCGACGCGCTGCGCACCGGCCTTGCCGCCGCCGGAATCGAATTGTCCGACGCCGACTTCGACGGGTTGGTGACCGAGACCGTCGAACACGCGGCCATCCTGCGCGCCCAGGACGCCAGCGCCGAGGAACTGCGCCGCGTCGATGTGCCCCAGCTGTACCTGCCCGCCCTGCCCGACGGTATCGACCTGGGCGGACTGTACGAGTTGGCCGAAGTTCTCAGCACACAGGGAGTCCGCTGATGACCCTCCCCGCAGGCGCGGCCGAACTCGACATCGCGCGCATCATCGACGACCGCACCGCCCGCGTGGTGGTGTGCTGCGGTTCCGGCGGCGTCGGCAAGACCACCACCGCGGCGGCGATCGCGCTGCGGGCGGCCGAACGCGGACGCAAGGTCGTGGTGCTCACCATCGACCCGGCGCGCAGGCTCGCCCAGTCGCTCGGGGTCGCCGATCTGGACAACAGCCCGCAGCGGGTCGAACTCGGTCCCGAGGTCCCCGGCGAACTGCACGCGATGATGCTGAACATGCGCCGCACCTTCGACGAGATGGTGCTCGAGCACACCAGCGGGGACAAGGCCGAGCAGATCTTCGCCAACCCGATCTACCAGACGGTCGCCTCCTCCTTCGGCGGGACGCAGGAGTACATGGCGATGGAGAAGCTGGGGCAACTGGTGGGCCGCGGCGACTGGGACCTGGTCGTGGTCGACACCCCGCCCTCGCGCAACGCGCTGGACTTCCTGGACGCGCCCAAACGGCTGGGCACCTTCCTCAACGGCAAGATGATCCGCCTGATCATGGCGCCCGGCCGCGGGGTGGGCCGTTTCGTCACCGGCGCGATGAGCCTGGCCATGCGCGGGGTGTCCACGATCGTGGGCGGGCAGTTGCTCAAGGACGCCTCGACGTTCCTCCAGTCGCTGGAATCGCTGTTCGGCGGCTTCCAGGACCGCGCGGAACGCACTTTCGCGATGCTGTCCAAGCCCGGCACCCATTTCCTGGTGATCGCCGCGCCCGAACCGGACGCGCTGCGCGAGGCGTCGTTCTTCGTCGACCGCCTCTCCACCGAGAACATGCCGCTGGCCGGACTGGTGCTCAACCGCACCCACCCCGCGCTGAGCGTGCTGTCGGGCGAGCGGGCCCTGTCCGCGGCCGAGCAGATCGCCGAGACCGATCCGGTGACGGCGGCGGCGCTGCGCATCCACGCCCAGCGCATCGGTACCGCCAAGCGCGAACAGCACCTGCTGCACCGTTTCACCGGCGCGCATCCCCGGGTCCGGATCGCCACCGTGACGGCGTTGCCGTTCGAGGTGTCGGATCTGGCGGCGCTGCGGGCGGTGGGCGATCAACTGACCGGTGCCGCCGCGGCCGAACCGGCCTGATGTCGTCCGCCGAACCGGCCTGATGTCGTCCGCTGAACCGGCCTGATGCCGTCCGCCGAATCCGGCGTGCGGCGAGCGTCGAACGGGCCTGACGGCAGCCGACCGAGTGCGTCCGGTGATCCGAACCGGAGTGCCCGGACGTGTCCGGAATCCGCTGAACGGGACCGGGTCGAGTCGAGACCGTCGCGTGGCCGGAATGCTACCGATCAGTTGCTTTGGCTATCGCCGCTTCAAACGACACCGAGCCCGCGTCGGCGGGCTCGGCAAGGTCTACGACGACTCACATCGCGATCTGGTGCTGGCGCTGCGCCTGGAAGAAGTCGGCCCACGAGGTGACCTCGGGATGCTGTTTGAGCAGGGCACGACGCTGTCTCTCGGTCATGCCGCCCCACACGCCGAACTCGACGCGGTTGTCGAGGGCGTCGGCGCCGCACTGCATGAGCACCGGGCAGTGCCTGCAAATCGTCGCCGCCTTGCGCTGGGCCGCGCCGCGGACGAACAGCTGATCGGGATCCACTTCCTTGCATCGGGCCTGGGCTACCCAGGCGATTCGCGCTTCTGCCTGCTCTACGTCCAATCGAGCGATGGGGGTTGTCGTATGCATTTGGTGTGCCCCTTTGCAGTCCGAACACCGGGTCAACGGCGCTCCAGAATCGCGTAACAGAATCGCAGCAACCCGAACCCCGCTGCGCTCTGCACCACATTCCACTTTGAGTGTTAGCTCTATCACACTGGGTTCTCAATCTAGGTAAAGGTATGGGCTCTGCGCAAGACCGTCTCGAGATTTATTGGTACGTCCGTCCCTGCGACATCCTCGGAGAACCGGGCGGTCGCCACGACATGCCGCGCCCTGTGTCGCGACACGCCACATTCATTCGCGCGACACGCCCATACGCCGCCGCTATGCCCGGATCGCTCACCACCGTCGGCAAACACTCGTGCGAACAGGAACCAGGGCACCCACTACTCTGAGAACCGTGCCGATCACACATACGCTCGCGAAGCTGGCAGGCAGCTGCGTGTTGGCCTCGGTGCTCGTCGCCGGTCTGTTGTTTCCGCTCGCAGGTGGTTTCGGGTTCGTGTCCAACCGTGCGGCCGACGCCGTGGACAACGTCTCCGCGGAACTGGTCGAGGGCACGGTGCCCGCGGTGTCGACCATGGTCGACGCCACCGGTGCGCCGATCGCCTGGCTGTACGAACAACGCCGGTTCGAAGTGCCGAGCGACAAGATCTCCAACAACATGAAGCTCGCGATCGTCTCCATCGAGGACAAGCGCTTCGCCGAGCACGAGGGCGTGGACTGGCAGGGCACGATGCGCGCGTTCCTCACCAACACCACCAGTGGTGAGGTGCAGCAGGGCGCGTCCACCCTGGACCAGCAGTACGTCAAGAACTTCCAACTGCTCGTCGTCGCCAAGACCGACGCCGAGCGCCGCGCCGCCATCGAGACCACACCGGCCCGCAAGATCCGCGAGATCAGGATGGCGCTCACCCTGGACCGCGAACTCACCAAAGAGGAGATCCTCACCAGGTATCTGAACCTGGTGCCCTTCGGCAACTCCTCCTACGGCATTCAGGACGCCGCGCAGACCTACTTCGGCGTCGACGCCGCCGACCTCAACGTCCCGCAGTCGGCGATGCTGGCGGGCATGGTGCAGTCCAGCTCCAAGCTGAACCCCTACACCAACGTCGACGGCGTGCTGGCCCGCCGCAACACCGTGCTCGACACGATGATCCAGAACATCCCCGCGCGCGCCGAGGAGTTCCGCAGGGCCAAGGCCGAGCCGCTGGGCGTGCTGCCCGAGCCCAAGGGTCTGCCGCGCGGCTGCATCGCCGCCAACGACCGCGGCTTCTTCTGTGACTACGCGTTGCAGTACCTCGCCAACGCCGGGATCAGCCGCGAACAGATCGACAAGGGCGGCTACCTGATCAAGACCACCCTCGACCCGGCCGTGCAGGATTCGGTGAAGCGCTCGCTGTCGGAGGCCGCGAACCCGAACCTCGACGACATCGCCCAGGTGATGTCGATCATCGCGCCGGGCGCCGACTCGCATCCGCTGGTCGCGATGGCCAGCAGCCGCAACTACGGCCTCAACCGCGAGGTCAACGAGACGGTCCAGCCGCAGCCGTACTCGATGGTCGGCGACGGCGCGGGCTCGATCTTCAAGGTCTTCACCACCGCCGCCGCGATGGAGAAGGGCATGGGCATCAACGCCGAACTCGACGTGCCCGGCCGCTTCGACGCCAAGGGCCTCGGCAACGGCGGCGCGCGCGGCTGCCCGCCCGCCACCTACTGCGTGGAGAACGCGGGCAAGTACAAGTCGCCGATGTCGGTGACCGAGGCGCTGGCCACCTCGCCGAACACCGCGTTCGTCAAACTCATCCAGGCCGTCGGCGTCACCCCGACCGTCGACATGGCGGTCCGCCTGGGCATGCGCTCCTACACCGAGGCGGGCACCTCCGGCCACGGCAACCAGAGCCTCGCCGACATGATCAAGGAACAGAACCTCGGTTCGTTCACCCTCGGCCCGGTCGCGATCAACCCGCTCGAACTGTCGAACGTCGCCGCCACCCTCGCCTCCGGCGGGCGCTGGTGCCCGCCGACGCCGGTCAAGGAAGTCATCGACCGGTACGGCAAGGCGGTGCCGCTCACCCAGCAGGCGTGCGAGCAGGTCGTCGAACCCGGTCTGGCCAACACCCTCGCCAACGCGATGAGCAAGGACGACACCTCCGGCACCGCCGCGGGCGCCGCCAAGGCGACCGGATGGAACTGGCCGCTGGCCGGCAAGACCGGCACCACCGAGAGCCACCGCTCCTCGGCCTTCCTCGGGTTCACCAACTCGCTGGCGGGCGCCGCCTACGTCTACGGCGACAGCCCCACCCCGGGCGAGATCTGCTCGTTCCCGCTGCGCAGTTGCGGCAGCGGTGACCTGTTCGGCGGCAACGAACCCGCCCGCACCTGGTTCAACGCGATCAAACCGGTGGTCGAGAAGTATCCGCCGCCGGTCCTGCCCCCGCTGGACGACAAGTACGTGCGCGGCTCCAACCAGGCCCAGGTTCCCGACGTGACCGGCATGGGTCAGGGCGAGGCCACCACGGCCCTGGTCGCCGCCGGATTCCAGGTGCAGGCCGTCAACGGCACCGGACCGCTGCCCAAGGGCAATGTGATGAGTTCCGCGCCGAACGGTTCGGCCATCCCGGGTTCGGTGGTGACGATCTACATCAGCGACGGCACCCAGCGCGCCGCGCCCACCCCGGCGGCTCCGGCGCCCGGACTGCCGCCCGCGCCCGCGCTCCCGCCGGGCTTGCCGCTACCGCCCTGGTGGCCGCGCTAGCCCCCTGAACGAAGAACCGCCGACCCGGTTGAATCCGGATCGGCGGTTCTCTCGTTTCCCGGACCTTCTCAGAGCCGGGCCTTGACCGCCGCGGACAACCGCGACCCGTCGGCCTTGCCCTCGGCGAGCCCGGTGGCGATCTTCATCACCTGACCCATCTGCCGCATCCCCGGCCGCTCGCCGATCTCCTCGGCGACCTGCGCGATGGCGGTGTCGGCCACATCGGCCACCTCGGCGTCGGTCAACTGGGTCGGCAGGTACTCGTCGATGATGCGCGCCTCGGCGTGCTCGTTGGCCGCCAGTTCCCCGCGCCCCGCCTGCGTGTAGACCTCCGCCGACTCGCTGCGCTTCTTGGCCTCCTTCTGCAATACGGAGACCACCTCGGCGTCGGAGAGTTCACGCGCCTGCGTGCCCGCGACCTCCGCGGTCTGGATCGCGGCCAGCAGCATCCGCAAGGTCGCGAGCCGCAAGGTGTCCTTGCTCTTCATCGCGGCGGTCATATCCGTCCGCAACTTCGCTTTGAGTTCCGACATAGGGAAACCGTAGCCAATCCGCTGTCGGACATCCCACACATTTGTCGCTGGTCACTCGCGCCGAGCGCGCGACGCGCCACCCGTACGTCACCTCACCCGCCCCCGCAGCCCCGCCAATGTCCGGGCACCCCACACGTATCCATCCACAATCCAACACCCCCCGGATCTGGTATCTCACCTATGCTGGGCAAATGCCCGTAATCTCGACCGCCGTCGTCCGCCGTACCGCGCTGGGAGCCGCCGGAGCCGCGGTGGCCGGAGTCGGCTACGCCTCGTTGATCGAACGGAACGCGTTCGTGCTGCGTGAGGCGACGATGCCGGTCCTGCGTCCCGGTTCGGCGAATCTCCGTGTGCTGCACATCAGCGACCTGCACATGATGCCGGGGCAGAAGTTGAAGCAGCAGTGGTTGCGCGAGTTGGATCGGCTGGAACCGGATCTGGTGGTCAACACCGGCGACAACCTCTCGCACATGAAGTCGGTGCCCGCCGTGGTGCAGGCGCTGGGCGGGTTGCTGTCGCGGCCGGGCCTGTTCGTGTTCGGCTCCAACGACTATTTCGCGCCGGTGCCGAAGAACCCGGCGAAGTACTTCAAGAAGGATCACCGCCGCGTGTACGGCGCGCCGCTGCCGTGGAAGGATCTGCGGGCGGCGTTCACCGAGCGCGGCTGGCTGGACCTGACGCATGTGCGTCGGGATCTGGAAGTGGCCGGGATCAGGATCGCGACGGCGGGCGTGGACGATCCGCATTTGCAGCGCGATCGCTACGACACGATCGCGGGCGCGCCGAACCCGTTGGCGGAGTTGCGGATCGGCCTGACGCATTCGCCGGAGCCGCGCGTGCTGGATCGGTTCGCCGAGGACGGCTACGACTTGGTGATGGCCGGACACACACACGGCGGTCAACTGGTGGTGCCGGGTTACGGTGCGCTGGTGACCAATTGCGGGATCGACAAGTCACGGGTGAAGGGCCCGTCCCGGTGGGGCGAGCACACCCGGTTGCACGTGTCGGCCGGACTCGGCACCTCGCCGTGGGCACCGTACCGGTTCTGCTGCCGCCCGGAGGCGACGCTGTTGACGCTGGTGGCCGCTCCGCCGAAGCGCCCGGAGGCCGATACGGGTCACGGGGTGTCGACGTCGGAGGCCGTCGCGCGCTGAACTGTCTTCCGGGGGTGGGGGTTCGGCGTGCCCGGTGCCCGTGGAAGCGTGGGGTCAGTCACCCGGTAGGGTCGCCTGCCGAGGTCTGACGACCTGGATCGTGATGTGTCGGAGGGGAACGACAGCATGGGTGTGCACAGTGGGCCGGATTCGTTCTGCGCGAGAACGGAGCCCATTCGTCGCGGAGAGGTGCGATGAGCGCCGGGGAAACTCCGGGGGGTGTCGGGGTGTTCGGCGGGCCGGTGCCCGTCGGTTCCGCCCCGGATGCTCCGGCGTTCGGTGATACCGCGCGGGCGACAGGTGAGCCGGATTCGGCGGTCCCGGAGTTCTCGGGGGACGCGCCGTTCGCGATGTCCGATTCGGGGAGTCCTGTCGAAAGACCCCTTGACGGGGGGTCCGAGGCGTCGTCGCCTCCACTCGAGACGTCTTTCACGCCGCGTCCGCCCGAAGCGTCCTCCACACCGCCTCCGTACGAAGCGTCCATCACAGCGCCTCCCCCCGAGACGTCCACCCCGCTGCCCCCGCCGGACGCGTCCTTCGCGCGACAGCAAGCCCCTGCCTCGTTCCCACCACCGCGGCAACCGACCGTCGGTGCGACACCGCGGTACCCAGCGCCGGAGGCAGCCCGGCGATCTCCGGTGCTGCCACCACCGCACTTCTCCTCGATGTCCCCGACACCGGCGCGGTCTTCGGTCCCCTCATCGCCGCAGCACCCGATATTCGCCGCTCCACAGCAGCAGACATCCGGTGCGGGACCGCTGGGCCGGCCGTTCGGTGCGGGACCTTTCTCGCCGCAGTCGAGCGCCCCGGCTTTCGGGCCGTCGCTCGCGCCGCGGGGTGGCAACGCGAAGGTGTGGTTGGGTGCGGGTGTGGCGGCGTGCGTCCTGGTGACCGGTGCGGTGATCGCGGTCGGCGGTGAGCGCGGAGCCGACGCCGCCGCCCACGATTCGGACCCGTCGATGGTGAGCGCGCTGTCGGTGTCCGAGCGTCCGCTCGCGCCGAAGGCGCCGCGCGTCGTGAGCACCGAGACCCCGGTGGTGCCCGGTTATCAGGTCGTGGTCGCGCCCGACAGCGAGGCCGCCTACGACGTGCCCGCCGACTGGGTGGTGGCCGATCCGATGCGATCCGGCGGCTTCGGCACCCCGCCGAACGCGGTGCGCGGCAAGGGCTACGCGACGGAAGGCGAGGACTACTGCCCCGGCTCCACCCGCACCGTGTCCTTCCTCACGGGTGCCGATGCCGCCGATTCCGCCACCGCCGCAACACAACTCGGCCTCCGAATCGCCAAGGTCGCGTACTCCAACTCCCCCGGCGGCGGCACCCCGGGCCCACCCCAACCCCTCGATTCCCTCGACGGCAACCAGCGCGGCGTATTCGTGGAAACCACCGGCACCATCGTCGATCCCCGACCGGGCTGCGCCACCCGCTACTCCATCTACACCTACGCCACCCCCACCGACTCGGGGAACTTCGTCATGGTGATCGCCGCCGACACCGGCGTCCCCAACGCCGTCGACCCCGACACCGCGCGCCGCATCTTCACCAGCATCCGCCCCCACCAACCATGACTGACCTGCCAATTTAACGTCCAGCCCCACCCTGTTGTAAGCTTTTGCACGTTCACTTCACGGGGTGTGGCGCAGCTTGGTAGCGCGCTTCGTTCGGGACGAAGAGGTCGCAGGTTCAAATCCTGTCACCCCGACGTGTTGGTTGAGACACAGAAAGAGGCCCTGACCAGTATGGCTGGTCAGGGCCTCTTTCGCGTCGGACACCGAAGCACTCCTTCGCGCGGCGGGTCGGAATCACCCCCTGATCCACGGTTAGGCTCCCGAGAATGAACAACAGAGCGCCCGTCCTGTATGCGATCGTGACCGGCGCACGGGTCGCTGAAAGTGTTGGGAAACTGGTGGATTTGGCGCAAGCTGATGGTTGGGACGTGTGCGTGATCGCGTCACCCAACGGTCGTCGGTTCGTCGACGCCGATGCGCTTGCCGTGAAGACTGGCCACCCAGTGCGCAGCGAGTACAAGCACCCGGACGCCCCGGATGTGCTTCCGCCCGCTCAGGGGATCATCGTCGCACCGATCACCTCCAACTCTCTCGCGAAATGGGCGGCGGGCATCTCCGACACCTTGCCGCTCGGCTTACTGGTCGAGGCTGTCGGTCTGGGTCTGCCCATCGTGGCGGTCCCTTTCACCAATCGAGCCTTGATCAGTTTTCCACCAGTGCAGGACGCGATTCACAAGCTCTCGCAGTGGGGTGTGACCATGCTGACCGAAGACACGCCTCACGAACCCAGGAGCGGCGGAGACTACGCCGATCGGTTCCCGTGGTCGGCAGCGTGGCAAGCCCTGCTCGACCATCCGCGCTCCGCTCATCCCTGATCTGTTCGGCCGGTCCATCGACACGCCGGTTCCATCGAGGTGAAGCGTCACAGTTGAGGACCGCTTTGAGCTGTCCCTGGACGCCCGTTCTTCATGTCACGGCCCACGCCCTGGTAGGCGGGCTCAGCGAGTGCGCAGTACCGGCGTAGTTGGTGCGTCGTGCGTGCGAAATGTGCGAGAATCGCACATATGGCGGAGATCGACGCACGGATGCTCGGCGAGCGGATCAGGGACGCGCGTAAGCGTGCGGATATCAGCCAGGAGGATCTCGGGCGGGCGGTGGGGTTGGAGCGGACCGTCGTGAACAAGATCGAGGGCGGCATTCGCAAGGTCACGGCGCTGGAGTTGTCCGATATCGCCGACGCGATCGGCGTGCGGATGACGACGTTCTTCGAAGAGCCGACTCCGGCATTGGTCTCGCATCGGTCGAGTGAAGGACTGGATACCGCGGAGTCGCAGATCGATTCGCTGTTGGCGAAGCTGGCGGGTGAGGTGGAGTTCCTGGCTTCGTTCGGTAGGAACGGGCTGCGCTTGGACGGTCTCGACGCGGTCGCCGACGCACAGATCAGTGCGCCCGGAACCAATGCCGCGGCCGAGAGTCTCGCGTGCGCGACCCGCCGTTTGATGGGGTTCGACCCAGGAGAACCCATTCACCGACTCGTGGATGGTGTCGCACGACTAGGACTTCTCGCTTTCTCCCGCGACATCGGCAAGGACACCGCCGACGCCGGGACGATTCTGTTGCGTCGTGGTGGAGTCAGCCTGGTCAACAGTCACATGAAAGTCGGAAGCAGACGGCTGTCGCTGGCACACGAGCTCGGGCACTATCTGATCGCCGAAGACTACACCGTCGACTGGCGGGTTTACGCACATTCCGACAGCGCCGACCCGATAAAATCCCGCATCGATCGATTCGCTCGGGCGCTCTTGTTACCGGACGCGGCGGTCAGCGAGCAGTGGCGGACGCTGGCCGCTTCCTCCGGAGAGCGCGGCGCGGCAGTGCAATTGGCGAGTAGATTCCGGGTCGACATGGCCACGCTCGCCAGACGCTTGAAAGAGCTGGGTGTGGCCGACGGTGAGACGGTGGTCGCGATCCGCGATTACCGTACGACGCAGACGGACATCGTCGAATTGAATCTGAACGTTCCCCTCGAGGAGATGGCCGGAACGACTGTTCCGCGACCGTTCGCGCTCGCGGTCGTCGGACTCGTGCGTGACGAGCGGATCAGCCGCGAACGTGCCCTGGACCTGCTCCAAGGCACGTTCGACGACAACGATCTACCGCCGATTCGCGGGCGACGACCCGATGAGATCTGGAAGTTCGTTTCGTGACGGTCCCGGCCGGCGCCCTGGTGTTCGACACCGGGCCACTTCGGCATTTCTCGGTGCAAGGTTGGCTGGGCGTCCTCCGCTTTCTGGCGGGCGAACGACCGGTCTATTTTCCCGACAGCGTCGAAGGCGAATACTTCCTGCCGTTCTCGGCGGGCGGGTTCCGACAGCATGTCCTGGAGAACGGCCTGCTCGACTACGACGAGATGTGACGAACCGCTGAAGCACTGTGTGAAGTCTCGTCGGACTACTCCTGTGCACGCGTCAGGTCCGAGTCCGCGGGAGGGCTGGTCAGTCGGTGGGGTAGCCGGCGGCTCGGAGGGCTCGGGAGGCGGCGGCTTTGCGGGGGCAGCGGTCGGTTTGGCAGGGGTGGTGGCGGCGGAGGGCTTGGCGGGCCTCGAATAGGGTGAAGGGGCGGTCGGGGGCTTCGTGGGGCCGGCCGGCGGGCCACATGTCGTGGACGTGCTCGTCGGCGGCGGGGGCGGCGTGCGAGGGTAGGGGCCACCAGACCGATCCGACGATGACGGCGAGCAGTCCGGAGACCAGCGCGAGCAGTGCGACGAGTACGAACAGGTCCATGGCCACCTCCGGCGGGCGTTCCGCGGCGCACCGCTTCGCGGGTCGCGGTGTTGCCTGTCGGAGAAGTGTGCGCGCGTTGTTCGACAAGAATCGGTGAACTCGATGACATGTCGGCGGGCGTGCGGCGAATTCTGGGTAACGTGGTGACCGGAAACCGCTGTTCCCGGTGTCGGCGGCGGTGTGCCGGTGAGCAGAGTATTACGACGAGCTAACCTGCCGTCATCTGCTGGAAACGCGCGCTCCATAGCGTATACACGTATGTCGACACGGGTGGCCACACTGGCCGATGCTGCGGGACGGCCTTTGCGCGACGTCGTGTACACGACGTTGCGGGCCGAATTGATGAATGGTGACATCAAATTCGGCGAGCGCCTGACCGAACCGAAACTCTCCGCGCGCTTCGGTATTTCGCGTACTCCGATCCGCGAGGCGCTGACGGTGTTGTGTTCGGATGGTCTGCTGAAACGCGAGGAATACGGGTTCAGTCCGGTGCGGCCGAGCATCCCGCTGATCCGCGACCTCTACGAGCTGCGGATCACGTTGGAACTGGGCGGGATCCAGCGGGCCATCGACAATCCCTCGGTGACCCACGATCACGCGCTGTTGACCGCCGAGCGGGCGAGTTGGTTGGCGTTGCAGGCCGATCCGCCCGCGCAGGAGCCGGGTTTCGTGGTGCGGGACGAGGAATTCCACGTCACGTTGCTGACGGCGGCGGGGAACGCGGAATTGGTGCGGTCGTTGCAATCGGTGAATTCGCGGATCCGCCATGTCCGTATGTACGACTTCATGGTCAACAACCGGATCGAGACGACGATCACCGAACATCTCGGAATTCTGGACGCGGTGCTGGCCGATGATCTGCGGTCGGCGTACCGACTGTTGCACACCCATATCGGGGAATCGTTGGATGTCGTGCTCGATCGCGTGACGCGGGCGATCACGGCGATGTCGTTGGCGACCGAGTAGGGACGGCGATGGATTTCGATACCGTCCTGGTCGCGAACCGGGGTGAGATCGCCTGTCGGATTCTGCGGTCGGCGCGCGAGCTGGGGTTGAAGACGGTCGCGGTGTATTCGGCGGCGGACGCGGGCGCGGCGCACGTGGAGTTCGCCGATGTCGCGGTGGCGGTGGGGCCGAGCGCGGCGGCGGAGTCGTATCTGCGCGCGGATCGGGTGATCGAGGCGGCGCTGTCGAGCGGGGCGGGCGCGATCCATCCGGGCTACGGGTTCCTTTCGGAGAACGCCGAGTTCGCGACGGCGGTGGCGGCAGCGGGGATCGCGTTCGTCGGCCCGACGCCGGAGCAGTTGCGGATCTTCGGTGACAAGCACACCGCGCGGGCGGCGGCCGCGGCGGCCGGTGTGCCGCTGATCCCGGGCAGTGACCTGCTGACTTCGGCGGATCACGCGGTGGCGGAGGCGGAGCGCATCGGGTTCCCGGTGATGGTGAAGGCGGTCGGCGGCGGGGGCGGCATCGGGATGCGCGCCTGCGCGGACGCGGAGGCGGTCCGCGCGGCGTATCTGGCGGTGCGACGCCTGGCGTCGACCAATTTCTCCTCCGACGGGGTGTTCCTGGAGCGTTTCGTGGCTCGGGCCAGGCATGTCGAGGTGCAGTTGTTCGGGGACGGGGCGGGCCGGGTGGTGAGTCTGGGCACCCGGGACTGTTCGTTGCAGCGTCGCCATCAGAAGGTGGTGGAGGAGGCGCCCGCGCCGGGGTTGAGCGCGGAGTTGACCGATCGGTTGACCGCGACGTCGCGGGAGTTGGCGCGGTCGGTGGACTACCGGTCGGCGGGCACGGTCGAGTTCGTCTACGACGCGGAGCGGGACGCGGCGTCGTTCTTGGAGGTGAACACGCGATTGCAGGTGGAGCATCCGGTGACCGAGGCGGTGACCGGTGTCGACCTGGTGGCGTGGATGTTGCGCCTGGCGGGCGGTGACGGCGCGATGCTGGACGGGATGGCCGAGTCCGGTCCGCCGATCGTCGGCAGCGCGGTGGAGGCTCGCGTGTACGCGGAGGACCCGGCGGCCGATCACCGGCCCAGCGCGGGCACGATCACGGCGGCGGAGTTCCCCGATGACGTGCGCGTGGACACGTGGGTGCGCGCGGGGACCGAGGTCAGTCCCCACTACGACCCGATGCTGGCGAAGGTGATCGCCGCGAACGCCACGCGGGAGGCGGCGTTCGCGGATCTGGGGTCGGCTCTGTCGCGCACGGCCGTGCACGGCGTGCGCACCAATCTGGCGCAACTGCGCGCGGCGGTCCTGGACCCGACCGTGCTGGCCGGACAGCATTCGACGACGACTCTGGCCGGTATCGATCCGGTCGAACCCCGCGTGGACGTGCTGCGCGGCGGCACGATGACGACCGTGCAGGACCATCCGGGCCGGATCGGGTTGTGGCGGGTGGGGATTCCGCCGTCGGGGCCCATGGACGACCTGTCGTTCCGGCTGGCCAACACGGCGGTCGGCAACGCGGGATCGGCGGCGGCGTTGGAGTGCACGTTGCAGGGGCCGGCGCTGCGGTTCTCGGTCGACGCGGTGGTCTGTGTGACCGGCGCGCCCGCCCCGGTGCTGGTGGACGGCGACGCGGTCCGCATGTGGGAACCGGTGGCGGTGTCGGCGGGGTCGGTGCTCGATATCGGCGCGCCCGCGGACGCGGGGTTGCGCACCTACTTGGCGGTGCGCGGCGGGTTCGCCGTTCCCCGGTACCACGGCAGTGCGGCGACGTTCACCCTCGGCGGTTTCGGCGGGGTCGCCGGGCGGGCGCTGGCCAGTGGCGACGTCCTCGATCTCGGGTCGGCGGCTCCCGGGCAGCCGGGGGCGGTCGCGCGGACGAGTCGGCCGGAGTTCGGGCACGAGTGGGAACTCGCCGTCGGGGTGGGCCCGCAGACCGCGCCCGCCTATTTCACCGACGCCGACATGGACCAGTTCTACGCCCATCCGTGGCGGGTGGGCACGCACGCCAACCGGACCGGCATCCGCCTGGAGGGTCCGAAGCCGACGTGGTCGCGCGATGACGGCGGCGACGCGGGACTGCATCCGTCGAACCTGCACGACAATCCGTACAGCGTCGGGTCGCTCAACGTCTCCGGGGACACGCCGATCCTGCTGGGGCCCGACGGCCCGAGTCTGGGCGGGTTCGCCTGCCCGCTGACCGTGGTCTCGGCGCACCGCTGGAAGTTGGGTCAGCTGCGTCCGGGTGACACGGTGCGATTCGTGCCGGTCACGGACGCGGAGGCCGATCGGCTGCGCGGTTCGGACACCAGGGCGCGCGCGTCCGTGGCGAGCGCGGTGGGGCGCGCCGATCCGCGCACCCGGGACGCGGAGGTCGACCGCGGTGTGCTCGGCGGGGTCGAGGCGGGCGCGGACCGCCCGCGCGTGGTGTATCTGCGCGGCGGTGACGACAACATCCTGGTCGAATACGGCGACATGGTGCTCGATCTCGGGTTGCGGATGCGGGTGCACGCGCTGGCCGAGGCCCTGGCGGACGCCGGTCCGGCCGGGATCGTCGACGTCACCCCGGGTGTGCGGTCCTTGCACATCCACTTCGATCCCGACGTACTCCCGCAACGTCGACTGCTCGGCGTGTTGGCCGAGTTGGAGGCGGATCTGCCCGCGGGCAACGATCTGGTCGTGCCCAGTCGCACGATCCGGTTGCCGCTGTCGTTCGACGATCCGTCCATCGCCGAGGCGATCGACCGCTACCGCAGCGGCGTGCGCGACACCGCGCCGTGGCTGCCCTCCAACACCGAGTTCATCCGCCGCGTGAACGGACTCGACAGTGTGGACGAGGTCCGCGCGGCGGTCTTCGACGCCGAATATCTGGTCCTGGGCCTCGGCGACGTCTACTTGGGCGCGCCGCTGGCGGTGCCGTTGGATCCGCGGCACCGGTTGGTGACCACCAAATACAACCCCGCGCGCACCTGGACGCCCGCCGACGCGGTCGGCATCGGCGGCAAATACCTGTGCGTGTACGGGATGGCCTCCCCCGGCGGTTACCAGTTGATCGGGCGGACCGTCCCGATCTGGTCCAGCCACCGGCAGACCGCGCCGTTCGAGCCGGGCACCCCGTGGTTGTTCCGCTACTTCGACCGCATCGTCTGGGAGCCGGTCACCCCGGAGGAACTGCTCGAACACCGCGCCGCGGCGAAGGCGGGCCGTTTCGAGGCCGAGGTGGTCGCGGGCAATTTCGCGCTGGCCGATCACCGGCGCGTGCTCGCCGAGAACGCCGAGGCCATCGCCGCGTTCGAGTCCGCGCAGGCCGCGGCCTTCGAGGCCGAGAAGCGGGCGTGGCGGGCGGCGGGCGAATTCGAGCGCGACGCCGTCGCGGCGCCGGTCGCGGCGGTGGTCGACGATCCGCTGGCGGGTCTGCCCGCCGACGCGACCGTGGTGACCGCGCCGATGATCGGCAATGTGTGGCGGGTGGAGATCGTGGAGGGTCAGCGACTCGACGCGGGCGCTCCGGTCGCCGTTCTGGAAGCCATGAAGTTGGAACTGCCGGTGCACAGCCCGGGCACCGGCACCGTTCTGAAAGTCCTCGCCACCCCGGGGGCGAAGGTGGAACCGGGAACCCCGCTAGCAGTGATCGGAGTCGACTGAATGACCACAGGCGTCCTGGACAACACCGAGGTGCACGAATCTCCCACCGAACGGGTCGCGGCCGCGTTCCGGCGTATCGCCGAGGTGGACCGCCCCGAGGTGTGGATAACCCTGCGGCCTCGCGAGGAGGTCGTCGCGGACGCCGCCGCGGTCGAAGCCCGACTGGCCGCGGGTGAGTCGCTGCCGTTGGCGGGCGCGCTGCTCGCGGTGAAGGACAACATCGATGTGGCGGGTCTGCCGACCACGGCGGCCTGCCCGGAGTTCGCCTACGACGCCGCGGTGACGGCGGTCGCGGTGCGGCGGTTGGTGGCGGCGGGCGCGATCGTGCTCGGCAAGACGAATCTGGACCAGTTCGCGACCGGTCTGGTCGGCACCCGCAGCCCGTACGGGGCGGTGCGCAACGCGCTGGACCCGGAGCTCGTCTCGGGCGGGTCGAGTTCTGGGTCGGCGGTGGCGGTGGCGCTGGGCATCGCCGACATCGGGATCGGGACGGATACCGCGGGTTCGGGCCGGGTGCCCGCGGCGCTGCACGGGATCGTCGGGGTGAAGGCGAGTCTGGGGATCATTCCGGCCCACGGCGTCGTCCCGGCCTGCGCCGACTACGACGCGGTGACGGTGTTCGCCGCCGATCTCCCGGCGGCGGTGGCGGCGGCGCGGCTGATGGCCGGTCCGGACGCGGGTGATCCGCGCAGCCGGACCTGGCCCGCCGACGTCGCCTTGGCCGCGCCCGCCACGCCCAGACTGGCGGTGCCGCGCGCGGCGGATCTGGCGGTCTTGTCGCCCGAGTACCGGGCCGCGTTCGCGGCGACCGTGGCGGGGTTGGGCGAGGCGGGCATCGAGACGACCGAGATCGACGTGTCGGGTCTGTTGGCGGCGGCGCTGCTGCTCTACGACGGCTCGGTGGTGGCCGAGCGGTTCGCGGCGGTCGGGGAGTTCCTGGCGGCCGATCCCGCGAGCGCCGACCCGACGGTCGCGGCCATCATCGCGGCGGCCGGTCGCACCACCGGTCCCGGATTCGCCGCCGACCTCGACACGCTGGCCCGCGCGAAGGCGGCGGCGGTGGCGCTGTTGGCAGACGTAGACGGCCTGCTGCTGCCGACCACGACCGAACATCCGTCGATCGCGGCCGTGGCCGCCGACCCGATCGGGATCAATCGGCGCATGGGCACCTACACGAATTTCTGCAACCTGCTGGACATGGCCGCGGTGGCGGTGCCGGGCAGTCCGACCGCGAGCGGCGCGCCGTTCGGCGTGATGGTGGTGACGCCCGCGTTCGGCGATCAGGTCGCGGTGGACATCGCCGCGCGTATCGTCGGTGTCGAGTCGCCCGCCTTCGTCGCCGAGGGGGTGGAGTTGGCGGTGTTCGGCGCGCATCTGCGCGGGCAACCGCTGCACTGGCAACTCGAACGGATCGGCGCGCGCTTCGCCGGCGAGATCACCACCTCCGACGCCTATCGGCTCACCGCGCTGGACACCGTGCCCGCCAAGCCCGGTCTGGTGCGGCACGGGACGGGGCTGGGCGCGCCGATCCTGGGCGAGTTGTTCCGGGTCTCGCGCGCCGGGCTCGGGCAGTTCCTCGCCGAGCTGCCCCCGCCGATGGCTTTGGCGAGCATCGACCTGGCCGACGGACGCGCGGTGGTCGGGTTCGCCTGTTCGTTCGACGCGGCGAGCGCGGCGACCGACATCACCGCCTTCGGCGGGTGGAAGGCGTATCTCCAGCGGCAGAACTGAGCCGGCCCAGCCCCTCGGGATCGGCTAGTCCTCGGACTCCGGTGCCGGGGGGCGGCCCAGCGCCGCGAAGTGTTCGCCGAGCGCCGCGATGACGGCGGTGAGCACCCGGTGGGTGACGTCGAGGTCGTCGTCGGAGAATTCCGCCATGGCGGCGCGGGTGCGCCGGCCGAGCGGGACGAAGAAGTCCTCGGCGGCGGCCCGGCCGGATTCGTCGTGGTGGATCAGGACGCGGCGGCGGTCGTTGCGGTCGCCGTCGCGGCGCAGGTGGCCGGAGTCGATCATGCGCTCGACCAGGTAGGTGACGGCGGCCGAGGACATCCCCATGAGTTTGCCGAGCTGCCCCGGGGTGAGGGGGCTCTCGGCGTGCTCGGCGGTGGCGACGTGGAGCAGGGCGCGGAAATCGTTGGGGCGCAGGTTGTTCGAGCGGGCGAAGACGTGGCCGAGCTGGTCCGAGATCGCCGTGAGGGCCCGTAGGTCGGACCCGATCGCGGTTTCCAGCGCGCCACGAGCGGTTCCTTCGTTCGCGTGTCGCGCCGGGGTGTCGCTGTCGGTCACCCGGTCAGCCTAACGCCGTATCGGCCCCGAACCGTCATGTTCTCTCTGTTGTTTAATAGTTAAGATTATGAGAGAGTTCGCCGCGTGGGAATCTGGGATCGATACGCCGCCGCCGTGACCGCCCGCCTGTCCTGGGTGTTCCTGCTGATACTGCTCGCCCTGGCCGCGGGGCTGATGGCGGGTATCGGCGAGAACGACACCGCAGGTCAAGCACCGAATTCACTACCCGACGCGGCCGAATCGGCCCGGGTGGTCGAAGCCCGCGAACAGTTCACCGACGCGGGTTCGGCGTCCGCGATCGTCGTCGTCACCCGGGCCGACGGCGGCCCGATCCAGGACGCGGACCGCGCCGCCGCCGCCGAAGTGCTCACCCGGGCGGCCACCGCGAGTCAGGACCCCGTCGGCGGACCACCCGGAGTGCTCATCCCGTCGCAGGACGGCGAAGCCCTGCTCGGGCAGGTCCCCATCTCGGCCGACCTGAACGGCACCGCGCTCACCGAGCGCGTCGACGCCATCCGATCCGCCGCCGCGGCGGACACCCCCGACACCTTGCGCGTGCAGATCACCGGCGGCCCGGCCTTCGGGGCCGATATCGCCGACTCGTTCTCGGGCGCCAACACCACCCTGCTCGCCGTGACCGCCTTGGTCGTGGCCGTCCTGCTCATCCTGACCTACCGCTCCCCGGTGCTGTGGTTGGTCCCGCTGCTGGTCATCGGCATCGCGGACCGGTTGGCGACCACCGTCGGCACCGGGATCGCCCGGCTGACCGACCTGAGCTTCGACGGATCGACCTCGGGCATCACCAGCGTGCTCGTCTTCGGCGCGGGCACAAACTACGCGCTGCTGTTGGTCTCGCGGTACCGCGACGAACTGCACCGCCACGACGACCACCGCGCCGCGCTGCGGGAAGCGGTGCGCCGCGCCGGCCCGGCCATCCTGGCCAGCAACCTCACGGTCGTCGCCGCGCTGCTCGTGCTGGTGCTCGCCTCGGTGCCCAGCACCCGCAGCCTCGGCGTGCTCGCGGCCGCGGGTCTGCTGGTGGCGCTGATCTTCGTGCTCGTCGGCCTGCCCGCCGCGCTGGCGCTGTGCGGACGCAATATCTTCTGGCCGTTCGTCCCGCGCCCCGACGACCGCGACACCACCGAAACAGGTCTCTGGCACACCATCGCCACCCGCGTGGTGGCCAGGCCGGTCGCCGTCGTGGTCGCCGCGACCGCCCTGCTCGCGCTCTTCGCCGCCGGACTGTTCACCGTCGACGTCGGCCTCACCCAGACCGAACAGTTCCGGGTGCGCGCCGAATCGGTCGAGGGCTTCGACACCCTGGCCGAACACTTCCCCTCCGGGTCCTCGGACCCGGCGACGGTGATCGCCGACGCGCAGGCGGCCCCGCGCGTGGAATCCGCGCTGACCGGCGTGGACGGCGTCATCCGGGCGACCCCCACCGGCACCTCCCCCACCGGGCTGGCGCGCTGGTCGGTGGTCATCGACGCCGATCCCGCCTCCGACCGCGCCTTCGAGATCATCGAGAACCTGCGCGGCGCCCTGGCCGAGATCCCCGACGCCGACGCCATCGTGGGCGGCAGCGACGCCGAGGAATACGACGTCCGCGAAGCCGCCGCACGCGACCGCGCGGTCATCATCCCGCTGATCCTGGCCGTGGTCGCCGTCATCCTGCTCGCGCTGCTGCGCGCGGTCCCGGCGGCGGTGCTGCTGGTCGGGGTGACGGTGTTCAGCGCGGTCGCGGCGCTCGGGCTGGGCAGTTGGCTGAGCACCCACGTCTTCGGGTTCCCCGGCATCGACACCAGCGTTCCGCTGTTCGCGTTCCTGTTCCTGGTGGCCCTCGGCGTCGACTACACGATCTTCCTGGTCACCAGGGCCCGTGAGGAGACGCCCGGTCACGGGACCACCGGCGGGATCGTGCGGGCAGTGTCCGCGACCGGCGCGGTCATCACCAGCGCGGGCATCGTGCTGGCGGCGGTGTTCTGCGTGCTCGGCGTGCTGCCGCTGATCACCTTGACGCAGTTGGGCATCGTGGTCGGCATCGGCATCCTGCTCGACACCTTCGTGGTGCGCACGGTCATCATCCCGGCGCTGTTCAGCCTGATCGGCCCGAAGGTGTGGTGGCCCAGCGCGCTGACGAAGGCCGAGTGAGTCAGCCGACGGCGATTCGAACGGGAACCGGACCGGTCATGGGACCGGCCCGGTGAATCCGGAGTGGGGTCGACGACATACACCGATGGTTACCGGTCGCAGCGATGGCGCCCCGATCGCCCGTCAGCTCCCGGAAGTGCCTAGTCATGCGTGCCCGATGACGCCGACGGTCGGATCGATCACCCCTCGTGGACCGATCCGACCGGCGTCATCCCGCGCCCCGACTTGTCACCCCTCGTGGACAAGTCGCGCCGCGTTCCCCACCCGGCCCTTCGACTGGCTCTCCCCCTTCCCCCGGTTACCGGCAGTGGTCGAACGTCCCGAGTGCCGCTCGACCCACCTTGTGCGGGTAGCTCGCGGCGATCTCGTCACCCGAGTTGCCGATCATCCGTCCCTCCTGAGTGCTCGGTGTTATCGGATTGCTCCGCTGTCGAGATACACAATGCGATGGGGGGCTTGCTGCGCACTTAAAAAGACCTTGGAGCACAGAACACGCTGGTGACGGCCATTTCGCCCCGCCCGCCCGCCATTGGGGCGATGATGTAGTCAGTGCGCCAAGAAGATTGGAGCGACGATGGAAACCGTGGTGGTCTTCGTGCTGGCCTGCCTGTTGTATTGGTGGGGCCTGCTCTGAGATTCGACTGATCCCGGGCCGGTCGTCTCCGCGACCGGCCCCGACTACCACTCCGGCCCGCTCGCTCGGGCCGGCTTCGCGCGGTCGGCGCCCGCTCAGGCGGTGACGGCGGCCGCGCGGCACTCGCCGCAACGGCCCCAGAACACGACCTCGGCCTCATCGACGCTGAAGCCGTGATCGTCGCCGGGCTCGAGGCACGGCATCGCGCCGACCACGCAGTCCACGTCCACCACCGCGCCGCAACCGCGGCAGACCAGGTGGTGGTGGTTGTCCCCGGTGCGGGTCTCGTAGAGGGCCGAGGAACCGGCGGGTTCGATGCGCCGCAGGATGCCCGCGTTCACGCACGCGCGCAGCACGTCGTAGACGGCCTGCGTGGACACCGAACCGAGGTCCGTGCGGACGGCCGCCGCGACCCGATCGGCATCGGAATGCGGCCGTTCCGCGACAGCGTGCAGCACGGCGAGGCGGGGTGCGGTCACCCGCAGTCCCGCCGCTCGCAGCCACTCGCGTGGCCCACCGTCGCTGTACACATCAACGATGGTCCCAGTTCCTCGGACCCGGTCAAGAAAACGGTGGTCGGATGTGAGGTTGTCGACAGCGGTCCGGTTCCGCTCTCACCGGGTCGGTGTCGCTCATCTCGGCGCGGCGGGGGTGGGCGACAGCGAGATCCGCGGGACCAGGACGCCGGTGGGGAACTCGCGCTGCGGCGGCACGTAGGGCCGTCGACTCTCCCAGTTCATGTACTGCGTCATGATCGCGGGGATCGCGGGCGTCCGGGAGGTCCGGTGGTCGTGACTCGCCGATTCCGGCCCGCCGTCGAGCAGCGCCGCGCCCAAGCAGATCACCAGCAGGACCCCGGCCGCGATCAACCGCATCTGCCCGGCCGACAGCCCGCCCGAGTGCGGGGTGGGCGCGTCCAACCCGTGCCCGCGCCGGATCTCCGACAGTTGCGCCCTGACCTTCGGCGCCCGGGTGTGATCGGCCCGCGCGACCTCGTTCAACCGCCGCATCGCGGTGGCCCGGCGACCCGCGGCCAGATCGATCAACGCCATCTCGTGCAGCGCGTCCACGTTGTCGGGGTCAAGCGCCAGCACCCGGTGTACCGCCGCCTGGGCGTCGACCAAACGCTCCGGGGCGGTGAACCCGCAGCGCAGCACGGCGGCGTGCAACAGGTGCAGATCCACGTTGTCCGGGTCCAGTTCCAGCCCGCGCAGCGTGCTGCGCAGCCCGCGCGCCGGATCGACGTCGGCGGTGACCACGCCGAGGATGCGGTGGTTCTCGGCGTTGTCGGCGTCGAGTTCGACGCAGCGTTCCGCGGCGTGGATCGCCTGCGCGCGCAGCGCCGCGCCCCGCCTGCCCGGCCCCGCCGCCTCGGCGAGTTGCATATGCGCCAAAGCCAGTAGTCGCCACGGGAACTCGAAATCCGGAGACACCCGCAGCGCGTTCCCGCACGCCTGCACCGTGCCCGCGTAATCCGTGCCCGCGTAGCGGCACAGCGCGAGGTAGGCCAGCGCGTCGGGAGCCTCCGGGTCACCCGCCAGCACCTCGCCCAGCAGTTTCGTCGCCGCGTCGAAACGGCCGAGATCGATCAGCAGCGCGGCCTTCTCGACCTTCCCGTTCACCGCTTCATGCGCTTCATGTACAGCGCGAGTTCGTCGTAGCTGCCGTCGCCGTTGGCGAATTCCACCACGTTGCGGGCGGATTCGAACCACGCGCCCGCACTAGGCCGCACCTGCGCCAACGCCCGCAGCAGATCGTCCATCGTGACCGGGCGCACGGTGCCGGTGCGCAGCGAGTCGGCCATCGCGAGTTGGGTGGCCGAGGTGCACACGTGCGCCAGGTCGGCGCCCGAGAACCCTTCCGTGCGCCCCACCAGCGCACCGAGATCCACGCCCGCGACCGGCCGATCGCGCAGGTGGTAGTGCAGGATCGACGCGCGGGCCGCCGGATCGGGCAGGCCCACCAGGATCATCCGGTCGAAACGGCCCGGACGCCGCAGCGCCACGTCCACATCCCACGGATGATTGGTCGCCCCGAGGATGTAGACGCCCTCGTTGTCGCCCGACACCGAATCCATCTCGTTGAGCAGCTGATTCACCACATTGCGCATACTCGACGAGCCCGACATCTGACTGCGCTTGTGGCCCAGCGCGTCCACCTCGTCGAAGAACAGCACGCACGGGGCGTTGCGGCGGGCCACCTCGAAGATGTTGTGCAGGTTGCGTTCGCTCGCGCCGATGTAGATGTCGAGGATGTCGGCGATCTCGATCGGGTAGAAGTTCGCGCCCAACTCCCCCGCCACCGCCGAAGCCAGGAAGGTCTTGCCGCAGCCGGGCGGGCCGTAGAGCAGCAGGCCGCCGCGCGCCGACGTCCCGAAAGCCTTGGCCAGTTCGGGATTGCGCAGCGGGCCCAACAGTCCGAGATCGATCTGCCGCTTCACCTCGTCCATCCCGCCGACGTCGGCGAGAGTCACCTTCGACTTCGAGAACAACCCGGCATCGCCCGCTACGACGAACTCACCCGGCTCGCGATCCACGAACGCGGGCGCGATGATGTCGGCGACCTCGTCCTCGGCGGCCTTCCAGTCGTAGCCTTCCGGACGCCGCGCGGGCTCGCCGGCCTGCGGATTCGCCGCGTCGGCGTTCGCTTGGTCCCGCTCGGAACGGCCGGACGAATACTCGCCCCGCCCTGCGGAATCCGGTTCCGATCGGCTCGCGGCGGCGTGCTCGTCCGTCTCGGCGGCTCGGCCCACGGGGGGCGCGGCATCGGGAGTCGCGGCGGCGGTGTCACCGGAAACAGCAGCTCGGCCCACGGGGGGCGCGGCATCAGGAGTCGCGGCACCGGCGTCACCGGAAACGGGGGCTCGGCCCGCGGTGGGCGCGGCGCCCGGGGCGACGGCGGCGGGTGCGCCCGACGCGAGGGCGGCCGTGCAGTGCTGGAGCAGTTCCAGCACCCGGGTCTCGCCGGGTTGCTGGGTGAGTGCGAGACCGCAATGTCCGAGGGCGTCGGCGTAGCGGCCGCGTTCGGCGAGCAGTTCGATCACACGTACGCGCAGCGGCAGCACCTCGGGACTGCGCGCGAGCGCGGCGAGCATTTCGGCCAGTACTGGATCATCGTTCATGACGCCCCCCGGGGTTCTTCCTACGAAATCTCCATGATCGTAAGCGGGAACACCGACGGTGGCACGGATCACCCCGAGCCGCCGGGAACTGGTCGACGGGGTGCAGCAGGATGCAGGGGTGACCACGCACAGCGCACTACCGCGCAGGCTCGGCCTCACCGATTCGGTGGTGATCGGGCTGGCCTCGATGATCGGGGCGGGCGTCTTCGTCGCGTTCGCCTCGGCGGCCGCGGCGGCGGGTGACCTGCTGCCCGTCGCGTTGGCGATCGCGGCGTTGCTGGCCTACTGCAACGCGACGTCCACGGCCCGATTGGCCGCGCGGTACCCGGTTTCCGGCGGCGCCTACGTCTACGGGCGGGAACGGCTGGGCGCGTTCTGGGGATATCTCGCGGGCTGGGGATTCACGGTCGGCAAGACGGCGTCCTGCGCCGCGATGGCCTTGACCATCGGCGCGTACGCCTGGCCCGAGCACGCCCGCGTGGTGGCGGTGGCCGCAGTCGTGGCGATCACCGCGATCGACTACACCGGAATCCAGAAATCGGCCCTGGTGACGCGGGTCCTGGTGGCGGCGGTCCTCGCGGTGCTGGCCGCCGTGGTAGTGGTCGGGTTGAGCGGTGACGACGACGCGGCGCGTGCCGTTCTCGATCCCGGCGGCCCGAAAGGCGTACTGGAGGCGGCCGGTCTGCTGTTCTTCGCCTTCGCCGGTTACGCGCGACTGGCGACGCTCGGCGAGGAGGTGCGCGACCCGCGCCGCACCATCCCGCGCGCGATCATGGTCAGCCTCGGCCTCTGCCTGACCGTCTACGCGCTGGTCGCCGCGGCGGCGTTGCGCACCCTCGGCGCGGGTGGACTCGCCGCGAGCGTCGACCCGCTGGCCGCGCTGGTGACCGCCGCGGGTGCGCCCTGGCTCGCCCCGGTGGTCCGCGTCGGCGCGGCCTTGGCGGCGGCGGGCGCGTTGCTCGGCCTGCTGCTCGGCGTCTCGCGGATGGTGTTCGCGATGGCCCGCGACCGGCACGTCCCGGCGGCGCTGGGCGCGGTGCATCCGCGCTTCGGCGTCCCGCACCGGGCCGGTCTGGTGGTGGGCGCGGTGGTGGGGGTCCTCGCGGCGACCACGGATCTGCGTGCGGCCATCGGCTTCTCGTCGTTCACCGTGCTGACCTACTACCTGATCGCGAACATCGCGGCGAGCACCCTCGACGAACCCCGGTCGCGGCTCGCGCGGGCCGTGCCGTACCTGGGCGCGGTCGGCTGTGTGGTCGTGGGCTTCGCGCTGCCGCTCGAGTCGGTCCTGGTCGGGCTCACCGTGTTGGCCGTCGGCGCGGTCTGGTTCGTGGTGCGGCGCCGCCACGGTCCCGCCGCGACCCGCCGGGAATGACTGGTCGGGCGACCACCTGCGCGCTAATCTTCAGCGATGGGGCGAATCCGGGGTTTCGTGGTGCGAATCGCGGCGGTGGCGCTGGTGGCGGGGAGCGTGGGCACGGGGGTCGCCCAGGCCGCGCCCACGGACGGCGGCGTGCGCTGCGCGGTGTCCTCCGGGCGCGAATTCGCGCGCGCCACACCCGAACAGGCCGGGTTCGATTCCGAACTACTCGACGAAGCCTTGCGGTTCGCGAGCACCCGCAACCGACTCAACGTGCAGGTGTTCCGCGACAACTGCCTGGTCGGCGAAGGGCCGACCAACGCGGCGACCGGCGACGTGGCGTGGAATATCTGGAGCGCCACCAAGAGTGTGGTGTCGGTGCTCGTCGGCATGGCCTGGGACAGGGGCCTGCTCGACCTCGACGCGCCGATCGACCGCTACCTCCCGCCGGGGCTCGGTGACGCCGCGCACCGCTCGATCACCGTGGAGAACCTGCTCACCGAGACCTCCGGCATGAAGGTTGGCGTGCTGACCGAAGGCATCACCGGGGTCATCCCGCTCGATCCCAACAGCGCGGTGCAGGCGCTCGGTGTGCCGCTGGACAATCCGCCCGGCACCGCGTTCAGCTACAGCCAGCGCACCGTCGACCTGCTCGCCTACGTCCTGGAGATCGCCCTCGGCGAACCGCTGCAACAGTTCGCCCAGCGCGAGTTGTTCGACCCGCTCGGCATTCCACGCTCCGACTACTACTGGGCGCGTGACCGTTCCGGCAACACCTACGGCTACGCGCACCTGATGATCCCGCCCAACGACTTCGCCAAACTCGGCTTGCTGGTCGCCGACGACGGGCGCTGGGGTGAGCGGCGCATCGTCTCGCGCGCCTACCTCGACGCCGCGCGCAGTCCGTCGCGGACGAATCCCTGCTACGGCTACCTGTTCTGGCTCGGCCCCGGCTGCGCGGAAACGGCGGGTTTCCTTCCGCCGGACGTGTATTCGATGGCCGGGCTCGGCATGCAGAACGTATTCGTCATCCCGAGTCTCGACCTGACGGTGGTGTGGACGGGCGCGTACGGCAACGTCAGCCGCTACGGACCGACCGGCGTCATCCAGAACACCGCCGAACTGCCCTGGGAATTCTTCCGCAGGCTGTTCGCCGCCATGCACGACAGCCCGGTGCCCGATCCTGGGCCCTATGTGGAACCGCCGCTGCGCACCGATCCGGGGCGGTTCATCGACACGAACATCCTGGTCGCGGTGTTCGGCATCGGCCCGAGCGCCTATCCGGGCTGCACCGTGGTGAGCTGCCTGAACTATCCGCTGGCCCCGCCCTTCGCCGACACCGCGCCGGGTTGCGCGATCCTGGCCTGTCTCGGCCCGGACGCGCCGGGCATCCGCCGCTGACGGAAACGGGCCCCGGGAGATTCCCGGAGCCCGTCACCCGATGTCGATCAGCGTTCGCTGAGCAGGACTTCGGCGATCTGGATGGTGTTGAGCGCCGCGCCCTTGCGCAGATTGTCACCGGAGACGAACAGCGCCAGGCCGCGTCCCTCCGGAGCGCCCGGATCCTGACGGATGCGGCCGACCAGCGATTCGTCCGCGCCCGCCGCCTGCAACGGCGTCGGCACGTCGACCAGTCGCACGCCGGGCGCGCCGCCGAGAATCTGCTTGGCCCGCTCGACCGAGATCGGGTCGGCGAATTCCGCGTTGATCGACAGCGAGTGCCCGGTGAACACCGGGACGCGCACACAGGTGCCGCTGACCAGCAGGTCCGGCAGGCCGAGGATCTTGCGACTCTCGTTGCGCAGCTTCTGGTCCTCGTCGGTCTCGAAGCTGCCGTCGTCCACGATCGCGCCCGCCAGCGGGATGACGTCGAAGGCGATCGGCGCGACGTACTTGTTCGGCGCGGGGAAGGTGACCGCGCCGCCGTCGTGCACCAACTTCTCGGCGTCGTCCACCACCGCGCGCACCTGCGAGGCAAGTTCCTCGACGCCGGCCAGGCCGCTGCCGGAGACCGCCTGGTAGCTGGAGACGACGAGCCTGCGCAGCCCGGCCGCGTCGTGCAGCGGCTTGAGCACCGGCATGGCCGCCATCGTGGTGCAGTTCGGGTTGGCGATGATGCCCTTGACCAGATTCCTGGTCTGCTCGGGGTTGACCTCCGAGACGACCAGCGGGACTTCGGGATCCTTGCGCCAAGCCGAGGAGTTGTCGATCACCGTGACGCCGGCGGCCGCGAAACGCGGCGCCTGCACGCGCGACATGGTCGCGCCCGCGGAGAACAACGCGATGTCCAGGCCCGACGGATCGGCGGTCTCGGTGTCCTCCACGACGATCTCGCCGCCGCGCCACGGCAACGTCTTGCCCGCCGAACGCGCCGAGGCGAAGAAGCGCACCTCGTCGGCCGGGAAGTCGCGCTCCTCGAGCAACTTGCGCATGACGGCGCCGACCTGGCCGGTCGCGCCGACGACTCCTACGCGGATACCCATGTCTATCGCCCCGTTCCCGCGTGCACGACCGCGACCTCGTCGCCGCCGAGATCGAACGCCTTGTGCAGCACGCGTACCGCGTCGTCGAGTTCGGTGTCCTTGACCAGCACCGAGATCCGGATCTCGGAAGTGGAGATGAGGTCGATGTTGACCCCGGCCTCGGCCAGCGCCTCGCAGAAGGTGGCGGTGACGCCGGGATGGCTCTTCATGCCCGCGCCGACCAGCGACACCTTGCCGATGTGGTCGTCGTAGAGGACCTGGGCGAAACCGATCTCGTCCTGGTAGCGGGTGAGCAGTTCCACCGCGCGCGACCCGTCGGTCTTGGGCAGGGTGAAGGTGATGTCGGTCTTGCCGGTATCGATCTTCGAGATGTTCTGCAGGACCATGTCGATGTTGATCTCCGCGTCGGCGACGGCGCGGAACACCTTGGCGGCGTAGCCCGGCACGTCCGGCAGTCCGACGACGGTCACCTTGGCCTCGCTGCGGTCGTGCGCGACGCCGGTGAGGATTGCTTGCTCCAAGGGGATGTCCTCCATCGATCCGTAAACGTAGGTGCCCGGCTTGTCGGTGTAGGACGAGCGGACGTGGACGGGCACGTTGTAGCGGCGGGCGTATTCGACGCAGCGCAGCATGAGCACCTTGGCCCCGCAGGCGGCCAGTTCCAGCATCTCCTCGTAGGAGACCTGATCCAGGCGCTGGGCGTCGGGCACGATCCGCGGATCGGCGGTGAACACGCCGTCGACGTCGGTGTAGATCTCGCACACGTCGGCCTCGAGCGCCGCCGCCAACGCTACGGCGGTCGTGTCGGAGCCGCCGCGACCGAGCGTGGTGACGTCCTTGCTGTCCTGGCTGACGCCCTGGAAGCCCGCGACCAGCACGACCATTCCCTCGTCGAGCGCGGACCGCAGCCTGCTCGGGGTGACGTCGATGATCTTCGCCTTGCCGTGCGCGCCGGTGGTGATGACGCCGGCCTGCGAACCCGTGAACGACCGCGCCTCGGCCCCCAGCGAATGGATGGCCATCGCGACCAGCGCGTTGGAGATGCGTTCGCCGGAGGTGAGCAGCATGTCCATCTCGCGGGCGGGCGGCGCGGGCGCCACCTGCTGGGCGAGGTCGAGCAGTTCGTCGGTGGTGTCGCCCATCGCGGAGCAGACGACCACGACGTCGTGGCCCTGTTTCTTCGTTTCGACGATCCGTTCAGCGACGCGCCGGATACGCTCGGCGGTGGCCACCGAGGATCCTCCGTACTTCTGAACCACGAGAGCCACGTCAGGGTCCTCCAAGATCGACAAACAGCAGCTGACAGCAGTCCAGAGTACCGGCCGGATTCCGGAGAACGGGGTGCTACCTCCGCCCTCGCCGTGCGTCGCGACCGGCTCGGCGCGTCGCCGTCGAACTCGGATCGGACGGGGAATCGGCAAAGTCGCAGGGGTGGTTGGCCTTCGGTTCCGTGGCCGCGCCGCTCGGTCGTCCGGGACGGCCCGCGCCCGGGATCGCGCAGGTCACGTCCGTCGCGTGCGGTCGGCGACGAGACCGGAGACCGGTCGGGACCGGTCGCCCCGCACCGCCGAGCCGACACCGCGGCGGCGACGCGAACCGGTCGCCGTGCACGGCTGCGGCGCGCACGTGAGGTAATCCACACCTTTGTACGTCACACCCCGATCCGCGAAAGAGGAGCAGATCCATGAAATCCACCGTGCTGTCCGTGCGTACCGGAGCGACCGAGGTCGTCCACGATCTGACCGACGCGTGCGCGGATTTCGTGGCGGGAGCGGGCGACGGACTGCTGCACGTGTTCGTCCCGCACGCGACGGCCGGTATCGCGATCATCGAACTCGGCGCGGGCAGCGACGACGACCTGTTGGCCGCGCTGCGCGACCTGCTGCCCGCCGATGACCGCTGGCGGCACGCGCACGGGTCACGTGGTCACGGCCGGTCCCACGTGATGCCCGCGCTGATCCCGCCGTACGCCACGGTGCCGGTGCTGGACGGGCGGTTGGCCCTGGGCACCTGGCAGTCGATCGCGCTGGTCGACCTGAACGTCGACAATCCCGACCGCCAGGTGCGCCTGTCGCTGCTCACCGGCTGAGCCGAACCGTCCCGTTCAGACGCGGTCGAACCAGGAGACGATGACGTCACCGAATTCCTGCCTGCGGGTCGGCCGGAACCGGGTCGGGTCGAATCCGCCCGCGACCAGCGGGACGCCCGCGCCCGCGATCACCGGGTAGCTCTTGAGGATCAACTGGTCGATCTCACCGAACAGTTGTCCGGCCAGATCGCCGCCGCCGCAGAGCCAGATGTCGAGGCCCTCCTCTTTCTTGAGTCGCCGCACCAAGCCGAGCGGGTCGGCGTCGACCACCTCGAGGTCGGGGGCGTCGACCGGGCCGAGGCTGCGGGAGACGACGTACTGGCGCAGATGCGCGTAGGGGCTGGTGATTCCCATCGCCACGCCGGGGTCGTAGGTGCCGCGCCCCATGACGAGGGTGTCGCAGTGCCGGTTGGGCGCGTCCGCGATGCCTGCCATCCCCCGGGCCGGGGTGGGCACAAATTCGGGGTAGTCGGCGTGGATCCAGGCGAGCAGGTCGTCGTTGGTCGGGAAGAAGTCGTATTGGCCGTCCGGACCCGCGATGTATCCGTCGAGCGTGACACCCACGTAGTAGACGAGCTTTCGCATGAACCACACCACCTGAACTGTTGTACTCTACTTGAAGTGGTTTGAAGGTAGTACTACAGATGGAGTGGTGTCAAGTGCGGACCAATCCCGAGCGCCGACAGGCGCTGCTCGACGCGTCGATCGAGGTGCTCGCGGCCGAAGGCGCGCGCGGCCTGACCTTCCGCGCCGTCGACAAACAGGCGGGCGTCCCGGCGGGCACCGCGTCGAACTACTTCGCCAACCGCGACGACCTGCTGACCCAGACCGGGGCGCGGTTCTACGAGCGGATCGTCCCGGGCGCGGAGGCGATGACCACCCTGGCCGACGGGCCGCGCACCCGCGAGACGGTCACCGTCCTCATGCGCGAGATCGTCGGACGCCTCGAAGGCGACCGCAGCGGCTACCTCGCCCTGCTCGAACTGCGCCTCGAGGCCACCCGACGGCCGGAACTGCGCGAGGTGCTCACCCGCCGGGTGCGCGAGGATCTGGAATTCAATGTGCGAACCCACCTCGAAGCGGGAATGCCGGGAGACGAGACCTCGGTGGAGTTGCTCTATCTGGCGCTGAACTGGCTCATCGTCGATCGACTGACCCTGCCGGGCGTCTTCGACGAGCGGCGCGGCGAGGAGTTGATCGCCGCGGCGGTGGATCGATTGATCCGGCCGTGAGTCCGCAGCGCGCGTCACAGTCGAGAACGGTGTTGTGACCCGCATCACCAGCGAGGACACTGGAGGCATGATGGCTGTTATCGGAGACCGACTGCACATCCACGGCACCGTGGTCGGACGGGCCGACCATCGCGGCGAGATCATCGACGTGCGCGGCCCCGACGGATCGCCGCCCTATGTGGTGCGATTCGCCGACGGGCACGAGTCGCTGGTCTACCCCGGACCGGACGCGGTGATCGAACACGACGGCGGTAGCTGACCGGCAGCCGCCCTGCCAGGCAACACGGGGTGGTCATTCCGCCCTGCCATTACCCGCCGGTAGTGTCATATCCGAACCGCATCACACGGTTGACGGACCATCATGCGGCTGTGCAGAATCGGCCGAGTTGATCCGCCGGGGGGTGGAGGTATGGCATGCGCACGAAAGTCGATATCCACTTCGGCACCCGGTTGGGGCGTGCGCAGATCTTCGAGGCGTTGGCCGCCATCGAGATGCTGCCGTCCTGGTCGATGTACCAGGACGCGCGGGTCGCCACCCGCGACGAGAACGGCCGCCCGGCCCGGGTCTACGTGACGGCCGACGTGTTCGGCAGCTCCGATCTCCAGGTCCTGGAATACGAGTGGACCCAGGTCCGCTGCGCCTGGCAGGTGGTCGACTCCTCGCGCGGCATCGGCGGCGGCGGGTGGTTCGAGGTCACCGAGGAACCCGAGGAGACCAGGATCTGGTACCGGGCCGAAGTGCACTCCAAAGTGCCGTTACCCGGGCTGGTGATGAAGCGCAAAGTGCAGCGCTGGCACGAGACGGTCGCGCAGAACTTCCTCGAATTCGCCGAGACCTATCCCGAGGCGCAGGACTACCAGGTCCTCTGACCCGCCCGACCGCTCCCAGGGTGCGACGATGTGCACCATGATCGGAAGCAGGAAGGCCCGGTTCCAGCGCCAGGCCGAAACCGGGTCGGTGACCCAGCTCGAGCTGTTCTTCGACCTCGTGCTCGTCTTCGCCTTCACCATGGTCACCGACCTGGCCGCCGAGCAGACCACCGCCAAGAACATGGTGCGCGCGGTGCTGGTGCTCGCGGTGCTGTGGTGGGTGTGGATCGCCTATTCGTGGCTGGGCAACGTGGTCAAGGCCGACGAAGGACTCACCCGGGTCGCGATGTTCGGGGCCATGGGCGGCGGCCTGATCGCCGCGATCACCATCCCGGAGGCGTTCCGCGACATGCCCGGCGGCTGGTTCGGGCCGCTGGTGTTCGCCATCGCCTACATGGTGACCAGGCTGATCCACCTGGGCGTGTTCTACATGGCCAGCGCCGACGACCCGCAGTTGCGCGGGCAGGTCATCCGCTGGAGTCTGGGTTCGATCACCATCGGCACCACGCTGCTGGTGATCGCCGCGACGACCTCGGGCGCGGTGCAGATCGCGCTGTGGGTCGCCGCCATCGCGGGCGACATGCTGTGGACGCTGTTCGCCGGCGAGGACTGGCGGGTCAACTCACCGCACCACTTCGCCGAACGCTACGGGCTGATCATCATCGTCGCGCTCGGCGAATCGATCGTCTCGATCGGCATCGGCGTGGCCGGACTGCCGATCTCCTGGCCCATCGCGCTCGGTTCGCTGCTCGGCCTGGCCATCGCGGGCCTGCTGTGGTGGGCCTACTTCGACGTCGCGGCGCTGTCGGTGGAACACGAACTGGAACGGGCCACCGGGGAACGGCGCGTCAAGATCGCCAGGAACTCCTACACCTACTGGCACTTCCCGATGATCGTCGGCATCATCGCGCTGTCGCTGGGCCTGAAGAAGGTGCTGTACTACGTCGGCGACGCCTCGCACCACACGCTGCGTGACCCGCTGTACGGGATTCCGCTGTTCGCCCTCTACGGCGGCGTGGTGCTGTACCTGATCGCGCTGGTCGGGTTCAAGCACTACGCGACCCGCGAAATCTCCTGGCAGCGTCTGGCCACGGCGGCGGTACTGCTCGCGCTGATCCCGGTGGCCTGCGCGCTGCCCGCGCTGGCCTCGCTGAGCCTGCTCTGCGCGATCCTCGCCGCGCTGATCGCCTGGGAGGTCACCCGCTACGCCTCACCGCGCGAGCAGATCCGGCACGGCGAGCACTGATCAGGGCGCGGGCGGGCGCTTGGTCAGGTGCGCGGCGCGCATCTCGTGCGGGGTGTGGCCGTAGTTCGACGGCTCCACCCGCACCCCGTCCACGACCGCCGCGCGGATCTGGTCGACGTTCTCCCGGATCATGTCAGAGACCAGTTCGTCGGTGCGCGGATCGGCCAGCACCTGGAACACGATGCGGAAGGTGGTGTCGGCGACCAACCGCATGATGTCGTCGTGGAACGGGACGTAGCGCACCACGCCGGCCTGCGGGTCCTTCTTGATCAGCTCGATGATCATCTCGTCCATCTCCGCGCGGTTCTCCTCCAGCGCGGCGGCGATGTTGCGGGTGTAGTGACCGGTGCGCAGGACCTTCGCGACCTCGTCGAGCACGGCGATCGTCATCGGCCGCTTGATGACCTCGACGATGGTGCGCACGAAACGGTTCACCACCGCGGCGGTCACCCGGTCGCCGAGCGCGCGGTCGGCCACCCGGCCCAGGCGCATCGCGATCACCACCACCCGCAGCAGCCGGAACCCGCGGAAGAACGGACTGGTCACCGGGATCATGCCGAGCACTTCGTACCAGTAGACGAACGGGAAGGTCCACGGCCAGCCCGCCCGCCGCCAGCGCCACAGGAACTCCAGCGCGAAGACGCCGCAGATGGTCCAGTCGGCGATCACGACCGCGTGGTAGGTCCGGTCGGAGACGGTGAAGAAACTGACCCACACCACCAGCGCCAGCGAGATCACGGCCAGCACCAGCATCGCCACGTCGGTCCACAGCGCGGGCGGCTTGCGCACCAGACCCGGCCTGGCCGCGTCGGCGGGCACAGGGTCGACGGGTATGGGGGCGGTACCGACCACAGGACAATCCCTTCGAGCCGAACGGTCTCGCCGAGAGTAGCCCGCCGGGCGCGCCCCATTCGCCGAATGCGGCGGCGACCGCTCAGCGACCGGCGCGGATGATCTGCTCGATATTGCGTTCGGCCAGCGCGGTGATGGTCAGCGACGGATTCACGGTGGCGGTGCTGCCCGGTATTGCCGCGCCGTCCATCACGTACAGACCCGGGTGCCCGTGCACGCGGCCGTAGGCGTCGGTGGCCTTGCCGAGCACCGCGCCGCCCAGCGGATGCGCGGTGAACAGCGCGTTCGCGTCGTAGCCGAGCGCGCCGTACTCGAACAGCGCGCCCGCCTGCTCGGCGATGCGGCGGTCGACGGCGCGGGCGACCTCGGTGGTGCGCTCGCGGTCGCGCGTCGACCAGGTCAGCCCGACCCGTCCGCTGGCCGGGTCGTAGCCGAACCGGGTGCGGGCGTCCTCCAACACCATGCCCAGCGAGGCCAGCGCGCCGGTCTCGAACGGGATGCCGGGGATGTACCAGTTCTCCAATGTGACGGGCGCGTCGCGCTCGTCGAAGATGCGGCTCGCGCTCGGCACGCCTTGGCCGAAGCCTCCGACAGCGCTCGCGCCGCGGGCCAACACCACGTCGCCGTTGGTGCCCCAGCCACCCCCGACATGCTCGTTCAGATTCGGCAGCGCCCCGGTCGCCTGGGCGCGGACCAGCAGTTCGGAGGTGCCGATCGAACCCGCGCCGAGGAATAGTCGGTCACAGGTGAGCGTGCGGGTTCCCAGCTGTTCGCCGGTAGGGGCGAGTTTGGTCACCGTGACGGTGAAACGGCCCGTTCCCTCCTGGGCGATGGCGTCGACCCGATGGCCCGGGAACACCGTGGACCTGCCGGTCTCCCGCGCGTACTTCAGATAGTTCTGGTTCAGGTCGAACTTGGCGCCGTTGGAGTTGCCGAGGTTGCTGCGCGCCACGGTCGCCGACGGGCGGGTGCCGCCCGCGAGCTCACCGCGCAGGATGTTCCAGTCGAAGATCGAATCATTGGGCAGCGGTTGGTATCCCGCCTTGCGCACCTGGTCGTCCCAGGCGCGCGAATGGGTGAACGGCGCGGAGTTGTAGAGGTCGGCGGGCAGCGGGTCCAACCGCAGCATCTCGCGGACCCGCGGGTAGTAGACGGCGGCGAGTTCGCCGTAGTCGACCACCCCGCCGAAGACGTGGTCGAACAGTCGTCGCTCGGGGGCGACCATCGCGCCGGTGAAGATCACCGAACCGCCGCCGACCGCCGCCGCCCGCCACACGTCGATGCCGGGATAGGTGGTGCAGTCCAGGACGCCGCCGAAACTGGCGAAGCGCATCGGCACTTTGGTCACGCCGGTGAATTCGGTGCGATGCCAGAAGCCGCGACCGTCGGGGAGGTCGTCGCCGGTGAAGACCTCGCGCCACGGGTCGTTCGGCCAGAGCGAACCCCGCTCCAACACGGTGGTGGCGACCCCGGCTTCAGCCAACCGCAGCGCGGTGACGGCCGCGCCGAATCCCGAACCGACGACGATCGCGGGGGTGTGCTCGGGCGGATCGGCCAGCGGAGCGAACAGTTCCGGAACCCACTCGCGGAACACCGAATACCAGATCGGGTCCGCCGCGGCGGGCCGCGCCGCCAGCGACGGTCCCGCGGCTCCCAGCAACGCCGCGGCGCCCGCCGCCCGGAAAAAGGCGCGTCGGTCCACAGGCCACCTCCCTCATCACGCATGGCCGACGCGCAGATTACCGGGAATCGGGCATGTCGACCACACCGCGGCGAGGGATCAGGAGGGGAACGGCGCCAGGTCAGCGGTGCAGGTGGCGCCGGGGGCCGGTAGCTGGAGATCCACCAGATACCGTTCGCGCAGCCGGGCGGCGCACTCCCCGGACGGGGTGTGGCCGTACCCGTCGGACACCGTGACCAGGCGTGCGTTGACCATCGCCCCCTGGGCGCGCTGGGCGAACACCAGGGGGGTCACCGGGTCGTAGCGGTTGTTCAACAGCATGGCCGGTTTGTCCGAGATCAAGGTCCATGGACCTTCGTAGCGTTGCGGGTAGCCGTCGGCGGGCACCGGCCAGGACGCGCACGGTTCGCGCAGATACCACCACAACGGCCCGAAAACCGGTGCGACGCGCGCGATCTCCGCCGCCGTCGCGGGCCAGGAGTCCGGTCGCATCGGCAGGGTGTGATCGGCGCAGGAGATCGCGGTGAACGCCTCCGCCGATTCGGCCCCGATCGCGGCGGACGACAGGATCTCGCGCACCGCGCCCGCGTCCCCGGCCGCACCGCGCTCCAATTCGATCAGCAGGCGCGCCAACGCGGGCCAGCCTTCCTCGAGGTCGTAGAGCAGCAGCGCGTGCGCCTGCACGGCCTCCCCGTAGCGCACGGTGACCGCCGTCTCCCCGCCGCCGACCGTGATCGGTTCCCGCCGAAGCCTTTCCAGCACCGCGTCGTCGCGGGTTCGCAGGTCCTCGGCGGTGGGCCGGTTCGCGCCGTCGCGGATCGGGTCCATCCCCGGCGATCCGGCGAACGCGCACCGCGAACGCCCCGCCGTCGCGCACGACCGCAGGAATTCGGCCAGCACCTCCTCGGTGCCCACCGCGGTGTCGCTCAACGCCGTGCGGGTGTCGCGGGCGTAACTGTCGGGGTCGATCATCGACGACAGTTGCAGCGCCCTGACCCGCTCACCGAACAGCGCGCCGTAGACGATGCCGAGATAACTGGCGTACGAGCCGCCCTGGTAGGTGAGCAAGGTCTCACCCACCGCGCGGCGCAGCAGGTCCAGGTCGCGGGCCGCGTCGACGGTGGTCAGATGCGGCAGCAGCGCGGAACTGTGGGTGGCGCATCCCTGCGCGAATTCCCGGCTCGCGCGGGCGCTGTCCTGCTCGTCGGCGACCGTGGCGGGCGGCAGCGACGTGGTCGCCGACCAGAACCGCTGCCGCGCCGCGTCGTCGACGAAGCACTTGACCGGCGCACTGCGGCCGACCCCGCGCTGATCGAAGGTCACCACGTCGAACCGGCGACTCACCTCCCCCGGCAGCAGCGGTCCGCTCGCCGCCCGGTCCAACCCGGAACCACCCGGGCCGCCCGCACCCACGAACAGCGACCCGATCCGCCGATCCGGATCGCTCGCGCGCTGGCGCAGAACCGCCAGCGCGATCGTCTCGCCTTCCGGCCGCGCGTAGTCCAGCGGCACCCGCGCGGTCGCGCAGTCGTACCCGGACAGTTCCAGGTCGACGCACGGGGCCCAGTCCAGGGTCGGCGTCGGCGCGGCGTCGGCCTGCGCGACCAGTTCCGCGACCGCCGACGCGTGCTCGGTCACCGGGCCGCAGCCACTCGCCCCGGGCAACACCGCCAGCACCGCCACCGCGATGAGAGTCCTCCACCTGCGCACGTCACTCATCGTCGACCGCCGGAGGGCTCGCGGTCGTCATCCTCGGTGACGACATCCCACCCTGATTTCAGCCACCGCCCGCTCACGCCGTCAGCAACCGGACGACCGCGATCGTGCCCACCACCACGATCACCCCGCGCAGCACCGTCGGCGACAGTCGCCTGCCGACCGTCGCGCCGAGTTGGCCGCCGATGATCGAACCGCCCGCGATCAACGCCACCACCGTCCAGTCCACCTCCGCGACCACGATGAAGATCACCGCGGACACGGCGTTGACCAGCAGCGCGAGCACGTTCTTGACCCCGTTCAAACGCTGGATGTCCTCGTGCACGAAAACACCGAGCAAACCGATCAGCAGCACACCCTGCGCGGCCCCGAAATAACCGCCGTAGATGCCCGTCGCGTACACCGCCGCCAACAGGATCGGGCCGCCGTGCCGCGGCGCGGGCGCGTCGTTGCTCTCCCGCCGCTTCTTCACCCACGCCGCCAACCTCGGCTGCACCACCACCAGCACCAGCGCGACGATGATCAGAACCGGCACGATCGCCTTGAACGCGTCGGGCGGCAGCACCAACAGCAGGATCGCGCCCGTCGTGCCGCCCAACAGCGACGCCGTGCCCAACTGCGCCAACCGGGCGCGCTGACCTGCCAGTTCCCGGCGATAACCGATCACGCCGCTGATCGAGCCCGGCACCAGACCGATCGTGTTCGACACGTTCGCCGTCACCGGCGGGATGCCGAAGGCCAACAACGTCGGGAAGGTGAGCAGCGTGCCCGATCCCACCACGGTGTTGATACCGCCCGCCGCGATCCCCGCGGCGAACACGGCCACCATCTCCAGCCAGGTCATAGCGCACAATCCTTCGACGTCCCGTCGGGCGGTGCCCGTACAAGCGTTCCAGCACCGGGCGCACGAGCCTCCGGTAACCTGATCCGGTTCGGACTGCTCCGACGCTAACGCCCGGCATCCCGACGCCCGACGACGGGACCGGGTTCGGCCGACGACCGCGGCGGAGGTAGAGTGAACGACATCATGCAGCGGGCGCTTCTTCTCGGTCGCCGCGACGGGGTCTGAACAGACCGGCTCCCGTCGCGGGGTTCCGCCACGCCGGTCGACCCTCATACGGGATCAACCCACACCCTGGAGAAATCGCATGTCCCCCGCTGACGTATTCGTCTCCGGTTCGCGCACCATCGCCGCACCCACGAAGCCGGCACCCGCGGACCAGCCCGCCTGGAACACCCAGAAGAACTCGTCCATGCCGACCTACCGCTACCGCCCGTACGCGGAAGAGGTCGAACCCGTCACCGTGGCCGACCGCACCTGGCCCGACCGGGTCATCGACCGCGCCCCCGGATGGTGCGCCGTCGACCTGCGCGACGGCAACCAGGCGCTGATCGACCCGATGAGCCCCGCCCGCAAACGTCGCATGTTCGACCTGCTGGTGCGGATGGGCTACAAGGAGATCGAGGTCGGCTTCCCCTCGGCCAGCCAGACCGACTTCGACTTCGTGCGCGAGATCATCGAAGACGGGGCCATCCCCGAAGACGTCACCATCCAGGTGCTGACCCAATGTCGCGCCGAACTGATCGAACGCACCTTCGAGGCGTGCGCGGGCGCGAGCAACGTCATCGTGCACTTCTACAACTCCACCTCCATCCTGCAACGCAAGGTCGTCTTCCGCGCCGACCGCGACGCCGTCAAGAAGATCGCCACCGACGCCGCCGCGCTGTGCCTGGAAGTCCAGCAGCGCTACCCCGACACCAACTGGCGCTACGAATACAGCCCGGAGTCCTACACCGGCACCGAGTTGGACTACGCCAAGGACGTCTGCGACGCGGTCACCGCGATCATCGCGCCCACCCCCGACAAGCCGATGATCATCAACCTGCCCGCCACCGTCGAGATGGCCACCCCTAACGTCTACGCGGACTCCATCGAATGGATGAGCCGCAACCTGGCCCGCCGCGACTCCATCGTGCTGTCGCTGCACCCGCACAACGACCGCGGCACCGCCGTCGCCGCCGCCGAACTCGGCTACCAGGCCGGCGCCGACCGCATCGAAGGCTGCCTGTTCGGCAACGGCGAACGCACCGGCAACGTCTGCCTGGTCACCCTGGGGATGAACCTGTTCTCCCGCGGCGTCGACCCGCAGATCAACTTCTCCGACATCGACGAGATCCGGCGCACCGTCGAATACTGCAACCAGTTGCCCGTCCACGAACGCCACCCCTACGGCGGCGACCTGGTCTACACCGCGTTCTCCGGTTCGCACCAGGACGCCATCAACAAGGGCCTGGACGCGATGAAAGCCACCGCCGACGCCGCCGAACGCGACGTCGCCGACATCGTGTGGGAAGTCCCCTACCTGCCCATCGACCCCAAGGACGTCGGCCGCACCTACGAAGCCGTCATCCGCGTCAACTCCCAGTCCGGCAAGGGCGGGGTCGCCTACATCATGAAAACCGATCACGGCCTGGCCCTGCCGCGCCGCCTGCAGATCGAGTTCTCCCAGGCGATCCAGAAGATCACCGACGGCGAAGGCGGCGAAGTCACGCCCAAGGAGATGTGGGACGTCTTCCACGGGGAATACCTGTCCCCCATCCGCCCCCTGGAACGCATCCGCCAGAAAGTGACCGCCTCCGAAACCGACGGCGGAGTCGACGCCATCACCGCGGTGGTCAAGGTCGACGGCGTCGAACAAGAAGTCAGCGGCAGCGGCAACGGCCCGCTCGCCGCCTTCATCGACGCCATCGCCACCGTCGGCTTCGACGTGCGCGTCCTGGACTACTCCGAGCACGCGATGTCCGCGGGCGACGACGCCCAAGCCGCCGCCTACGTCGAATGCGCCATCGGCGACAAGGTCGTCTGGGGCGTCGGCATCGCCACCTCGATCACTACCGCCTCGCTGCGCGCGGTGGTCTCGGCGGTCAACCGCAGCGTGTGAGTCGAGTCCCCCCGGGTCGGTCGGCGGCCGGCTCGGGGGGTTCGTGCAAGGTGTACTTCGACCGGGTGGTTAACGCCGGTTGACCAGGGGGGATGGGGGTTTCGGGTTTGGTTTGATCGCCCTGGGTTACCACGAAGCGAGGGGCGGAACCCCGTGCTAGCGTTGGTTCCGCATCCACGCGCCGAGCTCTCTGCTCGAATCCCGAGCAGATGGGGGAACTGTGACAAACAACGACCACAACCCGACCTCTCCGCCCTGGCTGCAGAGTCATTCGGTGGATACGGCCGACGTCACCGCCGAATCGGGGAGCGTCGAGGGCGAGCGGTCCGAAGGCGGCAACGCCGAGAAGGCCAAGGACGCCGGGGATTCCGCTCGCGAAGCCGCGCCGCAGGAGGCGCCCGGCTACGCGGGGTACGCGGGTCAGGCGCCGGGGTATCCGCAGAACTACGGCGGCGGTGAGGGTTTCGCGCCGCCCGCCGAACAGCAGTACGGGTCGCCGTATCCGCCGGGGCAGTTCCCGCAGTACCAGGGCGGTCCGTACCCGTCCGACCCGCAGCCGCCGGCTCCCGAAGCGCCGCAACAGCCTTCGCCGTACGGTGCGGGCGCACCGGACCAGGACGGCCCCATCTACAGCTGGGCTCCGCCGCCGCTGCCCGCGCAGCCGCCCGCGCCGCCGATGTATCAGCAGCCGCAGCCCGGTCCGCAAGGTCCGCCGACGGGCCAGTTCGCGCCGCCCGGTCCCGGTGGGCGTCCGCCGTTCCAGCCGCAGCACGTCCAGCATCCGGGTCAGCCGGGAAATTCGGTCAACGACCTGAATCTGCTGCGCCGGGCCCGTCGAGCGCCGCGCAGCGGATGGCGTCGGGCCGTGCACAAGGCTTCCGGCGGCATGATCAACCCGGGCGAATCCGCCGCCGACATCGTGCACCGCGACCTGGTCGACCGGGTGAACCAACCGGTGCGCGGCGACTACCGCATCGCGATCCTGTCGCTCAAAGGCGGCGTCGGCAAGACCACCACCACCGTCGGACTCGGGTCCACTTTCGCCTCGCTGCGCGGTGACCGCGTCATCGCGATCGACGCGAACCCCGACCTGGGCACGCTCGCCCACCGGGTGCCGCGCCAGACCCGCTCCACGGTCCGCAACCTGCTCGAAGACCAGCAGATCTCGCGCTACTCCGATGTCCGCGCGCACACCTCGCAGGCGCCCAGCCGCTTGGAAGTGCTCGCCTCGGAACAGGATCCGGCCGTCTCGGAAGCGTTCAGCGAAGCCGACTACCGCAAAGCGGTCGGCATCCTGCAATCCTTCTACAACATCATCCTCACCGACTGCGGCACCGGCCTGATGCATTCGGCGATGTCAGGCGTGCTCGACATGGCCAGTTCGCTGGTCCTGGTCACCTCCCCCGCGATCGACGGCGCGCGCAGCGCCTCCGCCACACTGGACTGGCTCGACCACCACGGCTACAGCAAACTGGTGGAACGCACGGTGGTCGTCGTCAACGCCTCACGGCGCGGCGCGTCCACGATCGACCTCGAGCAATTGCGCGGTCTGTTCCTGGACCGCACACGCGCCGTGCAAGTCGTCCCCTTCGACGACCACCTCGCCGAAGGCGCGGAAATCGACCTCGAACTCGTCGGCAAAAGCACCCAACGCGCACTGCTCGAACTCGCCGCGATGGTCGCCGACGACTTCGGCTACATCGCCGCCCAGCAATACCGCAACCAGGGCCCGCCCGGGGTTCACTGAGCTGTGCTTGATTGGCCGCGCTTTCGACGCGGCGTGTTCGCGGCCGAGTGGGGGACGTTGGCCGGTGATGTTGCTTGTGGGGTTTGCCATGCGGCGGGCTTTGGTGGTGACGTCGCCGGTGAGGGGGCGGGCGTTGCCGGATTACGGGTCTCAGGGCGGTGTACCCGGTGTTTGATTGGCCGCGCCTTCGGCGCGGCGTGTTCGCGGCCCCTTATGTCTCGTCGGCCGGCGGGCGAGACTCGCGCCTGCGGCGCATGCGCTTCGCCCACCGGCCGACGAGACGGCCGCGAACGTCGCTCGCAAGACTCGCACCCGGGTCGGGGACGTGGGGTGGGGATGTTGCTTGTGGGGTGTACCGGGCAGGGCAGCGTGAGGTGGGGATATTGCTTGGGGGGTTGTACCGAGCAGTGGCCGGGCGCTTCGCCCGTAGCTGACTGGGCCGCCGCGGACGTTGCTCGTGGGGCTCGTTCCCGGGTCGGGGACGCCAGGCGGTGACGTCGCCTGTGGGGGTTCGCCAAGGGGGCAAGGTCGATGGTGCATGCGCTTCGCTAGTTGGGCTCGCTACCCCGTGGTGACTTCGGTGGGTTCGCTGCGGTGGGGTGGCGGGGGCGGTAGTCTCGGCCCCCGCGGTTCGATGGTGCCCGCGTGCGGGGCGGGTCGGGTCGTCGGATCGTGCCTCTCTACAGTGGGGGCGGCTTGAAGACATGGCGGCGAGGACCGAGCGGCAGAGACTGGGCAGCGAACAAGCGCATGGCAGAACAGCGATGGCCCGTTACGCGGAGATCGATGATTCGCGGCACGATGGCGATGGGGATGGCGACAGCGGGTGCGTTGTCGGCCGGGGTGGTCGGATCGGGGTCGGCGAGCGGCGCTCCGCCGGGCGCGCGGGTCGCGGTGCTGGGCGGCGGGGTGGCCGGGTTGACGGCCGCGCACGAACTGGCCGAGCGCGGGTTCCGGGTCACCGTCTACGAGAAGCGGGCGCTGGGCGGCAAGGCGCGCAGCATCCCGGTGCCGGGCACCGGAGCGGGCGGGCGTCCCGATCTGCCCGGTGAGCACGGTTTTCGTTTCTTCCCGGGCTTCTACCAGCACATTCCCGACACCATGCGGCGGATTCCGTTCGGCGGGAACGCCAACGGGGTGTGGGATAACTTGATCGAACTCACCGAGGCCCGGTTCGCGCGGCGCGACGCCGACGATTTCCGCATCCTGCCGCTGAGTCCGGCCGCGGCCGCCGGCGCGACGCAGGACGCCTTCCAGGAGACGGTCGGCGCGATGATCTCGGCGTCGCTGAACCTGCCCGCCCCGGAGGGGCTGTATTTCGCCAATCGGCTGCTGGTGTTCAACTCCAGTTGCGATGCCCGCAGGCTCGGGCAGTGGGAGCGGATGGGGTGGAACGAATTCGTGGGCGGGCACTCCCGGTCCCACGAGTTCCGCGCGTTGATCTCGCGCGCGCTGACCAGTCTGCTGGTGGCGGCCAAGGACGAGATCGCCAGCGTCCGCACGATCGGCACCATGGGCGAGCAGTTCCTCGGCAACCCGTTCCAGGTCGGCAACGACGGACCGTTGGACCGGGTGCTCAACGGCCCGACGAACGCCGCCTGGATCGATCCGTGGGTCGCGCGGTTGCGCGAGTTGGGTGTGGAGTTCCGCCTCGGCGCGCGGGTGGTCGGCCTGGATGTGCGCGACCGGCGGGTCACGGCGGCCCGGATCAGCGGACCGGACGGCGCGGCCACCGTCGAGGCGGACCATTTCGTGGTGGCGCTGCCGGTGGAGCAGGCGCGCACGCTGTGGTCCCCGGAGGTGCTGGCGGCCTGGCCGGAGCTGGCGGGGATGGCCCACCTCTACGTCGACTGGATGACCGGAATCCAGTTCTACCTGCGTCGACCGGCGACCATCTCGCGCGGGCACACCGCCTACATCGACGCTCCGTGGTCGCTGACCTCGATCACCCAGAATCAGCTGTGGACCCGCAAACTGCCCGAGTACGGCGACGGCACGGTCGCGGACTGCCTGTCGGTGGACATCTCGGACTGGAACACTCCCGGCGTGCTGTACGGCAAGACCGCCAAGGAGTGCACCCACGAGGAGATCGCCCGCGAGACGTGGGCGCAGTTGCGGCAGCATCTGGACGACAACGAGTCGACGTTGCGCGACGCCGACCTGCACTCCTGGTTCCTCGATCCCGGTGTCACCTGGCAGGGCGATCAGCGACGCAATGTCAACGAGGATCCGCTGCTCATCAACACCGCCGGGTCCTGGGAGCATCGGCCGACGGCGCACGGCGGGGTGGAGAACCTGTTCCTCGCGGGCGACTACGTGCGCACCGATGTGGATCTGGCCACCATGGAGGGCGCGAACGAGTCGGCGCGGTCGGCGGTGAACGCGCTGCTGGACGTGGTCGGTTCGGACGCGCCGCGCTGCCGGACCTACCGGATGTATCGCGCGGTGGAGTTGGAGCCGTTGCGCGCGCTGGACGCCGAGCGCTGGGCGGCCGGTCAGCCGAACCTGTTCGACCGGCCCACGTAGAGCGCGTGGTCCGGGGGCCTCGTGCGAGACTGGGCGGCGTGAAGATATCGGTGCGTGGGCGGATCGCCCTGCGGGCGGCGGCGCTGGCGTCGTGGGCCTCGCAGCGCGCGGGCCGCGGCAAGGGTTCGATGATCGGCGGGTTGATCGCGTTGAAGATCGATCCCACGATCATGGATCAGTTGGGTCGCGGGCGGCGCACGGTGCTGGTCACCGGCACCAACGGCAAATCCACCACCACCAGGATGACCACGGCGGCGCTGGCCACCCTCGGCGAGGTCGCCACCCAGGCCGACGGCGCGAACATGGACGCCGGGATCGTCGCGGCGCTGAGCGTGCACCAGGGTGTGGAACTGGCCGCGATCGAGGTGGACGAACTGCATCTGCCACACGTCACCGATTCGCTGAACCCGGCGGCCGTGGTGCTGCTGAACCTGAGCCGTGACCAACTCGACCGGGTCGGCGAGATCAACATGATCGAGCGCAGGCTGCGCGCCGGACTCGCCCGGCATCCCGACACGGTGGTCGTGGCGAACTGCGACGACGTGCTGATCGCCTCGATCGCCTACGACCACCCGAATGTGGTGTGGGTCGCGGCGGGCAGCGGGTGGGCCGTGGACGCGACGAGTTGTCCGCGCAGCGGCGAGCCGATCCTCTGGGAGGGCGCGCACTGGCGCAGTACGGGCACGGATTTCCAACGGCCGGAACCGGATTGGTGGCTCGATGACGACAAGCTGTGCGGCCCGGACGGTCTGCGTCTGCCGTTGACGCTGTCGCTGCCGGGTCGGGCCAACCGCGGCAACGCCGCGCAGGCGGTCGCGGCGGCGGTGGCGTTGGGCGCGGACGCGACGCAGGCGGTCGCGGCGGCGGGCACAGTACGCGAGATCGCGGGCCGCTACCGCACGGTGCAGGTGGGTGAGCACGCGGCGCGACTGCTGCTGGCGAAGAACCCGGCGGGCTGGCAGGAGGCGCTGTCGATGATCGACCCGTCCTCGGCGGGGTTGGTGATCGCGGTGAACGGGCAGGTGCCCGACGGCGAGGATCTGTCCTGGCTGTGGGATGTGCGCTTCGAGCATTTCGAGGGCGTGCAGGTGGTGGCCTCGGGTGAGCGCGCCACCGATCTGGCCGTCCGGTTGACCTACGCCGGTGTCGAGCACACGACCGTGCCCGATCCGGTGCGCGCCATCGCCTCCTGCCCGGCCGGCCACGTCGAGGTGTTGGCGAACTACACCGCGTTCCGCGATCTGAACCGCGACCTCGAGGCGAAGCGATGAGCGAATCGACCCTGCGGATCGGGCTGGTGCTGCCCGATGTCATGGGCACCTACGGTGACGGCGGCAACGCGCTGGTGCTGCGTCAGCGGGCGCGGATGCGCGGTTACGACGCGGAGATCGTGGAGATCACGCTGCCCGATCCGGTGCCGGAGTCGCTGGACCTCTACACCCTCGGCGGCGCGGAGGATTCCGCGCAGCGCCTGGCCACCCGGCACCTGCAACGGTTCCCCGGACTCCAGCGGGCCGCGGGCCGCGGTGCGCCGGTGCTGGCCATCTGCGCGGCGATCCAGGTTCTGGGCCACTGGTACGAGACCTCGGGCGGCGAGCGCGTCGACGGGGTCGGCCTGTTCGACGTCACCACCGCGCCGCAGTCGGTGCGCGCGATCGGTGAGGTGACCACCACCCCGCTGCTCCCCGGCTTGACCGCGCCGCTGACCGGTTTCGAGAACCATCGGGGCGGAACGACACTCGGCAAGGACGCGACCGGGTTGGCGCGGGTCACCCGCGGGGTCGGCAACGGCGTCGGCGATGGTCTGGAAGGCGTCGTGCAGGGTTCGGTGCTGGGCACCTACATGCACGGCCCCGCGTTGGCCCGCAATCCCGAACTCGCCGATCTGCTGCTCACCCGCGCGCTCGGGGTGTCCGAACTCGCGCCGCTGCCGCTGCCCGAGGTGGAGCAGTTGCGGCGGGAACGCCTGCGCGCCTGAGGTTCCCGCCGCCCGATCAGGACGTCGC
>NZ_BAGG01000004.1 GCF_000308695.1 Nocardia takedensis NBRC 100417 | reverse complement strand
CACCGACTGCCCCGGCACTCCTGACGCGACCGTTAAGATCGCGTCAGGAGTGCCGGGAAGTCTGGTCGGCGGGCGGTCGGGTCAACAGAACCCTTCCGCGGTATCGCCCACCCCGCCGAAAGGTTTTCCGTGATCACTCGAGCGCCGTCGGAGTTGACCCGCTACCTGCGGACCGAGACCGTCGGCGGCGCGCTCCTGCTGGCCGCGGCCGCGCTCGCGCTGCTGTGGGCCAACTCGCCGTGGGGCGCGGGCTACGACGCCATGGTCGCGACGACCCTGCCCATCCCGCCACTGCACCTGGACCTCACCCTCGCGGAATGGACCGCGGACGGCCTGCTGGCGATCTTCTTCTTCGTCGCGGGACTCGAACTCAAACGCGAACTGGTCGTCGGCGAACTGGCCGATCCGCGGCGCGCGGCGTTGCCGATCATCGCCGCGGTCGGCGGCGTGATCACGCCGGCCGTCATCGCGTTCGCGGTCGGTCACGGCGTTCCCGGGATGGAGCGCGGCTGGGCGATCCCGGTGGCCACCGATATCGCGTTCGCCCTCGCCGTCCTCGCCCTGACCGGTTCGCGCGTCCCCGCAACAGCGCGGGTCTTCCTGCTCAGCCTCGCCGTCGTGGACGACCTGCTGGCGATCGTGTTGATCGCGGTGCTGTTCACCGCGGCGGTGTCGCTGCTGTGGCTCGCGGGTGCGGCGGCCTGCTGCGCGCTGTGGGCGTGGGGGCAGCACCGCCGGATCAGCACGCCGATCCTCTATGTCCCCCTGGCGTTGATCACCTGGTACGCCCTGCACGAGGCGGGTGTCCATCCCACGCTCGCCGGCGTCGCGCTCGGACTGCTGACCCGCGTGCGCACCGATCCCGACGAAGACGAATCGCCCGCGACGCGGCTCGAACACCTGATCCAACCGGTGTCGGCCGGACTGTGCGTTCCGCTGTTCGCGCTGTTCGCGGCGGGCGTCCACGTCGACTCGGGGTCGCTGGGCGAGTTGTTCACCGACAGACTGTCTCTCGCGATCGTCCTCGGCCTGCTGCTCGGAAAACCCCTGGGCATCCTGGGTTTCAGCGTGGTCGCGATCCGGTTGCGCCTGGCCCGCAGACCCGACGGACTGGGCTATCGCGATATGTTCGCCCTGTCGGTTCTCGGTGCGATCGGGTTCACCGTTAGCCTTCTTGTGGCGGAACTCGCGCTGGCCGAGGTCGGCGACGGCTCCGCTGTCGAAACGGCGAAAGCCGCGGTGCTGGTGACCTCACTGGCCGCGTCGCTCGCCGGTTCGGCGCTACTGTGGCGGCGTGGGCGCGTCCACCAGCGCACAGTGAACGCAGACGAGGCAGTGCCGGGACAGGGAGAAGGGTCGACCAAGTGAGTTTCACCCAGGGCGGTAACGGGTCACAGCGTGGCGGTGCGGGCGAGGCACAGCACCGGACGCTGACCTCCATCCCCTTGACCGATGCCGATCCGATCGGGTCCGCCAGCTTCGGCAGCCTGGTCCGCGACGCCACCGAGCAGATGTCGACGCTGGTGCGCGCCGAAGTCGCGCTCGCCAAAGCCGAGGTCACCGGCGAGGTCAAGAAGGGCCTGCAAGGCAGCGTCTACTTCATCCTCGCGCTCACGGTGCTGCTGTTCAGCTCCTTCTTCTTTTTCTTCTTCCTCGGCGAACTGCTCGATGTCTGGCTGGCGCGTTGGGCCGCTTTCCTCATCGTGTTCCTGCTGATGGTGGTGACCACGGTGGTGCTGGCACTGCTCGGGTACCTGCGGGTCAAGAAGCTGCGCGCGCCGGAGAAGACCATCGATTCCCTCAAGCAGGCCCGCACGGTTCTGCCCAGCGGATTCGGCGGACACGAGGATCAGCCCGCGCTGAAGAAGTGACACTCGCGCGCGAAACGCGGACAGCGCGAGCACCGCGAACCCGCGCGCACTAGGCTCGGTCGGCGTGTCGTCGAACTTCCTTCCGGATCCGTCCAGCGTCCGCTACGAGGGACCGTGGACACATCGCGACGTGCACGCCAACGGCATCCGATTCCACGTGGTGGAGGCGGCCGCACAGCGTCGCGACGCGCCGCTGGTCGTGCTGTTGCACGGATTCGCCGACTTCTGGTGGTCGTGGCGACACCAACTGACCGGACTGTCCGATCTCGGGTACCGCGTGGTCGCGGTCGACCTGCGCGGTTACGGCGACAGCGACAAACCGCCGCGCGGCTACGACGGCTGGACACTGGCCGGTGACGTGGCCGGTCTGGTCCGCGCCCTCGGCCACACCGAGGCCACACTGGTCGGTCACGCCGAAGGCGGGCTGGTCTGCTGGACGACGGCGGTGCTGCATCCGCGCCTGGTCTCCTCGATCGCGCTGATCAGTTCACCGCATCCGGCCGCCTTGAAGTCCGCCGTGTTGCGCGACGGCGCGCAGCGGGCGACGTGGCTGCCCGATTTCCTGCGCTACCAGTTGCCGCGCTATCCGGAGCATCTGCTCACCACCGCCGACGGTTTCGAGGTGGAGCGGTTGCTGCGGCAGCGGGTCGGCGCGGAGTTCGCGGGCACCGCCGAATTCATCGACGTCGCCCGGCGGATGCGGTCGGCGATCCGGATTCCCGGGGTCGCGCACTGCGCCCTGGAGTACCAGCGGTGGGCCTTCCGCAGCCAGTGGCGTCCGGACGGCCGAAGATTCATGGCGACCATGCGCGACCCGCTCGACATCCCGGTCCTGGCGCTGCGCGGTGCATCCGACACCTACCTGCTCCGCTCCACCTACCACCGCGGACAGAAGTGGGCGCCGCGGCGGCGATTGGTCACGGTCCCGGACGCCGCGCATTTCGCACACCAGGAGAACCCGGACACCGTGACCACCGAACTCGCGAAATTCCTCGACTGACCCGGGCTCAGCTCAGGACGCAGGCTCCCGTGTCGATCGGCGTGTTCGCATCGATCGCGGCCTCCAGGTCCGGGCGGACCTCGCGCAGCGTCAGCACGTATCCCGTGTCGTCGTCGGTCACCGCCGCGCCGAACACCATGCCCAGCACCTGACCTTCGGT
>NZ_BAGG01000005.1 GCF_000308695.1 Nocardia takedensis NBRC 100417 | reverse complement strand
GCCCCCACCCCGCTCAAACCCGCCGTCGACCACGCACTCGCCTACCACCCCGACAACCCCGAGGTCCCGACCCCGCAAACCACCGTCGAACACGTCCTGATCGTCAAACGCACCGGCAACCCCGTCGACCTGCTCGAGGGCCGCGACCACTGGTGGCACGACACCGTCGCCAAAGCCTCCCCGGAACACACCGCCCAACCCTTGCCCGCCGAACACCCCCTGTTCATCCTCTACACCTCCGGCACCACCGGAAAACCCAAAGGCATCCTCCACACCACCGGCGGCTACCTCACCCAGACCAGCTACACCCACCACACCGTCTTCGACCACAAACCCGACACCGACATCTACTGGTGCACCGCCGACATCGGCTGGATCACCGGACACTCCTACATCGTCTACGGCCC
>NZ_BAGG01000006.1 GCF_000308695.1 Nocardia takedensis NBRC 100417 | reverse complement strand
ACCCCCACCCCGCTCAAACCCGCCGTCGACCACGCACTCGCCTACCACCCCGACAACCCCGAGGTCCCGACCCCGCAAACCACCGTCGAACACGTCCTGATCGTCAAACGCACCGGCAACCCCGTCGACCTGCTCGAGGGCCGCGACCACTGGTGGCACGACACCGTCGCCAAAGCCTCCCCGCACCACACCGCCCAACCCTTCCCCGCCGAACACCCCCTGTTCATCCTCTACACCTCCGGCACCACCGGAAAACCCAAAGGCATCCTCCACACCACCGGCGGCTACCTCACCCAGACCAGCTACACCCACCACACCGTCTTCGACCACAAACCCGACACCGACATCTACTGGTGCACCGCCGACATCGGCTGGATCACCGGACACTCCTACATCGTCTACGGCCT
>NZ_BAGG01000007.1 GCF_000308695.1 Nocardia takedensis NBRC 100417 | reverse complement strand
CGCGCCGAGTGCGGATTTCGCCGCGCGGGCCAACGTCGACGCCACCATCTACACCACCGCCGCCACCGACCGCGAAGCCTTCTGGGCCGAACAAGCCCGACGCCTGCACTGGCACACCCCCTTCACCCAGGTCCTGGACTGGACCACCCCACCGGTCGCGAAATGGTTCGCCGACGGCCAACTCAACGCCGCCTACAACTGCCTCGACCGCCACGTGAACAACGGCCACGGCGACAAGATCGCCCTGCACTTCGTCGGCGAACCCGGCGACACCCGCGACCTCACCTACCGCGAACTGCTCGAAGAAACCAGCCGCGCCGCCAACCACCTCACCCACCTCGGTCTACAACCCGGCGACCGCGTCGGGATCTACATGCCCATGATCCCCGAAGCCGTCATCGCCATCCTCGCCTGCGCCCGACTCGGACTCACCCACTCCGTCGTCTTCGCCGGCTTCTCCCCCACCGCGCTACGCCACCGCCTCGACGACGCCGGAGCCAAACTCCTCATCACCACCGACGGCCAATGGCGACGCGGC
>NZ_BAGG01000008.1 GCF_000308695.1 Nocardia takedensis NBRC 100417 | reverse complement strand
GCTGAATCGCGGCGGCGGCGGTTTCTTCTTTTTCGCGCCGCCGTCCTCGCCGGTGCCGCTCCCCGAACCGGCACCGGCCCCGGCCGCCGACTCCGGGTCGGTGTCGGCGCGCGGGATGATGCGTGGGAGTTGTTCGGCGGGAACGGGTTCGAACGGCAACGAGGGTGTCGTGACGTGCTCGGTCGGGGTGCAGCGGTGCAGCGGGCCTTGCGCGGCGTCGAGGATGACCCGGAAGTGCGGGTCGACGTGGCCGGTGACGAACGCGCTGACGCCGGAGCCGCGGGAGGCTTCGAACGCGGCGTGCAGGTGCGCGACGCGGACCGCGACCGCCCGGTGCGCCCACCACTGCGCACACCAGGTGTAGGTGTTCTCGCGGTTGCCGCCCGAGATCCGCACGCTGATCAACGGCAGCAACCATTTCTCGGCGAAGGCCACGAAATGCGGATACGAGGGCTTGCGTGCCCGCGCCGTTTTCGCGGCCGGTGCCGCAGGCGGATTCGGAGTGCTCATCACTGGTCCCCCGCCCCGCCCGAAACGCTCGGATCGTCGTCACCGTCGTCGGGTGCGACAACGACGACGGACTGGCCGCTGGTGGCGAATTCCTTCAGCGATCGGCGGATGACCGGCGCGTAGTCGGTGTCCTGCCACCACACCTTCTCCACGAGCACCGGTCCGTGGCCTGGCAGTCGCACCAGGGCGCGGTCTTTCGGCAGCGCGGCGAGCGCGGAGACTTCGAGGATGGGTTCGGCCCGCCACGACAGGGTGCGGTTGGTGCCGCCCTGGCCGCGGCTGCGGGAGCGGTCGGCGACATCGTGCTGTCCGGCCATCTGCGACCAGTGCTGGAGGTAGTCCACCGCGGCGATACCGCCGCCGTAGACCTCGATGCTCTGGGCGCGCATCGTCTTGAGTCCGCTTGCGCCCCAGAGGTCTTCGCCCTGTTCGAGGACTTGCAGGATCGTCATGAGGATGATTCCGCAGCCCCCGGCGTAGGTGTAGTAGGAGGGCAGCTCCGAGATGCGGGCACAGTTGGCGGCTTCGTCGAGCACACCGAGCAGCGGCACCGCCAGCCGCCCGTCAGGCCGGGCGCGGGCCGCAGTGAGGGCGGCTTCGATGATCTGCCCGACCAGTGCCGAGGTGAGCGGGGTGGCGCCGTCGGGTCCGGCCATCGACAGCGCGTACACGGTGTCGGTGGATTCGACGAAATCGACCGGCTTGAATTCCGGCAACTCGTGCGTGCGCGACTGGATCTTCTTCTCGATCACGACCTTCGCCTTGGCTTCCCGCACGCGCAGGTGCGTGCGCGCGGGCGGGGTGACCATCTGCGCGTAGTCGGCATCGGCGAGGACGTTCAAGAACCGTCTCGCCATGTCGTAGAGCCCGTCGCGCTGGCGGGCGTACAGGGCCTGGGACTCGCGGATACGGTCGGCCGGGCGGCGCTGGCCGTGGGCGTCCAGGATCAGCGCCGGGGTCGGATCCTGGTCCTTGCCGAGCCACTCGGCCACGTGCAGCAGATCTCCGCCCGCACGAGCGGCGGCCAGGATGTAGAGAGCCAGCAACTCTTGGGCCCCGCCATCGAAATAGCTGTCCACCTTGGCATTCGCGGCCTGAGCCGCGGTGCCCGAGGACGCGGAGACGAAGAACCCCGCCAGCTTGCGCGCCGCCGGGAGCCCGGCGACCTGGGTCAGCAGGTTCACCCAGAACCCGCACACCGCGGTACCGGTCACCCCTTGCAGATCCGTCACCCACACCCGGCCGCGTTCCTCACGGCCGCCCACGGTGTGGCGGTAGAGATCGGGTTTGTTGCTGGTGGCCAGGCACGGCCCCCACGCCGCCAGCACCGCCGGAATCGCCCAGGCCATCGTCTTGCCGGTGCGGGTACCGGCCGCGATCGTCACCCCCAACTCCGTGGGCACGAACAACTCGACCCCGCCGACCACGGTGCGCCCCAGCGGCGGGCCTTTCAGTTGCTGCACGTCCTCGGGCGCGTCGGCCAGCAACCGCTGATTAGCCGCGGCGTTGTCGCGAGCGCGGGCGATACGGATCTGGTTGGGGCGCTGCATGGTCCGCGCCGCCGCATCGATCTCGTGCAGTGTGCGCAGCAGCCGCCACCCGGCCACGAGCACGCCCGCTTCGAGGCCGTAGAGGACAACGGCCACGAGTGTGGCCTGCCACGGCCACCCGGTGTTGCCGAGCACCACGGCCAGCAGGGCGGCGGCCGGGTTCCCGGTGACCGGTAACCCGGCCCACCACCGGCCCACCGACAATGCCGCCCACGCGGTGCCCGCGAGTGCGAGTGCCGCGAGGAACAGCAGCAGCATCGTGGTTTCCTCGCCGACTCCGCTCTTGGTCCGTCGACGGGTCTCTCGTGTCGCGATCATGCGCGCACTCCTGGATAAGGATCGGTGATCTGTTGGTGGACAGGTGTTTTCACAGCGACGCTCCGATGTCTCGGGACGGTTCGGGCTCGACGTCGACGTCGACACCGGGTTCGGGTTCAGGGTCGGGTGGATCGATGCCGTCGGCGTCGCCGAGGGCGGCGGCGACGGCGGCGTCGATGTGGGCGGTCGGGTCGGCCTCGGTGGTGGCGTGGGCGTAGGTGCCGTCCCGTCCGGCCAGGTAGGCGCGATGAATTTGTTCCGGGTCGGCCCCGGCCAGCGCCGCGTCGCCGCGTGCTTGGCGGGTCTGGTCGAGAAGTTCTTCCAGGCGCTCGATGAGGGCTTGGTCGTGGTTGGGCAGGTCGGCGAAGCGTTCGCTGGTGCGGGTGTGCTCGGCCGAGAGGTCCTGCACCCGCCGCAGCGCCGCAGCCCGGTCCACGCTGCGTCGGTCGGTGCCGGTATCGAGATCGCCGTCGAGTTCTTCGGCGTCGAGCAGGTCGTCGGTGGTGGCGATGAGCGCGTCGATCTCGGCCATCGAGACCTCGGGGCCACGTCCGCCGAGTGCGCGGTCGACGGCGTTGCCGGGGCGTAGTTCGATAACGTTGGCCCGGTCCTGGGGGCGGGAGCGGGCACTGTCCTGCGCCGAGCCGGTGATGTCGGGCTCGACGCGGCCGGTCAACACCGCCGCCTGGCGCAGGCTGCGCAAGGTGAGGTCGTCGACGACCTCGTCACCGTCGGCGTGGGCCGCGGCGACGCGGACGTAGGCGGTGCGGGTGGTTTCCGGGTGGGACTGCCACGCGCGGGTGGCGGCATCCAATTGCGTCCACAACTCGTGGGCTTCGACATCGCCCGGATCGGCCCACCGGAGTGCCAGCAGTCGGGCTCGCTCGGTGAGTTCAGCGACCTGCTCGGATGTTTCGCCGAAGGGAGCGATCTCGCTCAGGTAGTGGTGGAGGGCGAAATCGGCGCGCAGCCGGGCTTCGCGGTCGTCGGCGGCATCGTGGTAGTAGCCGGGATCGGTGGGGGACCCAGGCTGCGACTGCGCCCAGCTCATCGGCACCGCCCCAGCAGACGGTCAGCCGGTCGCGGCGGGTGGTGGTGTGGTTGGTACGGAATGGACATCGGCAGCCTCGTGAAAGAGAGGAATGCGGTGTCCCCGGGGTGGGTTCGATGTCGCGGCCAGTACCCGTGACCGGCGGCATCAACGAAACGCGAGGGTCGATCAACGGGTCAGGGGTCGGTGCCGTAGTCGTAGCGGTATCCGCCGTCGTTCTCCGGCTCCGGCCCGGGATCGGTGGCGGTGTCGAGCCCGGTGGTGTCGGTGGGCAGCGCGTCGTCGACGGCGGCGGAGATGGCGCCGAGCGCGGCGGTGGCGTCGGCGGTGTCGATGAGTGCGGCGTCGATGAATTCGGCGCGCAATGTCGCGGCGGCGGCGGCGATCATCTGTTGGGGTGTCGGCGGCAGCGCGTGCGCGCCGGCGATTGGGGTGCCGGTAGCCGGGTCGAGCGGCACATACGGCGGGATCGCCATCTCGGTGGAGGGTGTGGAGTAGGAATTCCATGCTTGGACCACGCTGAGTTCGTCTCGGATTTCCAGTCGCACGGCGTGGTCACGCCGATACGGTTCGGCGGCGTCGCCCCACAACGTGGCGGCCTCGTTCTCGGTGATCTGCGCGGCGTGTGCCAGGGCGACGACGCGTTCGTGGCGCAACGCCATGTTCTGGGCGAACGTCTTTTCCGAGTCCGGGTTCGCCCCGTAGCTCCACCGTCCGGTCGCGATGCGGTCGCCGCGTTCGGCCGCCAACGCGGCCATGCGTTCCAGGTGCCACAGGTCCAGCCCGAGCATGTCCATGAAGAACGATTGGGCGGCGTCGTCGCGCCAGGGCATGGAGTCCTGTCGCGACAGGGCGTCCACGCGCGGCAGGGCGCTGTTCTCCCCGAGCGCGACCGCGTCCGCGATCCAGTCCTGGCGCACCCCCGCGGTCAGCGCGGTCTGCTCCGCGCGTTCGCGTTCGCCGGTCAGCGCGTCCAGATGCGCGCGCCAGGCGGATTCGGCGTCACCGCCGGGGTCCAGGGGCTCGAAGCCCTCCCAGCCCTCACCGAGGATGCGGGTGTGCTCGGCGGTGAGCAGCCGGATCTGGGTCAGCAGTTGTGCCTGCCACTGCACGACCGTCTCACGGGCCCGGGGCGGCGGGGGCGGTGTGCTCATGATCGCCGCCCGCTCATGGTTCGACTCCGCCGTCGAATCCGACCTCGGGTGGGTGGTCCATGCCGAGGATCCACCGCTCCTCGCGTGCCTCGGGCCCGCTGACCGTCAGCGCGTGCCCGATCGCCTCGGCGTCGGCGGCGGCGGTCACGGCCTCGCGTGCGTGATCAAGCAGTACCTGCGGTCTCGGCGGCCGGTCGGCGTCGGGGACCTGCGACCGTGCGGCGTCGGCGCCCATGTTCTCGACGCCGCGGTGCACGTCCCAGGCGATTCCCGCCCAGGCGTGGGTGCGCCATAGCTGTTCGAGTTCGAGGTCGTCGTAGCCGTCGACGGTGTAGTCCACCAGGCGATCCCAGCCGTGGATGTCACGGCCCCAGAGTTGCTCGCGTTCGGTCTCGCTCAGCTCGGCCAGCGCGGCGACCGAGTCGACCCGGTCCCACAGCAGATCCATGTTGATCAGGTACTGCTGGTGTCCGGCGCTATCGGTCTGGTTGCCGACCCCGCGGTGTTCACGCTCGAGGGCGATGACGGCCATGTGTTCCAACGTCCACACGTCCTCGGCGATCGCCGCGATCATGCGCGCTCGGGTCGGGTCCTCGCCGTGGCGGGTGGTCGGCGGGTCGGTCACGCTCTCGCCCCACCGCCTACCGGCCGCCCCGTTGTCGATCGCCGCGGTGATCGCCGTGTCCGGGATTCCGGACGCGCCGGCGCGCACGATCAGTTCCTGTTGTTCGGCCTCCAGGTCACGCAGGTGCGCTCGCCAGGTCGCGATCGCGACGTCGCCGCGCTCGAATCCGGGCTTGTAGTCCGGATATCCCCGAAACAACAGCCGCGCGTGCTCGGTGCCGCGTTCCTGGATCCGGGCCAACAACCCGGCCTTCCACCCCGCCAGGTCCGCGATATCCTCGGGTCTACTCATCCGTGACGTCCTCTCTGTTCACTCTCTGGCACAACCGGTTTCGCAGGTGTCGATGTCGATGTCGTCATGGTTCGGCTCCCTCGCTCGGGTCGGGGTAGGACGGGGTCAGAGGGTGTTGGTCGGCCGGCCCGGTATCGGGGTCGGTGTCGGTGTCGGGTGTGGCCGGGTCGGTTTCCACCGCGGTCGCGATCGCGGCGGCGGTGCGGTCGAGGGCGGGGTCGGTGGTAGCGCGGTCGTCGAGCAGAGCGAGGGCTTCGGTGACCTCGGTGACCATGTCGTCGGGGGAGGTCGGCATCGCTGCCGAGGCGTCGGCGGCGGTGATCCCGGCGGCTTGCAGCACGACCACGGGAATGGTCGCCGCGCTGAAGTCGGCGGAAACGATCCCGTTCCAGACCCGGGCCAACGCCTTGAGGTCGGCGTCGCGGACTCGCTCGGCGACCACGGTGGACCAATGGTGCTGCCCACGCGCCCAGACCTGATGGCGTTCTTCGGTCGTCACTCCCAGGGCGTGCGCGGTCGCGCCCAGACGCTGCCAGGTCATGCCCATCATCCGGCGGAAACGAGCGGTGACATCGGCGTCGATGCCGCGTTCGGTGAAGACCGCACCGAGCCCGGCCATGTCCTGGAGGCCGCGCACCTCCCGGCCCAGGCCGGTGATCAACTCGTCGCGGTCGACGTGACCGGAACCCAGCATCGGCCGACCTGCCTGCCAGCGCGTGCCGCGTTGCCCGGACGCGCGCGCGTAGTCGATCCACGCCTTCGGCACCCCGATGCCGAGAGCGACCTGCTCGAGCTGGTCCAGGGAGCGTTGCCCGATGCCCCACTGCTCATCGACGGGGGCGAGCTCGCCGCTCTCGGCCGGGCGGGGCCGGCGACGTTCGTTGTCCAAGGCCAGGTTCTGGATACCTCGGAGCAGGTGGGCTTGCAGGCCGGTCGGGGTGTCCATTACCGGCTCCTCGTCGCGGTCATAGGCCACGCTCCGGCTCCGGCCCGAACCGCTGATCCCACTCCGGGTCCGGACCGAACCACTCGGCACTCGGATCGATGCCCGCCTCGTCCCCCGGTTGCGGTCCGTCGCCGATGTCGCCGCCGACGGCGGCGTCCACGGCGTCGGCGACCAACGCACCCACCCCGCGGTCGGGCGCGAGTTCGGAATCCATGAACGGCTCGGCCACGTGCGACAAGCGCGTCTCGGCGGTCAGCTCCTCGGTCAGCCCTGTCACCGCATCCGCCGAGCTCGAGCTCGACCCCGGGTATTCCGGTTCGATGGGCTCACCGGGATCGGTGGCCGGCCCGTCGCTGCCGGTGGCCTCCGGGGTGTCGGGGTCGATGTCGAAGAATTCGACGTCGATGACGGCATCGTCGGCGGTAGCGGGCAGGGCCGCGGCGGTGAAGACCCCGTCGTCGGTGAACTCGTGGCCGGTGTCCTCGGCGAAGCGCTGAGCGAAAGCGTCGGCGTCGGCGTCGTGTTCGTCGGACAGGTCCCGGTTGGCGTCGGCGGCGGCGAACGCCGCCGTTGACGCCTCGGCCTGCCCCTCGCTGCCCTGGTTGGTGAGGGTGTCGGTGAAACCGGCCGCGCGCCTGCGGATATCGATCAGTAGCCGCTTGTACTCGACGTCGAGACCGTGCACTTCGTCGGCGCGTTCCTCGCGACGGTCGTATGCCTTGGTCTTCCTGTCGTGGATCTCCTGGTTGTGGGTGTGCTCCTGCTCACCGGCCTTGTCGCGTCGTGCCAGATCCCTGTCGGCGCGCCCCATGCGTGCCCGGGTCTCGGTCTCACCGAGTTCGTGCGCGTCCTTGTTGTGGCTGGTGCGGCCTTTGATCTCGTCGACGCGGGCTTGACCGATCTTCCAGTCCGTCCTGGCTTTGTCGATCGCGACGCCCACCCGGACGTTGTGCTCACGGATCGAACGCAGCTCGCGCTGCTCGGCTTGTTGGACGCGCTGGCGATGTTCGGTGGCCGAGCGGCCTTCGGTGCCGCGTCCACGCATCAACGCCGCGGTGGTGTGCGCGGTTTGCAGAGCCTGTACGAAGCCTTGGCGGACCTGCTGGCCGCCTTCCTCGACCGGGTCGCCGCTCATGCGCGCACCTGCAAACCCGACAACCGCCACGCCATCGACGACCCTGCCCGGGTCGCGGTGGCATACACCGCGAACACCTCCGGATCGGAGACGGGCGCGGCGATGTCGACGCGCACGACCCGCGCCACCCGGGTGGCGGTGTCGGGTGGGTGGTCATCGGGCAGCATGCGCGCGCTGGTTTCGACCGGGACCCGCTCGGATCGCCACTGCTGCCAGACCGCGGCGGTAACCGGGCTCCACACCAACGCGCTCGCGGCGGCATCGGCCGCGAACCGGTCGTCGAGCACGGGTCGCGCGGTGTCCAGCGCGTCGCGTGGGTCGGCGTGCACGTCGGGCCGGTAGCCGAAGACCGCCGTGACCGCCGCGGTGAGGACCTGCTCGGCGTCACACGGATCGACGTACTCGAACGGCGCGGCGAAACTAGCTGCACCGCAACCGGTCTCGAAAGCGTTCGGGTCGGCGGGGGTCTGGGTGGCGCATGCTGTCGCGGTGAGCGCGACCAGGGCGGTCAGTGCCGCTGTCGTGTTTCGACTGTTCATGACTGCTCCCGGTCGGGGTCGGTGAGGGCGAGTAGTTCGCTGCCCCGCCAGGCCACGCACGGGGCTGTGTTCGCGCGCGCGGCGGGATTACCTGCGGGGTCGGTGACGATGTCGAGCAGTAGATTCGCCGCCAGCGCGGCGCCGTGGAGCCCGACCAGGTCCATGCCGTGACTGCGCGCCACGACCAGGCGAAGGGCCGCGGCGTCGACTCCCCACTGCCCGCAGGTCTGTCCGGCGACCCGGATCGCTTGGTGCGCGGCGGATTCGGCGGCCCGGACCATGCTGTCCACCGCGGCCTCCGGTGGGTGGCGGTCGCGCCAGATGACGTGGCCGCCCGGGGCGACGACGGTGAACAGGCTGCGGGTGCCCGCGCACCACAGCAGCAGTCGAGGCCCGTGCGCGGCGCGCACGGCGAAGATCGGATCCAGGGCTTTGCGCGCGGCGTTGAGCGCGCGCACGGCCTCGTAGTCGATCCCCGCCGTGACCCGCAGTGCGCGCACGAAGTTCTCGAACGCGGGCGGATCATCGAGGCCGTGCTCGACCGCGAACCGTTCCAGATCCAGGGCGCGCGTCGTGCGACGAAGAAACGCGAGGTTGGCGGTGACCAGCTGTTGGATCTCGCGCAGGGTCATCGCGGCCCGGGGCTGCGGTCGGTCGCTGTGCTCGTTCACGGTTCGACCTCCGCCGGGTCCGGTGTCGCTGCGGCGTCCTGCTCGCCGAGGTCCTCGGTCGAGGAATCGACGGTCGTGGGGGTGTCGGGCTCGGTTACGAGCGCGGCGTCGATGGCGGCGCTGGCCTCGGTCCAGGCCGTAGCGCCCGGTGTCGTGGACGCGGCGTCGATTTCGTCGCGGGTGAAGGTCGGGCTGTGCCCCGCCATGGCGCGGGCTTGGAGCTGGCTGCGCAGTTGAACGGGAGTCATCACGTCGTAGCCCTCGGCACGGTCGGCACTGACCCGGTCCATGAACCGGGCCATCGTGTCCGGGCGTGCCCGCCAATCGGCGAAGGCGTCGACGAGATAGCCCCAGTCCCCGGCGAGGCGGTTGTGCTCGCGCCACCGCTGCCCGATCTCACCGATGCGGTCCTCGATGCGCTCGGCCAACTCGCTGTCGATCTCGCTGTCTTCGAGGGTGCGTGTGAACACTGTCGAGAGGGCGAAATCCAGGCGCATCGCGAACTCATCCGGATCGCGGTCGCGATAGCGTCGCGGCGCGCTGTAGGAATGGGAGAATTCAGCCATGCCGGCCAGCCCCCCTCGGCGCGGGATACGATCCTTGCGAGATCGGCGACCGGACGTGAGCGGTCATGACACTCCCACCGGGTCGCGAATCTCGTAGCGGCGCACGTCCATCCGCTCCCCGGCGAATCCGCTGAGAAGGGTGGTCGTGACCGTCTGCCCGGATTGCGGCGCGTGCAGGAGCTGGTCGCGTCCCTGCTCGTCGGGGCCCAGATAGATCCCGACGTGATGAGAATCCGTATCGCCGGGAGAGGTGAAGAAGATCAAATCGCCCGGCTGTCGTTGCGCGAACGGGACCACCACCGCGCTGGGATGGTCCTGTTGGGCCTGGGTGTAGTGCGGCAGCCGGATCCGACCGCCCGAGGCGTGATAGATCGCGTACAGCGTCAAGCCGGAACAGTCCACACCGCCGTTGGTAGGGCCGTTGATGTCCCCGCCGCCCCACACGTACGGGGTCCCGATCCACCGGGAGCCGTGCTCGATCACCGCGCGCCCGAACGCGCTGGCCTCGGCCGGGCTCAACGTCGACCCGACCCCCGAACCACACCCTGTCGGCGCCGCACCCACCACGGATGATGCTGTGCGGGGGTCGATGTCGGCGAAGCGTTGATACAGCTCGCGCGCGAGTTCGATCTGCCCGGCGTAGGCGTTGGGCGCCGAGCGTTCGATGTGCTGGGCCAACTCCGCGGGTGAGAGGTGTTGCGCAGCCGCGCCGGATTGTTCGGCGCGGTCGTAGAACCAGTTGATCTGGTAGACGGGGTTCATCAACTGGGCGATGCCGACCGACCCCCACACGCTCGCCCGGAGTTGGTGCGGTCCGATCGAGTCGTGGTCGTGGCCGAGGCCGTCGTTGGGGAAGCTCAGCGATTCCGGCACCGACGGATTCGCGAGATTCCGGAACCCGGACTCCACCCCTTGAGCGGCCAGTTCGGCGATGATCACCGATTCGGGCATCAGCCGTTGCTTGCCGATAACGACCCCGTCGCGCGCCAACCGCAATTGGGCTTCGGTCATCCCCGCGACCGTCTGCCCGGTCGGACCGCCCGCCGAGACGCCCAGTGGCGTGGCGCAGGAGGTGCGGGGGTCGGCGGCGATCACCCCGAGTAACAGGACCAGCAAGGCGATCGGTAGTAGGATCGCCGCGGCGGCGGTCGTTCTCGAGGTCGCGTTCATCATCATTTCCGCTGGTCATCGCCCGCTCGATTCGGTATCCAGATCGAAACGACGATTCGTGTTGTGGACCTGGCTGGCCCGCTCGGTCGGGGTGAACGTCATCCGGAAGGCGACACCGGGCTCGGCGGCTTCACCCGTCTTGAGCAGGAAGCAGCCTGTGCCGGGAGGGGTTTCGCGTTGCCCGGGATCGAGGTCGTCATCGGTGGGCGGACGCGGCGCCGCCCAGGAAGTGACCAGGAGTTTCTCGGTGTCGGTGATGCCGACCGCGGCTCTGATGCGATCGATCTCCTCGGGGCCGACCGGGCCGATGATCTTCGCGCGGGCGCGTTCGAAGAATCCGAGCGCTTTGGCTTGCGCGGCGGCGGAATCGAAGGCGGCGAGGTCTTTGATGGTGTGGCTGCACATGATCAGCCCGGTCCCTAGGGTGCGGTTGAGTCGGGTCAGGGCGTCGACGCGGTCGACCATGAATTCCCCGACCCCGAGGACGCGCCAGATCTCGTCCATCACGACTTCGAAGGTGCGCGGCGGGGCGAGTCCGGCGTCGGAGAGGGCGTGCGCGGCGGCGACCGCGCCGAAACCCTCCGACCAGCACACCATCAACACCGCTGCCAGGAGTTTGGTGTCGCCCTCGGGGATGCGTGAGACGTCCACGCACACCGCCGGACTCGCCAGATTCAGGCGGGTGGTGGTGGGGCCGTTGAAGATCGCCCCGAACGGACCCTCCACCAGCGCCCGTAGGGATCGGCGCAGGGTTTTGGTGGAACCGCGGTAGGCGGTGTCGTCGTCTTCTTCGGCGAAACGCCGCATCTGCTCACCCCCGGTCGAGATCACGGCGAGGAGGTCTTCGATCAGCGGTGGCCGCTCGTAGGTGAATTCGTGTACGGGGCTGTAGAGTTCGCGCAGCCCGGCGGCGATGAGAACTTCTTCGTAGTCGGCGACACGGGATCCGCGCACGAGTTCGATGAGACCGGCGACGATGTTGACCTGTCCGGCTTCCACCCGGGCGGTGACCTGGCGGCGCTGGTCGGGATCGGTGAGCCGGTCCACGATCGACCCCAGCGCGCCGACGTCGAGAGGATTGAGCGTGCCGTGGCCGTAGCCGACATCGACGACCTGCCCACCCAGGTGCTCGACGAGGTCGCGGTAGTCGGGTTTGGTGTCGCCCATGCACAGCACGGTCTCCCCCGCCGCCACCGCGCCGGTCACCATCCGCCGGATGAGCGATGATTTTCCGAATCCGTTGAGCGCCAACACGAAAGCGATCGGCGCGGTGATGAATCCTCTCAGGAACCACGACATCGGGTCGAAATGGACAGGGGCGCCGGTGATGTAGTGCGAGCCGACCGGTGTGCCGACCGTGGGTGCGCTGGCGCCGACGGAGAAGGGCCACAGTCCGGCGACCTGGACGGTGGTGGCGCGCCATTCCGGGGTGGTGGGGACGACGGCGGCTCGGCCGCCGCCCGGCCCGCGGTAGCCGCGGTCGGTGAGCTGCGCGGGCGATCGGTCGAAGCCATCCCCGGCACCCGCGGTGTCGGTGCGGCGGGCGGCGGTGGCCCGGCGATGATCATCGCTCGATATCGCCAGCCGCGCCCACCAACCGCGCGGTCCGGGCCGGGCGGCAGCGGCTTCGGTCGCCGCGCGCGCGGTCGCGGTGAGCATCCGCACCCCCGCGACGGTCTCGTGGCGCCGCCGATCACGCCGGATGCTGTTCTCGCTGGTCATGCGCTGACCCGCTTGGAAATGGACGCGTGCTCCGGCAAGATCAACCCGATTCCCAGGCTGGCGGCGAAGGCCGCGGCTTGGGAGCCGTAGCAGCGGCGCACGCTCAACCGCGACGCCGCACTCATCGCCTTGACCGACGCCTCGATCCCGGGCAGGTCCCCGTCGAGATGATCGGTCACCGTCACCAACGCCCCGAACCGGGTCAAGCCCGCACCGCGCGCCTGTTCCTCGCGGGCGGCGCTGGTGTTGCCGACCCGGATCCGCGCCGACGCGGAAGCGATACCGCGTTCGGTCTGCTCGGCCGCGATCGCGTCACGGAAGTCCGAGTCGACCAGGGAGGTGGCTTCGGCGGCCGAGTGCAGCCGATACACCAGGGCCACGCGTTTGCGGGGCACGTCCGCGCGCGGGCGTAGGAGTTCTTCGAGGACGGTTTCCATGACCGCGCCGCGCGGCGCGGCGTCCATCTCCCAGGTGATCGAGCGGGCGCCGTCGTGGACGTAGTGATCCCAGCGATCGAGGTGGGCGACCGGGCCGACCGAATCCCAGGACTGGGTCTCCACCAGCGACGCGCCAGCGGCTTCGACGTCGCGTTGGGAGGCGAGGTCGTAGCGGCTGCGGACCAGGGCGAGGACTTCCCACGCCTGGAGCGGGGTGGCGGGCAGGCCGGCGCGGGCGAGTTGGGACAGCACGCCTTGCAGGCGTTGCCCGATCTCACGGGCCTGCTCGGCCTCGTCACGGCGGACACGGCCTTTGCCGATGGCGCGGTAGGTGATCGCGATGCGGGCCTCGATGCGCACCCCGACGCCGCCCAGGTCAGCGGCGGCCTCGCGCATCACCGCCCGCGCGAACTCCGGAGCTTGCTCGCGCACCAGCCGAGTGACCTCACGGGCTTGACGCAGCCGGGTCTCGACCACGTTGTCCAGGACCGCGGTAATGGCCACGACTTCCCCGCCCCGGCTCTGGGTCGCCAGGAACTGGCCGAATCCCTCGACCCAGGCGTCGATCTGGGGTTGATCGACCAGCTCCTTGCCGCGCGGGACGACCCGCAGCACGACGGTGTAGTGGTCGCTGCGGCGGATGTGCAGCATCGCGAACCTGCGCCCGCCCGCCGTCTCGTACTCCGAGAGCCTCGAATCCGCCAGCAGCCCGGGTAGTTTCGCGATGCCGGGGATGCGTGCGAAGCGCCCCGCTTTGTAGAGGTGTTCCCCGCGCGAGCGCGCGGCGGCGAACTGGATACGCAACGCCAGCAGCTCCCACCCCGTGCGGCCGTTGATCGTGACCGCCAACGGCGCGAACACCAACGCGGCCACGACCACCAAGACGGCGGCGACGCTGAGCGAGCGGGTGATCAGGAATCCGGCCATGATCGTGATCACCAGCCCGAGACCGAACATCGACACACCCCACGTGAACCCGAAAAACCCTGCGCTGCGGGGGCGTTCCCACCGCCCGTACATCCGCGCGGTCATCGCCGCACCTCCGCCGGGGTCAGCGAATCCGGATTCCAGCCCCCGTCGGCGGCGTCACGGGTCTGCGACTCGACCGCGGCAACGCCCTGCTCGCCCGCGGCCTTGACCTGCTGCGCCGCCATCACCGCCGCACCAGCAACTCCACCCGCGGCACCGCCGCCTGCCCCACCGCCATCGGCACCGCCCCCGGACTCCGCGCCCGCCCCTGCCGACGAGTTCGCATTCGGCGAGGTCGACCGCGCTGGAGATCCCGTCCCGGATCCACTCGAAGGCGCGCTGCCGGTATCGGCTGTCGACGCCGTGCCGGAGTCGCTGCCCGTACCACCGCCCAGGGGCCTGCCCCCGCCGCCGCCTCCACCGCCGCCGGGCGGTGCACCGCCGCCGGGGCCGTCACCGGATCCTGCTCCGCTGGGCGCGTTCTCACCTTCGCTGACCTTGCGCGCGCTACCGCCACCGCCGGTCGAGCCCATCGCGACACCGGCCGCGCCACCGGCCAGCACCGCGCTCGCGCCACCGCCCCCGCCCAGCGTTGCGACCGCCGGAGCGACCAGCCGGACCAGGGCCGGGAGCACGATCACGCTCATCACCAGCAGGATCAATCCGAGCAGCACCTGCTGCGGGTCGGTCTGGTTCTCGTCGCCCATGACCGTGAAGGCGATGGCGTAGACGAGGGCGCCGACGGGTTTGTAGAGCACGAACGCCAGCGACCAGGACATCAGCCTCTTGTAGGACTGCGATCCCGGCCCGGTGCCCGAGGCTGCCGCTGCTAGGGGGATGACTGCCACGACCAGGATCAGCAGGGCTTGGCGGATCACCAGCATGACCAGCTGGATCAGGGTGCTGATCAATCCGAGTAGCCCGACCACGAACAAGATCCCTGTGCCCAGAGTCGATTTGGTCTGCTCGTTCACCTGCCCGAACCGCTCGACCGCTCGCGCCCAGTCGCCGTCGCTGGCGGTGAAGATCACCCAGTTCGAGAACTCATCGCCAGCGCGGGTACCGGTGGTGACCAGGACCGCGAACGCCATCGAGGTGAAGGAGGCGCGTACCAGCATCAGGAAGCTTTCCTGGGCTTCGCCTGCCAGCCCGCCGCGTTTGGCCAGCGCCAGACGGGCGGCGGCGAACATGATCCCGGCGATGAGGAACACCACCTGGATCCCGCCACTAAACTCGCGGACCGCGGTCAGCGCCGCGCCCGGCTGGCCACCGGGACCGGTCAACACTGGAGACGGCAGATCAGTCCACCAACCCATCGCCATCCGCACGCCTCTGGTGAACCCGTCCATGAGGCGATCGACCATGTCGTCCCAGGCCGAGCCGACCGCGCGGGTCGCGACCTGGCCGACCTGGTCGCACACCTGCTGAGGGCCGAGCGGGATGTCGCAGACCATGGGTGTCGGCAGCTGTTCGCGCACGCCGCCGGGCGGTGCTGCGATGACGATGCTGTGGTTCATGCCGCTGTCCTCCAGCTGCCGAATCCGGTCAGTGAGTCGACGTAGGTGCCTGGTCCCCAAAGGGTTTCGATCTCGGTGGGCACCGCGACGCGCCAGTCGCCGTCGGCCCAGGCCATCGGCCAGCGCGCGATCCGGTAGCCGAGCCCGTCACGGATGGCGAATTCGACGACCGCGTAGTCGGGGCTGTAGCCCTGCGCGATCCGCACGCCGTCGGGGACGGTGACGTAGCGGGCGGCCTCGGGAGTGCGCGCCCGCGAGCGCGCGAACCGGTCGACCAGTGCCTGGCCACCGCCGCGATAGCGAGTCGCGAGTACTTGGCGCCAGGTGGGATCGGGCGCGGCCAGCGCGCGCCCGAGTGCGTCGGCGGCGGCGAGTCCCGCGCCTTGGGGTGTGCGCCCGAAGCCCGAGGCGATGCCGTCGGTGATCGTGGTGGGGCCGTCGCTGATCGAGACCGGCAGCGCCGCTCCGCCCCAGCCGCGTTGCCATGCCATCCCCGCGGGCGCGCGTACCAGGTAGTCCGGCTGGCTCGGGTCGGCACGGCGGGCTGGTTCCTGTACCAGAGCGGTACCGGAGTCGCTGGAGGCGATGTCGAGTCGGTTGCCGAACAGGTCCGCGGTCGGCCCCAGGGTTGCGGTGGCACTCGGGTGCGGCTCGGTGGCGCTCGCGTCTGGGCGGGGTGTCCGTGGCTCGGGCGGGGCGGGTTCGTCGTCGCGGGTGATGGTGACGACGAACACGACGATGACGACCACGACGATGGCGGTCATGAGGATGATCAGCAGTCGAGGAATTCGCATGCGGACGGCTCGCTTTCAGCGTGGCGGGAAGACGACGAGATCGGGTGGCGGCACAGCGACGGCGGTGACCGGCGGCGCCGGGTCGTGGGCGGGGTCGGGCAGGGCCAGGCGCCAGTCGCCGTACTGCCAGGCCACGGCGGCATGGTTGCGGGTGAGCGAGTTGTCCGGGTGCAGGCTGTAGATCTCGACCTCGACTGCCTCGGGGCTGTAGCGGGTGACGACGTAGCCGAGCAGGCGCGGGGCGCCCTCGGCGACGGGGTCGGTGATCGAGAGTTGTGCTCGCGCGGTCGCCCAACTGTCGCGGCCCGCGCCGGGGGCGAGCATGCGAGCACCGATGTCCGGCCATTGGGTGTCGGTGGCGATCGAGGACCGCACCGTCGCCTGTGTCGCAGCGACCGCCGCGCCCGCGGGTGAGTGCTCGTATCCGGTGGCGACCGCGCCGTCGATGCGGTGTGGGCCTTGGTCGGTGACCGGGAGGTCGACGCCCTGGAAGGACTGCCAGTGCAGGCCGGTCGGCGGTGCGGCGGTGTCGACCGCGGCCGGGACCTCGGCGGGTTCGCTGGGAGCACCGGTGCCGCAGGCGAACAGCGCGGCGGCGGTCAGCGGGCCGGCGAACGCCAGCACGGCGGCGACTGCCCATCGTGGAAGGCGTTCGGAGCGCGCGTGATTCGGATCGGTAGGCATGGCAGTCACCACCGGGGGATCACGGCGAGGGCGACGGAGCTGGCGGAACCGAGTAGGGCCGCGCCGAGCAGGGCACCGAGCAGTCCTTCGACGCTCTCCTCGCGGTAGGTGCGGATGGCCAGGAGCCCACCCACCCAGATCACTCGGGCGATGCACAGCAGCAGCACGCACCAGGCGAGGTACCCCAGCAGTTGCAGCAGCGGTTGCAGCACCTGCTGGGGCAGGATCGTGCGCCCGGACGGCGAGGCCGCCCACGGCATCCAATCCTGTTGCACGAATGCATAAACGACGTTGGGGCCCATCAGGAGGCTCCGGTAACGACGGCGTTCATGATCGGTCCGGCGCTGGTAGCCAGGATGCCGCCGAACATCGCCGCGGCAATGATCTTCGGCGACTCGACACTGCCGCCGTGCCAGCGCTCCCAACCAAATTTGCCGCCCGCGTAGATCAGGGCGGCGATCCCGGCCAAGCTGACCAGCCAGGCCAGGTAGTTGACCAGGTTGATGATCAGGTTCGAGCCGGGCGGCGTGGTGGGCGTGATCTTGATTTCCTGGGCCAGCACGGTCGAGGCGACCTCGGTAGCCAATGCGACGAGGGTCATGTCGTCTCCGAATTAGGTGGTGCCGCAACGGATCTGTGGGTCGCGGACAGGCGGGTGATGATCTGAGTTCCGGCGCGATGCACGTCGGCGGGAACCGCGTGGCGCAGCCCAGCGCGGCGCGGAGGCGGCGGATCGAAAGGGCTGAATTCGGCCAGCTCGCCGAGTTCGATCTCGAGGAGTTGGTCGTGCCAGCCGATGTCGTAGACGGCCGCGGCCAGGTCGGTGACCAGCGCCCGGTAGCGGCGCACCACCGCGGGCACCTTGCCCGGCCGTATCGGGGTCAGGACCAGCCCGATCACCTGCACCCCGTCCGGAGTCAGTCCGGCGTGCCATTCCCGTAGTCGGTCGGCCGCGGCGGTCAGACCGGGCGTGCACAAGCGCGCGGCCACGACTACGCGTTGGGTGGTCTCGGTCGAGGCGGGCCACGCCGGGCCGGTGTCGGCGGCCGGCGCCCACCAGCGCGCCAGCGTGGAAGCGGCAGCACCGCCGTGCGCGCCGAGCACCGCGAACAGCGGTGGGTGCGCGCCCGTCGTAGCCAGGGGCTGTTCACGGACCGCGGCGCGGTGCTGCGGGTCGGGAGCGGCAATCGTGTCCGGGTCCAGCCGTGGTGGGCCGGGTGGTCGCGTGGTGTCGGCGAGGCGGTGCGCGGCGGTCATCCTCATCCTCGCTTCTGGATGTTGGAGATCACCAGATCGCCACCGGCCTGGTCGGCGGGGCGGACGTTGATCAGTTGCAAGTAGTCGATGCGGGTTCCGTCGGGATGGCGCTCGACCAGATGCACTTCGGCGGTCGTCGGCGCGATCGGGCTGATCGCCACGCAGTGCGTGCTCCCCGTCGGGATCGAGGCGATCCCGACGGCCAAGGCGTCGAACACGAGTCCGGCCTCGGGGGCGACCAGCCCGAGCGCGGCGGCGGCGTCACGGAGCTGGTAGTACGCGTATTCGAACGCCGCGACCACCCCGGACAGCGAGCGGCGATCCCCGGCACCGTCGGTGACCACCTCACCGCTCAACCCGGTGCACGCCGGCGCCGGTGTCGCGGACGTGGTGGGCGGGGCGGCCAGCACGGCGGAATGCGCCACCGCGGTGTCGGGTTCGGTGGCGCCGGACCGGAATACGGCGAGGATGGTCGCGACGGCGGCGACCACAGCAAGTCCCGCCGCGATGCCGAGCCAGCGCAGACGCGCCGTGGGCCGGACAGTCCGGCGTTCGCGGGGTGGTGGCGGGTCCTCGGCGGGACGGTCCAGCCACCGCCACGCGTGATCGTCACCGTCGGCGCTTCCGCGGTCGTCCGGAACAGGTTGCAGGACGGTGTGTCTCGACTTGTCGAGCCATCCGCTCCCGTGGGGGCTGTCGATCTCGGTGTCCGCCATCGGTGTGTGTCACCTCCTCGGGTCGTGGGTGCGGGGGTGGGCCCTCCGGGCGGAAGTTCCGGGGAGGATCAGCAGACCAGCGGGGTAGCGTCTGCTGAATCCGGCTTCCGCCCGAAGGGGTCTGGGGTGGGTCATCGGCTCGACGGACCCACGGAACTCGTGCTCGCGGGCGGGGAACTCGGCCGGGAGGGCGCGATGACCGACGGCGTTCGCGTCATCGGCACCGTGGCCGGGGTGGTCGGCGTGGTGCTCGCCAGGTCGCGGGCGATGGCGGTGAACCAGGCCGATACAGTGCGCAGGGCGGATTCGCCGGTGCCGGTGGCGGGCACCTCGGTGTAGGAGCCGTGGCGGCCGGTGGTGTCGCTGTACTGGGCCGACCCCGCCAGGGTGTAGAGCTGATCGGGAGCGGTCACGGTGCTGGTGATCGCGTCGAACGCCTCGTTGACCCACCGGCTGGCGGTCTGCGGCGGCACGAGCTGCACCACCGCGGCGGCGAGCTTGGCCCCCAGGACCCCGACCGCCGCGAGGGGGTCGGCCATGCCGACGGTCGCCAGCTCGGCCACCGTCGCCGGGGTGAGCACCGTGCGCGCGACCGAGATCGCGGCGTTGAGCCCGATCGTGCCGAGTTTGAACAGCGCCGAGAGCGCATCGGCCTGGCTCGGTGCGGTCGCGGTGGGAGCGGAGGCTTCGGCCAGGCGCTGCCCGAGGGGTTTGGCGGGCTGGTAGGACAGCTGGTCCAGGCTGGTGCCCGACAGGTCGTCGTTGACGACGCCGACCGCGGTGGTGAACACGGTCGTGGACAGGGCGGTGGCGATGGTGGAGATCGCCGCGATCGGATCGCGGGTGTCCGACCGTGCCGCGATGTTGGCCACCGTCGTCGCCAGCGGGCTACCGGGTGTGGTGTCGCAGGTGGCGTCGCCGCCGACACACAGATCGGCGACCCTGCCGGTCAATGCGCCGTAGCCGGTGGAGCCGGTGGCCGCGGCCGTGATCCCACCTCCGGTCACCCTCGAGTCGAGCAGGGCGATCGTGGAGACATGGGTGCCGGTGGTGCCCGGCGCGGCCGAGGGGGTGTTGGTCTGCGGGCGGCCGGGCAACGTGGCCGCGCCGACGGCGCGGGCGGGGTTGGCCAGCAGCGCGACCGCTGCCACCTTCTCCGCACTGACCGTGCTGTCGCCTGCGCCGACGCGGGTGGCGAAGCGGGCTGCCGCCGCGGCGCCGTGGGCGTAGCCCGCGACCGCCAGGCGCGTAGTCGGGCAGCGGGTTTCCACACTCGCGGCGGCCTGTTCGAGCTGGTCGGCCGCGGAGGTGATTGCGTCGTCGTAGGCCAGGGTGGCGCCCTCGGAATTCTGGCCGTACGGGATGTAGGCTCGTTGCACGGCTTGTCCCGCCGCGGCGGTCAGCGGCCCGAATACCTGCCCGAGTGCGCCGGTGTCGCTGCCGGTGGCGACATCGCCCTCTTCGCCGCCCTGAACACCGAGCACGTACAGCGCCGGGCAAGCACCGTCGATCCGTACACCGGGGTCGGCCGAGACCGTCACGGTGACGTTGACGGCGGCGGTGCCGATGAGCAGAGCGATCACCGCACTACGGAGTGGGCGGCGGGAGAGTATGCGGTTGCTGTGCATGAGATTTCACCTCGGTAGGGAGTGCCTGCCCGCCCCGGGACGAGGGGCCGGGGCGGGCCGACACGATTCAGGTGGCCGGTGGTCGGGGGACGGTGGCCGCGGGCGGTGTGCGGCGGCGCAGCAGGAACCCGCGCAGCCGCGTCAGTGCTTCGCGGGCTCCGACCGTGGCGGTGCGGGTGTGGTCGGTGTCGTATTCGCGCCAGCTCAGATCCACGCCGAGGGCGCGGTATTCGGCGAACAGGGCGCGGCTGTGCGCGATGGGGATGAGTTCGTCTTCGGTGCCGTGGTAGAGGTGCACCGGCACGTCGGGGGCGTGCAGGGCGGCGGTCTCGGCGGCCAGGACATAGCGCCACAGCGGGTCGTTCCAGGGTTCGCGGCGCTCACACCACGTACCGAGGGGGATGTCGCGGTAGGTGTCGAGCAGTTGCTCGAGGGTCAGGGTCTGGGCGTGGGCGAGCCCGCGGCGTCCGTTCTCGGTGAGCAGATGGGTGACGGGCAGGTGGCTGTAGGCGCGGGCCAAGCCGACCATGCCCGCGAAGACCAGCCCGGCCCACGGCCCGGCGTCGAGATCGGCGACCAGAGCGCGCGGGTTGGCGACCACCGCACCGGCGGCGACGCCCCGCAAGTCTAGGTCGGGGGCGTAGGCGGGCTGGGTTTCGGCGGCCAGGACCGCGGCGCGCCCGCCGTCGGCGTATCCCCAGACCGCGCAGGCCCCCGACTCGCCGCCGATTTCGGTGGAGCCGGTGACGGCGCGGGCCAGGTCGAGCACGGTGTGCGCGGCGGCGGCCCCGGACAGGAACGGGTAGGCCCCCAATCCGGTCATGCCCACGCCTTGCCCGTCGGGGACCACGACGATCCAGCCCTGCGCCAACGCCGCCGCCACATCCGCGACGGCCGCTTCGCCGAGGCGCTGTGACGGAGCCGTGTGTTGCCCGAGTCCCCCGAAGACCGGGCAATACGCCAGTGTCGACCCGTCGTTCGCGACGGTGTCGGCGGGAGCCAGCACCAGTCCGGAAGCCGGGAGTGGGGCGTGGAAGGCGGTGCGGGTGGAGTACACGACCTGCCACGCGTGCCCGGCCCCGGTCCCTGCCGGGATCTCCGCGTCGCGTGTGCGGAGCAGGACGCCGACGGGCGCGGTGAAGTCGTCGGGGATCGGTGTGTAGAACTCGTCGGCTGCGGTGTTGGTGCGGGTGGTCATGGGTTACCGTCCTGCGAGGTCGTGGGCCAGGGCGACCATCCACGCCACCCCCGTGCCGAGTTGGCCGTTGGTGGCGTAGCCGTTGTGGGCGGCGATGGTGTCGACGTAGCGCAACAGCACCGCCGGATTCACCAGATCCGAGTTGTCGGCGACCAGCTGCCCCCACGCCCCCGACAACTGCGCGGCCAGCTTCGGCAGCAGCACAACAGGATTCGCGATGACGGTAGCGGTGATCGCATCCCAGCGCGCCGTCGCGGCGCGCCCGTCCGGCACCGGGGTGCGCGGGTCGGCGGCCTCGACGAGCCGATCGGCCAGGCCCTGCTGGGGCCGGTAGTCCACATCCGCGCCGTCGACGTAGAAGTCATCGAGCAACACCGTGTTCCACGCGTCACCGAGCGCGGCCTGCAACAGACCGCTCAGAGTGCCCAGCGCGGCGATCGGGTTGCGCAGGTCGGCTTGCGCGGCGATCTCGGCGCCGACTCGTAGGAACGCGGCGCGGTCCGGCGCCGAGCAGGCCAGGTCACCGTCGGTGCAGATGTCGGCGACACGGCCGGTCAGCTCGCCGTAGGAGACCGCGCCCGCGATCCCGCCGCCACCGGCAACCGGGTTGGTGAGCGCGACCTGCGACACCGCCGCACCGCTGGTGCCCGGCGCGGGATCGGGCACGACCTGTCCGGGCCGTCCCGGCAGAACCGGGGCACCGACCGGGCGATCCGGGTTGGCGTAGAGCGCGACACCGGCGATCCGGTCCGCCCCGACCGGCCCGACACCGGCTCCGATGTCGGCGGCGAAATCGGAAACCGCTTGCGCACCTTGGGAATACCCGATCCCGGCGATGAGGGTGTTCGGGCAGGTGTCGGCGATCTGGGTCGCGGCGGCGTCGAGCTGGTTGCGGGCGTCGGTCACCGACACCGCGTACGGGTCGGGTCCTCCCCCGGGCACGATCCCGCCGAAACCGGCGCCGTAGGGGATGTAGGAACGCTGGACCAGGCCCGGCGCGGCCGAGAGCACCGGGGCGATGAGCGCGCCGACGACCCCAGTGTCGGCGAGCGGGTCCGCGCTAGGGGAGGACTGGCCCGTGCCCTGCACACCCAGCACATACAGTGCCGGGCAGCCAGGACCGATCGGCACCGCCGAAGCGGGAACCGAGGCCAGCGTCACCCCGGCCGCCACGGCCGTGGCGGCGACCGCGACGGCGGCGAGTCGGCGGGTGGTCGAGGTCGTCGCGTTCACTGGCCGACCCCCACTCCGGCGCCGAATCCCGCCCCGACGGTTCCGGCGGCGACCGCGCCCAGGGCCGCGGCGGGGACACCGGCCACCACCGCACCGGCGAGGGCACCGGCCGCCGCACCGAGGGCGGTACCGGCGACCCCGGAGGTCACCTCACCGACTACCGGGACCGGCACGATGGTGCCCAGCGCGGCACCGGCGATCCCGCCGACCGTGCCCCCGATCAGTCCCCCGGCGACCGCACCGGCCGCCGCGGCGGGCGCTCCGAGGGCGATGGCACCGGCCGCGCCACCGATCCCGGCGCCGGCCAGGGTCGACCCCGACACCCGGTCCGAGCGCCCGGCCGGGATGCCGACCGAGTCCAGCGCGGTCGCCAGCTGCGCCTCCACCCCTGCGGAGAAGTCGTTGATCGCCTCCGCGCACGGTTCGTCCAGCCAGCCGGGCCGCGCGGTCTCCCACTGCCCGATCCGGATGACATCGGCGGGGACCTCGACCGGTGCGACCGGCTCGACGGGTTCGGGTAGGTGCAGGTCCTCGATCCGGATCGGTTCCACCGGCTCGTCCACCGCCGGCGCCGGACGCGTCGGCGCGTTGCGCACCTGCGGTGGCTGGGCGTAATACACCGGTGGCGCCGGGGCGGGGGCGGGTTCCGGCGGTGCCGCTTCGGGCGCGGGGTCCGGCGCGGGCGGCGGGGGCGGGGCGGTGGTCCCGGGCTGTGCGGGGCCGGTGACGCCCGGTTGATCGGCGATCGCGGTCAGCGGCTCGGCGGCCTGCACGATGCCCGCGGTCGCGATCAGCATCGCGACCGGGACCACCGCACTGAGGGTGACGCGGGCGGTGCGTGAGGTTCGCGGGGCGTGCCGCGCTCGGCGGGCGGCACGGTTGCCCGGAATCGGCATGGGGTGGTAGTCGATCGGATGGCGTTGCAGCGGTGGGTTCCCGGATGAGGGCATGACGAAATAAGCCTTCCCAGTGAGGGTGAGCGATGCGGGAGTTTGCAGGTGGCGCGCGAGGCGACCTAGGAATTCCGGCGGCCTGCTCCCACAGCGGAGGAGATCCGCTGTGGGAGACCGCTTCTCAGGTCATCTCGGTCAGATGATTCAGATGAAGGGCAAGATCAGGCTCAGGGCCTGCGCTGCGACGTTCAGGCCGTTCGACAGCAGCGCCAGTCCGGCGTTGATGTAGCCCAGAATTGCGAAGGGATCCACGTGGCGTTCCTCTCAGCGACTTTCGGATTCTCTGCGGGGCCGCTGTCGACCTCGCACATTCAACGAAACGCCCGGAAACGCTGGAAAACCAGGGTTTTCAGGTATGCAGTTTGCGGTACCGAAAACTGCATACCTTTGCTATTCGCTATCTGAACTGCTGGTTTGCTGGCGAAGGTATGCAAATTTGCACCACCAAAATTTTCTCCGGAATCCGGTCCGCCACAGCGCCGCTCAGATCGAAATCCGCCCTCGCGCTCGCATCCGCAGGGCAACCGGTTCGGATGATGTGATCATCCATGCCCTTGCCGGGCGGTACCCCATCTGGTAGGAACGAAACATCAACCTGGGGGCCAACAGATCACCATAACCTCTGCCCATCCTGCCGTGGAAGACTTTCGAGGAGGGGGATTCCACTCCCATGACCCGTGATCCCGAACAACGCAGATCACCCGGATCCCGACACGCACTACCACCGCGTGTCCCCACTCTCGGCAACACCTGCCGCCGAATCCGTGAAGAACGCGGCTACACCCGCGACCAAGCCGCAGTCATGCTGCTCAAGATCAGCCGAAGCTACCTCCGAGACATCGAACGCGACCGCCGAACTCCCGGCGTGGAGCTGCTGGAGTTGATCATCCTCGGCTACCGACTCGACTCCACTCTCGCCCGCCACCTGCGCGAATTACGCGTCGCGGCAGTCGATCTCGAACCCACCGCGGTACTCGCCAGAACCGTCACCGGCAACCCTGCGCTCATGGCCCATCTCGACGACCTGAACCGACGAGGCGAGCTCGCCGCCTACATCGACCCCGTCTGGAACGTGTTGGCCTGCAACGAGAAGTTCCGGGAAGCGACACCCGGACTCGAGCGCAGCGGGTCCATCCCCATCTGGATGTTCAGCGCCCACACCAAACCGATCCTGACCGATCGAGCCTACGAACTCGCCCACGCAACGGCCTCGATCCGAGCCATAACCGGGATCTTCCGCAACGCCGAACAGACCCGGGCGGTCTACCGCCACCTGGGACCCAACACCGAATTCCGGGCCACCTGGATCCAGAACGTAAGCGCCGCTTACGGGCGCGACCCCAGCGCCCTGATGCACGCCATCCACCCCGTCACCAGCCAGCCCGTCGCCTACAGCCTGACCATCTCCAACCAGTCGCAGTCCGTCCTACTGCTCATCCTGTCGCCCAGACCCTCCCCCGAGGAAGCCACGCACCGAGAAACCGACGGATAGAAAACTTTCGACACGCACAACGACACGCCGGTGACCTCACTTCGAGTTCAGCCGACCGCCGGGTCTTATTGATCAAGCTCAGCGCTACCCCACACCGGCATATAACCCGCCCCGAGGTTGCCGATACCCCCGTCAGCAACCTCGGGACGCTGTGACATCGCCGTGACTCATCTCCAGAAGATTGAGAAGGCAACGGAATCCGCTGCCGCAGCCATCGAGAAATTGCCGGATACAGGATCTATCCATGACCGTAAACTCTCCCACCCCCGCACCCGATCCCCACCGCCCCCCGTCCGAGGAAACTCATGAGCAGACCTATCCGGTATCCGCCGGAGCCCGCGCACTGAGGAAATCCGAACGCTGGTACATCCAACAACTCAAAAGCGGACGCTTTCCGGGCCACAAAGCTGGCCGGACCTGGTTCCTCACAGCCAGCGACATTGACGCCGCGATCGAAGCCTCCCGCCCCCCATCATCACGCCCAGCCAAACGCCAACCTCCGCCACAGCCGACGAACCGTGCTCGGCCGAAAACTCCACGCACGCCCAAGCGAACCCGCCACCGCCGATACATTCCACCCCAGGATCGATGACGGAATCGTCGACCGGTTGTCCGCGAGTCCCGGCCATCTGCGAGGTTGAGCGCGTCGTGCCGGGAAACGATTTCAGGTTCGTGACGACTGCCTTGTGCGGATCGAAGCCTCGCGATGCGGCACGTGACGGTGCGCTGCCGGAGCTATCAGGGCGCGCTGAATCGGTGGCGGCCTGCGCCGAGGGTGGTGCTGTAGGCCCATTCGAGGGTGTGATCGGTGCAGGTCACGGTCTTGGCGGCCCAGTGGGTGGAGTAGGCGCGACGAGGGTGTGGGGATCGGTTCGGGCGGGAGCTGTGCAGCGTGAGGGGATGGTGCAGCACGACGCTACCCGCTGCGGCCGGGGCGGGGACGCGACGGTTCCAGTCGACGTGGGCGCGTGCCTGTTCGGGGGCGAGGATGGCGTTGTGTGCGGCGCCGGGCATCGGGTGGTGGTCGAGCAGCGGTCCGTGGTGGGAGGCGTCGATGTAGCGCAGGCAGCCGTTGTCGAGGGTGGCGTCATCGAGGGCGATCCAGGCGGCGATTACCTGGTCGGCAGGGTCGCAGTGGAGGTGGGGCTGGTCCTGATGCCACGGTTTGACCGAGCCGACGCGCGCGGGTTTGAGGAAGACCTGATCGCGCAGCAGGTATCCGGGTTGGCCGAGGAGGGCCGCGACGAGTCCGGTGAGCCGGTGGTCGAGCACGAAGGTGCGGAAGGCTGGGTGTTTGGGGAAGGCCCAGTCCAGTTTTCTGGGTTCGGTGATGCCGTCGGCGGTGTCGACCACGAGCGGCGTGTGCTGGTCGCTGGTCTGGTATTCGCGCCAGGCGAGTTCTTCGGCCAGTTCGGCGATGGCGGTGGTCTCGGCGCGGGTGTAGACGTCGGGGATGACGACCCAGCCGTGTTCCCAGTAGTGCTCGATAGCGATGGCCAGAGCAGCGGACGTGGTTGTCATGGACGCTCTTTCGGGCTGAGTGATCAGGGGGCGCGGTGGATGAGCTGGTTGTCGCCTCCGGTGGTGTGGCTGTAGCCGTAGCGCGCGGCGGCGGTGGTGCAGGTGGCGGCGGCGGTGACCCAGTGGGCGGTATAGGCGCGGCGCCAGTGCGGGCTGGGGTTGGGAGCGGAGTAGTGCAGGACCTGGGAGTGCAGGACCACGACCGCACCGGCGGGGACCGGGAGCAGGACTTCGCGATCGAGGTCGATCGCCTCGGCCGGGGGCAGGTGATTGTAGATGGCGCCGGGCTGGGCCTGGTGGGGCCACAGGGTGTGGTGGGAGCCGTCGATCACCCGCAGGCAGCCGTTGTCGGCGGTGGCGTCGTCGAGGGCGATCCAGGTGACGATCATCGCCTCGGGCGGCTCGTAGCCGAGTGAGGCGTTTTCCTGGTGGTAGGGCTTGGCGGAGCCGAAACCCGGTGGTTTGCAGAACAGTTGGTCGCGCATCAGGTGCGCGGGGCCACCGAGGACCGCCGCCGCCAGCTCGGTCAGGCGGGGGTCGAGGACGAATGCGCGGAACTCGGCGTGTTTCTGGAACGGGTAGTCGATCTTGCGGGGCGCTTCGGCCGTGCCGTCGGCGCTGCGGTCGACGGTGAACCCGTCCCGGCTGTGCCGCATTTCATGGGTGCTCACGGTCATGGCGATCTCGGCGATCCGCGCGGCTTCGGCGGGGGTGAACACCGCGGGGACGATCGCGTAGCCGTGGTCGCCGACGTGCGCGCTGGTCTCGGCGATGGCCTGGGAGGTGGCCGTCACGATGGGTCTCCTATTGGGTGGTGGGCAGGTCGATGGCGGGTTTAATGTCGATCAGCGGGGTGTCGGTGACGCAGTCCATCCCGCGCACTGTGATGCGTGGGCCGTCGACGTCGACGATGTCGATGAGGGTGAGCCCGATCGGGTTGGGTCGGTCTACACCGCGGGCGGCGAACACCCCCAGCGGCGGCCCGTCGGCGGCCTGGCGCCGCCGGGTCACGGTTCGGTCAGCGGCGTGCGCCCACCACAGCACGTGGGCGCGGACTCCGGCGCTCAAGCCCTCGACGGTGTCGGCGAAGTCGGGGTCCAGCTCGATCGTGGAGAGCGCAGGCCGGGTCCAGGGCTGTCGCGGGCAGTCGCCGACCTGCTGGTAGGGGGTGTGGATGACGCCCATGAACACCACGACCTCGGCGCTCACCGCGGCCTCACCGGTCCCATCCGGCGGCGTGCCGGTCGAACAGCGCGGCGATGTCGGCGTCGCCGACCAGCTCCCGCATCCTGGCGTGGTAGGCGGGCCAGTGGGTGCGCAGCAGTTCGGTGGGGTCGGCCAGGATCCAGGACAGCAGGGCGCGGGCGGGTTCGTCGCAGCCGAGCAGCCCGGTGTCGTAGGCCATCGGATACAACCGGCAGCCGCCCCCGCACACCGCCAGCAGCGGGCATCGCGCGCATTCCATGTCGTCGGTGTGCAGCCCGGCCAGCGGCAGCCGATCGGTGAATCCGATACCGGTGTCGTCCAGGATCGAACCGGCGGTGAGCTCGGGGGCGAGTTCGGTCAGGATCGGGCATTGAGTGATCTGGCCGGTCGCTTTCACCGTGGCCAGGTGCTCGTCCTCGCGACAGGGATGCCCGGCGGTCATCGCGGTCAGGGCGTGCGGGTGGGCGAGCAGGCTCGTGGCCAGGTAATTGCCCATCCGCACGGGAAACGGGAACGGGGTTTCGGCGTGGCGGGCCAGGATCGCGGCGTAGTGACGCAGCGGCAACCGCACATCCGGGCGGACCCCGAACAGCTGGCGTTTGCGGGCGGCGGTGCGGGTGCGGTCCCCGTCGCCGTGGTGCACCGGGACGGCCAAGCGCACGTTCCACGCCTGCACCCGCGCGTAGCGGCGCAGGTGCTCGGCGATCTCGATGATCTCGCCGACCGGCTGTGACCACAGGTTAGTGGTGAACACCAGGCCGTATCCGGCGGCGGCCAGGTCGCCGATGGGGGCGTAGGGGTCGGCCAGGTTGCGGTAGCCGGGGCGGATCCGGTCGAGCAGGTCCGAGCGCAGCGCATCCAGCGAGATCCGGAACACCGTGGCCGGGTCGACCTCGGCGATGATCCGGTCGCGGATCTCCTCGGTGAGGAAGGTGGCATTGGTCGAGACCGAGGCCAGGGTGATGCCCTCGGCGCGCAGGGTCGCGGCGAGTTCGAAGAAACGGTCGATGTAGTGGGCGGAGAACACCTCCCCGCCCGTGACCGACACCGAGGCCACACCTTCGGCGCGCACGGCGGCGAGGATGTCGCCGATGCGCTCGGGCGGCCAGTGCTCGTTGCGGGTGCCGTGGTAGCAGTGCGGGCACTGGCCGTTGCAGGCCGCGGTCGGCTCCAGCACCGCGTGGTCGCGCCCCGGCAGGATGCTGCCCACACACCGCTGCCCCTGATCGATCTCCTCGAGGAACGCCGCGAAATCGGCCGCCGCGCGCTCACGCGGAATCGCGAACCGCTCGGCGATCACCCCCACCGCGTCCGGACCGGTCCCCCACCGGCCCACGGTCTCCCAGAACACACGAGATGTGCTGTTGAGCACCATCTTCCGCCCCGACACCCGATCGGCCAGGACATCGTCACCGACCAGGTGCAGCCGGTCGAGCAGTCGTCGGGCGCGTTCGTCGACGTGTTCGGTGGTCGTCATCGCCCGCACCCCTGACCGGTCGCCGTGCCCGCCGGGCTCAACGGCAGCAGCGTTCGACCCTCGTTCCCCGTGCCGGTGCCGTAGCTGGTGATCTTGCCCAGGTGGCAGCCGCCGCCGCACGCCGAGAGCTGCCCGCATCCACCGCAGGCTCCGGTCGGGGCCAGCGCCGCGCGGACCGTGGGCACCATCCGGGTGCGCCACAACCCCGCGATCCCTTCCTGGATCGGTCCGGCGTAGACCGCCGAGTGCGGGCAGTGCCGCAGCCGGCCGTCGACGCTGACCGAGGCCCACAACAGCCCCGCCGCGCAATGGCGGTCGAACTCCGGCCGCACCGGGGCCGTGATCGGCGTCGGATCGGATTCGAGGCAGTGCTTCGGCGCGCACGGCACCGTGACCCGCAACGCCTCCAGGTCGGCGCGGCATTCGTCGATCACCTGCGCCAGCCGCCGCAACGCCACCGGCCGCCGCGGATCCAGTTTCCCGAAGGGCACATACGGCATGAACGACACATCGTGCACGCCGATCTCGATCAACCGTCGCGTCAGCTCCGGCATCTGATCCAGGTTGTCCTCGCAGACAAGGGTTTCCGCAACCGTGCGCAGCCCGGCTCCGACCGCCGCCGCCATCCCGCGCCATGCCTGCGACGCGGCGGCGGGGTTGCGGGCCATCGCGGTGTGGGTGGCATCGAGGCCGTGCACGCTCAGCAACGCGACCCGCAGCCCGAGACCGGCCAGCCGCGCGGCTTCGGAATCGGTCAGGCGCACGCCGTTGGTGAACAGCTCCACGTCCATGCCCGCCTCGGCGGCGGTGGCGATGATGTCGCGGCAGTCCGGGTGCAGGGTCGGTTCCCCGCCGGAGAACCGCATCCGCAGACATCCCCCGGCCGCGGCCTGCTCGATCACCGACCGCGCGACCTCGATGCTCATGTGCGCGCCCGGCGCCGACGCGCTGACCGAGGTGCCGCGCTGGCCGTAGTCGTCGGGTACTTTCCACACGTTGTAGCAGAAGTCGCAGTGCCAGTTGCAGACCCGGGTGATCTCCACCTCCAACGCCAGCGGGAAATCCAGATCCTTGGCGGCCCACTCCGGCGGCGCGCCGCTGCGTCGACGCGAATGCGGCCGGTCCCCGGCCTCGAGCAGACCCGACCAGAACCCGGCCAGATCGGTCGCCAATACCGAGGAGTCCGCAGAGAACCGTGCCGCCAGCACGCTGACCGGGTCGTCGGTGGAGGTGTCGAAGGTGGCTTCGACGAACGCGGCGGCCGTGTGGTCGAGACGGTGTTCGAGACCGTGGCGGGCGTCGTAGAGCAGCCCGATATCGGGCCGGTAGGTGAATCGGCGGCGCAGATCCGTGGCTGCGGCCGGTAACACGGAAACCATGATGGATCCCCCTTGCGGCCAGACCCGCACGCGGCGTCGGCCGCGCTGACCGGGAGTGCCGGAGATGATGGTGATGTCGGCGAATAGCGTTGTCGCCGTTGAACAGTCCGATCACGGTGGAGACGGCGGGACGAGACATCCGCGCGCCGCGTCTCCACCGTGCGAACCACGATCCCGATCAGAACGAGCACTGCGGCGGCAGGTTCTCGGTCGTCTCGACCGACGGAGGCGTGTATTCCTCCTGCCCGCTCGTGTCGGCGTCCTGCGCCTCGATGGTCACAGTCGTGTCTTCCATGGGGTATCCCTCCTTCCCGTTCTCGTCGAAAGGGGTGAAAACCCAACGCTAGGACCACTTCTCGGCCGCTGTAACCGAAAAAGGGCCCCGCCGACCCGAAGACAGGAATTATTCCTGTCTTCGGGCCTTGCGGGACCCTGCGGGGTTGACGAAGCGCTACACGCCGATCAGCTGGGCGTGCAGGTAGGTCTCCACCTGTCCCAACGCCACCCGTTCCTGGCTCATGGTGTCGCGTTCACGCACCGTGACGGCCTGGTCGTCGAGGCTATCGAAGTCGATGGTCACGCAGAACGGTGTGCCGATCTCGTCCTGGCGGCGGTACCGTTTGCCGATCTGACCGGCGTCGTCGTAGTCGATGTTCCATCCGGTCGTGCGCCGCAGTTGCGCGGCGAGGTCTTTGGCCTTCGGCGACAGATCCCCATGGCGCGAGAGCGGGAACACCGCCACCTTCACCGGCGCCAGCCGCCGATCCAGGCGCAGCACCGTGCGGGTATCGACACCGCCCTTGGCGTTGGGCGCCTGGTCCTCGGCGTAGGCGTCGACCAGGAACGCCATCAGCGAGCGGGTCAGGCCCGCGGCCGGCTCGATCACATACGGGATGTAGTGGGAGTTTGTGCTCTGGTCGTAATAGGCCAGCTCGGTGCCCGACGCCTGCGAATGCGCGGTCAGGTCGAAGTTCGTGCGGCTGGCGATGCCTTCCAGCTCACCCCACTCGCTTCCGGCGAACCCGAACCGGTACTCGATGTCGGTGGTCCCGGCCGAGTAGTGCGACAACTTCTCCTTCGGATGCTCGAACAGCCGCAGGTTGTCCGGGTCGATTCCCAGATCGGTGTACCAGGCCAGCCGGGTATCGATCCAGTACTTGTGCCACTGGGCTTCCTCACCGGGCTTGACGAAGTACTCCATCTCCATCTGCTCGAACTCGCGAGTGCGGAAGATGAAATTGCCCGGGGTGATCTCGTTGCGGAAGCTCTTGCCGATCTGCCCGATTCCGAAGGGCAGCTTCATCCGCGAGGTCGTCACCACGTTGGCGAAGTTGATGAAGATCCCCTGCGCGGTCTCCGGGCGCAGGTAGTGCATCCCCTCCTCGGTCTCCACCGGCCCCAGATGGGTCTTGAGCAGGCCCGAGAAGTTACGCGGCTCGGTCCAGCGCCCGACCGTGCCGCAGTCCGGGCACGCCACCACCTCCATCGACACCGAATCAGGGTCATCGACCTTGTGCTTGGCGGCGTACGCCTCCTGCAAGTGGTCCTGGCGGTGGCGGTGGTGACATTGCAGGCACTCCACCAGCGGATCGGTGAAGGTCTGCACATGCCCGGCCGCTTCCCACACCTGCGGCGGCAGGATCACCGAGGAATCCAGGCCGACCACATCCTCACGGCCGGTGACCATCGACCGCCACCACTGCCGCTTGATGTTCTCCTTCAACTCCACCCCGAGCGGACCGTAGTCCCACGCCGACTTGGTACCGCCGTAGATCTCACCACACGGGTACACCAGACCCCGACGCTTGGCGAGGTTGGCGACGGTGTCCACCTTCGACTTGGGTGCCACTACAGGTTCTCCATCCGAATGAAATGCGACGTGAAACAGGAATTCCGCACAGCCTATCGGCCGTCTACGGTTCATCGACAATGCCATCCCGCGCTGATCCGTACGACCGACAGGCGCTCCGCGGGGGCGCCGCCGCCCCGTCTATGGTTCAGCGTGCGGCCGATGGGCGGCCTCGTCGGCCGATCCGCAGGCGCGCGACCCGGTAGAACCGATACAGCGGTCGATGAAGGCGCGGCGGCCGGTATCGCTGGCCATTGGCGCGGCGCTGGAGCGGTGCCACCGGTATGCGCGCATCCCAGATCTCGACCACGGCTATCCCCGGCGAGGTGCCCCGCACTCGCAGAGTGGCGATGGGGCTCGCTTCGCCGCCGTACCCGCGATGGCTGGCGCTGTAGGCAAGCAGACACCGCACCAGGTCGAGGCCGGTCTCCGCCATTTCCTCACAGACGGCACCGGCCACGCCCCACTCCCGTGCCGTCTTACGCAAGAAGTCCTCGGCCTGGCGGGCAGGTTCCTCGACGGTGAGATCGATCAGCACCCATCCCGACTGCGATGATCGGCCGCCGTCCCCGCTGCTCCGACCGCAGCGTCGACCTGGAGAACGGCCCGTGCCACCCGCCCCCGACAGCGGCTGCACCGCGGGATCGGTATTGCCGAGCTTCGGCTGTTTCACCGCAGCCCTCCCAACTCGGTGAGCTGAGTTACCGACACCGACTCCCAGTCCAGCAACCGCGTGCGGAATCGCTGGATCGGGCCGGAGCCATCCCAGCCTTCTTCGTCGGCCATCCCCATACCTATCGGTTTCCCGTACTCGGCTCGTGCCGGATCCCGGTGCCACAGCGCGTAGCGGCCGACTACCGGCGCGGTACCGGCGCGCGGAATCTGCGCACGAGTCCGCGCCATCCACATGGCAGGCCGCAGGTCGGATGCAGCGAGATCTCCTGCACGCCACCGTGTTCGCGGGTCATGCGCGTCGCGGTGGCCGCGTACCCGCACTGCGGACACCGCTCGAAGAAGTCCAGCTCCTCGCGGATCTGTGTCGACGGGCTCGATACCGGCGCGAGGCGTCCCTCCGCTGCCGCCGTGCCCCTGGGCGCCGCAGTGGACGTCTCCGGAAGTTCTCTGCTGTCCGGTGGTGTCGTCGGGGTATCGACGACCAGGCCGGACACGAAGGCGTGTGTGGCGTCGGTGAGGTCGTAGACCGTCTGGCCGCCGTCCGGGTCGGGCGTCGTCCTCGAGCGGACGAGCTTCCTGTTCTGGAGGCTGTCGAGTGTGCGCACGGTCGCGCCCATCGGCCCTCGTGTGTTCAGATCTGCTGTGGTGCAGGGATTCACCGCGTACCACAAGGCCAACAACATGCGCAACTGTGGAAGGCTCAGCCCGCGCACCCGGTGTCGGCTGTGGCGGGCGTGGATGGCCTCCGCGCTCGGCACCGTCGCGCGGTCGAGGGTCGTCGGATCGAGCACAAGGGTTCTCCCTCACCGCGGGATCGGCAGGACGCGGGGGCCGTCGATGGCAAGCCCTCGGGGGTCGGGAGCAAGGCCGATTCGCGCATCGGGCACGGTCCGGCGCAGCGCGGTAGTCGCTGACGATCGCACGATCGAGACGACACGATCGGCGGTATCGGTCGCACTGCACCAGCACTTGCTGCTCGGTATCCACCGGGAAGGCCCTGTTCACGTCCGGTCCTGTTCTACCCAGACACGCGCTGCCGCCGAGATGGTCTGTGCGACCGCACGCGGGTTGAGATCCGAGCTGTCGATGACCAGTTCGGTTTCGGTGGTCAACCAGCCGGATCGGGCGTCGAGGTAGTCGGGCAGGTGCTCAAGGCGCCAGCCGGCCGCGCGATGCAGGGTCGCGTCCTCGGTGATCCGCCGCCGCACCGTGTCGGGCGAAGCCTCGATCAGGACGTGGTGCAACTGGTGACCGAGCGTCCGGATGCCTGCGGCGATCTCGAGCCAGTACCGCTCAGTCAGCACCGTCTGGGGGACCACCAAGTCCTGTCTGGTTTCTCGGGCGATCACGTCGACGGCCAACGGCGTCAGCTTCCGCCACGCCGAGAGGTGCTGGAAGTCGTCGTAGCCAAAGTCCTGCAACTGGGACAGAACCAGGAAACCGACCTTTTCCGGGTCGAACCGGTGCCATGTCGGATCGGCCTCGACCAGCGCATCGGCACTTTCGGTCTTTCCGACCCCGTACGGGCCGTTGAGCCAGATGATCACCGCAGCTCCTATCTCGGGCGGGATTGCACGTCTATGCCTGCGTCGCGCCGTCGCTCGATGCCGATTCCTCCACCGGTATCGGGCGCGCGAATGGTAGGCGGTCCCAGGGCCACGGTTGGCCGCCGCGCAGGACGCGGGCGATGTTCTCGACCAGGACATCGGCGACGCCGTGGTTGGCTTCGCGGGTGCGTCCGGCGATGCCGGGGGTGTGCACGACGTTGTCGCGGCCGAGGATCGGATCATCGAGGGGCACCGGGACGGTCTCGTACACGTCGGTCGCCCAGGCCAATTCGCCGCGCAGCACCCGCTCCCGCAGGGCCGCCAGGTCGATTCCCGCGGCGTCGAGTGTGACCACCAGCGACCCCGCCCGGAGCCGGTCGAGCACCGCCGCGGTCAGCCGCGACCGCGGCGTGCCCTCGGTGACCACGACGATGTCGGCTGCGCTGACGTGCTCGAGGTCGATGCGCTGGGCACCGCTGACCGCGACATCGATCTCATCAGCGTCGGGATCCGCTACCGCCACCGTCGCCCCGAACGCGGCACACAGTTCGGCGACCCGTGCTCCCAGCGGCCCCAGTCCGACCACGGCCACCGTCTTGCCGCGCAGAGTGCCGTTCACGAGGCCGGGATGGTCGCTGTACTGCCAGCTCGGCAGCGGCCACGCACGCGGCCCTTCCACGGCCATCGTCGTGTGCCAGGACGGGAGCGACCGCAGCGCGGCCAGCACCAGGGCGATGGCGTGCTCCGCGCGCGAGTCGGTGTGCCCGCGCGACCCGTCGACATAGGCAATTCCGCGTGCCGCCAGCTCCGCGGCGACGGCCGAGCCGACACCGCCGACACCGGCGACCACAGCCAGTCGCGACAGGGCCGCGAGGTCGGCCGGTTCGGGCTCGACGCCGATCAGCACCAACGCCCGAACATCATCGACGCCGCGGATATCGCGCAGATGCGAGCTTGCGGGCACGGTCTCCCACAGCAAGGTGTGATCGGTCCCCACCAGGCCCTCGCGGAGGCGATCGGCCAGGAACGGCCACGTCGCCTTGAGATAGCCGTCGTTGACGATCAACACGTCCGGGCAGTCCAAGGTCCTGCCCGCGAACCGGCGGCGATGCGCTGCCTCGTCAGACGGTGATGGCACCGAGACCGGCTGATCGCCTTCGGGGTGCGAAGGGGAACGTCCCGTGGTCACCGCAGCCTCCCCACCGCCGCCAGGCAGAATTCGCCGTTCGGGCTGCCCCACCCGAACTCCGCCTCGTCCAACCCGGCCCGATCCGCGTCCGGACGCCAGCGGTGTACGGGCACCAACCCCGGCTCCCACAGGTCACAGCCGGACAGGATCGTGGCGATGTCCTCGCGCGGGCGGGGCCGGAAGTCGATCCCGTTGGCCTGGTAGATGTCGGTCGCGCGGGTGACCGCGCCGGTGTCGTCGTCGGTGGTGACGTGGCTGAGCACCACCCACGACCCGGGCGCAAGGATCGCGGTGAGCGCGGTGATGACGGTCCGGGGATCGGGAATGAACTCGGCGACGAATCCGAGGCAGATCGCCACCGGCAGGCCAGGATCGATCGTCTCGGTGAGTTCTTTCACGATCGTGTCGGTGTCGGTGATGTCGGCGCCGATGAACAACGTTTGCTCTCCGGCGAGCAATGCGCGCCCGTGGGCGGCCACCACCGGGTCGCTGTCGACATAGATCGTGCGCGCGGACGGACGCACGCGGCGGGCGATCTCGTGCAGATTCGGCGGGCACGGGTACCCCGAGCCGAGCTCGACGAACTGAGCGACGCCCTCGACGGCCAGGTCGTGCACGGCTCTGGCCAAGAACATGCGGGCCGCCTGCGCCGCGGGTGCGAATTCGGGCACGTCGGCGACGAGTTGTTCGCCGACTTGCAGATCCGTCCAGTACGAATCCTTGCCGACGCCGAGCAGCACGTCATGCACCCGCCCGCACTGGGCGCGCGACGGGTCGAGCGGGTCGCTCGCCACCGCAGCCGACCCCACTCCCCTGCTCACCGGATCTCGCCTTCCGCGTCCGGAGCGCTCACCACGACATCACCCACCGGTGCATCCACCGCAGGAAGGCGTCGTAGTCGACTTCGGCCGAGACCCGCATCGGGCGCCCGTCCTGATCGCGATACAGTCGTGTGTCGTCGCCGATGCGGATGCGTTCCTCGGCGAATGTCACGAACGGCAGCCCCAGCGCCGCGCTCAAGGTCAGCGGGTCGTGCATCCACGATCCGTCTTTGATGGCGAACCAGCGGCGCAGGTGCGTGGCCAGCCACCGCGCCCACTCCGGAGCGTCCGGTGCGTCGAGTGCGTCCACGAGCGGCCAGTCCTCGACCACCCGGATCTTGGGGTGGTTGGTGTGCTCGGACATCACCAGGATCGGGTGTGGCAGTATCCGCAGGGCCAGGGCCGCCGAGCCGATGCAGGTGTGGAAATTGTGGGACGCGCGCTGCGGATCCCGGTAGTCGGTGAGCCAGCCTCCCATTTGGGTGACGATCAACTGCTCGGCGTATTCCGGTGCGGCGGTGAGTAGTGCCGCCAGTTCGGCCATCGGCCCGCAGCCAACCCACCGGACCGGGCCCGGCGCGGCCTCGATGATGCCGGTGAGGGATTCGGTGAGCCGGTTGAGGCGGTCTTCGCGTTCCTCGGCCGGCGGGCGGATGTAGTCGGGGATCTCCTGACCCGGATCGACCAGAAGCCGCCGCTTGCCCCCGAGGTCGATGCCCTCGATGACCGGCACCTCGGCGCGGTCGAGCGAATCCAGCACCCGGCGCGCGAACAGCGCGCGCTGTCCGCCGACCTCATCGGCGGTCACCACCACCAGCTGGCCCGCCGGAATCAGGCGCGCCGCGAGGATCACGGTCACGAAATCGTCTGGGTCGTAAGCTATGTCGGTATTCACGACCACCAGGCCATCGAGGGCGGGCGGGTCGGAAATCGCTGTCGCGGCGGCGGAAGGGTCGACGATGGTTGTCAACGGAGTTCTCCTCTATCAGTGCGTACTACGGGTAGGTGGGATCGGAGTCAGCGCGTGCGGCGGGCTCGGGCCTGGCCGTCGACGGTCAGCACGGTGACCGCTGCGGCGTGGGTGGTGGTGGAGCGTGTCGTCGCGGACCGACGATGTCGGTCAACGCGAGTTCGATGTAGCTGCGCACCATCTCGACGGTGATGTCGGCCGGTTCCGGGTGCTGGGTCACCAGTCCCAGCAGCACGCACACCACCAGCGAGACGGTCACCTCGCAGTCGGTGGGCGGCGCGCCGATCCGCTCGGCCGCGTCGGCGAGCCAATCGCCGAGTGCTGTGACCAGTTGTGTGAGCGGGATCGCGCGTGCGGGTGCGGGTATCGGCGGTTTGGGTGAGAATTCGAGCTCGATCCAGCTCGTTCGCGTGGCCGCCAGGAACGCCCACGTCGACACGACCGAGATCAGCTGGTCGGCGGTGTCGACGCGCACCAGGCCCAGGCGCTTGATCACACCTCCGTACACGTGGTCCAGGACCGCCGCGCCCAGCTCGTCCTTGCCCGAGAAGTTCGAGAACACCGCGCCATGCGTGAAGCCGGCGCGCGCTGCGATCGCCTCGACGGTGGTCGCCTCGAACCCCTGCACGAAGAACAGCTCGACCGCCGCGGTCACCAGGCGCTCTCGGGTTTCGCGTTGCTTCTCGGCGCGCGTCGGCACCGGCTTGCCCGGATTCGTCATCAGCACGCCCGGCCCGCCGGAGGTATCTCGACGACAGCGCTCATCCCGTCGAGGACCCGCATCGTTCGCAGCGTCTGCTGTCCCAGCGGTGTCAGCGACCACACCCACGCACCATCAGCCCAGCTCTGATGCTGCCCTCGGACCAGATGCCGCGCCTGCAACGTGGTGAGCGCGCGCGCCACCGGCATCGACCGCCCTCCGGCGGTCGCCGCCGCGACATCGGCGGAACGGCAGCCCGCCTCGGCGCCCTCGAGTTCCCGCAGCACAGCGACCTGCACGCCGCTGAGCACGAACCCCGCGCTCGACCCGCGACGTTCATGATGGTCCTCGGAGACTCCCCCTGCGGGACGAGTGAGCACCGCCGCGGTCATTGCCGCGCTCCGCGCGTGAGGCCGCCACCGGTCCACCGAACATGCTGCGCCGCAGTGCTGTTCGAGTCTGCCGATGTGGTGGTGTGGTTCGGAGTCGCGCTCGCGCCGACTCGTTCCCGGTCGGACTGACCCGGCAGGGTGCCGCCCGCGTCGACATGGTCTTGCAGGTCTTCGCCGATCGCGTTGTACACCGAAGTCGCGTGGCCGAGCGCTATGGCCTGGCTCTGCTTCCGGGTCCAGCCCGCGAGTATCAGAATCTCCACCGCGGCTTCGAGTTCGCTCGAGTAGCGCGCCAAATCCTTCTCGTGGTTGGCAGCCTCGAATGCCCGAGCGAACGTCATGGTGTAGTCGCGGCCGAATTGGGCGGTCATCTCCGCAATGATCGCCTCGACTCGCGGGTAGTCGATGTCGCTGTTTTCGCTCTCCGGCAATGGCTGCGCCTCCGCCGGCGGTGGCGTGCTCATGCCGGTCGCGGGGCGGCGTGCGTGCGGGCGCCCAGGGTGACCGGCAGGCGGAGGTGGCCATTGACCACGAGGCTCGCGATAGGAGCGAGGTCTTGCGGGTCGGCGGCGAGTTCCATGTCCGGGAACGCGGCGAACAGCGCCGGGAGCGCGACCGTCGCTTCCAGGCGCGCCAACGGTGCCCCGACGCAGAAGTGCGGGCCGTGCCCGAAGGCCAGGTGCCCACCTTCGGCACGGGTGGGGTCGAACCGCTCCGGGGTGCGGTGCAGGTTGGGGTCACGGCCTACCGCGGCCAGGTTGACCAGCACGACGTCGCCCGCCTTGATCACGAAGCCGTCACCGAGATCGATGTCGGTGACCGCGAACCGGAACGGCATCAGGGGCAGCGGCGGCTGGAGGCGCAGGACTTCCTCCACCACCGCCCCCCACGTGAACTCTCCGGCCATCGCGTTCGACAGCAGCGTGCGGTCGCGCAGCAGGGCCACGATCGCCTGATCGAGCAGGTGGGTCGTGGTCTCGTATCCGGCCACGATCAGCAGCATGAGCGTGTCGGCGAGTTCCTTGTCCGACAACTCGTCGCGGGCGTACGCCTCCAGCAGGGTGCTGGTGACGTCCTCGCCGCGGTGGTCCGCCTTGAAGGCGATCAGCTCGGCCAGCACCTGATACATCTCGCCCAGGTTGGCTTCGGCCTGCGCCGGGGTCAGGGTGATGTCGAGGATCTTGGTGGTGCACGCGCACAGCGCCGCGGCCGGGCTGGCGGGCACACCCATGAGTTCGCAGATCACCCGGATCGGGACCTCGTTGACGAAAAGCGCACGCAGGTCGACCGTTTCACCGATCGGCATCGCGGACAGGCCCTCGATCAACTCGGCGGTGATCGCCTCGATTCCCGGTCGCATCGCCTCGATCCGGCGCGGGGTGAACGCCGGTGTGACCACCCGGCGCAGTCGTGTGTGGTCCTCGCCGTCCACGGTGAGCATGCTGCGTACCGCGACCCACCCGTACATCGCCCATGCCGGGGTGATCTCGCCGTCGCGCAGCGCGGGCCAGTGCTGGTGCGCGTCCTTGGAGATCCGCGGGTCCTTCATCAATGCCCGCAAGACGGCCGTGTCGGTCACCGACCAGGCCAGCACCCCGCCGGGCAGCTCGACGCGCGCGATCGGACCGCGCTCCCGCGATCGCTCCAGTTCCTCCGGCCAGTCGGCGCCGGTCAGCACGATCGGCGGGAGGTCGGTGTGCAGTGTCATCGGGAGTTCTCCTTCGGGTGCATCGGCGGCATCGCCAGATTCATGGGTGGGCAGGGCTGGAAGGTGACCGGAAGCGCGGCCAGGGCGCGGTGGAAGGGTCCGGGGCGCCACGTCGGTGCCTCGGCGGCGAAGGTGAGATCGGGAATGGCGTCGATCAGCAGCTCGACGGCGCGGGCGACGATGATTCCGGCGATGTCGCGTGCCCGTGTCGGGCATGCGTGTGCCCCGGCGCCCCAGGACAGGTGAGAGTGGTTGCCGTCCCGATCGATCCCCTGCTGGTCGACGGCGGGATCGGTGTTGCAGGCGGCGTAACTGATCAGCACCGGCTGGTGCGCAGGAAGCCACACGTCCTCGATCAACAGCGGTTGCGGTGGATAGGTGGCCCCGAAGTTCGGTAGCGGGGTGTCGGTGAAAAGCACCTCGGCGATCGCGTCCCGGACCGAGAGTGATCCGCCGTGCACATCGCCGCCGAACCGTTCGTCGCGCAGGGTCAGCAGCACCGCGTTGGTGATCAGATTGCACGTCGGCTCCGTGCCCGGACCCAGCAACAGCGCGGTCTGTTCGACGACCTCGACATCATCGAGGCCCGCTGGATGCTCGATCAGCCGCGATATCACGTCATCGCCGGGCGCGGCGCGTTTGGCCTGCACGGCCTTATACAGCGCCTCCCCGAACCGCGGGCCTGCCTCGGCGTCGCCGTCGAGCATGGCCGCCATCTGCGCCCACGCCGAATGCGCGTCCTCCGGTGCCAGGCCCAACAGCCCGCACATCACCCAGAACGTCAGCGGGTAGGCGTATTGACCGCGCAGATCCGCCCGACCCACCTCACAGAAGGTGTTGATCAGCAGCTGGGCATGGTCATCGATGATCCTCTCCACCCTGAACCGGTCGATCCCGGTCAGCGCGTCGTTGATCGCGCCCCGATACCGTTTGTGGTCGGGTCCGGCCGTGCGCAGTCCGTTGCGCCGCCCCCGCAACACCTCGAATACCGAACTGCTCGGGTCGGCGGTTTCCTCCCATCGCGACGGGGCCGCCGGGAAATGCTCCTCGTCGTGCATGACCCGCAGCGCGGTCCGATAACCGACCACCAACGTGGCCGCTACCCCCGGCGCCAACCACACCGGCACCAGCGACCCGTACTGCGCGCGCATCTCCCGGTACGCGGCGAGTGGATCAGCGGCGAATTCCTCCGAATACAGCGACACCCGCTCCTCGCCGTCGACCGCCGCCCCCGGACCGAACGGGCATCGAGCCTGAGTCGGGGCCGTCACCGGCGGCCCTCCTGCTGCCGCACGGCCGCACCGATGTCCACGGTCAGCTTGGCCAACGGGTTGAATTCCGCCAGTCGGCCGGTTGGTCGCCGCAACCAGGCGCGCACAGGGTCGTCCGGGCCGGGCAACGGCAGCTCCGTGCCGCCGACCGTGCGGATCGCCGCCACCTGGAACAGGCCCACGGCGACCTCCAGCGTCGGCGCGGGGACCTCCGGCGTCGATGCTCGCTGCATCAGGTGCACCGGCCGCTGGTCACCCGCCGGTGCCGCACTCGTCAGGAAGGTCAGGAAATCGGTTCTCCAGTTCTCCACGACCGGGGTCGCAACGCCCTGCTTGTCCAGCGCCTCGAGAACCCGGACCCCGAGGGCGCGGGGCATCTGAATGGCCTCCACCACGCCGGTGCGCAGCAGGATGCGTCCCTGCTTGCTGACCGTGGTGTCGAAGTCGTGCTCGTCGCGGTACTGCTCGCTCATCCGCTCGGCCGCGGCGATGTCGGTCTCTTCATCGACGGCCTGTTGCTCTAGGGTGATCATGGTCTGAATTCCTCGTACGGTTGGGATCAAGACAGCCGTCCTCGACGACGGCACAGGGAAAGGCGCTCAGCGCCCGACGAAGGCTCCGCACCTGGGTCTGCGGCATCGGTGAATGCGCGATAATCCACGGCGAGTGCGGAATTCATGCACCTCAGCATCGGCACACCCCACCGAATGGGGAACTGCACTAGCGCCGCACCGCACTGCAACATCACTGCACTTCCGCAGTAGCCCACTGCCGCACGACGGTGGATGGGTGGAAAACTGGGCGGCATGACAGAACTCAACGGCGTCCCGGTCACCGCCGACGATCTCGCGTCGCTGGCGCTGGTCGGCTACGGACACTTCACCTCGATGCGGGTCGAGCAAGGCGGCGCGGTACGCGGCCTGAACCTGCACATGGACCGCCTCCGCCGCGACTGTCAAACCGTCTTCGCCGCCGACCTGGACACCGAGCGTGTCCGCGAATACGTCCGCCACGCCATCCGCGGTGCCGCCGCGCCTCTGGTCGTGCGGGTGACCATCTACGATCCGGCGCTCACCCTCGCCCGGCCCGGCGACGCGGCCGAACCGCACGTGCTGATCACCATGCGGTCCGCGCCGTCCGCGACCGCTGGCCCGCTGCGTCTGCAACCGGTCGTGTATTCGCGAGATCTGCCGCGGGTCAAACACGTCGGACTCTTCGGTGCCCTGCACCAGCGCGCACTGGCCCAGCGCGCCGGATTCGACGACGTCGTGTTCACCGAGCCGGACGGCACGATCACCGAGATCGGCACCAGCAACATCGCTTTCGTCCGCCGCGACGGCCAGTTGGTGTGGCCGCACGCCGAAGTGCTCGTCGGCACCACCATGCGACTGCTCAACCAGGTCCGTGACGAAGAAGTCCTCACCGAGCACGTCACCCTCACCCAGCTCCCCGACTACGCCGGAGCCGTAGCGACCAACGCCGCGACCGGGGTCCGGCCGGTGATCAGCATCGACGAGCACCACTGGCCCGAACACGAAGTGGTCGAGAAGCTGCGCGCTCAGTACGAATCCATTCCGCCACAGCGGATCTAGTCTCACCCCGCGCCAGGAGGCCACTAGGCTGATACGCCACCGCAAGGAGAAGGGGTAGACGCGGAAATGATCAGCCTGGTGAAGCCCTGGACCGGCGCCGAAGTGACGGCGCTGCGCCGCGCGCTGCGCATGTCGTTGCTCGACTTCGCCGCCTACCTGGGAGTCAGCCCACGCGGCGTGTCCCTCTGGGAGGCCAAGGGCGCCGAGATCGAGCCGCGCCCGGTCAACCAAGCCGCCCTCGACACCTCGCTCAAACGACTCAGCGCCGACGAACTCGCCCGCTTCGTCCAGTTGGTACCGGCCGAGGCCATCACCGAAGCCCCCGAGGACGAAGACCTCGTCCAGCCCGACCGCGCCCGACATCCCGTCGACGGACGATGGATGACCCGCATCCCCGACAGCGTCTACCTGTCCGGACCACTCGACCAACCCGTATGGCTGCCCGACTACTGGATCGACACCTACCCGGTCACCAACGGCGACTACGCCCTGTTCGTCGGCGCCATCGGCCACCCACCGCCGCAACACTGGACCGGCCGCCACCCACCCCCGGAGATCAACAATCACCCCGTCGTGTGGGTCACCCACGACGACGCCAGCGCCTACGCACGCTGGGCCGGAAAACGCCTCCCCACCGCCCATGAATGGGAAAAAGCCGCACGCGGCACCCGCGGCGCGACCTGGCCGTGGGGCGACCAAGCCACCCCAGCGAAATGCAACTGCAAACGCGACCGCACCATCGGCACCACCACCCCCGTCGACCGCTACAAATCCGGCGTCAGCCCCTACGGCGTCTACGACCTCGCGGGCAACGTCTGGGAATGGCTGTCCACCGAAACCGCCCTCGGCCGATACGAACTCAAAGGCTCGAGCTTCCACTCCCTGCTCGAAGCCGCCGCAGCCGCGGCCTTCAACGACGCCGACCGGCTCATGCTCGACGACGACACCGGATTCCGTTGTGCCACAACTAACCTTGATGCCACACCGACGACAGGAATTTGATCGCGACTGGACAGAGTGTCCACACATCGGACATCGCCAGTCCGCGACATCTGCACACGTGCGAAACTGCACGGCGACCACAGTTTCAACGGCCGATGAAAAAGGCTCAAATCCCGCAGATTGAAGAATTCCGGGAACTCTGGTGTGCCGAATCGGCTTCGACAAACTGTCCATCAGAGCCTCCTACCTCGGTCGATTCGGTCGCGAATCGACGAAATCCCCCTGCGTAATCAGTCCGAGTAACTATTCGGCTCGTCGCTTCAGATCAGTCTGCGCGGCGCTCTAGTCTTGGTGTAGACCTTCGATGCGGACACAAATCTGTCCGCATCGGGCACCGAATCCAAGGGACCAATGGATGCCACAGCAGATGCGTGAGTTGATCGTTGAAACACCGCACCAGGTGTTCGGGGCGGAACTACGGCACTGGCGGCTCCTGCGCGGACTCTCACAGACGGCCCTCGGCGCACTGACCACCGATAGCGGTTCCCTCATCGGCAAAATCGAGAAGGCTCAGCGGATTTGCCACCTAGAGCTCGCGCAGCGCTTAGACACGGCACTGAACACCCAAGGCGCACTCGAGCGGATGTGGCGGCGCATAGAACAAGCCGCTACCAACCCCAGCATCGACACCACGGCCGATGCTGAGGCAGTACTACCGGGCAACCCATGGGCAGCATTGCCGTTGCCCGAGCTCCTGCGGGACTGGGAAGCCGGCGACACCCCAGAAGTTCCTCGTGGCGCGAGTAGAAGGCGCGTCGGACAAGCCGACATCGACATCATGTGGTCGATGTGCAACACCCTGACCACCGCCGATCGCCATCTCGGTGGCGGCTACGCGCGCGACGCCCTGACACAATTCCTGACCAGCACTGTCACGCCCGCACTGCACGGAACCTACGACGCGACGATCGCCACCGAGTTGCACACCGTCAGTGCACGTCTCGCTGACCTGGCCGGGTTCATGTCCTTCGACACCTCCCGGCACACATCTGCACGAGCGTGGTTCCGCACCGCCCTCGCGTTGGCCAAGTCTGCTGACAACCTCGCGCTCGGAGCGCATATATTCAGCGACATGGCCATGCAGGCGCACCACACCGGCCACCCAGCCGACGCGGTCACCCTTGCCGAGACAGCTGTGGGAACAGCCCGCCAATCCGGCTCACCATCGACCATCGCTCGCAGCAGCGCTCTGCTGGCGCGGGCACACGCCCTTGCCGGCGACCGCGGCCCAGCCGTCCAGGCACTCGTGGCCGCCGAACGCCAACTCGACCGCGCTCGGCCCAACGACGAGCCCCCCTGGATTCGATTCTTCACCCACGAACAGCTCGCCGCCGAGGCGATGTACGTCGCTAGCGACAGCGGCCAATTCGAGCTGGTACAACACCACGCACCCCTCGTCTTGGCGTCCACTGGCGAGATGGAACGCCGCTACGTCCTCGCCTCGTCAACCCTTGCTGGCTCCCACATGGCCCATCCACGTCAAGCCGACGTCGACCAAGCCGCGCAGATCCTTATCGAGGCATTGCCCGCAGCCAGCACTGTCGTGAGCAGTCGCGGACTCGACGCGATCAATACCGTCCGCCGTCAGCTCGCCGCGCACTCCGAACGAGAGCTGGTTCGACAGGTCGAGCACGACTTCGCCGAGGCTATGGCGCCGACCGGACAATGACCACAACTGCCAGTCTCCATTCGAGCCTTTACACAGCCTGCACAGCACACGGGCTGAGCACAGCCGGAGCACGGCTCATCCATCACTCCAGCAACGCTGTATTCGTCCTGCCGGAGCACAACGCGGTCGCCCGAATTTCCACCGGTGCCGCAGACCTTCCGCGGGCCCAGCGAACCAGAGCCCTCACCCTGTCACTCGCCGACGCCGGCTTCGGCACCACTACGCCCCTTCCGCACGCAACCCCGATCATCGTCGACGGCCACGACGTCAGCTTCTGGGTCTACTATCCGCAGCCCACAGGACAACCGTCGCCGACTTCCCGCGAGCTCGGAACACTGCTCCGCACACTTCATTCCACGGCAGTGCCAACCCACGTCGAACTCCCACAGTGGGTTCCGCTCGAATCTCTGCACTCCGCACTCACCGATCCGAACACTGAGACCGACCACCTCGGTGTGGACGAACGGCATCGGTTGCTCGACATGGTGTACGCCGTTCGCCAAGACATCACCGATCTCGAATGGCCCCTCGGCGACGGTCTGCTGCACGGTGACGCCTGGGCGGGCAATCTACTCTGGCACGACACCGGTTCCGCAGTCCGTCCCATCCTCGGGGATTGGGATTGGGCCAGCATCGGCCCGCTCGAGGTAGACCTGATCCCGACCTGGCACGCCGCGATACGCTTCGGACGAGATCAGGAATGGGTCGAGAATTTCATCGACGAGTACGGCTACGACCTGCGCGACGACTCCCGTGGATTCCAGGTGCTCCGCCGAATGCGGGATCTGGTCCAAGTAAGCGGCCCGCTCCGCCGCGCAGGCACCTCTCCGGATCATGCGGCGCGTCTGCGACAGCGAGTCGAAGGCATCCTGTCCGGAGACGAACACGGCCCATGGAGCCAGTACACCTGACTCGTACCGCGGCCAGCTGCCGCATGCGATGCAGTCGCTCGCTCGATGCCGATCCCTGGATCTGATCAGGGTGTCGTGACTCGGGCAGCCCGATGGAATTGCCAGGCGTCGCTGATGATGGTGGTCAGGTCGGGGTGTTGGGGTTCCCATCCGAGTTGGTGGTGGGCTTTGGTGCTGGAGGCGATGCAGATGGCGGGGTCGCCGGGGCGTCTGTCTCGGGTGTGGACGGGGAAGTCGGTGCCGGTGATTTCACGGACGGTGTCGAGGACTTGGCGGTTGGTGAAGCCGTTGCCGTTGCCGAGGTTGTAGATCTCGTGGCGGCCGGGCCGGGTGGCTTCCAGGGCGAGCAGGTGGGCGGTGGCGAGGTCGGCGACGTGGATGTAATCGCGGACGCAGGTGCCGTCGCTGGTGGGATAGTCGTCGCCGTAGAGGGTGAATTCAGGGCGGTCTCCGCTGGCGGCTTGCAGCAGGATGGGGATCAGGTGTGATTCGGGGTCGTGGCGTTCGCCGAGGTGGGTTCCGTCGGGGGTGAGGACGGCGCCGGAGGCGTTGAAGTAGCGCAGGCATGTGGCGCCGAGGGTGGTGGCGCCGCATTCTCCGGCGATGAGTTGGTCGACGGTGGCTTTGGTGGCGGCGTAGGGGTTGTTGGGGCGGACTTCGGCGGTTTCGTCGAAGGCGGTGGTGCCGTCGCCGGTGTACATGCTGCCGGTGGAGGAGAAGATCAGTCGCGGGGTTGCGGCGGTGCGGATGGCGCGCAGCAGCGCGAGGCTGCCTTCGATGTTGTTGGCCCAGTATTTCTCGGGGTCGCGGACCGATTCGGCGACTTCGATACTGGCCGCGAAGTGCAGGACTCCGTCGAAACCGGCGGTGGGGGTGAGGATGTCGGCGACGTCGTGGACGCGCATGTGGTGGAAGGTCGCGGCGGCGGGCAGGGTGTCGGCGTGGCCGGTGGACAGGTCGTCGATGATCTCGACGTCGTGTCCGGCGGCGAGGAGTTGGTGGGTGACGACCGATCCGATGTAGCCGGCGCCGCCGGTGACGAGCAGCTTCACAGGCGTGGATTGCCTTTCCGGGCAGTGTTATTCGATGATGGCGGTAGCGACGATATATCCCTTGGGATCGCGCCAGACGCGGCCGGGGTGGCTGGCGAACCAGTCGCGGATTTCGGTGGTGACCGCGTCGAGGATCTCGGCGCGGTGCGGGCTCGCGGTGTCGATGCCGCAGAAGGAGAACAGGGCCTCGGCGAACCGGATCAGCGGTGGCGCGTTGTCGAAGACCAGCGCGTTGTCGAAGACCTGGATCTGGGGTTCGCCGATGGTCGTTTTCATCAGGTCGGGCAGCGTCGTGGAGTCGACTCCGTTGGTCATGTGCTCGGCTGGTCGCAGGCCGTAGGGCCGGGCGCAGTCGGTGATCAGTTCCCGGGTGCATGCCGCGGTCGCGTGATGATTGACAGTGACGCTCACCCGTCCCCCTGGCCGGGTGACGCGCGCGAATTCGCGCAGGGCCGCAGCGGGGTCGGGGACGTGGTAGAGCATGTGCCGGGCGGTGGTGCGGTCGAACTCGTCGTCGGCGAACAGCAGTGCGGCGGCTTCGGCGAGCACGGCCTCGACCCCCGGCACGACGGCGGTGGCGGTGACCATCGCGGGGGAATTGTCCACCCCGACCAACCGGCCACGGTGCCCGGACCGGGCGAGGTGGGCCAGGAAGCGGCCGTCGCCGCACCCGATATCGGCAAGGTCTTCACCGCCGGTCAGCTCGAGGGCGTCCAAGACGTGGGTGATGGGGTCGTCGGGGTGTTCGCTGTGGCGGGCGTGGGTGTCGATGCGGACCTGTAGCGGGCTGGTGTCGGCGTATTCGGAGGCCAGGGTGGGGCCGGGGTTGCTCATGAGTGGTGCTCCTCGGCGGTGCTGTCGGGGTGATGGAGTTCTCCGGCGGCGGCGACCAGGACCGGGGTATCGAGCAGGTCCAGATCGCGGGTGGGGTCGCCGGGGACCGCGAGCAGGTCGGCGACCATTCCGGCGGCGAGACTACCGGTGCGGTGCCCGATCCCGAGCGCGTAGGCGTTGCGGCGGGTCGCCATGTCGATGGTCTCGCCCGGGGTGAGCCCGAGGTCGGTGTAGGCGGCCAGGGAGCTCGGGTAGCAGCCGTGCGGTGTGTGCGGGATGCCGGAGTCGGTGCCCGGGATCAGCTGGACTCCGGCGTCGAGCATCGTCTGAAGTTGGTGGCGGCGCACCGGCCACGGCAACCGCCCGGAGGCGGCGCGCGCGAGGTGGTTGATGCTGGGACACACCGGGATCCGCCGGTCGGCGATCTCGGCGATCAGGCCGTGGTCGAGGTCGAAGCCCTCGGCGCTCATCCAGGTGCAGTGCTCGAGGGAGTCCACTCCGGCGCGCACCGCCGCGGCGATACCGACCGTGGCGTGGGCATGCGCGGCCACCGGCAGCCCATGCTCGGCGGCGGTGGCGACGATGGCGGCGAGCTGGGCGTCGGTGAACTGCGCCGTGTACGGGGAGGCGCCTGCGCTGGTGGTGAATCCGCCGGTCACCATGACCTTGATCCAGCGCGCGCCGCGCGCGGCGTTGGCGGCGATCACGCGTTCGATGTCGGCGGTGGTAGTGACCGCGCCGCCGAACGCGGCGCAGTGCCCGCCCGGCACGGTCAACGGGATTCCCGCCGCGAGCACCCGTGGCCACGGCAAGCCGGACGCGGCGGGCGAGGTGAGGTCGAGGTGGCCAGGCGCACCGAGGTCACGCACCGTCGTCACGCCCGCGCGCACCAACTGCCGGGCAGCGGCGATGGCCCTGTCCTCCGCCGACGGCGCGGCGGCCTGGCCGGTGGGCGGGGTCTCGGCCGGGGCCGTGGCCTCGAAGGCGAGGTGGACGTGGGCGTCGACGAGTCCGGGGAGCAGGGTGGCGTCGGGGAGCGGGATCTGCTCGATCTCGGGGTGTCGCCAGTCCGACGGCAGGTGGTCGGTGGGTCCGACCCAGGCGATGTGGGCGCCGTCGACTACGACCGATCCGGACCGCAGTGCTGCCCCGCTTCCGGTGAGGACTTGGTCGGCGTGCAGGACACGCACGCTCATCGCGGCGGATCCGTCGGTGTGTGGCGGTCGGGATCGGCGAAGACTTCGATCACCCGCGTCCCCGCCGCGACGACCGCGGAATGGGGGATCTGGTCGTCGAGGCCGAAGTGCTGCCCGGCCGTGAAGGTTCGGGTGGTGGTGTCGGTGGTCAGGTCCACCTGCCCCGTGAGCACGACACCGATCTGGGGCCCGTGGGCGTGGGTCGGCACCCGCGCCTCGACGGGAAACGACCACAGCACCACCTGGCCATGCGGGCCGGCGATCAGGTACCCGCGCCCACCCGAGGCGCCGGTCGCGATCTGGGGCAGTGCTTGTATCCAGTCGGGCCAGTCATCCATGATCGCCTTCTCCCCGCGGCGCCGGGCCGCGATAGTTCTCGACCGGGGCACCGAAGTTGTGTGCTCCCAGCCAGTGGTAGTAGTCGCGGCGAATGCCTTGAAGGTGAAGGCGCACCACGGTATTCGGGTGCTCGATCCCGTGCGCGAAGTCCATCGGCGACAGCCGGGTCAGTGCCTGGTGTGACGGATGGGCGGTGAGGAGGGTGTCGCGGTCGATCGCCGCGGCGGTTAGATGCAGTCCGGCGGCGGCCGGGCGGCGTAGCGCGGGCGGGCCGTAGATGAGGATCGTGGCGGCCAGGACCGCGCGCTGGAATCCGTCCAGCACGTGCATCGCGGCCGGTGGGTGGTGCAGGGCCTCGATCAGTTCGTGTTCTCCGGTCGCGACACCGAACACCCGGCACGCCGCGGCGAGCACGAGCTGGTAGACCTCGGTAGCGGTGATCGGGAGGGGAGTGGTGTGTTCGCGTGCGGTGACGAGCGCCGTGGTTCGGTCGCGGTCGACGAGCCCCGCGAGCGCCGGGTCGTCGGGGAGCGTGCTGTATCGCTGGGGTCCGGGTCGATCACGGGTGCTCAGCGCGCGCAGCGCTTCCAGGGCGGTCTTGGTGTGCCATGGTGTCGCCGCGGGAGCGCTGTCGGGACAGTAGATGCGCGCGAGTTCGTGGACGAGTCCTTCCAGCCCTTCACGCCGCCCGATCCGCGGCAGCGCCACCCCGGCCGCAGCGCGGCCCGCGAGCGGCGCGAACGCGGCGTGGGCCAGGTCGGCGCCGAAGCGGCCCGCCACCCGCGACAGGTTCTCGCGGGCGACGGTGAACACGGTGGACTCGACATCGGGACGCTGTTCCCGCAACGCCGACAGGAACTTCTCCACCCAGAGCGCGTCGCGGTCGGGGTCGTCGACGACCGCGACGAGATCCACATCCGAACTCAGCCCGAACTCGTCCCCGCGCCGACGGATCGCGGGCTCGCCCCTGGCCAATGACCCGGACACGCAGACCGTCGCGGCGTCACCGAGATGGGTGCGCGCGCATTCGCGCACCGTCGCCATGTACTCGTGCAGGTCCGCGTTGACCTGCGCGCGGGCCGCTGCGGGGATGGTCGCGGTGTGCGTGAACCAGTCGTCGTATGCGCTCACCCGGTGGCCTCGTATGCCTGGATAATCGCCGACATCTCCTGGCCTCCGAGTCCGGCCGCGATGGCGGCCTCGAATCGTCGCGTGGCCGCGGCGATCAGCGGTGCCGCCGCTGGGTCGGTGGTGTCGAGGGTGTAGCGCAGGTCCTTGGCGATCACCGCCAGGGAGCAGTCGCGCAACTGGTGCTGGCCGGTGATCATCGCCGTGCCGTAGCCGCTGGCCACCGGCGCGGCCCAGCCGTGACGCGACCACACCCGCACCAGTGCGGCGGTGTCGAGTCCCAGTGATCGTGCGGTGGCGAGGGTTTCGGCGAGACCGGTGAGGATGACCGCGGCCACGGCGTTGTTGAGCAGTTTGACCGTGGCGGCCTGCCCGGCGCTGTCGAAGGCCAGGACTTCGGCGGTGATCACGCGCAGGATCGGATCCGCCGCCGCGCGGTCGGCGCGCGAACCCGCGGTGAAGGCAATCAATCCGGCGTTCTCGACTCCGGCACGGCTGCCGGTCACCGCCGCGTAGACCGGCCGTGCCCCCGCTCGCTTCGCGGTCTCACTCCACTGGTCGGCGTATCCGACCGAGAGAGTGGAACTTTCGATCACCACCGCACCTTCGGCGACGGCGAGCGCACCGTCGCGTCCCGCCCAGACGCTACGGCTGGCGTCGTCGTCGTGGACGAACGACCACACGACCGATGCCCCGTCGGCGGCCTGTGCCGGGCTGGCGCACACGCATCCCGGTCCTGTGATCGCGCTGGTGGTGCGGTTGTAGCGACGCAGCGCGACATCACGTTCGTGTAGGACGTGGGCGACCGTGTTGGCCATGATCCCGGCACCCAGCAGCGCCACCGTGGAGTTCTCGGTCATCACGCTGCTCGCTTGCCGTAGAGCATCCATACCATCGTGGGCGCGAATTCGGCGCGGACCTCGAGTTGGTGGTAGCGGGCCACGACATCGACCGAGGCGATACACGCCTGGACCTGCCCGCGCGCGGCGGCGTGGGCGGCCAGCGGTTTCGCCTCGACCATCACCTGCCGTGCGGCGGGGGCGTAGCGGCGGGCGAAGAACCGGGTGGCCGCATGGGTGGCCACCGTGGCGATCACCGCGTCGTGGCCCAGGTCGGCGCGGACCGCCAGGCACATCGGTTTGGTCGGGCTCTGCCAGCAGGCCAGCAACTCGAGCACACCGGTGTGGGTGAAGTGCTGATCGACCCAGGAGTCACGCACACGCCCGGCCTCGTCGAAGGCCAGATATCCGGCCGCGATCAGCGCGCGCACCTGCCCGTCGCGCGCGGCGGCGGCCATCGCGTCGGCGAACGAGGCCACCAACCGGACATCGCCGCTGTGACAACCGGCCTCGGCGTGGGCGTCGGTCCCTTCCGGCCCCAACGTCACGATCGGCACGCCCGGCTCGAGCTCGGCGACGGCGGGCTCGGCGACGGTGATCGCCTGATTCGGGCAGCACGCCGCCGCGTCAGCCGCCGTCGCGGGGTCGATGCCGCCCGCGCAGGTCGCCAGGTCGCCGACCAGGCGCAGTCGCGGGGAGATCGACAGGCACACTCCGGTCCCGGTGCAGCGGGCGGGATCGATGAGCAGTCTCACGTCCATGCCACGTCCAACCGCTGAAGCGAACGCACGACCCGGCCCGCCCGCCATCGACCGCGATCGCCGGGGTCGGCCAGCCGCAGACCGGGCATCCTCGTGGTGAGGGTGTGCAGGGCGATCCGTGCTTGCAGCCGGGCCAGTCCCGCGCCCACGCAGTAGTGGGCGCCGTGCCCGAAGGCCAGATGCGCCAGCTTCGTCCCGCGCCCCAGGTCCAGGGTGTCGGGATCGGTGAAGACCTGCGGGTCACGTCCGGCCGCGTGCATCGCGGGGATCACCGCGTCCCCGGCGCGCACCAGCACCGGACCCAGTCGTGTGTCCTCGGTCGCGACCCGGGTGAACCCACCGCCGACACCGACCGGCACGAACCGCAGCAGTTCTTCCACGCCCGCCTCGATCGAGGCGGGCGCGTCCACCAACTGCCGGTAGTGGCGGGGCTCGCGCAGCAGCGTGAACAACGCACTCGACAAGAACACCGTCGGCGAACCACGACCCCCGATCAGGCACGCGATCACCAGATTCACCACCTCGTCATCGAGTTCGGTATCGGCCTCCACCAACGACATCAACCCCTGCGGGCTGTGCGCCGCGAGCGCGCGCACCAGCTGTTCGCACTCCGCACGAGCCAGGGCCAACGATTGCGGGGTCGCCTCCCGCGCGGTCAGCGCGTCCCCGAGGCTGAACACCTCGTCACGGAAACCGGTAGGGACACCGAATATCTCGCACACCACCGCCGCCGCGAACGGCTCGACGAAACCGGCCACGACATCGGCGGGCTCTCCGTCCCCGACCAGCCCGTCCACCAGCCGATGTGCCAGGTCCGTGATCGCTGGTTCCATGGCCGCGACGCGCGCCGGCGCGAACAGCGGGGCGATCCGTCGCCGCAGCGCGGTGTGGCGGGGCGCGTCGGTGGCCAGAATTGCTGCCGCGGGCAGGATCTCGGTCGACAACCGGGCCACGTGCGGCCGGTTCGCCTGCTCCCGCGAGAAGCGCGGATCGGCCAGCACTTGCCGCGCCAGCGCGTGGTCGGTGACCAGCCATCCCCGCGCGCCGCTGGGCAGCACCACCGAGCTCACCGGACCGCCCTCGCGATAGTCCGGTTCGAGGTCCACTGTGTGGGTCTGTCCGAACGGATAGCCCCGTGGACACACCGACATCGCCATATCAGACGTCATGACAGACGCTCCTTCGTTCATGGTGTTGTGACCGAAAGCGGTACACCTCAACGTGATTCGTCCGAGGTTCCGCCTTGCGGTTCCCTGCGGATCGTGTATTCCAGCTTGCTCGCAGGCCCCTCTGGTGTTCCAGTGCCGACGGCGACCACGAAGTCGTACACTCCCGGGCGACGACGGCGATACGGTTCCGCTACGAAACTCGCACGGTTGCAATACGGTTGGACCCGGAAGCGAGGGGGTCACGTGCGCGCCGAGTGGACCAGCCGGGAAGTCAAAGCCTTGCGTGAGGCGGCGTTACGGCTCACCCAGAAACAGTTCGCGGCCTGCCTGAACTACTCGGTGCACACCATCCGCAAATGGGAGAACATCGCCACCCCGGCCGTGCGCGGCGCCAGCGCCACCGCACTCGACGACGCCCTGCAACACCTCGATGAGCACCAGCGGGCACGTTTCGACTCCGCACTCGACACCGGATCCCTCTTCTCCCACTTCGATCCGCCGCCAACCCATATCGTGGAGACGAACCAGGGTGTGGCCGTGGATCCGGGTAGCGTTTCCCAGCGACACCCCTCACCCGATGTGGGAGATGACCCCGTGCAGCGACAACAATTCCTGCAACTGATGACCGGCGCCTTCGCTGCCCTCGCCGCCAGCACACCCGCACCCGCCGCGGCGACCAGCCGCCGTCTCGGTGTCGGCGACGTCGAGCGGATCCGCAAACGCGCCCGCGCCCTGGCACGCCAGGACCATGCCTTCGGCGGAGAACTGTCGGCCCGTGACGCCCTGGCCGTCCTCACCCGCACCACCGACACCGTCCACGCGCGATTCCCCAGCGACGGCGTCCGCCGCGACTACCTGCGCGCGCTGGCCGAACTCGCCGACACCACCGCCGGGGTCGCCTTCGACGCCGGACTCCACACCCCCGCCCACCACGCCTTCGCCTGGGCCGTGCAATGCGCCAACGCCGCAGGAGACCTCGAACTACACACCAAAGCGCTCACCGGGCTGGCCAACCTCGCCGTGCACCGCAACCGCCCCGACGACGCCCTCACCTACGCCGAAATGGCCCTCGTCCGCGCCGACCTGCTCCCCACACGACTGCGCGCGATCGCCCACACACGCCACGCCCGCGCCCTCGGCGCCCTCGGCGCCCACCGCGGCCACGACTGCCTCACCGCCGTCCACCACGCCGAGGACACCTTCACCGTCGACGACGGACGCACACCCGACTGGATCGCCTACTACACCCCCGCACACCTGCACCGCGACAACGGCCGCGCACTGCTCTACCTGTCCACCCACGGAGCAGGCGACTTCCAACACGCACACACCCGCCTCAACGACGCGCTCGCCCAATTCCCCGCCGGATACTCCCGCGGCAAAGCCCTCGCCGCCGCCAACCTCGCCACCCTCGTCATGGCACGCGACGACCCCCACCACGCCGTCACACTCGGCCAGCACGCACTTCAAGCCCTCGACGACATTCACTCCGACCGCGTCAACCACGCACTCGGACAACTACACGACGCATGCCTCCGCCACCCCGACATTGACGATGTTCAAGCACTTCGCCACCAACTCGATGCCGCCCTATCGACCGCAGTGTGAGAACCCCGACTGATCACTGTTCGCGGCGATGCCGAAGCGTGGCGCAGCGGCGTTTTCGTCAGTCGAAGAGGCATACGCCGGGGACACGGCGACCTGGCTCTTGTTCGGGCGATACCACCTCGACTACGACTTCCTTGAGGTCGTCCACAAGCTTCTGCCAATCCGTCCCGGCGGCCATGTCGACCATAGTGGCACGGCCACCGAAAAATCGCGTCAGACCGAGAAAGGTAATCGCGACCGGCGGCGCAGAAGTGGGCGTTCTTCCTACACGACTTCCACCAATTCGGCCAGGTCCACGCAGTCGAGCAGGTTGGCAGCGATCTTGCAGGCTTCCGCCCCCAGCAGCTCGGTGGACACCGATTTCACAAGGATCTCCAAACAGACCTCGCGCTCGTATTCCTCGTCGAACGCACGCACCTGCACCCCGACCGCGACACGGGGCTCGTGTATGCCGGCGACGACCATCGCCTGGAAGAGGCCACGATGCACGCGCTCGTCGTCAGGATCGTCCGGATCGGGGTCGTTGTGCTCCAGACACCACGGCGGGCATTCCCCCTCCGCGGACGTCAGCCGCAGGTCTGCGGCGTCCATCAGCATCTGCACAATCCGCCGAGCTTCACCGGCGGTCAACGCTACGCCGACTCCGTGGGGATCCACCAATTCAATGAAACACCGACGTGATTCGCCCTGATCGCGAGCGACCACTCGAATCGAGATACGACGGACCACACCGATAACTACCACTTCGGCAATGTCCAGTACCAATTCCGGTCCATAATGGACGAAGCCCGCGCTGGGATGGTTCGTATCCCGCGCCCGGTGCGATTCACACCAGGGCGGGCACGAAAGATCAACGGTCACAACGACTCCCATACTTAAAGCCGACAGACACCCGTCCCGCGCCCGACAGAGCCAACTGTAACGCTCCGACATAGCGACTGACTAGGCGGGCGCGACATCCGGACGCTTACGCCGACAGGTATCGAGACAGATCCGCTCCGCACTGAGCATTCAGGACACGAGGTAAGCCTGGGGCATAGATCCGCGACGGCGCCGCTGGCCCGAATGTGTGACACAACACACGCACTGCCTTACCCGTCCTCGCAGGTCCGCGATTGTCAGCCTGTCCCCGGATCATCGGACGGCAGGCATACAGCCTCTTCCGAACACCACTGCTGCACTCGGAGCCGCCCTTGTCGATTTCCGGTCGTGACTACACACGACACCAGCGCGATCCAGCCGCCGGTCGATGTGCGCGCCCAGGCGTGCAGGTGACCTGGCACCGGACCCGCCAGAGACAAACCTCCGTTGCGCACACGTAGCGATACACTTCCGACGAACCGCTTCGGAGCCATGACCAGCTGACCGAGATCGATGATCACCCGACGCGGCGGATCGACTACATGGTACGAGGGCGGATCAAACCGGTCGGTCCATTCCTCGAACATGCGTTCGAGGATAGTCACGAGTCGCACCGCAGGCAACATTCTGCGAACTTCCGGCCGAGCAGCACACGGCTTTATCCGGAAGCTGACAGCGAGCTAGGCCGGCCATCTATCGTGGACGTGATCTGTCACCCTTGCCGCAGGAGATTTGATGAACCGCCCTTCCGCAGTGGCCTTTTGTCTTTTTAGCCTGGTAATGGCTGTTATTTGTTTCTATGTGCAGGACAGTCCAATGGTGAAGGACAATGTCGCCGCCTCTATCCTATTGGGGGTCGTCTCGGGACTATTTGCCACCTCGCTCGGTTCGGTATGGAAGGCGTTTCAGCCTCGAGCTGGCGCCAACGCAGGTACCCCTGCCGCCCGCACCCCAGCAAGTCCAGCAAGGCCCCCATTTCGAGAGGCGGCACGCGTCGGCAGAGGTGAGAGCGGGAAGCAGAGTGCACTCACGACGCATCTGGCGTGCTTCATGTGCGGCCTGTTATCGCTGGTAACACTCGGAGTGTCTTTCAGTTTCGTTACCCAACGATACGATCTCGGCACCGGATTAATTTTGGCCGCTCACATATTCGCCGGTGTTATGGCATTTATCTCAGCGATCGCAGCAATAGTTTTCTTCTGCTTCTCCGCACCAGAGCCTTTCGGTGGCCTTCTCGGTATTTGTGCCTTTTTTGCAGTTCTCGCAGTCCTGATTGTTGTACACGACCATCGGTGGTATCAGCGACATTGTGAAACCTCGCCAGCCCAGCAAGTCGCGGTCAGTCCGTACTGCCCGACTTCCTGACATGTCGAGGTGCAGCGAAGGCCGCAGCATCCAGCGTCAAGTGGGACCGGCCAACCGTTGGTGTTCAAGACTCGTCCTCTTCGCGTTGACGATGGGCGTATCGGTCGTCCTTGCGCTTCGACGGTATCCGTCGTGCCGCGTTCGACCTGCGCATGCCCGCCGCCGCGGCCGACCAGCATCCTGAATCACGCGCCACGTCTCATGAAAAGCTTGCGGCGAGCAGAGGCCAAGTCCGACGCGGTCACACGCTTCGTGGAGTCGCTCAAGGTCAACAGCAAGGTTGTCAATGCACTCACGGCTGTGACCACCGCCGATCTGGCCGACCCCGCCACCAACCACGCGCTTCAGAACTTCACGCCGCTCTTGGAGCCCCGCCTTCGCGTCATCGAATTCGAAACAACCGAGGACCTGGAGGACGGGGCATTCGACGAGCACGACCACTTGTCGGTGACCCTCGACAACGCCGGTCGACGAGTCCGAGACCTGCTCCAGTTACTCACGGGGAACTCCGATACCGCGTTGCTGGCACCTGGACACGCTGTGGTCCAGGCGATCTACACACGCCTGCGTGACGAGATCACCGCTCATGTGGGCACCGATGCCGATGGGGAACCGGAGGTGAGTTGGCCGACAGGGCGATCGACGCTCGAAATCACAGCGTTGCGTTACTCGATCAATGACGAGTTATTCAGCATGACCGGCACTTTCGACGTGACGTGGACGGATCTGCGGTGGCCGCACTGATGGGGAGTGACAGCGATGGGCTGGATTACTGGCAGCGGGACGCAGTCGGGCGTGGCTTGTTCACCGTGTCCTGCTGGGTCGACCACGGCACGGTCGAGTCCAATGTCGAAGGTCTCGACTGGAAGGAGGGACCCAATGTCTACTGAAATGTCTCGTGACGAGAAGCGACTCACGCTTCAGTGACGATTCGCGACGGCACCATCGTCGTGTAGTTGTGCCTGTTGCAGGAAGGAGTGGCGGTACCAGCACGCTCGTGACTTCCGGCACCGCCACGCAGTGTTCACGGTTCGGGAGTGAACCCGCTCCGGGCGAATACTCCCAGGACGGAAACGAGCACCGTGACGGCCGTCGGCCAGTCGATCAGCAGTCCGGCGACGACGGCCAGCCAGACTGCGGTGACAACTGCGATGACTGCGTGCCGCGTCTCAGGGTTCGGGGGCTCGGCCGGATCGGGGTCCTTGTGTCCGTTGGTTGGCGTTACGCTCATGGGCGCCTTCGTGTCCTCTCGTTGACTTGTGGAGCGGGCCGTTGGTTCACCGCGGCCTCTGCCTGGTGCAACAGGCAGGGGCCGCACCCATCCGCATCCGCGATGGATTGAACTCGGAGCGGTAGTCGGGCGGGTGAGAAGACTGCATCAGATCATGTCGACATTGACAAACACGCCTGTGTACAGACCTGTGGATAACTTGGGCGCAGCCGATGTCGACAGGTGCAGGAGATGTGCATAACCAGGGAAAATCGCCCCAGCAACACGCTATTCGACCAGGTCAAGTGCAGGTTGCCAGTCGACTCACATGGGAGTAATTCACCACTTCGGCGTGTCGCAAGAATTGCACCTCGGGCGTGTTGCGACTTCGCCCTGGTTGGCGGGGGAAGTCCAGCTATCAACGTGCGGATTCCCGGACGTCGGGAATATCCGCTCCCCACGCGGCGGGCCGGCGAATCGTGCCGGATACACCGCCGCGCTCACCACAGAAACGTACTACGGCCTGTCGGACATGACTGTTGCTGTGGTGTGTGGAATACGGCTACTTGCGGCGGTCTCGCCACCTCCTCGACCACTCGGTTGCGCCCACTGCCAGTACCAGAATGCCGATCGCAGCGCCCCCCGAGACGAGGAACTGCATGCCGCCGAGAAGGTAGGCCGCCAGAATCGCCACCGAGACCAGCACCACGAGCGACCACAGGCGCAGCCCGTATCCAGCGGCGAAACGAGTGGCGCGTGGTCCGGGCCGAGCTCGGACCGAGACCAACTCCGCCTCGAACTCTTCGTCCTGTCGAGGAAGACCATTGCCGTACCCGACCGCTCTCGCGGCGTCGAACTGGACCGAAACCAACTCGGCCTCGAACTCTTCGTCCTGTCGAGGAGGACCACCGACCTTCCCGATCGCTTCCGCGGCGGACAATCCGTCGCGGACAGTGTGCGTTCCGCGGAAGATGTGTGTCCTGACTGTCTCCGGAGCGATGGCCAGTAGTACCGCGATCTCGACGGCGGTCCATTCCTCCACTCGGCCGAGGTAGGTCGCGGTCTTCTGTCTCTTCGGCAGTTCCTGGATGGCTCGCAGGATCTCGGACTCCACGACTCGGGCATGGACCGGGTCCGGGTGCTCACGCCGCAGGGACAACCCTTGCCGCAGTTTCAGTTCGGAGAGGCGGTGTCTGTGCGCTTGCGACAGCGCTTTTCTCCGGGCGACGGTGAAGATCCATTTCTGCGGAGCGTCGATCCTGTGCCATGTGCGCCACGCCTCTTCGAAGGTGTCCTGCACGACCCCTTCTACGTCCAACGCCGAGTCGCTGAATTCGTTGGCGCGCGCCAGTTTCCGAACGAATCCCAGAAGTCGGGGCTGGTATTCGGCATAGAAGGCGGCAAAGTCCGTGCAACCCTGCTGCCACGCAACATCTTCAGTGCGGGAGCCCTCGGTGCCGAAGAAATCCATCCCGTCGGAGTCCGCCGGTTCCTGTTCATCCGTCATCGCGCACGCGCCGTGGTTCGCGCCGCCCGTGCCCCCGCGCGGTACGCGCGGTCGATCCACCTCGCTTTATACCTCAACCGCGTCAGGTTCCGCACACCGACGATCACCACACCGGCCACCATCAACTCCACTGTTCTCACGGACCTCAACTTCCCGGATCGTCACCGAGACTGGATGCCTCGGCTGTTCGATCAGGTAGTGGCCGCACACAGCCAATGTGTTTACACGAACTCCAAGGAATTTTCGGCCCGGAGCAACTGGCATCAAATCAGTACGCTCGCAACGGATATGAGGATCCGCAACAGCCACGGGGTGCGCCGAGCGAGCCTCTTCGACGTGGCGACGCATCCCGGTCAGGGACGATTCCGCTTCGGCGTAGATCGCGTCGCGCTCGTCCTCTGCCGTAGTGATCCGTTGCGCCGCTTCATCCTCGACATTCCCGCAGCGTCAGTCGCGGACTCCGCGATGGTGTCGGCTTCCTCGGCAGCAGCCAGCGCTAGGGCTTCGAGTTCCGTGGCGTGGTCGAGGCACCTGGCCATGTCGGCGACGACTTCCGCCGCGTCCGCCCGCGCTTTCCATGCCGCCAGTGAGGCAGGTGCTCGGTCAGGCTACAGCGGCTTGGGAATAGGGCACATCTCCTGCCACAGATCCCAGTAGTCTTCGCTGACCGGATTGTTGACCGGGGTAAGACCGGCTACGGCGCGGCCGAGCCACGGCGGTGTCGGATCGTCGAAGGTCAGCGCCGCCAGCAGTTGCGGCCCGGCGTCGACCTTCTGGGCGGCGAGGGTCGCGATCATCCATTCCAGGTCGTGGGCGCTCACCGTGGATGATTCCACCTCATTGGCTCGCAGCATTCCGTCGAAAAGGTAGGTGTCGATGGAAGGGATGCCATCGAGTGTCACCACAAGCCCGCGGATCTCTCGGTCATCGGGGATACACAGCAGTTCGGGAACCCGCTCGCGGATCACCGACGCGGTGACGTCGATCTGATCGCGCCCTTCCTGGATGCTCTCCTTGATCAGTTTCTTCAGTCCGGCGTCGTCCCCGCGGCGAGCGCTCGCGTCCGCGTGCGCGGTTTTCACTTCGACCAGGAGCACGAGGTCGTCGAAAACGACGAGATAGTCGACGGTCTTCTTCCGCTCGCTGGCGGGCCCGTAGGTGATCTCGGAGTAGACGATCGCGCCGTTCGGTTCGAGCAGCCTCAGTGTCTTGCCGACGTGCGCCTCCAGCGACGTGCCGATCGCCCCGAGATACCGGCTGCGGCTGGGTTTGTCGCTGACGAAGGCGAACATGCCCGTGAAGTACAGCCCGCGTGGTTTGATCTTGTCCATCAGGTGCGGGCTGTTCGGGACGAGGAAACCGCCGGGGCGACGGATCAACGGCGTCGCGAGCAAAGGGTTGTCGGCCCACATTTCGGTGCCTTCACGCTCGCCGTCTTTGGCTCGTCGCTGTAGTTCGGCGTCATCGGTGACGAGGTGGTCGCGGATGATCTTGTGCACCGCGTCCAGATCGGCACCAGGAAAGGCGTCGAGTGAATCGGCCAGCTCGAGGGCCTCATCGGAGATCCAGCCCCCGTCCATCGCGGCGATGGCATGCAGCACGAACACGGCCTGCATGTACACCGGCAGCGGGACGCCGAGGACACGTTCCCAGTCCTCTGCGGTCGGCAAACCGGTGATGCCGGGTTCGTGGAAGACGAACAGGCCCAGCGACCGGGTCAGGTCTTCCAGTCCGTAGGTGGTGAACGGCTGTTGCTGCGTCTGAAGTCGGTACACCATCCGCCTCATTCCCGCGCTGGCCAGCACACCGACCGCAGGAATATCCGGATGGTCCGCGTTACCGGCCAGAACGCACAGGCCGACGAGTCGACGATCGTCGACGGGCTCGTCGGCGCGGTAGATCATGCCCTCGGCCAGTGCCGTACGTGCGATCATCGAGAGGGCGAACTGGCGGACAGGGCTCCGCCGACGCGCCGTCAGCGTCGCTGGATTCATCTCGTCGAGTCCGGCGCTCACCTGAGCGACCTTCTCCAGCAGTCGATCCCGATGGTACCGACGAACGGCGTGGGAGAACTCCCGGTAGGTGACAGGCCGAGGACGCATTCCTCGATTCTTCCAGCCGCGGCGCGAGCACCGCGACCGAATATATGGCCGAGCATTCTCGGAGCGAACCACCGCGCGCAGCGCCCCCTGTCGGCCCCGGCGTCCGCTGGCACCGGAAATCCTGTACTCCGTCAAGGGCACGGCTGTCGAGTCCGACCGCGCGATCGTCGCGTCGTTTCATCGTCGCGGATCCGCCACTCGGGACTCTCCGTCGACCCCGCTCATGGAGTCGTGCGGGTCTCCGCGGGGTCGATGACGTCCGCAGTCTACGTCCCGCCGCCCTCCGCGTCCGGCCGGTCCGGCGTTGCCCGCGCGCCGATGCCCGGATCAGGGGTGCATCGCTCGATGAGATCGCTGAGCTGGTCGCGGTGTTCGCGGGCGGTGCGGCTGGCCAGGACATGGGCAGCGGTGATCGCGCGGCCGTATTCGATGTCCCGGTATTCGATCCGGCTCTGGTGTTCGGCGCGTTCGGTGTCGAGAAGTGCGCGCAGACCGGTGGTCTCGGCGATCAGGGCGCGGTTCTCGGCCGCGACGACATCACGTTCGCCTTCGGCCCGCGCTTGGGCCAGCAGCGCGGCCTCCACCTCGGCGCGTGCCTCGGCTACTTCCTCCGCCGCGTCCTGCTCGGCCCGGTCGCGTTCGCGTTCGGCGGCGGCGATCCGGTTGGCGGCGTCTCGCTCGACGGCGTTGGCTCGCAGGATCGCGTCTCTGGTTGCGGTACGGGCTTCTCGGGCGGTGGCCAGGGCGAGTCCTTCGACTTCGACTGCGCGGGAGAGTCGTTCAGCCATCATCGCGCGGGCTTGTTCGGCCTCGGCGCACGCGTGTTCGGCCTCGGCGATCCGATGGTCGGCCTGGCGGCGGATCTCGTCGACCTCGCGGTCGACAGCGGCCGGATCGGTGAGTCGGGCGAACAGATCGGCGACGTCACCGGCGACGGTGGCCAGTTCGCCGCGCAGTTCGCTGTAGCGGTCCAGCAGCCCCGCGAGCGTGTGCGCGCCTTCCGTGATCGGACGAGGCCCCGGGTGTAGGACCGCCACCTCGGCGCCGGTGGCCTCGCGCAGTACCCGCATGGCCTTCTGAGCGGTGTGATTCGTATCGTCGCAATATCGGCGGGGCGCGCCGCGCCGCCCGGGGGTCCGAGCGGGCAGCGGGGTGCCGCAGCCGGGAAACTGGCAGCGTCCCTGCGACGAAGCGGTGGCGTTCGGTGCCACGGCGTTCGACATCGGAATCCTTTCCATTCCATTCCGTTTCAATCCGCTGACACGAAATGGAATGAAACGGAATGGAATCGGTTCGTCAGGTGAAGGGGACGAGGTCAGGCGGCGAGCGCGAGCATCTCGGCCCGCACCCGGGGCAGCCGGCCGGCGATGACCGCGGCGGCGGAGCGGCTGGCGGCGCGGTCGTTGTGGCCGTACCGGCGGTCGGTGGTGGTGACCGATTCGTGGCCGGCGTCGCGGGAGACCACGAACAGCGGTACACCGTCCTGGAGCTTCCAGCTGATCCCGGTGTGGCGCAGCGTGTAGGGAGACAGCCGTTTGCCGCTCATCCGCCGGATCGCTGGACCGTAGACGGCCATCAGTTCCTCTGCCGGCAGCCCTCGCCACAGCGCCTTCTTGGTGAACAGCGTGAAGTCGCGCCGCGCCAGGCCGTCGAGGCGGCGCAACGCGGGCTGCCAGGCGTTCTTATAGAAGTGCGACGCAGTGACCGGGGTCTGTTCCCCGGTCTGGAACAGCAACGCGTTCCCCGGGCGGTCCAGGTCCAGTCGACCGAGGGTCTCGAGCGGGATGCTGAGGGTGCGGATGCCGCGGCTGGACTTCGGTTTGCCGAGTTTGAGACGGCTGCCGCCGTCCTTGTACGCCTTCGCGATGCGCACCGACCCCGTCTCGGGGTCGACATCGCGCACCAGCAACGCCGCGACCTCGCTCGGCCGGGCCATCGACACGAGCCCGAACTCGGCCTGGGGCCGCCACCGCGGCAGCAGCAGGTGCTCGAACAATTCCCACTCGTCGTTGTCGAAGATGTCGATCTCGGACTGATCGTGTCGCGGCAACCGGACTCCGGCGCAGGGGTTGAAGGGCAACAGCGGCGTCGGCCGCTGTTCGGTCGCCGCGCGCAGCGCGGCGCTGAGGAACCCGTGCTTGTTGCTGATCGTCTTGGGGGCGTTGCCTTTGTCCTGTTCGAGGAACACGATCCACGCCGCGTCGGTGTCCTGGGTGACCGCGTCCAATCGGGCTCGCTCCCCGTAGAACGGGAGGATGTCGTTGACGATGAACCGTCGATACTTGCGACGCCCGTCATCCTGGACGCCGACCATCCGATCGATGTAGCGCTCGAGCCATGTGGAGAGCAACATCACATCCGACCCGGTCTCGCGCCGGGTCTCGACGACCTTGACCGCTTCCTCGATCCCGATCCGGTCGATCAGGTCGGCCCACCACTGGGCCTCGTCGTACTCGTCGAAGGTCTCCGAGGACTGCCGACGCTTGCCGTCGACGTCGTAGAAGTAGAACGGAACCTGCCAGGCGATGGAACCATCGGCGCGCTTACGCGGCCGGGGAGTGGAAGACATGCCGAACCTCTCGGTCGTCGGGAAACACGACCTGAAAGCGGCTGATGACACCGATGATGGCACACAACCGGTGCTGATGACACCGATGATGACCGGCGGGTGGTTTCGGTGTCCCGGAACCACCCCTGACCTGGACGTTTCGTGGAGCCGCCTGGGGGAATCGAACCCCCGACCTTTTCATTACGAGTGAAGCGCTCTACCGACTGAGCTAAGGCGGCGTGCCTTTCGGCCACGCGAGTCTATCGTCTCGGGGGGCCGAACGCGAAAACGGGTGGTCAGGAGGTTCGGGCGGCGATGAGGGCGGCGACCATGGCGGCGAGGGCGAAGCGGGGTTTGACGTTGAGATCGAGGGCTTCGCGGCAGGCCAGGACGGCGTCGATGGAGCGCAGCAGACCTTCGGGGGCGACGCGGTCGGCGAGGTCGTGGATCTGGTCGGTGAGGTCGGGGTGGGTGAGCGGGACGCCGGATCCGTTGCGGGACGCGCCGAAGCGGACGGCGAGGGCGTCGCGGTAGACGCCGGCGACGTCGATGAGGGCGCGGTCGAGGGCGTCGCGGCCGGTGCGGGTGGCGCGGGATTTCTGGCGACGCTCGAGGTCCTTGAGGACGCCCGCGGAGCCTCGGGTGGCACCGGCGGCCCCCTTGCCGGTGCCGCCCGCGCCCATCGCGGTGGCCAGTTCCTCGCGTTCGCGTTCGTCGCGGGCCGCGCTCATCAGTTTGGCTTCTTCGTCGGCGGACTTCACCAGTTCGTCGGCGGCGGCGTAGGCCGCGCCGGGTTTGGCGACCGCGCCGACGAGGGCCAGCGCGCGCTGACGACGCATCCGTGCTTCCTCGTCGGTGGCCAGGCGGCGGGCGCGACCGACGTGTCCGCCGCTGATGGAGGCGGCCCACCCGGCGGTCTTCTCGTCGAGGTGGTCACGTTCGCGCAGGACGCGGGCGATCGCGTCGGTCGACGGCGTCACCAAGTGGACGTGCCTGCACCGCGACCGCAGGGTGATCGAGATGTCCTCGGGGTCGACCGACGGCGCGCACAGCAGGAAGACGGTGCGGTCCGGCGGTTCCTCCACCACTTTCAGCAGGACATTGCCCGCGGCTTCGGTCAACCGGTCGGCGTCTTCGATGACGACCACCTGCCACCGCCCGGTACTGGGCCTGCGGGCGGCGATCTGCACGATGCCGCGCATCTCCTTGGTGCTGATCGACAGACCTTCGGGGACGACGCGGCGCACGTCACCGTGGGTGCCGGCCATCGTGGTGGTGCACGCGTGACAGCGTCCGCAGCCGGGCGTGCCCGGATCGGTGCATTGCAAGGCGGCTGCGAAGCACAGCGCCGCGACGGATCGACCCGAGCCGGGCGGGCCGGTGAACAGCCACGAATGCGTCATCGCGCCTTCGACGACACCCGCGCGCGCCGCTATCGCGGCAGCCGTCAGTTCGGACTCGACCGCATCCTGGCCGACCAACCGATCGAAGACTCCCGCCACGCGCTACACCCTAACCGCCCGCACCGACACCACCGACGATCAGGACTTCTTCGCGACCGTCTTCTTCGCGGGGGTCTTCTTGGCCGGCGTTTTCTTGGCGGCCGTCTTCTTCGCCGCGGTCTTCTTCGCGGGCGTCTTTTTGGCGGTCTTCTTCACCGGTCCGCGGGCGCGGCGATCGGCGAGCAGTTCCGAAGCGCGCGCGTCGGTGATGGATTCGACTTCGTCGCCCTTGCGGAGGCTGGCGTTGGTCTCGCCGTCGGTGACGTAGGGACCGAATCGACCGTCCTTGATCACCATCGGCTTACCGGTGGCCGCGTCGTTCCCGAGTTCGCGCAGCGGCGCGGCGCCGGCCGCCTGCCGACCGCGCCGTTTGGGTTCGGCGTAGATCTTGAGCGCCTCGTCCAACGTCACCGTGAAGATCTGGTCCTCGGCAGTCAGCGACCGCGAATCGGTGCCCTTCTTCAGGTAGGGCCCGTAGCGGCCGTTCTGCGCGGTGATCTCCTCGCCGGAAGCGGGATCGGCGCCGACGACACGCGGCAGCGACAGCAGTTTCAGCGCGTCGTCGAGGGTGATCGTCTCCAGGTCCATCGACTTGAACAGCGACCCGGTGCGCGGTTTCGGCGCGGCCGCCTTCTTGGCGGTCTTCTTCGCGGGCGGCTGCTCCTCGGCGGCGGGTTCGGGCAGGATCTCGGTCACGTAGGGGCCGAAACGGCCCTCCTTGGCGACGATCTCGTGCCCGGTCGCCGGATCGGCGCCGAGCCTGCGGCCCTCCTGCGGCGTGGCGAACAGCTTCTCGGCGACCTCGTTGGTCAGCTCGTCCGGCGGCAGATCATCGGGCAGGTTGGCCCGCTGCGAGATCGAATCACCTTCCGGGTCATCGGGATTGGTGACCATCCGCTCCAGGTACGGGCCGTAGCGACCCACCCGGACCACCACGTCGCGCCCCTCGGCGTCGCTGAACAGTTTGATCGAGTTGATCTCGCGGGCGTCGATGTCGTCGAGTTGGTCGCCGACCATCTTCTTCAGCCCGCCAGACCGCGCGACCGACCCCTCGACGCCGTGCTCACCGCCGAAATAGAAGCTGGACAGCCAGTTTCCGCGCTGTTCGCGACCGCCCGCGATGGCGTCGAGATCGTCCTCCATCGCGGCGGTGAAATCGAAGTCGACCAGCCGGCCGAAATACGCCTCCAACAGACCCACCACGGCGAAGGCCACCCACGACGGCACCAACGCGCTGCCGCGTTTGTAGACGTAGCCGCGATCCAGGATCGTCTTGATGATCGAGGAATAGGTGGACGGACGCCCGATCCCGAGCTCCTCCAACGTCTTGATCAGCGACGCCTCGGTGTAGCGGGCGGGCGGATTCGTGCTGTGCCCGTCGGGGTTCAACTCGACGGCGGTGACGCCCTGACCCTGCTCCAACGCGGGCAGGCGGGATTCCGCGTCGTCGGACTGGCCGCCCGCCTCCTCGTCGACGCTCTCCACATATGCCTTGAGGAAGCCGGGGAAAGTGATCGTGCGACCGGACGCGGAGAACACGCACTCCTCGCCGGTGCCCGCGACGCCGGTGATCCGCAGCGTCAGCGTCGTGCCGCGCGCGTCGGCCATCTGCGAGGCGACGGTGCGCTGCCAGATCAGCTCGTAGAGCCGGAACTCGTCGTTGTCCAGGCGCGAATGCAATTGGCCCGGCGTCTGGAAGGTGTCGCCCGACGGGCGGATCGCCTCGTGCGCCTCCTGGGCGTTCTTCACCTTGCGGGTGTACTGCCGCGGACTCGGCGAAACGTATTCCGCCCCGTACAACTGGGTGGCCTGCGACCGCGCGGCCGCGATGGCCGACTCCGACAGCGTGGTCGAGTCGGTACGCATGTAGGTGATGTAGCCGTTCTCGTACAACCGCTGCGCCACCCGCATCGTGCGCTCGGAGGTGAAACGCAGTTTGCGTCCGGCCTCCTGCTGCAACGTCGAGGTCATGAACGGCGGATACGGCTTGCGCGTATACGGCTTGGCCTCCGCGGAGGACACGACCAGATCAGCGCCGTCGAGCGCTTCGGCGAGCCTGCGCGCGTGCGCCTCATCGAGGACGACCACGCCCGACGCGGACTTCAACCTGCCGTCGGACCCGAAATCACGACCGGAGGCGACCCGCGCGCCGTCCACATTGACCAGGCGCGCGCCGAAGGTCCGCGGATTGGTGGCGTCGGTCTGCTCGCCGGTGCCCGCGTCGAGTTTGGCGGCGATGTCCCAGTACTCGGCCGAACGGAACGCCATGCGCTCGCGTTCGCGTTGCACGATCACCCTGGTGGCCACCGACTGCACCCGGCCCGCCGACAACCGCGGCATGACCTTCTTCCACAGCACCGGACTGACCTCGTAACCGTAGAGGCGGTCCAGGATGCGGCGGGTCTCCTGCGCGTCGACCAGATCGGGATCGAGTTCCCTGGTGTCGGCGGCGGCGGCCTGGATGGCCGGCTCGGTGATCTCGTGGAACACCATCCGGCGGACCGGCACCTTGGGTTTGAGCGTCTCGAGCAGATGCCACGCGATCGCCTCGCCCTCACGGTCGGGGTCGGTGGCGAGATAGAGCTCGTCGGCGTCCTTGAGCAGACTCTTGAGCTCGGTGACCTTGGCCTTCTTGTCCGGGCTCACGACATAGATGGGCTCGAAGTCGTTGTCGACGTCGACGCCCAGACGCGCCCAGGACTGCCCCTTGTACTTGGCGGGCACATCGGCCGCCCCGCGCGGCAGGTCACGGATATGACCGACCGACGCCTCGACCGTGTAGTTGCGGCCCAGGTAGGGGGCGATCTTGCGAGCCTTGGTCGGGGACTCGACGATCACGAGACGACGCAGGGGACGGCCCTGGTCGGCTGCACCGCGGTCTCGTGTTGCCACCGGCGAATACACCTTTCCTTCTCGACCCGCGCGACGCGTGTGCGCCGGGTGCGCGGCTGGGGTGAGCAGCGGCGAACGCTTGTCTCGCCACCAGACACGTTTATACCTTGACGCTGGTTGCGGTCGAGTTCTCGCGACCCGAACCACTGAGCGTACGTGTTCACCGTCGTTCAGTATGCAGTGTCGCCTGCCACACTCGCCGAAGGGCGTGATCAGCCGCGGCGTGTAGCGGATGCCCCTACCCCAGATATAGCTCGTCCCTCACCGCCGTGACCGGTGGTGAGGGACGAGCTGAATCGTTGCGTCACTCAGGAGAGTGCGCGAACTCCGGTGGCCTGCGGGCCCTTCGTGCCCTGACCGACCTCGAACTCGACCTTCTGGTTCTCCTCGAGGGTGCGGAAACCCGACCCCTGGATCTCGGAGTAGTGGACGAAGACGTCAGCGGACCCGTCCTCGGGCGCGATGAAGCCGAACCCCTTCTCCGCGTTGAACCACTTCACAGTTCCCTGTGCCATTCTGTTCCTTCTCTTTTCTACCGGAACGGCGGACAACTGGGTTCGTCCACCGGGCCCGTTCCGACCGTTGTACTGTTGGTTCCCCCTGCAGGAAAGCACCGAGCACACCGTTCGCAACATCGATCCTGCTGACGGTTTGGACTTTGGATCCGTCCCTCGAACACAGAAGCTTGCGACCAGGAACCAGTGAACCATGTCTTCGCGCAATTCAACAGTCGAGTTACCGACAATTTGCAAAAAACTTGATCTTGCGAATGCGCAAGTAAGGGAGACAATGCCAGAATCCAGACTTCAGGTTCGTTTGCCGCTGGATAACCGAGTGAACGTTCAGCAATCAGGCTGTGACCCAGGTCGCTATTGGGTATCGAAATGTCGGGTTGTGCGACTCGGGCACCCACGTTTCACACATTCCGAGCTCATCGAGGTCCACGCGCGGTGAATCCGACCGACCGGAACGGCGTCGCCGACCCCAGCAACCCTCTCGGCTACGGGCGATCGTTGCTCGATCGTGTCCTGGACGGACTGCCCGCCGACAGCACCGGACTCACCCATGTCCTCGACCTGCCCGCCCGACCCGCGATGGTGACCACCTGGCCGGATTGGGTCGCCGACGAAGTGGTCGACGCGGTCCGCGACACGGGGATCGCCGCCCCTTGGACCCACCAGACCCGCGCCGCCGACCTGGCGGCGAGCGGGCAGCACGTCGTCGTCAGCACCGGGACAGCATCCGGCAAGTCACTGGCCTACCAACTCCCCGTCACCACCGCACTGCTCGACGACCCCAAAGCCACGGCGCTGTACATAGCCCCGACCAAGGCCCTCGGCGCCGACCAGTTGCGGGCGATCGGAGCCCTCACCCACGAAGGCCCGCTACGCGATATCCATCCGGCCACCTACGACGGCGACACCCCCGCCGAGATCCGCCAATGGATACGCGCCAACGCGCGCTGGATCTTCACCAATCCCGACATGCTGCACCTGGGCATCCTGCGATCCCACCAGCGCTGGGCGCGGCTGCTGCGCGGCCTGCGCTACGTGGTCGTCGACGAATGCCACGCCTACCGGGGCGTCTTCGGCTCCCACGTCGCCATGGTGCTGCGCAGGCTGCGGCGGGTCGCCGCCCGCTACGGGGCCGACCCCACCTTCGTGCTCTGCTCGGCCACCAGCGCCGACCCCGCCGACTCGGCGTCCCGACTGATCGGCGCGCCGTGCGTCGCGGTCACCGAGGACGGCTCACCGCGCGGCGCGCGGACCATCGCCCTGTGGGAACCGCCCCTGATCGAGGCGCTGACCGGCGAGAACGGCGCACCTGTCCGCCGCTCGGCGACCACCGAGTCCGCGCGGATCATGGCCGACCTGGTCCAGGAAGGGGCGCGGACGCTGACCTTCGTGCGCTCCCGGCGGGCCGCCGAACTCACGGCGATGGAGGCCCGACGCCGGCTCACCGAGGTCGATCCGCTGCTCGGCGAGCGGGTCGCCGCCTATCGGGGCGGCTACCTGGCCGAGGACCGCAGGGAACTGGAAACCGCCTTGTCGGAGGGCTCGCTGCTCGGCGCGGCCGCCACCAACGCGCTGGAACTGGGCGTCGACATCGCCGGACTCGACGCGGTGGTCATCTCCGGATTCCCCGGCACCGTCGCCTCCTTCTGGCAGCAGGCCGGACGGGCCGGACGACGCACCCAAGGCTCGCTGGTCCTGCTCGTGGCCAGGGACGATCCGCTCGACACCTACCTCGTGCACCACCCCGAGGCCCTGCTGGACAAACCCGTCGAAGCCACCATCACCGACCCGCACAATCCCTACGTCCTGGGGCCGCAACTGCTGTGCGCGGCCATGGAACACCCGCTCACCGACACCGAGGTCGACGCGTTCGGCGCGCGCGCGACCCTGGAGGATCTGGCTGGTCAGGGCCTGATCCGGCGACGCGCGAACGGCCCGGGAGGTGCGGGACGCTGGTACGTGACCGCCGAGACCCACCCCCACGACGCCGTCGACGTGCGAGGGGGGATCGGCACGCCGGTCGCCATCGTGGACGCCGAGACCGGCCGCCTGCTCGGCACCGCCGACGCGGGCCGCGCCCGCGCGACACTGCACTCGGGCGCGGTCCACCTGCACCAAGGCGACACCTATGTGGTGGACGAACTCGACCTCGAGGACGGCGTCGCCTTCGTGCACGCCCACGACCCCGGCTGGACCACCAGCGCGCGTCAGCTCACCTCCCTCACCGTCGACGCGATCACCGAAGAACAGCGACACGGCACGCTGACCTGCGCGTTGGCCCAGGTCAGCGTGACCACGCAGGCCGTCAGCTACCTCCGCACCCTGGTGACCGGCGAGGTCTTGGACCTCGTCGAACTCGACCTGCCCGCCCACACCCTCCCGACCAGAGCCGTCCTCTATACCGTCACCCCCGAACTGCTCGCCGCCGCCGGTATCGCCGCGCCGCAGGTCGCGGGCGCGCTGCACGCCGCCGAGCACGCCGCGATCGGCCTGCTACCGCTGGTCGCGACGTGTGACCGGTGGGATATCGGCGGCGTGTCCACCGCCGAACATCCCGACACCGGACTGCCCACCGTCTTCGTCTACGACGGTCAACCGGGCGGCGCGGGTTTCGCCGAACGGGGATTCGCGCAGCTCCGGCGCTGGTTGGCCGCCACCGCGGAAGCCATCGAATCCTGCGCCTGCGCGACCGGGTGCCCGTCCTGCGTGCAGTCCCCCAAGTGCGGCAACGGCAACTCGCCGCTCGACAAGGCCGGTGCCGCCCGCCTGTTGGGCGCGGTACTCGCCGAACTCGCCGCGTCCGACGTTTCCCCAGGCCGAGGCCCGGAACTCAGCGCGTGACCGTCCGACCTCGCCGCACCCCCGTCGGCCGACTCGGGGAGCTGCGCCCGAGGCGGCCCGACCTGGACTTTTGTCCATGAAGCGGGTGCGCGGGTGTGACGATTAAAGAGGAATCTATTCATGTTAACTGATGTATTGCCATAACCTTTAACACGACCTGCGCGGATACCGCAGGCACATTCCCTTCCGCGTTTCGCGAATTGATGCGATACCGAAATTATCCGACCATCCGAATTACCGATTGCCCCGGCTGGAACTAACACTGGTGAGTGCGTGTACGAGCCGGTCAGTGTTCATCCTCGACAGGGCCCGCTCGGGCAACCGCGCGGACAGTCCGCGCACCCAGCAGCCCAATTGGTACATCGCCTTCGACAATCACCGTGGCATCCCACTCCGCCACCGCACACGCGCGAATCCGCATCCCCGCCGACCGCACCAGCGTCTCCCCTTCGGCACACCCGGCGGCCACCCCCGAGGTCAACGCACCAGCCACCGCCAACGCCCCCAAGTCCGCCACGGACTGCGCACGATGCCGCGCTACCACCACCGCACCGACCTGAACGAACATCGCCGTCACGGCGAGCAACGCGATCAACGCCAGACACCCGAACACCGTCGCGACACCGCTCTCACGAGCCCGATCCTCGGCGCTCCGATCTCCGACATCCCGGCCAGTGGCGGCCCGGCCCTCGACGGCCGACCTTCCGCCGACCCGACCACCGGCGAGCACGTTTCCGACCAGCCGACCTGCGGCGGTCCAGCCTCCAGCGACTCGGCTCCGACGCGCGCGATCGTCGGCGATCAGCCTTCCGACGACCCGATCTGCGGCAACACGCCTTCTGCATCCCGCTTCCGCGGTCAGCGTTCCGGGCACCTGGACCACCTGGGCATCGGCGAACCGGTCGTCCGCAGTCCTACCGGCAGCGACGCGGACATGAGCAGTTCGTCTTCTGAGGGCTCGACCATCAACAGCGCCATTGGGATCGGGCCGACCAGCCAATACTCGGCTGCCAGCGGTCCGACTGGGGGCGGCGCGACCCCCAGCGATTCGCTCGCGGGGGGCGTGCGGTGAGGACATCTGGTTTCTGGGCGGGCCGGAAGGCGAGGTGGACACTCGCGGGGGTGGTGACAGCTTCGGGAGGGGCACGTGGACCTCGGACGACTGACTCTCGGGCGCGCGACTCATCGCACACCCGGTTCCCGGACCGCCACCGCGTCGGCCCTGAGCTCCAGGAGTGGTAGCAGTGGGGTGTCGGCGGTGACGGACGCGACTACGCGGTTGCCCTCCCCGCGCAAGGTGACCTCGGCCCCTTTCGGTGCGACGGCGCGGGCAGCCGCGACAGCTGAGGACTCGTCGCCGCGCGCACCGAGTCTGGCCGCTTCCCTCGCGGCGTCGACGCAGCGGATCTGCGCCGACACCGCGAGGAGCGCACCCAGACAGCAGACGACGGCGACGACGATCGCCGCGACCGCGATCGCCGCCTCCACCGTCACGGCACCACCGTCACCCACGAGAACCGTTGTACTACAACGATGTTTGTCGCCGCTCAGACGCTGGTGGAGAGCGCTTTGTCGATGATCTTCGTCAACGCGTCCACGATCGAGTCCCCGGTGACCACGCCGTAGAGCACCGCCCCGAACGCCGCCGCCGCGATGGTGCCGATCGCGTATTCCGCCGTGCTCATGCCGGACTCGTCCGGCCCGAACCGCATCAACCGCCGGCGAATCTCGCACAGCGGCAGGCGTATCCGGGCCGAGAACGAGAAACTCCCCCGTGCCGAAGTCGCACGAACTCCGCAACGCGAAGCCGAGCGCGCCGCACGCCGCAATCGAATCACGAACTTCGCCGAGCGCAGCCTCGCCCTCTCCAGAGGCACCCACCGCGACACGAGTACCAGAAGCACGGCGATCGCCCGACAGACCGACATCTCGCACCCGGTCGGTATCCGTGCGACACGCCGCCGCGCTCGTTCCCGCGAGCAGGTCCCCGCGACCGACACGTCGGCCGAGCACGTCACACGCACCGTCACCACAGCCCTCCCCCTCGGTGTACCCAGGGCCGCCGCCGCACCCGTCGATCTCCCCGCCGTTGCGGCAGCGCTCGCCCGCGTCTTCGACGCCGCATCTCCACCCTCGGCCGACGGATGCGGTGCCGAGATCAGCGAAGGATCGGAGACTGCCGGCGTCGCTTGCCTCTCGCCGGTGTCGGTCGGGTTTGCCGGTGACATCGAGTCCCCACTCTCGTCCTCGTGTGCCGGTGGCACCGACGTACTCGGCGGACCGGAAGCCGCCGATGTCGTGGCCGGAGGGTTCGGGGCTCGGGTGACGTCGGCTTCCGGGGTGCGGGGGCGTGGCAGTTGGTCCTCCTGCGGGTTGTCGTCGGCACGGGCCGGTACCGAGATGGTCGGGGTCTTCGGTCGTGTCGGTTGTGCGGTTCTCCAGTTCCCCACCTGCATTCGCACCGCGTCCCTCTCCTGTTCGGGCTCGCGCGGACGGTCCGCGCGAGCGAGTTCGTTCGTCGGTCACAGCAGTCCGCCGCCGAGTACGCGGCCCGCCAGGCCGATCACCACCGGGACGATGCCCAGGCAGAGAAAGGCCGGGAGGAAACAGAGGCCGAGGGGGCCGCTGATCAGAACTCCCGCCCGTTCGGCCCGCGCCGCCGTTCGGTCCCGGATTGCGGCTCGGTGCTGGTCGGCCAGTTCGCTCACTCCCGTGGCCAGCGACGAGCCGGACCGCGCGGAGCGGCGGGCCATCCGAGCCAGGGATTCGACCTCGCCCGCGCCAGGTGCGCCGCGCACTTCGCGGGCGACGTGCGACCAGGCGTCCGCCGGGTCCGTGCCGAGCGACAGCAGGTCGGCGGCGCGCGCGAGTGAGCCGCGCAGTGGCTCCGGCGCGCCGCGCGCGACCGCCCGGGCCGCGCTCGCCATCGGCATACCGGCGCGCAGACAGGCCGCGAGCAGATCGAGGACTGCCGCCGTGGCCAGCGGGTCCGGTTCCTCGGTTGCCGGCACTACACGGTCGGAGGGATCGCTGTCGGGCGGGCGAGAGATCCTGCGCAACGCTGACGCACGCGCGGGCACGACCAGCAGAGCGGCTACGACCAGCGCGAGTGCCCATGTCGCCGTAGGCACCGATACCTCCGTCCGGTGGCAGGGGTCGGTCGGCGCTCCGTCGAAGCGCCTTGGTTCCGTTCGTTCGAGGCGATCGCGCGGTGGCCCGGCGGTCGGGGTGCGCGACCATCGCGGACCTACGGGACGGCCATCGCGTGTCCGGCGGTCGACACGCGCGAACCTTCGAGCCGGCGAGGCGGTTCATCGCAGGACCTTTCGCGTGATGGCGTCCGTCCACAGCAGGCCCGCGCAGGCCAAGCCCACCCCGAGCGGGAGGAGGACCGTGCCCACGCCCTGCCCGAAGAGGACCGCGATCGGGTTCGCGCCCATGAGTTGGCCCAGGCCGATCCCGAGCAGGGGAAGTCCGGCCAGGACCGTGGCGGTGGCGCGTGGACCCGCGAGGGCCGCGGTGGTGCGGGTGCGGAATCGGATGCGACCGGTGAGGTCGGTACGGGCGGCGGTGAGGAGTTCGGCCAGGGCGAGGCCGTGGTCGTCGGCGACCAGCCAGGCGTCGGCGACGCGGCCGAGTTCGGTCGCGACCACCGAATCGGGGCTGCGGAGGCCGTCGGCGGCACGGCCGCCGAGCCTGCCACGGGCGGCGGCGATCGCGAAGCCACGGGCGGCGTCACCGGCCGTCTCGTGGGCCGCCGTCAGGGCGGCGGCGCTGGGGTGCGCGCCTACGCGGAGTTCCCCGATGACGGTTTCCAGGGCTTCCAGGAGGTGGGCGCTCTCGGTCGTCCACGCACCGTCGGCGCGGACCCGGCGGACGCGCACCGTGATCGTGGCGGCCAGGATCGCGGCCGCGATCAGCGCGCCAGCGCCCGACGTGGCGGCCACTGCCCCACCGACGGCCGCCGCCACCGCGAAGGTGGTGCGGCGCGATATCCGCCGCCGAGCGCGGACCCCGCCGAGCAGGTGCTCACGGCGTCGTTCGGCGAGGCCACGTGGTGCGACGAGCAGCGCGACCGCCACCAGCGGCAATGCCATGAGCCCGCTCACTCCCGGTTCCTCTCACGCACGACCTGACGACACGACTCCGGTCGATGACCTGGGAAGTCCGACCGCGCAGCGACGACCCCGGCGAGGCCGCGCAGGATCGTCCTCTCGATGCGGACAGTCCGGCCGAACCGGGACAACACGTCGACCGATGCGCGGTGCGATGGCTGACCCCGACGCCACACGGGGCTGCCCTCAGCGACCCGACGCCGGATCGGCCCGGCTACGGCTGATACACGGCCTGTTCGGCACGCTGTCCGCGTCGTCGTCTCTACCGTCCGCGCCGTCACGGGTTAATCCGTTCGGCGAGAAGCGATTCCAGGGCGGATGCCGCAGGGGCGGGTGTGTTGTCGGCCCGCCAGGCGGGGACGACGCGGATAGAGCCGTCGGGTTCCCTCTCGAGGAGACCGATTTCGCGCAGGGCTCGAGAACCGGAGGGTGTGCGGTGGACGTGCAGGACCACTTGGATCGCTGCGGCGAGTTGGCTGTGCAGGGCGCGCGCGTCCATACCGCCGAGGGCGGCGAGGGCTTCGAGGCGGGCGGGGACTTCGCGAGGCGAGTTGGCGTGGACGGTGCAGGCGCCGCCGTCGTGACCCGTGTTGAGGGCGGTGAGCAGGTCGACGACCTCGGCGCCGCGGACTTCGCCGACGACGATGCGGTCCGGACGCATGCGCAGGGCTTGGCGGACCAAGTCGCGGACGGTGACCGCGCCCGCGCCCTCGACGTTCGCGGTGCGGGCGACCAGGCGCACGACGTGCGGATGCGGGGGTGCGAGTTCGGCGGCGTCCTCGACGCAGATGAGGCGTTCGGCGGGGCCGACTTCGGCGAGCAGGGCGGACAGGAGGGTTGTCTTTCCCGATCCGGTGCCTCCGGAGACGAGGAAAGCCGCTCGGGCGCGGACGATGTCGCGCAGCAGGCGGGCGGTGTCGGCGGGGATGGAACCGGACGCGCACAGGGCGGTGAGCCCCTGGGTGGCGGGGCGCAGGACGCGCAGTGACAGGCAGGTGCCGCCGTGGGCGATCGGCGCGAGCACCGCGTGCAATCGCACGCCGAACGAATCGCCGAGTGCCGCTTCATTTCCCGGGAGTCGACCGTCGACCCAGGGTTGCGCGTCGTCGAGGCGGCGTCCGGCGGCGAGGGCGAGGCGCTGGGCGAGGCGGCGGACCGCCGCTTCGTCGGGGAAGGTGACGCCGGTGCGCTCCACGCCGCGCCCGCGATCGATCCACACGGCTTCCGGCCCGGTGACGAGTACGTCGGCGACGGCGGGATCGTGCAGCAGGGGTTCGAGGACGCCCGCGCCCGTCATCTCGGTCTGCAAGGTGCGCAGCGCGTGCAGCAGGTCGGTGTCGCCGAGGACGCCGCCCGCTTCGGCGCGCAGGGCGGCGGCGACACGGGCCGGGTCGGGATCGGTGTCGCCGCCCGCGAGGCGTTCGCGGACCCGGTCGAGGAGTTCGGCGGTGACGACGGTGCTCACCGGCCGACCTCGCGGACGCCCGCGAAGCGGTTCCGGCAGCCTCGGCAGCCGTGCCCGAAGACCGGTTTCGGCGGCCCGGCAACCTCGGGTGCGTTCTTCGTCACACCCCTTGCGCTCTCGAATCCGTTCGCGCGCAGCGTGGTTACCCGATTCATCGGCTGCTCCCGACCGCGGTGGGGCTGACCACGGACAACACCGCGTCGGCGGCGTCGCGCAGCGGACCGCGACGCAGGGTGAGGCCCCCGCGTTCGAGGCGGGCCGCGAGACCGGCCTCGGCGCGGACGGCGGCCAACAGCGGCAGGTCGAGCAGGTCGGCCACCTCGGCGCCGCGCAGGCCGCCGGGGGCCGGACCCCGGACGACCAAGCCCTGATTGGGATTTCGATGGCGCAGATGCGCCGCGACCGCACCCGCGGCGGCGACCGCCCGCAGCCGCGCCTGCACCACGAGCACGACCAGATCGGCGCTGTCGATCATCCGGTCGGCGTGCGCTCCGCGCTCCCCCGAGACGTCGCAGATGACGAGATCGCCTGCGGCACGGCCTGCTTCGAGGACGGCATGCACCGCGGCGGGGGTGAGCTCGCCCGGCAATCGACCGGCACCGCCGCGCCCGCAGGCGAGGACGGCCAGGCCGGACGCGGCCGAGGGCAGCGCGTCGTGCAGGGCGGACGCGGAGACCCTGCCCTCGTCGACGACCAGGTCCGACCAGCGCGGGCCTGCGGTGTTTTCCAGGCCGAGCAGCAGGTCGAGGCCGCCGCCGAGCGGTGCGCCGTCGACCAAAAGGGTGTGCGCGCGGAAGCGTTCGGCGGCCGAGCGCAGGGCCGTGGCGGCCGCGAGCACCGAGGCTCCGGCGCCGCCGCAGGCACCGGCGACAGCGATCACGACACCGCCGCCCGCGCGGCTCTCACCGTGCTCAGCAAACTTCTCGATGAGGGCCACCGCGGCACCGGGCAGCGCGATCACCGCCTCGGCTCCGACGGCCGCCGCGGCCCGCCAATCGGACAGTTCGGGCTCCCCCTCGGTCACCAGGACGACACCCGTCCGGCGCAGGTATCCGGCCTCGGCCCCGACGGCCGCGGCGGTTGTGTCGAGGATCACCAGGGGTGCCGTGGCCCAGCTGTGCCGGCCCGCGGGAGGCTTGGATTCGAGCAGTTCGCGTTCGGCCGCGGCGGCGATGCGGCGCACCTCTTCGCGCAGTCGCGTATCGCCGATCAGCACGAGAACGGGCCGTAAGCCGCCCATCCGCTCCGGTTGGGGATCCATGCAGGTCAGCCTGATCGACCGCGAGAGACGGCGACAGGGCCGATATGCCGAATGTGGATAACTCGCGGGGTGTGGATGAATCAGGACCGGAGAACGGGCCCGGAAGTCTTCGAAATAGAGGACGGCCCCAGCCGGGGGGGGAGGAGGCTGGGGCCGTCGGGTTCAGCCCCGGGGGGTCGGGCTGAACGCGCCTGGACTATGTCCAGGTGCCAGCAATACTACACCCATCTCCCGCCCACAACGCAAGTCTGTCGCGGGAGGAGTTTGTCGTCGCCACCGGCCCGGCGTCTCGCCGGCAAACTCCTGGGAGCCGGCTGTGGAACCCGGCGATCCGGGCCCGTCGCGCGTGCGGCGAGCGGGTGGGCCGCGACCGCCTATCCTTGGACGCGTGACGGGTGAGGGCGACCACGAAACGGCACCGGAACGGACCGCGCGGATCACCGCGCGGGACAGCTTCGACGGCGGGCCGCGCGAGGGCGCACGCGTCGCCGCGTTCTTCGACCTGGACAAGACGGTGATCGCGAAATCGAGCGCCTACGTGTTCAGCAAGCCCTTCTTCGCGCAGGGCCTCATCAATCGCCGCGCGGTGCTGGAGAGCAGTTACGCGCACTTCCTCTACATGCTCTCCGGGGCCGACCACGACCAGATGGAGCGCATGCGCGCCAACCTGACGAACCTGTGCGCGGGGTGGGACGTCGAGCAGGTGAAATCCATTGTGGCCGAGACCTTGCACGAATTGGTCGACCCGCTGATCTACGCGGAGGCCGCGGATCTGATCGCCGATCATCGCATCCGCGGCCACGACGTCGTGATCGTCTCGGCCTCGGGCGAGGAGATCGTCGGGCCGATCGCCGAGGCGCTGGGCGCGGCCCACACGGCGGCCACGCGCATGGTGGTGCGCGACGGCAAGTACACCGGCGGAGTCGAGTTCTACTGCTACGGCGAAGGCAAGGTCACCGCGATCGAAAAGCTGGCGGCCAGTGAGGGTTACGACCTCTCGCGCTGCTACGCCTACTCCGACTCGGTGACCGACGTGCCGATGCTGAGCGCGGTGGGGCATCCGACGGCGGTGAATCCGGACCGGGGGTTGCGCCGCGAGGCGACGGCACGGGGGTGGCCCGTCCTCACGTTCTCCAACCCGGTGTCGCTGTGGTCGCGGTTCCAGGCTCCCTCGACGACGACGGTGGCGGCGACGGCCGCGCTGGGCGTGAGCGCAATCCTGGCGGGTGCGCTGACCTACCGACTGTTGCGCGGAAGGCGTTGAGGGACAGCCGCCGCGAGACCTCGGATGCCCTACGGTAGCCGGCCTCCCGGAGAATTTTGCGCGCGCGGGCATTGAACCACGAAACACCGATGGACACGCCGTGTTTTCCGGGTCTGACCAGGGGTTGAAGTGAGGCCCGTCACAGTGTAGAAAGGTAGCTACGGAAGGACGGAAGGCCAGGGCAAGACCGGAAGAGAAGGTTTCGTCTCCCGACCCACCCTTCCCAGCACGGACACCAGGCACCCACGCGGAGCACGCCGCGACAAGGGCAGAAGCGTTGTGGGCCTGCGAGATCCGAGTTCCGGCGGCGAGAGCCTCGCACAGGTTGCGGGGAGCAACCGGCGGAGTTCGGAGAATCGCCGAGGCCGAGAACCACAACCCACACAGCACGCTTGGTAACCGGGTGATCCGTGCTAGCGGGCGGTGAGGTCGTCGACGACAACGCCGCCCGCTTCGATGTGTCCGGGCCCTAACCGGTGGCGGAGTCGGCGATGGAGGTCGCCTCCCGCGCCCCGTCCTCGAGCGCCCCGCAGCACAGGATCGTCCAGCCCCCCACCGCGTCGGCGTCCCCCGTGGCGAAGCCCGCGGCCGCGTCCAGGTACGCCTGACGCCTGCGCAGCCAGAACACCTCGGGCACGCCCAGCGAGTGCGGGTCGAGTCCGCTGGCCACCGTGACCAGGCGCGAGGCCGCCCGCGCGACGATGCCGTCACCGGCGCCGAACGGGCGCAGCGCCAACAGTTCACCGTGCACGACGGCCGCTACGACCGGCGCGGGCGCCGTACTGGCCAGCACGGTCTGGGCCAGCAGATCCAGCCGTTGCGAGACTCCGGCGTCGGCGCGCGGCCTGCCCAGCAGTTGTTCGTCGGTGACGAGGTCGGCGGCGGCGAGCAGGTGCAACCGGGCCAACGCCTGCAAGGGCGCGCGCTGCCACACCGCGACGAGGTTGCGCAGGGCGTCGCCATCGAGCGCTTGACCCACCCGCAGCGACCCGGCCAGAAGCGGGTCCTCGACCCGTCCGTCGGCGGGGATGTCGGTGCTGCCGCCGTCGATGGCGGCCGAGGAGCGCGCGGCCCGCACCGCGGCCTCGGCGGCGGTGGTCGGCCACCCGCGCCGGTTGGCCTTGTGCCGGTGCACGGCGGCCAGCGCGTCGCGGGCGCGGTCGGCGGCGTCACGGACGCCGGGCAGGTCGACCAGGGGTTGCAGCGGGTCGGTCACGGGATACGAGGCTAGCCGCCGCGCGAGGTCAACTCCGCGACAGGTCGCGCCCGGGGATCGCGTCGAGCAGTCGCCGGGTGTAGTCCTCGCGCGGGGAGTCGAAGACCTCGGCGGTGCTCGCGGCCTCCACGACCCGCCCCGACTGCATGACCAGCACGTCGTCGGCGATCTGCCGGACGACGGCGAGATCGTGGGAGATGAAGACGTAGGACAGCCCGAGTTCGGCCTGCAAGTCATTGAGCAGGGTCAGGATCTGGGCCTGGACCAGCACGTCGAGCGCGGAGACGGCTTCGTCGCAGATCACGACCTCGGGCGCGAGGGCCAGAGCGCGTGCGACCGCTACCCGCTGCCGCTGGCCGCCGGACAGTTCGTGCGGATAGCGGCGCATCACCGAGGCGGGCAGCGACACCTTCTCCAACAGGTCGGCCACGGTGGCGCGGCGCTGCTCGGCGTTGCCGATGCCGTGGGTGCGCAGCGGTTCCTCGATGGTCCGGTAGATCGAATACAGCGGGTCCAGCGATCCGTAAGGGTCCTGGAACACCGGTTGCACGCGACGACGAAAACCCAACGTGCCCTTGCGATCCAGGCTCGCGATCGCGCGCCCGTCGAATTCGGCCGACCCCGAGGTGGGCTCGAGCAGCCCGAGCAGCATCCGCGCGACGGTGGACTTCCCGGAGCCGGACTCGCCGACGATCGCGGTGGTGGTGCCGCGGCGCAGTCGGAAGGAGACGTCGTCGACGGCGGTGAAGTCGGTGGACTTCCACGGGACGCTGCCTCGGATGCGAAACACCTTGGTCAGATTCCGGGCGACGAGCACGTCGGCATCGGCATCGGACACCGCCTCCGCTTCGGCCACCCGGACGGCCCGCTCGCGCACCGTGATCCGTTCGCGCACCGCGGACATGCGCTGCGAGGCCAGCGACGGGGCCGAGCCCACGAGTTTGCGCGTGTAGGCATGGCGCGGGTCGCGCAGGATCTCGCGCGCCGGACCGGATTCCACGACCTGCCCCCGGTACATGACCACGACGTGTTCGGCCCGTTCGGCGGCCAACCCGAGATCGTGGGTGATGAGCAGGACGGCGGTGCCGAGGTCGGTGGTCAGGCCGTCGAGGTGGTCGAGGATCTGCCGTTGCACGGTGACGTCGAGCGCCGAGGTGGGTTCGTCGGCGATGAGCAGGCGCGGACGGCAGGCCAGGCCGATGGCGATGAGCGCGCGCTGGCGCATCCCGCCGGAGAATTCGTGCGGGTACTGGTCGACGCGGCGTTCCGCGTCCGGCATTCCGGCCTCGACCAGCAGTTCCACCGCGCGCTGCCGGGCCGCGCGGCCGGTGGCGATGCCGTGCGCGCGCAGCGCCTCGGTGATCTGGAACCCGATCTTCCACACCGGGTTCAGGTTCGACATCGGGTCCTGCGGGACGAGTCCGATCTCCCGGCCGCGTACCGAGACCATCTCCTTGGCGGTGACCTCGGTGAGGTCGCGGCCGTCGAAGCGGATGGACCCGCCGGTGACCGCGCCGCCCGCGGGCAGCAGGTCGATGATCGCGTGGGCGGTGGTGGTCTTGCCGGACCCGGACTCCCCCACGATCGCGACGGTCTGGCCGGGATAGACGGTGAGCCCGACGCCGCGCACCGCGGGCACCCGGTCGGCTCCGGAACCGAAACACACGGTGAGGTCGTCGATCTCGAGCAGGGGGCGCTGGGTCACCGCTTCCTCGCCTTCGGGTCGAGCGCGTCGCGCAGGGCGTCGCCGAGCAGGATGAAGCCGAACACGGTCAGGGCCAGCGCGGCGGCCGGGTAGAACAGGATCGGTGAGCCGCCGCGCAATTGGACCTGGTTGGTGCTGATGTCGGAACCCCAGGAGACGATCGTGCGCGGCAGGCCGACGCCGAGGTAGGACAGCGTCGCCTCGGTGACGATGAACGCGCCGAGCCAGATGGTGGTCACCACGATCAGCGGTCCGGCCGCGTTGGGCAGGACGTGCCGCAGCAGGACGCGGAACCGGGAGACGCCCAGTGCCGTCGCGGCGGTGACATATTCGCTGTTCTTGGCCTCGATCACGGCCGCGCGGGCGATGCGCGCGGCCTGCGGCCAGGTGAAGGAGGCCAGGATCAGCACGACGGTCCAGATCGTGCGCTGGTCGAGCAGTTGCATGAGCACGATCGCGGCGAGCATGAGCGGGACGGCGAAGAAGATCTCCGCGACGCGGGAGACGACGGAGTCCAGGATGCCGCCGTAGAACCCGGCCACCGCGCCGAGTGTGCCGCCGATGACCAGGAACAGCGTCGCCGCGCCGAGTCCGCACAGCACCGAGGCGCGCGCGCCGTGGACGGTGCGCGCGTAGATGTCACAGCCCTGTTTGTCGAACCCGAAGGGGTGTCCGGGACCGCGCGGGTCCATGCTGAAATCGCCGTGGCAGTAGCGCGGGTCGAGGTCGGTGAACAATCCGGGCCACAGCACCACGGCGAACACGACCAGGATCAGCAGCGCCGCGACGACGAAGATCGGGTTGCGGCGCAGGCGCAGCCACGCCTCCCGCCACAGCGACGTGGGCGCGCCGGTGTCCACGACGCGGTCGGTCGCCAAAACCGCCACCTCCTCCGGCGGGGCGACGAAATGCTCCTGACGCGGGCGCGGCTCCTCGCCGAGTTCAGGCATAGCGAATCCTCGGGTCGAGTGCGGCGTAGAGCAGGTCGACGACCAGGTTCGCGACCAGGAAGATCACCACCAGCACGGTGACGAAGGAGACCACCGTCGGCGGTTCCCCGCGTTTGATGGCCTGGAACAGCGTGCCGCCGACGCCGGGAATGTTGAAGATGCCCTCGGTGACGATCGCGCCGCCGATCAACGCGCCCAGGTCCGCGCCGAGGAAGGTGACCACCGGGATCATGGAATTGCGCAGGATGTGGACGGTGACCACGCGCCTGCGGCTCAGTCCTTTCGCGGTGGCGGTGCGCACGTAGTCGGCGGACATGTTCTCGGCCACCGAATTGCGCGTCAACCGCAGGACGTAGGCGAACGACAGCGAGCCGAGCACGAACGCGGGAACGATCAGTTCGGACAGACTCGCGTTCCCGGTGACGGTGACCGGCGCGATCCCCCATTTCACGCCCAACAGGAATTGGGCGAGGAAGCCGACGACGAAGACCGGCACGGCGATGATGACCAGGCTGACGACCAGCAGGGTCGAATCGAAGAGCCGTCCCTTGCGCAGTCCGGCCACCAGGCCGAAGAACACACCGAAGACGCCCTCGATCAGGACCGCGAGCAGCGAGAGTTTGATGGTGACGGGAAAGGCGCGCGCCAATTCCTCGCTCACCGGCCGCCCCGAGAACGCGGTACCGAAATCGAAGGTGAGAATCCCTTTCAGGTACAGCAGGTACTGCACGAAGAACGGTTCGTCCAAGTGGTAGCGCGCCCGCAGTTGCGCCTCCACGGCGGGCGTCATCGGTTTGTCGCCCGCCAACGCGGCGATCGGATCGCCGGGGACGAGGAAGACCAGTGCGTAGATGAGCAGCGTCGCCCCGAGGAAGACCGGGATCATCTGGAGCAGACGCCGCAGGACGTACCAGGCCATATGCCCTCCCGACTCGGCGGCTACTTCTCGATGTTCTCGAAGTCGAACAGTCCGTTCCAGGACAGTTCGGCCTTGGTCACCCGATCCGAGCGGCCCGCGGCGGCCCGATAATCCAGCACCGGGATATCGGCCATATCGCGCAGCAACAGGGCCTGCGCCTCCCCGACGATCCGATGCGATTCCTCGAGGCTGGGCGCGGCCAGTGCGGCATCGAGCAGTCGGTCGAAGGCCGGACTGTCGTATCCGACGTTGTTGGTCTCGGAGTAGCTGTAGTACTGGGAGGTCAGGAATTGCAGCATGGTCGGGTAGTCGCCCTGCCAGCCGTAGCGGAACGATTTCCCGATGGTCTCGGAATTGATCAGGTCGCGGATGTTCTTGAAGGTCGGGTAGGGCGCGCCGATCGCGTCGATGCCGAGGGTGTTCTTGACGCTGTTGGCGACCGCTTCGATCCAGGCCTGATGCCCGCCGTCGGAGTTGTAGGCGATCTCGTAGCGGCCCGACCAGGGTGCGATGGCGTCGGCCTGGGCCCACAGTCGCTTGGCCTCGTCCGGGTTGTAGCGCAGCACTTCCGAGCCCGGCAGATTGCCGTTGAATCCGGGCAGCGTGCTCGCGGTGAAATCACGCGCGGGCGTCCTGGTGCCGTTGAAGATGGTCTGGGAGATCTGTTCCCGGTTGATCGCCATCGAGATCGCCCGGCGACGCAGCAGTCCTTCCTCCCCGCCGAAATGCGGGACGGTGGGTTGGACGCCGATGTGCTGGTTCTGGGCGGTGTCGGCGAGGATCGCGCGGTCACCGAGATCGGCCTGGTAGGTGGTCAGGGCGCTGTCGGGAATGGTGTCGAGGGTGTCGAGATTGCCCGCGAGCAGATCCGAATAGGCCGTGTCGAGGGATTGGTACATCACGAACCGCAGGCCATCGTTCTTCGCGGGTCGGCCGCCGCGATAGTCGGGGTTGGCCTTCAGGTCGATCTTGACGTTGTGCTCCCACGCGCCGTCGGCGGCGAAAGCGTAGGGGCCGTTGCCGATCGGGTTCTCGCCGAACGCCTTCATATCCTTGAACGCGACCTCGGGCAGCGGATAGAACGGCGCGTACCCGAGCGCGGTCTCGAAATCGATGGAGGGCTGTTTCAACTCGACGGTGAACGTGCGGTCGTCGACGACCTTCAGCCCCGACATGGTCTGCACGGCAGGGTTGGCGGCCGACACTTCGTCGAATCCCACGATGGGGGTGAAGACGTAGCTCTGCAACTGGGCGTTGGTGCTCAACGCGCCGTAATTCCACGCGTCCACGAAGGATTTCGCGGTGACGGGCGAACCGTCGGTGAACTTCCAGTCCGGCTTCAGAACGATCCGATAGTTCTTGCGATCGGTGGTGCTGATCGACTCGGCCACCTCGTCGTGGGCTTCGCCCTTGTTGTCGTAGTACTTCAGTCCCGCGAAGAGACGGTCGACCACGCGACCGCCCATGTTCTCGTTGGTATTGGTCGGTACCAGCGGATTCTGCGGTTCGCCCGCGTAGGTCGTGAAGACGCCCGCGTCGACGGAATCGTCCGACGAACAGGCCGACAGCCCGAGGCCCGCGGCGAGCAGAACCGCCGCCGTCAACGCGGATGCTTTGTGAAATATCAACGCGCTCTCCCGATTTCGGCATGGAGCGGAGCAACCGGGTGCGCCCCGTGACCCCCGAGCGCACTCGATCGGTTTCCTTTCTCGGAGGTTAACCACCCGGGACCGGGATGTCATCCGCTCGCGCCGTATTGCTCACGAGTTCTCCGGCGGGCAACACGACGGAAACCGACCGGCGACCGAGGCGCGTCCGGACGCCGAGGCGACACGCCCGGTTTTCGGGCGATCTCCTCGAGGCGGGTCGAGTGGTCGCTAGGGGCGGGCCGCGTTGACTACTGTCGAGACGACAACAAGGAGCCCGGACGGTGTCGACCGGACGACAGCGGGGATCGCGGGCCCATGGTCACGTGGAGAGAGAGACGAGATGACCGAGACCAGCGCCGATCACAGCGACTCGTT
>NZ_BAGG01000009.1 GCF_000308695.1 Nocardia takedensis NBRC 100417 | reverse complement strand
AGCAACCCCGTGGCGCCATCCGTCGGCGAGCGCGACCTTGCCACCTTCGACCTCGAACATGCGTCCGGTGACGCCGACGGACTGCGGGCTGCCCAACCACACGACCAGCGGCGAGATGTTCTCCGGCGCCATGGCGTCGAAGGAGTCCGCGCCCGGTGCGGCCATCATCTCGGCGAAGACGGTCTCGGTCATGCGGGTGCGCGCGGAGGGGGCGATGGCGTTCACGGTGACCCCGTAGCGACCGAATTCGGCTGCGGCGGTGAGGGTCAGGCCCGCGATGCCCGCTTTGGCGGCGCCGTAGTTGCTCTGGCCAACGCTGCCCTGCAAGCCCGCGCCGGAACTGGTGTTGATGACGCGCGCGTCGACCGGTCGTCCGGCTTTGCTCTCCCCGCGCCAGTATTCGGCGGCGTGCCGCATGGTGACGAAGTGGCCTTTGAGGTGGACGCGGATGACGGCGTCCCATTCGTCCTCGCCGAGGTTGACCAGCATCCGGTCGCGGACGAAGCCGGCATTGTTGACCAGCACGTCGAGCCCGCCGAAGGTGTCGACGGCCTGTCGGACGAGGTTGCGGCCGCCTTCCCAGTCGGCGACGTCGTCGCCGTTGGCGACGGCTTGTCCGCCGAGGGCTTCGATCTCGGCGACGACCTGCTGGGCGGGGGTCTCGGTGGTGGCGGCGCCGTCCAGGGCCGAGCCGATGTCGTTGACGACGACCTTCGCGCCCGCGGCGGCGAAGGCGAGCGCGTGCGCGCGGCCGATGCCGCGACCCGCACCGGTGACGATCACGGTGCGCCCGGCGCAGATCAACTCGTCCATACCTGTTGTCCTCTTTCGTATCCGGTTGGTGCTCAGGCGTTCTCGCGCGCGACGTGACCGTTGCCGTGTTCGGCGGTCGCGGCGTCGAGGAAGGCGGGGCGTTCGCCGCCGCCGTGCACGAGCAGGGTCGCGCCGCTGACGTAGGCGGCCAGCGGCGAGCTGAGGAAGACCGCGCACCGGCCGATGTCCTCGGGGGTGGCCATGCGGCCCAGCGGGATGGTGGTGCTGACCGCGTCGATGCCGTCGTTGTCGCCGTAGTGCAGTTCGGCGAGTTCGGTGCGGACCATGCCGACGACGAGCGAGTTGATCCGCACTCGCGGCGCCCATTCGACAGCGAGAGTCCTGGTGAGGCTGTCCATTCCGGCTTTGGCCGCGCCGTAGGCGGCGGTGCCGGGCGAGGGGCGTACCCCGCTGACGCTGGAGATCATGACTATCGATCCGCCGTCGGGTTGATCCTTCATCACCGCGTAGGCGGCCTGGGAGACCAGCAGCGGGGCGAGCAGGTTGAGTTCGACGATCTTGGCGTGGAAGTTGCGACTGGCGGTGGCGGCCTCGGCGTACGGGGCGCCGCCGGCGTTGTTGACCAGGTGGTCCAGGCGGCCGTGCCGGGCCTTGACGGTTTCGATGAGTTCGGTGACCGAATCGGGGTCGCGCACGTCGCAGGGCAGGTATTCGATCTCCCGACCGCCCGCGGTGACGGGGGCGTCGGCGGGGCGGCGCGCGCAGGCCACCACGGTCGCTCCCGCTTCGAGGAATACCCGGCTCACGCCCGCGCCGACGCCGCGCACGCCGCCGGTGACGAGGACTACGCGTCCGGCCAGATCGATTTCGAGTGCCACCGTGCTAACCTACCAAGCAACTGCTTGCTTTGCCATAGCCGGCCTCGTCATCGCGAAGGACACTCGATGGGGATCAACCGCCATACCGACTCACCCGGCATCACCGTGGTCACCGTCGACTATCCGCCGGTCAACGCCATCCCGACCGACGGATGGTTCGCCATCGCGGACGCGGTGCGCGCGGCGGGTCGCGATCCCGAGACCAGAGTGGTGGTGCTGCGCGCCGAGAACCGCGGCTTCAACGCGGGCGTCGACATCAAGGAGATCCAGAGCAAGCCCGGCCACCAGGCCCTCATCGACGCCAACCACGGCTGCTTCGAGGCGTTCGGCGCCGTCTACGACTGCCCGGTGCCGGTCATCGCCGCCGTGCAGGGTTTCTGCCTGGGCGGCGGGATCGGCCTGGTCGGCAACGCCGACGTGGTCATCGCCGCCGACGACGCCACCTTCGGCCTGCCCGAGGTCGACCGCGGCGCGCTCGGCGCGGCCACCCACCTGGCCCGCCTGGTCCCCCAGCACCTGATGCGCGCGCTGTTCTACACCGCGAGCACCATCACCGCCCAGCAGTTGCATCACCACGGCTCGGTCTACCGGGTGGTCCCGCGCGCCGACCTCGACGCCGCCGCCCTCGAGGTCGCCGCGAACATCGCCGCCAAGGACGGCCGGGTGCTGCGCGCGGCCAAGCGGGCGCTCAACGGCATCGACGTCCAGGACGTGCACCGCAGCTACCGATACGAGCAGGGCTTCACCTTCGAGCTCAATCTGGCCGGTGTCGCCGACGAGATCCGCGCGCGCTTCGATGACGATCTCGCCGCGCGCAAGAACGGGAAGTAGGGGAAACAGCATGCGGGACAAGCGGATGTCGCTCGACGAGGTCGTCGGCGAATTGCGCAGCGGGATGACCATCGGCATCGGCGGCTGGGGTTCGCGCCGCAAGCCGATGGCCCTGATCAGGGCCATCCTGCGCTCGGAGATCACCGATCTGACCGTGGTGAGCTACGGCGGCCCCGACGTCGGCCTGCTGTGTTCGGCGGGCAAGGTGCGCAAGCTCTACTACGGCTTCGTCTCCCTGGACTCGCCCCCGTTCTACGACCCCTGGTTCGCCAAGGCCCGCACCACGGGGGCGCTCATCGCGCGCGAGATGGACGAGGGCATGCTCAAATGCGGTCTGGAAGCCGCCGCCGCGCGCCTGCCGTTCCTGCCGATCCGCGCCGGAATCGGTTCCGCGGTGGTCGATTTCTGGGAAGGCGAACTGAAGACCGTCACCTCCCCGTACCCCGGCCCTGACGGCCGCGCCGAAACCCTCACCGCCATGCCCGCGTTGAACCTCGACGCCGCGCTGGTCCACCTCAACATCGGCGACAAGCACGGCAACGCCGCCTACCAGGGCGTCGACCCCTACTTCGATGACCTGTACTGCCTGGCCGCCGAACGCCGCTACGTCTCGCTGGAACGCGTGGTCGAGACCGAGGAACTGGTGAAAGCCGTACCGCTCCAGTCGTTGCTGCTCAACCGGATGATGGTCGACGGCGTCGTGGAAGCCCCGAACGGCGCGCACTTCACCCTCGCGGGCGAGGACTACCGCCGCGACGAGAAGTTCCAGCGCCACTACGTCGAGGCCGCCAAGTCCCCGGAGACCTGGCAGCAGTTCGTCGACACCTATCTTTCGGGCAGCGAACAGGACTACCAGGACGCCGTCCGCGCCTTCACCGAGGAGAGCCAGCGATGACCGACACCGTCACCCGCGCCGAGGTCTGCGCGGTCGCGTGCGCCGAGATCTTCAGCGGCGCGGGCGAGATCATGGCCTCGCCGATGTCGCCGATGACCACCCTCGGCGCGCGACTGGCCAAACTCACCACCGAACCGGATCTACTGCTCTCCGACGGTGAGGCGGTGTTCTTCGCCGACACTCCCCCGCTCGGCGGACGGTCCCCGATCGAAGGCTGGATTCCGTTCCGCCGGGTCTTCGACGTGGTCGCCTCCGGGCGGCGGCACGTCGTGATGGGCGCGAACCAGATCGACCGGTTCGGCAACCAGAACCTCTCGGCGTTCGGGCCGTTGCAGCAGCCGACGCGGCAGATGTTCGGCGTGCGCGGCGCACCGGGCAACACCGCCAATCACCCCACCAGCTACTGGGTTTCGCGCCACACCGCGCGCACCTTCGTCGACAAGGTCGACATCGTCAGCGGAATCGGTTACGACAAGGTCGATCCCGAGAATCCGGCGTTCCGCTTCTTCCACCTGCACCGCGTGGTGACCAACCTGGGCGTCTTCGACTTCGAGGGCCCCGACCACACCATGCGCGCCCGCAGCCTGCACCCCGGCGTGACCACCGAGGAAGTCGCGGCCAACACCTCCTTCGAGATCGCCGGACTCGCCGAGGCGGGCGAGACCCGACTGCCCACCGACGAGGAACTGCGGCTCATCCGCGAGGTGCTCGACCCCAAGAAGGCCCGGGAATCCGAGGTCCCCGCATGACGCCCACCCTGCGCACGCCGCTGACCGAACTGGTCGGCATCGACCATCCGGTCGTGCAGACCGGAATGGGCTGGGTGGCGGGCCCCTCGCTGGTGTCGGCCACCTCGAACGCGGGCGGACTCGGCATCCTCGCCTCGGCCACCATGACCTACGCCGAACTCGAGGCGGCGATCGCGAAGACCAAAGCGCAGACCGCGAAACCGTTCGGCGTCAACATCCGCGCCGACGCCACCGACGCGGGCGAACGCATCGACCTGCTGATCCGCGAGAAAGTGGCCGTCGCCTCGTTCGCGCTGGCCCCCAAGAAAGACCTGATCGCCAAGCTCAAGGACGCGGGCGTGGTGGTGGTGCCGTCCATCGGCGCGGCCAAGCACGCCGTCAAGGTCGCGTCGTGGGGCGCGGACGCGGTCATCGTGCAGGGCGGGGAAGGCGGCGGGCACACCGGCCCGGTCGCCACCACGCTGCTGCTGCCCTCCGTCCTGGACGCCGTCGACATTCCCGTCGTCGCGGCAGGCGGTTTCTTCGACGGCCGCGGCCTGGCCGCCGCCCTGTCCTACGGGGCCGCGGGCGTCGCCATGGGCACCCGCTTCCTGCTGACCCGGGAGAGCACCGTCCCCGACGCGGTCAAACAGGAATACCTCGCCCGTCATCTCCAGGACACCGTCGTCTCGCTCAAGGTCGACGGCATGCCGCACCGGGTGCTCAACACCGAACTGGTCGACCGACTCGAACACTCCGGTCGGTGGCGCGGACTCGGCGCCGCCATCGCCAACGCCGCCCGGTTCAAGAACATGACCGGCATGAAATGGTCCACCATCGTCCGCGACGGCCTGACCATGCGCAAACAGAAGGACCTCACCTGGTCGCAGGTGGTGATGGCCGCCAACACCCCGATGCTGCTGCGCGCCGGACTGGTCGAGGGCAACACCAAGGCAGGCGTGCTCGCCGCCGGACAGGTCACCGGCATCATCGACGACGTGCCCAGTTGCGCCGAGTTGATCGACCGCATCGTGACCGACGCCGTCGCCCGGATCGACGCGCTCGCGGCGCTGCGCGGATCGGCGAACACCGCGCCCTGACCGACAGCCGGAACAAGCCCCCGCCCGGATCTTTCCCGGCGGGGGCTTGGTGTCACCAGGCCAACGTGCCGTACTCCTCGCCGTCCGTCGCGCCCCACCGATAGCCCCACAGGATCCCGGTCGGCCCGTCGTCGGGCAGCGTCGCCAAGTGCACCACCGGCTCGGAACCCTGTGTGGCCGTGCGGAAACCGGTGTTGCCGTTCAGATCGGTCGCGCAGTAGCCGGGATTGGCGGCGTTGACCTTGATCGGCGTCTCCCACAACTCCTTGGCGTATTGCGCGGTCACCATCGTCATCGCGGTCTTGGACACCGGATAGGAGATCGCCGCCATCGGCCACATCGGCCCCTCGCGATCCATCATCAACGCGAAACTCCCGACCTCGCTCGAGACGTTCACGATCCGCGCCGACGGCGACCGCCGCAACAACGGCAGGAACGCGTTCGTCACCGCGACCGCGCCGAACACATTGGTCTCGAACACCTCACGCAACGTCTCCACCGAGGTCGAAGACGGCTTCCCGTCCCCGTCCATACCCCCGGTGATCCCGGCATTGTTGACCAGCACGTCCAATCGCCCGAACTCGGACTCGATCTCACCCGCCGCCCGCGCCACCGAATCGGCGTCGGTGACATCGAGCCGCAGGAACCGCACGTCCCCCTCCCCTGCCAGTTCCTTCACCGCTGCCGTCCCCCGCTCGACATCCCTGGCGCCGAGCAGCACCGTCATGCCAGCCCGCGCCAGCGCACGCACCGTCTCGAACCCGATCCCTTTGTTGCCCCCGGTGACCACCGCGATTCTCGTCATACCCCGAGCCTCCCGCGCCACCCCACCCCCGAGAAGGCCCACGCGAACCTGGTATCCGCGGTACCACGACGGAGGAGGGGCAGCAAGCTTCGAAAGGGCCGGTACCCGTCCTACCGTCGATAAACAGGTCGCTTACCGACGGTAGGGGCGGGTCGTATTACGTCGTGATACGCTCGATTGTGCCCGAGTTCCACTGGAACGACCAGTCAGAGGCGCACATAGCGCGGCACAACATCACACCGTCCGAGGTGGAGGAGGCGGGGTCACGTCCTTACCAACTCAGCAAGGGACGTGAGGACACGACCTTGCTGTTCGGCCAGACCTACGCAGGTCGCTACATCATGACCGTATTGACCGAAGCCTTCGACGGCCGGTGGTATGTCGTCACTGCGCGCGATATGGACAGAACCGAGCAACAGGCCTATAGGCGAAAGGCCGGAGATTATGAGCACCAACTCCGGCATCGACGCGGCTCGCGAGTACTACGAGACTCACAGCGTTGTCGACGAAATCAACAACTCCGTTCCTGGACACCCGGTCGACACATCACCTATGAGTGGTTACAGCGTGCGGTTGCCTACCGGGGTACTCAACCAGGCTCGCACGTTGGCTGCCCAGCGGGGAATGACCACTGGCGCCTGGCTGCGTGAAGCAATCGAGAAGCAGATTGCGGCCGACGATCCTGCCGAGGATGTGGGCCATGACGAGTCGCCTGCGCTCACCGTCCTGCTCGAACTGATCGACCAGCAGGAGGGCGATGTGTCGCGTGCGCAGGGTGCGCTCGTTGCAGCATTGGCTCCAGCGCTCACCGAGCTCGCTTCAGCAATTGAGCCAGTGCTCGACCTCTACAGGAAAGCGACACGTGATTGGAAGGCGACCTCTCGCCGTGACCTCGGTATCGACGCCCTGGTGACCAACGCGGGTACCCCGATTGCAGTGCATGGCTATCCGGCACTGAAGGGTACCGAGGCTGCCTCCGGATTGAAGAAGCCTGCCAAGAAGGCCGACGGTAGGACTTACGTGGTCAAGTTCAGCGGCTCTTCTGGCCGGACCAGCCTCAAGGCTCTCTCCAAAGATGCGCCCCCCGTCACCCGTCGTCGGCGCCGTAGCCGGAGTATTTGACCCCGCCCTGTTCGTCCCTTCGGTGACGATTTTGGATGCGCCACTTTTGATGGCCCGTGCTTCGCAACTTCGATCTCGACCGAACCTATCGCCGTGCGAACCTCCAGTCCGACGATTGGTCTCGCCCGATCAGAATCCCACGCATCCAGCAGCACGCTCGCGCCCCCGCGACAGGTCCGATCGAAGGTGGTATGGGCGGTACCACCTTCGATCGGGTGGGATGAGCGAGACTGGGGCGGTGGACGACCGGAGTGAATTGGCGGGGTTTCTGCGGGATCGGCGGGCTCGGTTGCGGCCCGCGGATGTGGGGTTGCCGGAGGCCGGGCCGCGCCGCACGCCCGGGTTGCGCAGGCAGGAAGTGGCGCAGTTGGCCAGGATCTCGGTGGAGTACTACGTGCGGATCGAGCAGTGCCGGGGGCCGCGGCCTTCGGCGCAGGTGCTGAACGCGCTGGCCAGGGCGCTGCTGCTGACCGCGGACGAGCGCGAGTACCTGTTGCGGATCGGCGGACATCAGCCGCCGCCCAGCGCCGGACCGGATCGCACGGTGCCGCAGTCGATTCTGACGATCCTGGGGGCGATGACCGACACCCCCGCCTACGTCGTCGACGCCACCTACGACGTGCTGGCGTGGAATCGGTCGGCGGTCCCGTTCCTCGGCGAGCTCGGCCGGGTGCCCGATTCCGAGCGCAACATGGTGCGCTGGGTGTTCCGGGTCGCTGCCGACGATCCCGCGTGGGGCAACGAGGCGACGGTGCGTTTCGCGGAATCCACGGTCGCCGACCTGCGCGCCGCCTACGCCCGCTACCCGGGTCATCCGGCATTGCGTTCGCTGGTCACCGAACTGCTCGGCACCGCACCGCGATTCGCGCGGATGTGGGCCGCCCACGACGTGCGGGTGCGGCGCGCGCACCGCAAACACATCGACCATCCCGAACTGGGTCCGCTGGATTTCGAATGCCAGGTCCTGCACGTCTCCGACACCGATCAGCGCATGATCGTCTACTGCGCGGAGCCGAATTCGCCCACGGCGCAGGTGTTCCGATCATTGTCGGCGCTGCGGTGAGAAATCCGCGGCGACGTCCCGAACGCGCCGCCGCGGACGACTCTCAGCGCTCGAGACGTTCGATGATGGTGACGTTCGCGGTGCCGCCGCCCTCGCAGATGGTCAGCAGACCGTAGCGACCCCGCACCCGCTCGAGTTCGTTCAGCAAGGTGGCGAACAGTTTCGCGCCCGTCGCGCCCAGCGGGTGACCCAGCGCGATCGCGCCGCCGTTGACGTTCACCTTCTCCGGGTCGGCGCCGGTCTCCTTCAACCAGGCCAGCACCACCGGCGCGAACGCCTCGTTGATCTCCACCACATCGATGTCCTCGATGCTCAGGCCGGTCTTCTCCAGCGCCCACTTGGTGGCGGGGATGGGGGCGGTGAGCATGAAGATCGGGTCGGCTCCGCGTGCGCTGACGTGGTGGATGCGTGCCCGCGGGGTCAGCCCGTATTCCTGGACCGCCCAGTCCGAGGCGAGCAGCGTGGCGCTCGCGCCGTCGGAGATCTGGCTGGCGACCGCCGCGGTCAGCGGGCTGCCCTCGGCCAGGGCGGGCAGCGAGGCCATCTTCTCCAGGCTGGTCTCGCGCGGACCCTGATCGATCCAGAAGTCGCCGACCGGCACGATCTCGTTGTCGAAACGGCCGTTCTTGATGGCGTCGCGGGCGCGGTCGTGGCTGCGCAGCGCCCACCGTTCCATGTCCTCGCGGGTGATTCCCCACTTCTCCGCGATCAATTGCGCGCCGCGGAACTGCGACACCTCACCGGTGCCGTAGCGGTGATCCCAGCCCTGCGCGCCCACGAACGGCGACTCGAACCCGTACTCCTTGCCCGCCAGCATCGCCGCCGAGATCGGGATCTGGCTCATGTTCTGAACACCGCCGGCCACGATCACCTCGGCGGTGCCGCTCATGATGGCCTGCGCGCCGAAATTGATGGCCTGCTGGGAGGATCCGCACTGGCGGTCCACCGTGACGCCCGGGACCTCCTCGGGGAAACCGGCGGTCAACCACATCGTGCGGCCGATATTGCCCGCCTGCGGACCGACGTTGTCGACGCAGCCGACGATCACGTCATCGACGTTCGCCGGGTCGATCGAGGTGCGGTCGAGCAGACCGCGCAGCGCCGCCGCGCCGAGGTCGGCCGGATGCGTTGCGGCCAATGCGCCGTTGCGCTTGCCGACCGGCGTGCGCACCGCGTCGACGACGTAGGCGTCGCGCAGCGGGGCGTAGGGCCGACGGGCGGAGGGTGCGGACATGGGGACTCCTCTTCGGACTAGCTCTGCGGTGCGGGCAGGGTCAGCCCGTCCAGCACGATGGTCAGATATTGCTTGGCGAGGTTCTCGACGGTGATCGCACCGCCGGGCTGATACCACCGAACCGCGACCCACACGGTGTCGCGCAGGAACCGGTAGGCCAGTTCGACATCCAGTTCCGGGCGGAAACTTCCGTCGGCGACACCGTTGCTGAGCACCCGGTGCCACAGCGCGCGGAACTCGGTGTTGTACTCGGAGATATAGGTGAACCGTTCCGAATCGCGCAGGCGCTTGGCCTCGGCCTGATAGATCGCCACCGCCGAATGGAACCGATCGAACGACCCGTAGGACGCGATCACCAACGCTTCCAACGTATCCCGCGCGCTCAACCCCTCCGCGACGATCTCGCGGTAGCGCCCGAACAGGTCGTCGAGGAATCCGCGCAGGATCTCGTCCACCATTGATTCCTTCGAATCGAAGTGGTGGTAGAGGCTGCCGGATAATATTCCGGCCGCGTCGGCGATGTCGCGGACCGTGGTCGCGCGCAACCCCCGCTCGGCGAACAACTCGGCCGCCAGCGCCAGCAGCTCGTCGCGGCGCGTCTGTTTCGGAGAGTCCGGTGCGGTCACCCCGCCATAATACAACCAAGCGTTTGCTTGGTGCCAGAGCGCTATCCGCCCACCGTGACCGACGACGCGGCATCCCGAGCGGCCTCCACCGACAACCGACCGTCGCGCAGCAGTTCAGCAGGACTGACATCGCCCAGGAGAGGGTTGGGATCGACCCACCACCGGGCGGCGTCCCACGGTCGCGACTTCGCGTCCAGCAGGACGTTCACCTCCGCGGCCACCGGATCGATACGGCCGTTCGCGACATCCAACTGGAACGCCGGATACCGGTAACCGGTCCCCACCAGCAGCCCGAGCAACATCGCACGATCCCGTGCCGCCCGCACGGCGCTGGACCGCCTACTCGCCGTCGGGCTGGCATCGATGATCGCTCCGACTTCGGAGGCGCCGAGACACTCCAGCTGACGATAGATATGCCGATGCTCGGCAGGCAGGGGATCGGCTCGCGGCCGATAGTTCGGCGACCAGATCGCCTGCTCCCGCCAGCCGTCCGGGCAGCCGATCCGATCGGGCAGTTGCCCCACCTCGGCCAACCCGTCCTCGATCAGATCGGCGGCCTCGGTACGCCAGACGCAGTCGACGTCCAGACAACTCGTCAGATAGGCCAGGATCGCCAAGGACGGATAGACGCGGGACCGAGAACGCACGGTGCCCGCATGCGCCAGATCGGGAAACGTGCTGAGCGAACCGATCTGCTCATCCATGTTCCGGTTCCACACGCGGCCGTGATGCGCGCACGAGTTCCGCAGATGACGCAGATTGGTCATCCAATTGGTCAATGTCGTGCCCGCGCCGTCACCGTTGCCGTCGAAAACGCCCAGGTCGGCGGCGACGAGATTCTTGTGCCGCGGCTTCAGACCGGCGAGCAGCGTCACCAGATCACCGAAGGACAGCAGTTCGGTGACAACCCAGATCGGCAACGGCAGACCGTATTTGGTCTTGAAGTGGTTGACGAACTCCTCTTTCGAGCGCGCCTCGGTCCGTGCGACGTTCGCCAGCCACTGCACATGGGTGCTCTGCAACCAGTGCGCGCCGGACACGACCGGATTCTGTTCGTCGAACCTGGTGAAACCTCGATCCAGCGCCGCGGGATCCAGATGCGCGAACGGATGACCGGCACCGAGCGTGTACCCCAGTCGCACCCGCAGCGCCACCTCGACGCGCTCGATGGCGTCGAGGATGTGCAGTCGCAACCGTCGGTCGAACTCATACAGTGCGATCACGCGGCCGAAATCCGCGCCCCCGAAGTCGTCACCGACGAGCGATTCCCCGGTCGCGGGGTCTGTGGTCCGAGCACGGAAAATGTAGAAATACCCGCTCAGTCGGTAGTAGCCGATTCCGCTCAGCGCGCGCAGCGCGACCGCCTCGTCGGGGATGGACATGCCACGCGAACGCAACAGATCCACCTGTTCGACGAAGGTCTTGAACGGTTTGGCGTACGAGCTCACGACGGTCGTCCCGCGTGCGCTCGAGGACACACCGAACCACAGGTATTCATGAACGCACCTTTGCTAAGATGGCGGCACACGGCCGATCGTCCACTCCCGCACCAGGGGGGGACGGTCGGTTCTCTTTTTCGAAGAATCGCCCGCTACTCGTCCGACGCCTGTGCGGCGAGGCCACGTAGCTGACGCAGGGTCTTGCCGGATTTCACGTGGGTCCAGCCGTGCCACCCGTTGATATCCGAGCCGACCAGATCCTTCAGCGCGGGCGAAGGCTCACGATAGAGACCCTTCTCGGTCTGGATCTGACCACCCTGCGCCACGGTCGCGACCAGGAAGTCACCTCTGCGCACGCGCTCGTGGTGTAGCTCGTCGCCGACTTTCACCAGGTCGGCCTCGATCAGCGGTCTCAGCCTGCCGAAACGAACAAGCTTCGAAGTGCGAGCGGCGGTCGTAGGCCTATCAGCCGGCTCGGCCAGCAGGACGCGACGAAGTACGTCGTTGGGCTGCTCGAAACCACGCCGTAGGGCGACGAGTGCCTGATAGACCTCATCGTCCACCTCGATCTCGTGGTTCATCCCAACTCCTCTTCGACTCCAAGATTTCTAAAGAGTACGGCCTTTTGTCCACACTGTCAAAGGAAACGTCGTGCCGGAATCAGCTCCGAACTACGTGGCAGTTCAGCTGGCGCAGGCAATTCATGGTTCCGCAAGCGCAACTCGCACAACTGAAGTCACGCCCCCAGGGCGCTCACCGAAATCTCATGCCGGCGACTGAGCGTGCCTGCGCTGGGAAACTTCGAAGTATCGAGATGTCAGCGGGCGGAGTAGCGGAGGGGTGAGGAGACGGAGAGGTCGGCGAGTAGGCGGTCGCAGATCACGACCGGGGAGACACCGGCGCGCGCCATGCGGGTGACCATCGCGAGGCGGCGTTCGCAGGTGTCCCATTCGACGGTGACCGGGCCGCGGTCGGGGCCGCCGTCGACCGTCGCGAACACGCGGGGCGGGCCGTGCGGCGACGGTTCCTCGGTCAGGCCGAGGACCATGCCGCGCTGCCAGGCGTCGTAGGTGTCCATATCCGCGCCGACCACGAGTTTGTCGGTGGCCGCGCACAGGCCGGCGGCGATCTCCTCGGCGAAGGCTGTCCGGTCGAAGCGGAAGCGGCGACTGCGTTGCACCACTTCCAACAGGTCGGAGCGCACTTCCCGCATCAGGACGGCCTGACGGCGGCGACGCCGCTCGCCTTCGGTGAGGGCGGTTCGCCGAGCATCCCGAGTTCTCCACAACCCCGGTCGGTCGCCTGTGGATGAATCGGAATCCTCGACCAGGCCGCACCGCCGCAGGATCTGCCCCGCCCGCACCGCCACGACCTCGCCCGCCGCGTGATTGAGCAGTTCCGCACCGAGCGTCAACGCCGCGTGGGCGAGGCCGTGTCGCCTGCGCCGGGCCAGTGCCAGTTCGCGGATCAGTTCGACGTCGAGTTGTTCGCGGGCGCGTGGGCGATTCGTGCCCATAGCCATCGCCCCTTACGGAGTGCGGTATTCGGATTCATCCCCAGCATCGCACAACCCGGGGACGAGCGCTCCCCCTTTTTCCCTGATCAGCGGCATTTGCGCCGGTGGGGACGACTGTGGACACCCGCGCGGGACCCCCTGTGACGGCGGCGTACTGTCTACCTCGCCGCACGGGCGTTCAGTCACGTGTTCGCCGGGCCCTGCGGGACGCTTCTCCGCGGTCCCGACGGGAAGTGTCGCGAACACGACCCGAGAGGAACTCGATGAAGAAAGCCTGCGCGGCGATCACCGGCGTCATCGCCGCGACGCTCCTGTCCACCGTCCCGGCGCACGCCGACACCTGGAGCGACCAGGTCCTGACCGAGCACAACACCGCCCGCGCCGACTACGGCGCGCGGCCGCTCACCTGGGCCGCCAACCTCTACCCCGCCGCCCTGCACCACGCCCAGAACTGCCGGTACGTCGCCTCCGACGCGGCGGGCCGCTACGGCGAAAACCTCTACGTCAGTACGAATCCCGACGCGACCATCCGAGAAGCGTTGACCGCGTGGATGAACGAAGCCACCCGCTACGACCACGAAGCCCCGCGCTACTCACGCCGCACCGCGCACTTCACCCAGGTCGTGTGGAAAGCCACCACCCAGGTCACCGCCGCCGTCGCCGACTGCCCGGCAGGCACCCTGCTCCCCCAGGCGACCCGCTTCATCGTCGCCCGCTACACCCCTCCCGGCAACACCCCGGGCGCGTTCCCCCAGAACGTCGGACGCCCCCTCGCCTGACCCGGTGAGGTGTCGCCCGCCGAAAGCGACACCTCACCACCGAATCACCAACCGGGGATGGTGAATTCGATGTAGTCGGTGTCGGGGTCCGTGTTGTGCAGGGAATCGAGGGTGTAGCGGATGACGGGGGTGTCGGTGGGGTGGGGCGGGACCGCGAGGCGGATTCCCGAGTCGAGGAGGGTGCGGACTGTGTCGAGGACGTCCCCGTCGTGCGGGACGACCAGGGACACGCCGAGTCCGAGGTCGATGCGGACCCCTTCCCCGACCGAACTCAGGATCAGCGCGAGTCCGGTGCCCGCGCGGGAGAGCGCGGTCAGCACGCCCGAGTCCGCGTCGAAGAGGAAGCGCCCGACGGTGCCGTACTCCTGCGCCAACCGAGCGTGCAGGTCCGGCATGAGCTGCCCCGAGTCGGTCACGATGCCTCCCGATCTGTGCGACGGATGAACCGCCCGCGATCATAGGCCCCGCCCCGACCGGGCCCGTCGCGTCGGCGATACGAGAGGGTCCGCCCGCAGGTGAAAGGACCTACGCGCGTTGGCTGCTGATGGAGACCACTTCGCCGGTGAGGTAGGTGGTGTAGTCGCTGGCGAGCATGGCTATGGTGGCGGCTACTTCCCAGGGTTCGGCGGCGCGGCCGAAGGCTTCGCGTTCGGAGAGGCGGTCGAGCAGATCGCTGGAACTGACCTTGTCGAGGAAGGCGTGGCGGGCGATGCTGGGGGCGACGGCGTTGACGCGGACGCCGAGGTCGGCGGCTTCGACGGCGCTGCATCGGGTCAGGGCCATGACGCCGGCTTTGGCGGCGGCGTAGTGGGCTTGGCCGTGTTGGGCGCGCCAGCCCAGGACGCTGGCGTTGTTGACGACGACGCCGCCGTGGCCCGCTTCGCGGAAGTAGCGCAGCACGGCGCGGGTGCAGCGGAAGGTGCCGTTGAGGGTGATGTCGAGGACGCGGTCCCATTGTTCGTCGGTCATGTCGACGACGGGGGTCTCACCGCCGAGACCTGCGTTGTTGACCATGACGTCGATGCGGCCGAGCGCGGCGGCCGCGCCCTGGATCAGGGCGTCGACCTGTTCGGTGGACTGCACGTCGCAGGCGATGGCGGTGACACGGCGGTCCGGAAATTCGCCTTTGAGTTCGATCTCGGTTTCGGCGAGGCGGCGTTCGTGCCAGTCGGAGACGACGACGTCGGCGCCTTCGGCGAGCAGGCGGCGCGCGGTGGCCGAGCCGATGCCGGTGCCCGCGGCGGCGGTGACGACGGCGACGCGTCCGGTGAGCAGTCCGTGGCCGGGGGTGGGTTGCGGCGCGACGGACAGCGGCCCGGTCACGGCCTGGCCTCGCGGGGAAGGCCGAGCACCCGCTCGGAGATGATGTTGCGCTGCACTTCGTTCGAACCTCCGTAGATCGTGTCGGCGCGGGTGAACAGCCACAGCCGCTGCCATTCGTTCAGGTCGTCGGCGTCGTCGGCGATCAGGCCCGCCGGGCCGAGGACGGCCATGGCGAGTTCGCCGAGGCCGCGATGCCAGTTGGCCCACAGCAGTTTGGCGACCGAGGCTTGGCCGCCGTCGTCGGCGCCGGTGCCTTCCATAGTGCGCAGGGCGTGGGCGCGCAGGACGCGCAATCCGACCCAGGCGCGGTCGATGCGGTCGGCGACGAGGGGGTCGTCGGCGGCGCCGTTGCGACGGGCGAGGGCTTCGATGTCGGCTAGTTCGCGGGCGAAGCGGATCTGCTGACCGAGGGTGGACACGCCGCGTTCGAAGGTGAGGGTGCCCATGGCGACGCGCCAACCGTCGCCGGGTTCGCCGACGACGAGGTCGGCGGCGGTGCGGGCGTCGTCGAAGAACACCTCGTTGAATTCGGAGGTGCCGGTGAGCTGGATGATCGGGCGCACCTGGATGCCGGGCTGGTTCATGGGAACGAGCAGGTAGGACAGGCCCTTGTGGCGGGTCGAACCCTTCTCGGTGCGGGCGACGACGAAGCACCAGTCGGCGACGTGGGCCAGTGAGGTCCAGATCTTCTGGCCGTTGACCGACCATTCGTCGCCGTCGAGGTGGGCGGCGGTGCTGACGGCGGCGAGGTCGGAGCCCGCGCCGGGTTCGGAGTAGCCCTGGCACCACAGTTCGCTGACGTCGCGGATGCCGGGCAGGAACCGGTCCTTCTGGGCCTGGGTGCCGAAGGCGAGCACGGTGGGGCCGAGTAGTTCTTCGCCGACGTGGGAGACGCGCGCGGGGGCGTTCGCTTTGGCGTATTCCTCGTGGAAGATCACCTGTTGGCGCACGGTGGCGGCGCGTCCGCCGTATTCGGTGGGCCAGCCGAGGCAGGTCCAGCCCGCGGCGGCGAGGCGCCGGTCCCAGGCGAGGCGTTCCTCGAAGGCTTCGTGTTCGCGGCCGGGTCCGCCGAGTCCGCGCAGGTCGCGGAACTCGCCGTTCAGGTTGTCGGCCAACCATTCGCGTACTTCGGCGGAAAACCGCCCGTCCGCGGCGGCGGTGTCGGAATCTGAGGTCTGGATCGCAACCACGACGGTAGGATAACCTACCAAGCACTTGCTTTGTTAGATTGTCGCCCGATCGTCCTCCGAGGCGATCGACAGAACGACCGGTGAGGACATCCGTGACGACCCCAGCGCAGACGACACCGAAGGCACTGCACGACGCCGCGGCGGAATTCGGCGACGCGCCCGCCGTCGTCGACGGCGACACCACGCTGAGCTGGCGGGAGTTGCTCGACGAGGTGCGCACGGTGGCGCGGGCGCTGATCGCGCGCGGCGTCGGGCACGGCGACCGGGTCGCGATGTGGGCGCCGAACACCCACCACTGGGTCACCGCCGCGCTGGCCGCCCATTACGTCGGAGCCGCGCTGGTTCCGTTGAACACGCGGTACGTGGCCGAGGAGGCCGCCGACGTGCTGGACCGGGTCGGCGCGACCGCCCTGTTCATCACGGGCGCCTTCCTCGGGCGCGACCGTCTCGCCGAACTGCGTTCCTCCGCACCGGATCTCGCGATCCCCACCATCGTCGTCATTCCCGTGGAGGCGGGCACGTCGGTGACTTCGGAAGGCGCGGTACTGGATTGGTCGCAACTGGCCGCCGAGGCGAAGGCAGTCACCGCCGAGGAAGCCGAGCGCCGCGCGCAAGCCGTTCACCCCGACGACCTCTCCGACATCCTGTTCACCTCCGGCACCACCGGGCGCAGCAAGGGCACGCTCGTCGCGCACCGGCAGGCGCTGTCGGTGGTGCGGGCCTGGGCGGACTGCGCGACCTTGCGCGCCGAGGACAACTACCTGGTCGTCAGCCCGTTCTTCCACAACTTCGGCTACAAGGCGGGCATCCTGGCCTGCCTGGTCACCGGGGCCACGATCGTCCCGCAGGTCACCTTCGACGTGCCACAGACCATGCGCCTGGTCGCCGAACAGCGGATCACGGTGTTACCCGGCCCGCCCACCATCTACCTGACCATCCTCGACCATCCCGACCGGGGCGAATACGACCTGAACTCGCTGCGGGTCGCCACCACGGGCGCGGCGACCGTGCCGGTGGTGATGGTCGAGCGGATGCGGTCGGATCTGAAGTTCGAGGTGGTCGTGACCGCCTACGGACTGTCCGAGGCCGCGGGCTTCGGCACCATGTGCCGGGCCGAGGACGACGCCGAGACCGTCGCCACCACCTGCGGACGGCCGATCGCCGACTTCGAGTTGAAGATCGCCGACTCCGGTGAGGTGCTGCTGCGCGGACCCAACGTCATGCTCGGCTATCTAGACGACCCGGAGGCCACCGCCGAGACCATCGACGCGGACGGATGGCTGCACACCGGCGATATCGGCAGCGTCGACGCCGACGGCTACCTGAAGATCACCGACCGACTCAAGGACATGTACATCTCGGGCGGCTTCAACGTCTATCCGGCCGAGATCGAACAAGCTCTCGCCCGCCTCGACGGCGTCGCCGAATCGGCGGTCATCGGGGTGCCCGACGAGCGGATGGGCGAAGTCGGCAAGGCGTATGTGGTGCGCAAGCCGGGCGCGACGATCACCGAGGACCAGGTCATCGCGCACGCCAAGGGCGTACTGGCCAATTTCAAGGTGCCGCGTTTCGTCGAATTCCGCGACAACCTGCCCTACAGCGCCGCGGGGAAAGTGCTCAAGCGCGAATTACGTGAGGAGAAGTGATGTCGGACGAGAACGGCGTCCCGGACGAGGGTGACGTCGTCACCTACGAGACGCGCGGGCCGATCGCCGTGGTGACGTTGAACCGCCCGGATTACCGCAACGCCCAGAATTCGGTGATGACCTACGCCCTGGACGCCGCGTTCGTGCGGGCCGTCGAGGATCCGGAAGTCAAGGTCATCGTGCTGGCGGGCAACGGAAAGCATTTCAGCGCGGGCCACGATATCGGCACGCCGGGCCGCGACCACCACGTCCGCTACGAGAACAAGGCGGCGCTGTGGTGGGACCACGTCGACCGCCAGGGCGGCGACCAGCGTTTCGCCCGGGAGACCGAGGTCTACCTGCAGATGTGTCGGCGCTGGCGGGAGATCCCCAAGCCGACGATCGCGATGGTCCAGGGCGCGTGCATCGCGGGCGGCCTGATGCTGGCCTGGGTCTGCGATCTGATCGTCGCCTCCGAGGACGCGTTCTTCTCCGACCCGGTCGTGCGCATGGGCATTCCGGGTGTGGAGTATTTCGCGCACCCGTGGGTGATGGGTCCGCGGGCCGCGAAGGAATTCCTGTTCACCGGTGACCGCTTCGGTGCGGCGCAGGCCAAGGAATGGGGCATGGTCAACCGGGTGGTGCCGCGCGAGAACCTCGCCGACGAAGTGTTCGGACTGGCCGAGAAGATCGCCGCGATGCCGCAGTTCGGTCTCGCGCTGACCAAGAAAGCGGTCAACCAGGCCGAGGATCTGATGGGGATGCGCACCGGCATGGATTCGGTGTTCGGCCTGCACCATTTCGCGCACGCGCACAACGCGGAGGTGGGCGCGGATTCGCTGGGCGGGATGAACGCGAAATCGATGAAATCGACCGCGACGACGGCACAGCAGAACGGGACGACGTAGTGGATCTGGAACTGGATCAGGCGACCCGGGAATTCCAGGAGGAGGTCCGGGAATTCCTGGCCGCCAACAAACCGCGGACACCGCTGCCCTCGATGGACACCAAACCCGGTTTCGAGGCGCACCGCGACTGGGAGCGCACCCTCGCCGACGCGCGACTGTCGGTGGTGTCGTGGCAGCGCGAATACGGTGGCCGCGACGCCTCGCTGCTGGAATGGGTGCTCTTCGAGCAGGAGTACTACGCGGCGGGCGCGCCCGGTCGGGTCAGCCAGAACGGCATCTTCCTGCTCGCGCCCACCCTCTTCGAGCACGGCAGCCCCGAACAGTTGGACCGCATCATGCCGAGAATGGCGCGCGGCGACGACATCTGGGCGCAGGCGTGGTCCGAGCCCGAGGCGGGCAGCGACCTGGCGGGCAGCCGCTCCACCGCGACCCGCACCACCGGCGGTTGGCTGCTCAGCGGACAGAAGACCTGGAGTTCGCGCGCCGCGTTCGCGGACTGGGCGTTCGGGCTGTTCCGCAGTGATCCCACCGCCGAACGTCATCGCGGACTGACCTACCTGATGTTCCCGCTCACCGCGGACGGCGTCACCGTGCGGCCGATCCCGCAACTCGACGGGGAACCGGGATTCGCCGAGATCTTCCTCGACGAGGTGTTCGTGCCCGACCGGGACGTGATCGGCGAGCCCGGCGAGGGCTGGCGGGTCGCGATGAGCACTTCCAGCAACGAGCGCGGCCTGTCACTGCGCAGTCCGGGGCGGTTCAGCGCGACCGCGAGTCGGCTGATCGACCTGTGGCGCGAATCCGGCGACCCGGCCAACACCGCTCAGCGGGACGCGGTCGTGGACGCCTGGATCGGCAGTGAAGCCTACCGCCTGCACACCTTCGGCACCGTGACCAGGCTGAACGAGGGCGGCAAACTCGGCGCGGAATCCTCGATCACCAAGGTGTTCTGGTCCGAACTCGATATCGCCATGCACGAGACCGCGCTCGAGGTCCTCGGTCCGACGGCCGAACAGGCCGGGGCGTGGACCGACGGCTACCTGTTCTCGCTGTCCGGCCCGATCTACGCGGGCACCAACGAGATCCAGCGCAACATCATCGCCGAGCGGCTGCTCGGTCTACCGAGAGGGAGCAGCCGATGAGGTTCGCGCTCAGCCCCGAACACCTCGATTTCGGCGCCAGCCTGCGCAAGTCGCTCGATTCGGGTCGCACGCCCGCCGCGGTGCGGGCGTGGGCGGGCGGCGATCCGCGACCCGGTCGCGAGTTGATCGGTCGGCTCGCCGAATCCGGGGCGCTCGGTCTCGCGGTCGAGGAGAAGCACGGCGGGCTCGGTGCTGAGTCGATCGACCTGGTCGTCGCCTTCCAGGAGATCGGGCGCGCCGCCGCGCCGGGTCCGGTGGTGGAGACCGCGGCCGCGATTCCCGCACTGCTGCAAGCACTTCCCGACGACACGCTCGCCGCGCGCTGGCTGCCCGGCTTCAGCGAAGGCGCGACGCTGGGCACCCTCGGTTTCGCCGCACCCGGCCGCCCAACCGTCGCCCTGGACGCCGACACCGCCGACGTGGTGCTGCTGGTCGACGGCGACAAACTGTGCACCGCGCGTCGCACCGGGCCGGTGCGGTCGGTCGACCCCGCCCGCCGGTTGTTCCAGGTCAGCGCCGACGAAGTGCTGGTCGAAGGCGACGGGGTAGCCGACGCGGCGGCGACGGCCTTCGACATCGGCGCGCTGGCCGCGTCCGCGCAACTGCTCGGCGCGGGCCGCGCCCTGCTGCACGCCACCACCGAATACGCCAAGCAGCGCAAGCAGTTCGGCCGCCCGATCGGTGAATTCCAAGCCGTGAAACAGAAACTCGCCGATGTGCTGATCGGCCTGGATCTGGCCGAGCCGTTGGTGTTCCGCGCGGCGCTGACCACCGGCGCGAGCACCCGCGGCCGCGACGTCTCCGCCGCGCTGGTCGCCGCGGGGGACGCCGCCTACGCCGCCGCGCGCGCCGCGCTCCAGGTGCACGGCGCGATCGGCTACACCGCCGAATACGACCTGTCGCTGTGGCTGACCAAGGTGACCGCGCTGCGTTCGGCGTGGGGCACCGCCGACCTGCACCGCGCCCGGATCGCGGACTCCCTGCGGGGGACGGCATGACCCCCGTGAACGAAGACCACCGCGACCTGATCGCCTCGGTGCGGGCACTGCTCACCAAGCACGCGGGCAGCGCGGCCGTGCGGGCGGCGATGGGTTCGGAACCGGGCTACGACCCGGCGCTGTGGTCGCTGCTGTGCGAGCAGATCGGCGTCGCCGCGCTGGCGGTGCCCGAGCAATACGACGGCGTAGGGGCCGGTCTGGTCGAATCCTTGCTCGTGGTCGAGGAATTGGGCCGCACCTTGGCCGGTGTGCCGATGCTCGGCTCGGCCGTCCTCGGCGTGCAGGCCGTCCTGCTCAGCGGGGATACCGAAGCCGCCGCACGACTGCTGCCGCCGGTCGCCGAAGGAGCGGCCACCCTGGCGGTGTGCTGGGCCGGGCCGGACGGCTGGGACACCCCCGGCGTCCACGCCGACGGCGACAAGCTCACCGGCACCGCCCATTACGTCCTCGACGCCTCCACCGCCGACACCTTCGTCGTCGTCACCGAGACCGGCCTGTTCGAGGTGGACGCGAACGCGGCGGGGATCTCCCGGCGCGCCGTCGTCACCGTCGACCCGACCCGCCGCCTCACCGAGATCGGCTTCAGCGACGTGCCCGGCCGTCGACTCGGCGACCGCGATCCCGCCGACGTCACCGCGCGACTGCGCGAGATCGCGTGGGCGGCCGTCGCGGCCGAACAGATCGGCGCGGCCCGGCGCTGCCTGGACCTCACCGTCGACTACACCAAGTCGCGGGTGCAGTTCGGTCGCGCCATCGGCGGCTTCCAGGCCCTCAAACACCGCATGGCCGACATGTACGTGCTGGTGGAATCCGCCGAATCGGCCTCCGTCGCGGCCACCGCGGCCGTGGCCGAAGGCAGTCCGTCCGCCGCCGAGGACGTCTGGGCCGCCCGCCTGCACTGCTCCGAGGCGTTCACCACGGTCGTCTCCGAGATGGTCCAACTCCACGGCGGCATCGCCATCACCTGGGAACACGACGCCCACCTGTTCTTCAAACGAGCCCACGGCGACGCCCAATTGTTCGGCACCCCCCACCGCCCGTTGGCCCCCACCGCCTGACCACCGACGCGAAGCCCCGGCCATCTACAGCATGGTCGGGGCTTCGTGTTTTCGCTGGTCACGGCATCTATGGACATAGATAGTTAGCCTATGTAATAATATCTGGGTGCAGCGTGCCCTGGTGACCACAGCGGACAGCGTCGTCGATCTGTTGGTCACCGCGGGCAGGCTCACCCGGTTGGCCGGAACCATCGGTGGGGATGATCTGCCGCGGGCGGTGTTGCGGGCGCTGTCGGAACTGGACGAGCACGGGTCGATGCGGATCAGCGAGTTCGCCCGGATCGACCGGTGTTCGCAGCCCGCGGCGACGGCGCTGATCGCTCGACTCGTCGCGGAGGGATACGCCTCGCGGCACAAGGACCCCGAGGATTCCCGGGCGGTCCTGGTCGAACTCACCGAGGCGGGCCGTGATCGGCTCCGGCGCGCGCGCCGCCACTACGGCGAGATCCTGGCGAGTCGGCTGACCGACATCGAACCGGAACGTCTGCGCCGAATGGAATCGGAGCTGAGTGACCTGCTCGACGCGCTGAAGAACACCGGACCGCGTCCGGAGCAGGACGTAGAACACGATGCGAGTAAGAGGTGACCGCATGACCACAACCGCGCCCGCCCCGGAGGCGACAGGGACGACGGGGACGACGACATCGATACTGCACCAGCCCAAAGCGGTGTGGGCGGTCGCGTTCGCCAGCGTCATCGCTTTCATGGGCATCGGTCTCGTCGACCCGATCCTGAAGCCGATCGGCGAACAACTGCACGCGACGCCCTCGCAGGTCTCGCTGCTGTTCACCAGTTACATGCTGGTGACGGGTGTGGCCATGCTGGTGACCGGCGTCGTGTCCAGCCGTTTCGGTGCGAAGAAGACGCTGCTCACGGGCCTGACCATCATCATCGTGTTCGCCGCGCTGGCGGGGATGTCCGACACCGTCGCGCAGATCGTCGGGTTCCGCGCGGGCTGGGGGCTGGGCAACGCGCTGTTCATCGCGACCGCGCTGGCCACCATCGTCGGCGCGTCCACCGGCGGCGTCGCCCGCGCCATCATCCTCTACGAGGCCGCGCTGGGCATCGGCATCGCGACCGGTCCGCTGGTCGGCGGCGTGCTGGGCGGCATCAGTTGGCGCGGACCGTTCTTCGGCGTGTCGGTGCTGATGGCGATCGCGCTGGTCGCGCTGGTGGTGTTGCTGCCGGAGGGGCCCAAACCCACCCACCGCACGTCACTGGCCGCGCCGTTCCGCGCGCTGCGCCACCGCAGCCTGCTCACCGTCAGCCTGACCGCGCTGCTCTACAACTTCGGCTTCTTCACCCTGCTCGCCTACACCCCGTTCCCGCTGGACATGGGCACCTACGCGATCGGCTTCATCTTCTGCGGCTGGGGCATCCTGCTCGCGGTGGCCTCGGTGTTCTTCGCCCCGCACCTGCAACGGCGCTTCGGCACCCTGCCGATGATGGCGCTGGCACTGGGTCTGTTCGCGCTGGACCTGGCCGTGATGGCGATGTTCGCCGAGCACAAGCCGGTGCTGATCGTCGGCACCGTGCTGGCGGGCCTGTTCCTGGGTGTGAACAACACGCTGATCACCGAGGCCGTGATGATCTCGGCGCCGGTCGAGCGCTCCACCGCCTCGGCCGCCTACAGCTTCGTGCGGTTCGCGGGCGGCGCGGCGGCCCCGTACTTGGCGGGCAAGCTCGGTGAACACAACATCGGCCTGCCGTTCTGGGTCGGCGCGGCGTGCACGGCGGCGGCGGTGCTGGTGCTGTTCACCGGACGCGCGGCGCTTGCCCACATCGACGAGCACGAACCCGCCCCGCACAGCGTGGACGAGGCGCGGGCGATCACCGTCGGCGACTGAGCGCGAAATCCCGGGACCGCGTCGAGGGCGGCCCCGGGACGCGCACGCGGAGTACCGTCGGCGGTATGGGCGATGCGCAGCGCGGTCGGGTCAGGGTGGAGACGAGTCGCAAGCGGGTCCGGGTCCACCTGGCCGGTCACCAGGTCGCGGATTCGTCCGCGCCGGTGCTGGTCTGGGAGAACCCGCACTATCCCGCCTACTATCTGCCCGCCGCCGACGTGACGGCGGAACTGGAACCCAACGGCAGCACCCGCCACTCCCCCAGCCGCGGTGAGGCCACCGGCTACGACGTGGTCGTGCCCGGCCACACCGCCTACGGCGCGGCGCTGCGCTACCTGGATTCGCCGATTCCGGAACTGAACGGACTGGTCCGCCTCGACTGGGAGGCGATGGGCGAGTGGTTCGAGGAGGACGAACCGGTCTACGTGCACCCGCGGAATCCGTATTCGCGGGTCGACATCCTGGCCAGTTCCCGTCACATCCGCGTCGAGATCGACGGGGTGACGGTCGCGGACTCGCACAGTCCGCACATCCTGTTCGAGACCGGACTGCCGCCGCGCTACTACCTGCCGCTGGTCGACGTGCGCACCGACCTGCTGATCCCCTCCGACACGCACACGAGCTGCCCGTACAAGGGCACGGCGGACTACTGGACGGTGCGCATCGGGGAGACCGACCACCACGATCTGGTGTGGATCTACCGCACGCCGCTGCCGGAGAGCCAGAAGGTCGCCGGACTGGCGTGCTTCTACAACGAGAAGGTCGACATCTACGTCGACGGCACGCTCGAGGAGCGCCCGAAGACGCCGTTCAGCTGATCATTCGGCGATCTCCAGCACGCCCTCGTCGACCGCCCATTTGATGGTCTTCTCCAACTGGGCGCAGGTGTCGGGCCTGCCGGGCGCGTTGCCGCGCGAGGCGAGTTCGGCGAACACCGGGCAGTGGTCGGCCGGATTGCCCGTCCACTGCACCGAGGTCTGGTGCGAGCTGGCCTTGCGGACCAGCACCTGACTGTGGCAGGACTGACACCGCAGCGGCGTCAGCCCTTCCTCCAGGTAGCGCTGCCGGTCCACGACGGTCTGGGCCCGCACCGCGGCCAGCCGTTCGGGCTGATCGGCGAAGTCGGGTGCCTTGGCCCAGGTCGCGGCCATCAGACACTCGCCTCCGCTTGCTTCTCGGCTTCGGACGCGGCGGCCGATTCGGTCTCGGCCTTGCGGCGCAGGTTCTCCGCGACCTCGGCCTCCCACGCCTCGTTGGCCTTGGTCGTGTCGACCTCGAACTCGAAGCGCTGGGTCATCTTCTCGGTGACGTCGGCTACGTCGACGTAGAACTGGTCGTACCAGCGACGCAGCTGGTAGACCGGGCCGTCCTCCTCGCACAGCAGCGGGTTCTCGACCTTGGACTTGTGCTTCCAGATCTCGACGTCCTGCAGGAAGCCGACACTGATGCCGTCGGTCATCTTCGCCGCCAGCTTGTCGGCCATCTCGCCTTCCACACCCTGCGGCTTCTCCAGGGTGATGCCCCACTGGAGCACGAAGGAATCCTGGCTGACCGGGTAGTGGCAGTTGATCAGGACGCTTTTGACCTCGTAACCGCTGTAGACATTGACCAGCGGGTTGATCATGTAGGAGGGCCCGAAGTAGGACGCCTCCGACTTGAGCAGCGTGTCACCGGAGTACTTGGAGGCCATGCCGATGTCGGGCCGACCCTTGGTCTCGAGGAACTGGGTGGCGATATGACCTTCGAACACGTTCTTGAAGTACGTGGGGAACGCGAAGTGGATGTAGAAGAAGTGCGCCATGTCGACCACGTTGTCGATGATCTCGCGGCAGTTGGCGCCCTCGATGAGCATCGAGTTCCACGTCCAGTCGGTCCAGCCGCTGTCGAGTTGCTCGGTGGCGTTGCCCGCGGCGTCGGTGTAGGGGCCGACGATGTGCGGGATGGTCACCTCCGGCGGCGGCGGGTTGCCCTCGTGGTCGTGCCAGACGAAGAGCTGGCCGTTGCGTTCGAGCGTGGTCCACTTGCGGGTGCGGGCCAGTGGCGGCACGCGCCGCGCGTACGGGATCGCCGAGCATTTGCCGGTCGTCCCCGACCAGCGCCAGTCGTGGAAGGGGCAGGCGATGTCGTCGCCCTTGACCTCGCCCATGCTCAGATCGCCGCCCATGTGGCGGCAGTAGGCGTCGAGTACCCGCAGTTCACCGTCGCCGTCGGCCCAGACGACGAGTTTGGTGCCGAACACGTTCACCGCGTGTGGCTTGCCGTCCCGGAACGTCTTGGCCAGGCCGATGCAATGCCATCCCCGCGCATACCGGGTGGGTGCGGAGCCCACATCGAGCTCCCTGACCTTCGCACCGCTCCCCTGTGGGGTCACCGCCATCGCGAATCCTCCTCCTTCTGTACTAGAACACGTTACAAAAATGTCCCGTTCGACGCCAGCGATTCCGGCTACTTCCAGCGAAAGCATGACTTTCGCCCCCAATAGGCACCTGTTCTCGACACAGATAAGAACCTGTTCTAGTCTCAGAGGCAAATGAGTACCGGTTACCAATCCGACCAGGCAGGAGCAGGTCCCGAGATGACGCAAGAAGTGACCGAACGGGTCGAAGCGCTGTTGCCGACGCTGCGCGAGAAGGCGCAGGAGGCCGAGGACCTGCGGCGCATCCCCGACGAGACGATGAAGTCCCTCCAGGAGACCGGTTTCTTCCGACTGCTCCAGCCCAAGCAGTGGGGCGGCTACGCGGCCGACCCGGTCACCTTCTACGACACCGTCCGCACCATCGCGAGCGCCTGCGGCTCCACCGGATGGGTCGCGGGCATCATCGGCGTGCACAACTGGCACCTGGCGCTGTTCGACCAGCAGGCCCAGGAAGACGTCTGGGGCGAGGACACCGAAGTCCGCATCTCCTCCTCCTACGCCCCCATGGGCGCGGGCGTCGTCACCGGCGACGGCTACACCGTCAACGGCTCGTGGGCCTGGTCGTCCGGGTCCGACCACGCCGACTGGGTCGTCGTCGGCGGCCCCGTCATCAAGGACGGCAAACCGGTCGACTTCGGCAGCTTCCTCATCCCGCGCAGCGACTACCGCATCGACGACGTGTGGAACGTGGTGGGCCTGCGCGGCACCGGCTCCAACACCGTCGTGGTCGAGAACGTGTTCGTCCCGCGGCACCGCTTCCTCAGCTTCCGTGCGATGAGCGACCTGAAATCCCCCGGTCTGGAACAGAACACCGATCCGGTCTACAAAATGCCTTGGGGCACCATCCATCCCACGACCATCTCCACCCCGATCGTCGGCATGGCCTACGGCGCCTACGCCGCGCACGTCGAACACCAGGGCAAGCGCGTGCGCGCCGCCTACGCGGGCGAGAAGGCCAAGGACGACCCGTTCGCCAAGGTCCGCATCGCCGAAGCCGCCAGCGACATCGACGCCGCCTGGCGTCAGCTCTCGGGCAACGTCGCCGAGGAATACGCCCACCTCGTCGCGGGTGAGGACGTGCCCTTCGAGTTGCGCCTGCGCGCCCGCCGCGACCAGGTCCGCGCCACCGGGCGGGCCATCGCCTCCATCGACAAGCTCTTCGAGAGCTCCGGCGCCACCGCGCTGGCCAACGGCACACCGCTGCAGCGCTTCTGGCGTGACGCGCACGCGGGCCGGGTGCACGCCGCCAACGATCCCGAACGCGCCTACACGGTCTTCGGCTCGGGCGAATTCGGCCTGCCGATCACCGACACGATGGTGTAGGAGGAGATTCCGTGACCTCCACCGTGGAAATCACCCACGAATCCACCTCCCGGTACGCCCAGGTGCGTCCCGACCTGCGCCTGCACTACCACGAGGCGGGCGTCGGGAACGGGCCGACGATCGTGCTGCTGCACGGCGGCGGACCCGGCGCGTCCTCCTGGTCCAACTTCTCGCGCAACATCCCGGTGCTGGCGAAGGACTTCCACGTCCTGGCCGTCGACCAGCCCGGCTTCGGGCTCTCGGACAAACCGGTCGAGCATCCGCAGTACTTCGTGCACAGCGCCGCCGCGCTCAACGACCTGCTCGACCACCTCGAAATCACCGGACGCGTACACCTGCTGGGCAACTCGCTCGGCGGCGGCGCGGCGGTGCGCTTCGCCCTGGACTACCCCGACCGCGCGGGCAAACTCGTGCTCATGGGACCGGGCGGACTCAGCGTCAACGTGTTCGCGCCCGACCCCACCGAAGGCGTCAAGAACCTCGGCAAGTTCAACTACGAACCCACCCGGGCCAACCTCGAGGCGTTCCTGCGGATCATGGTCTTCGACCAGAAACTGATCACCGAGGAACTCATCGAGGAACGCTTCGCCTCGGCCAGTCAGCCCGAATCCCTGGCCGCCACCCGCGCCATGGGAAAGTCGTTCTCCGGAGCCGACTTCGAGAAGGGCATGCTCTGGCGCGAAGCCTACAAACTGCGCCAGCCCGTACTGCTCATCTGGGGACGCGAGGACCGGGTCAACCCGCTCGACGGCGCGATCGTCGCCACCAAGATGATCCCGCGCGTCCAACTGCACGTCTTCGGCGGCTGCGGACACTGGGCGCAGCTCGAGAAATTCGACGAGTTCAACAAGCTGGCCACCGACTTCCTGTCCGGTGGACGCAAGGAGGGGTGATGGGGATCCGATCGCTGGGCTACCTGCGCATCCAGGCCACCGACCTGGCGGCCTGGCGCGACTACGCGCTCAAGGTGCTCGGCATGGTGGAAGGCAAAGGCGGCGACCCCGACTCGCTGTACCTGCGCATGGACGAATTCCCCGCCCGACTGGTCATCGTGCCGGGCGAAGCGGACCGCCTGCTGGTTTCCGGCTGGGAAACCGCCAACGCCGGTGAACTCCAGGACATCCGTGACCGACTCGACGCCGCCGGCGTGCCCTTCAAGGAAGGTACCAAGGCCGAACTCCAGGACCGGCGCGTCGTCGAGTTGATCCGGTTCGAGGACCCCTCCGGCAACACCCTCGAGGCGTTCCACGGTGTGGCGCTGGAACATCGGCGACTGGTCTCCCCCTACGGGCACCGGTTCGTCACCGAGGAACAAGGACTCGGGCACGTCGTGCTCAGCACCAGCGACGACGCCGCCGCGCTCACCTTCTACCGCGACGTCCTCGGCTTCCGACTGCGCGACTCCATGCGTCTGCCCCCGCAGATGCTCGGACGCCCCGCCGACGGCGAACCCGCCTGGCTGCGGTTCTTCGGCTGCAACCCGCGTCACCACTCGCTGGCGTTCCTGCCGATGCCCACCCCCAGCGGCATCGTGCACCTGATGATGGAAGTCGAGAACGCCGACGACGTCGGCCTCGCCCTGGACCGCGCGCTGCGGCGCAAAGTACCGATGTCGGCCACCCTCGGCAGGCACGTCAACGACAAGATGCTCTCGTTCTACATGAAGACCCCCGGCGGCTTCGACGTCGAATTCGGGTGCGAGGGACTCGAAGTCGAAGACGAGTCGTGGATCGCGCGCGAATCCACCGCCGTCAGCCTGTGGGGTCACGACTTCAGCGTCGGCGGGCGGCCGCAATGACCGACGGGGCCGCCGAATCCGTCACCGAACCGGAGATCGACCCCCGCCGGTTCCGTAACGTGTTGGGACAGTTCTGCACCGGCATCACCGTCATCACCGCCTTCGACGCCGACGCGGCCCCCATCGGGTTCGCCTGCCAATCGTTCGCGGCGCTGTCGCTGGAACCGCCGCTGGTGCTGTTCTGCCCCGCCAAGACCTCACGGTCCTGGGCGGCGATCGAGGCATCCGGGCGTTTCTGCGTCAACGTGCTCGCCGAGGAACAGCAACCCACCTGCGCGCGCTTCGGCTCCCGCGAACCCGACAAGTTCGCCGGAATCCCCTGGCGCACTTCGGACCTGGAGCTCCCGCTCCTGGACGACGCGCTGGCCACGATCCAGTGCACAGTGGACAGCGTCGTCGACGGCGGCGATCACCACATCGTGATCGGCCGCGTACAGGCCCTGTCGGAGTCCACCGACTCCGGCAGGCCCCTGTTGTTCTACCGAGGCCAGTACACCGCCATCGAACCGGAGAAGACCACCCCGGCCCCCTGGCGCGCCGACCTCGACCACTTCCTCACCACCACCACCCTCGACACCTGGCTCTGAACCCCGTTCACGCCACGCGCGGCCGCACCTCGACCACCAATTCGGCGTCGAGTGCGGCCGCCAGCCTTTCCAAGACCGGGAGACTCGGCACCGTGCCGCCCGCCTCGAACCGCGCCACCGCGGATTGGGTCATTGCCGCCGCGTCGGCCAGCGTGCTCTGACTCCACCCGCGATCCTCGCGCATCGCGCGAATCGTGCGCCCGAGCTCATAAGCCAGCCGCGCCGCGTCATAGGCTTCCCGCGCTCCGGGCTCCCGCAACCGCCGCTCCCGCAGCGCCGCCCACTCGTCCCGTTCACCCATCGCCGTCCTCCTCCACAGAGTGCCGCTCCCGCAAGCAACGCCGCATAGCCTCACGCGCCCGCTCGATCTCGCCGCGCTCCCGCATCCGCGCCTTCACGAATACCGTCATGAGGATGATCCGCCTACCTGGCGCGATCCAGTACGTGATCCGCACCGATCGACCGTCGAGGTGGAATCGCAGTTCGCGTAGTTTGCCATCGAGTTGACGCGTGTAGGGCTCGCTCAGCAGCGGACCTTCGGCCGCCAACAGATCGATGTAGAACGCCGCCCTCGCGAAATCATCCGTGTCGAGTTCTTCCAACCATGCACGCACCTCTGGCTCGAGCTCGACGATACCCCATCCCATAGCGTTGATGCTATATTTCTGACGGCAACTCTCATCGTCGATGGCAATCGCACCAGGCCAGAGGCGATTAGGCGGGGGCGGTGGGGAGGGCGAACCAGCCGGTGGTGGGGTCGGCGTAGCCGTGGTAGAGCAGGGGGATGCGGCTGTCTATGGAGAAGTGGGTGTAGACGGCGAGCATGGCTTCGCGGACGGCGTCGTCCTGGAAATCGTCGACGCGGCGGGGGCCGATGGGGTGCTCGGGGAGCAGGGACAGGCGGGCCATGTCGTCGGGGTCGGCGAGGTCGAGGCCCGCGGGGCTGGTGATGGCGTGATCGTGCAGGATCTCGCGGGCGGGGTCCGGGTCGGGCGCGGGGGCGGTCAGGGCGTGGAAGTCGACGTGGATCGCGGAGGGATCGGCGTGCGCCTGGATCAGCGTGATCAGGTCGGGGCGCGGCACGGTGAGCCCGGCGCGCAACGGGGTCTGCTCGAGCAGGTGCAGGATGCAGTGGCCGCGGATCAGGGGTTCGGGCGCCAGGAAGGCGGCCAGCACGGGATGGGGATAGTCACGGCAGGTCAGGCAGGCTTTGACGGACGCGGGATCGGTCATGCTGCGCTCCCTCCGGGAGGGGGCCGCCGCGCGGGTGGGCGACCGCGGATGGGTGGTCCGTGGAACGCCGAGCGAGCTCGTCTCGCCCGACCGGGCGCATCTCGAGTATAGGAGGCTGGACACCGCCCGGTCTGCCCCTGAACCACGACCTGTTACCCGAACACCGTTCGGCCGCAAGTCACCTGAGGCCGCGCCCCGAGGGCTGACGTGCGGATTCGTCCACAACCGTCCCCAGCCCCCTCGCCGCGGCGTATCCGCCTCAGCGCACCTCGCCGACCGACTCCGCACAGGTCGACGCGTCCGCGAGTTCGTCGGCGAGGAACACCGTCTGCGCCATCATCCGCAACCCGGACATACGCTCGCGGAACACCTCGATGGATTCCTCCGGGTGCACCGAATCGATCACCGCGTGCGGCCCGATCGCGTTGAACTGGTGACTGACCCCGCGCGGGATCTGCATGTCCACGAACGAACACGGCGGCACGATCAGGTTGTGCCGGACGCGGTGCACGCCCGGCGGGGTGTCGGGCAGGTCGTCGACGAACTGTTCGGGCGTGAACGGGGTGACGCCCGCGACGTGGGTGACCTCGAACGGGGACAGCGACCCGACGCGGATGCGGGTGTCGGGCCCGGTCATCATCCGCACGAACCGCAGTCCGGTGTGCAGGTGCATGCGCGAGCAGATGCCGCGTTCGGTCACGTCGTAGAAGTCCATCAGGTAGCGGTCGGCGAAGAATCCGTCGAACGGTTTCTCGATCAGGTAGACGTCGCCTTCCTCGAAGGTCTGCGAACGCACGACCCCGTCGGCGTCGGGTGTGGTGGCGGCGGGCGCGGACTTCGCCGTCCGCACGATGCCCGCGAACGCCTGCACGACCGCGAGCGCCACCTCGGGAGGGAAGGTGGCCACCGGGGTGACGGCGTTGCTGCCCGCGTCGACGAAGTCGGCCACCCGGTGGACCTCGTTCTCGTCGTCGGCGACCTGTTTGATCCGGCTCATCCGGCGGTGACTCCTCTCCGTGCCGTCACCGCGGTCACACCTCGAACGCGCGCAACCACAACTCCAGCGACAGCACCAACCACAGCTTGCCGCCCTGCCGCGGCAGCAGCGCGCCCTCCCCGCGCATCCACGCGCGCAGGGTGTCCTCGCGGAACAGGCCGCGGGCCCGCGCGGAGCGTCCGAGCAGCAGGTCGTGGCCGAGTTCGCGCAGCGGACCGGACAGCCATTGCTGCACCGGCACCCGCATCCCGCTCTTGGGGCGGTCGACGATGGTGGCGGGCAGCAGATCGCGCACGGCCTCCTTGAGGATCCATTTCTCGGTGGCGCCCGCGAGTTTCTGCCGGGGCGGAACACGGAAGGCGTGGTCGATGACCGCCCGGTCGAACAGCGGCGACCGGCCCTGCACGCCCGCGGCGGCGGTCAACCGTTCGACCTTGGTGAGGATGTGGTGCGCGCCTTTGGTGCGCAGGTTGGTGTGCAGGAGACGGTTCAGCAGGCTCGTCATGTGACCGGGGCCCAGGTAGGGCGCGACCTGGTCGGTGAGCGGCGGGGCATCGATCAGTTCCGCGAGGACGTCGGGACTCAGCAGGACCGGAAGGTCCGAATAGCACTTGCGGTAACTGTCCAGGTAGGCCATGGCGCGGGCCGCGGGGCTCGGATCGGTGCGGGTCAACTCGAAGATCAGCATCGGCAGGTTCTTCGGGCCGCCGAACACCGGGTCGCCGCCCTCGCCGTTGAGCACCGCGCGCACCCCGTCGGCGGCGGCGGCTTCGGCGAGCATCAGGTTCGGCACGGTCAGCGGGTCGCCGACCGGACAGTCCAGCAGGGCGACGGTGTCGGCGAGGCGGGCGGCCACCGTCTCCCCCGGCACGGTCAGCACGCGGTGCGCGGTGTGGCAGTGCGCGGCGACCAGACCGGAGTAGGCCAGTTCGTTCGGGGTGGTCCCGGTGAAGGCGATCGAATACGAGCAAACCGTCTGGTCGTGGTTCTTCGCCGCCAGCGCGGTGACCAGGCTGGAATCGATCCCCCCGGACAACAGCACCCCCACCGGTTCGCCCGTGGGCAGTCGCCTGCGCGTCGCCTCCTCGAGCAGGGCGCGCAGGGCCAGGGCGTGTTCGGCGGCGGGTCGGTCGTCCTCGATCTCGGTCGGCTCCCAGAACACCCGCTCGTCGCTGGTGCCGTCGGGACGCAGGCGCAGGCAGCGGCCGGGCAGGGCTTCGAAGACGCCGCGCAGCAGCGTCTCCCGACCCGGGAGGTAGGCGAAGGTGAGGAACGCGCGCACCGCGGGCAGGTGCAGGCCGGTCCGCAGTGCGGGCCAGCGCGTCAACGGGCGCAGCGAATCCGACACCAGCCATTCGCTTCTCGACTTCGCGTAGAACAAGGTGCGGGCGCCGACGTGGTCGCGGATCAGCAGCAGATCCGGCCCTTCGGCGATCGCCAACGCGAACATCCCTTCGGCCCTGGCGATTCCGTCCAGGCCGAACCGGGCGTAGGCGTGCAGGAGCAGGTCGCCGTCACGACAGTCGGGCGGCAGATCCGCGCCGAGACTCGCGCGCAGACGGTCGGCGTCGAACAGGGTGACCGTCCCGACCGCGCGCAACTCCCCCGCGGTGAACACCTCGTCCGCGCCGAATCCGCGCGCCCCCGCCGCGGGCTCGAACCCGACCGCGCGGACCGTCGCGGCCGGGTCGGCGGTCAGCGCCGCGCACCATCGCCCCACCGTCGCTCCTATCCGAAATCGCCGTCGTCGTCGGAATAGTCGTCCCACGAGCCGTAGTCGGAGGAACCGCTCGACTGCGCGGCGGCCTCCGCCTGCCTGCGCAGTTCCTCCTCCTCCAGCGGGGTCAACGACTCCGGCGGCATCACCAGATTCCACGCCAGCGCGCCCACCGCCACCGAACCGAGCAACAGGCCCAACCGGCCGCCGAAGGAAGAACGGTTCACGGTGAGGGTGCCGTCGCCCCACAGGGTGCGGCCGTAACCGGACTCCCGCGCGTAACGGACCGCGCCGTTGGCGTAGGTGCGCTTGACGAGTTTGCGGCCCAGCGGTTCGTCGGTGCCCGTGTCTCCGTGATTGTCACGCCAATACACCGCGTTCGGGCCGCGGGTGCGCCACTCCTGGCGGCCGTCGGAATACCGGCGGTGCACCGTGCCGTCGGCGAGCAACTCATCGGTGTAGGTGATCTGCCGTCGCACCGACATGGTCGGTCCCTTTCATGCGCTGGGCCAAGTGAGGAAACCCGCGGCGCGCAGGTGGCGCAACGGGACGGTGACGCGCGGACGGACCTCGCGCACGAGTCGATGCACGGTGCGCAGCAGCGACGCCGGACGCACCGCCTCGACCTCGGCGAACCGGCCGCGCCGCAACCACGCCCGCTCGGCGGGGTCCAGGTCCGCGCTCGGCTCCGACCCCGGCCCGCCGCGATGGGTCAGGTGCAGCGCGAACGCTTGCCGAGGCCGCAACCCCAGCGGAGCGACGCGCACACCGTCGGGCAGGCCGGCCAGATCCGGCAGCGCCATCGGGAACTCCAGCCCGGCCGGGGTCGCGTCGTGCAGGACGAACACCGTCGGGCGTTCGGTCAGTGTGAGCATGCGCGCCACGCGCGGGTCCAGCGGGAGCTCACCCGCGCCGAACACCGGACACGCCGACTCCATCGGAATGCCGTTGGCGCGCAACATCTGCGCGACCGCGTCGGATTCGCACACCAGCAGACGCGGCAGGCCGTAGTCGAACAGGTCCGGTTCGGACGTGTGCGCGCCCGCCGGCCGAGGTCGTGCGGGTTCGGGGAGCAGCAGGCCCGGCACCGGACCGTGCTCGTCCAACGCGGCACGGAACTCCGCGAACGACACCGGCGCGGCCACCGTGAACCCCGGCCGCAGACCGCGCGGCAGCGGCGTCAGCGTGCGGCACAGTTCGTAGTAGAGCTGGCCCTCGGTGAAACGCAGATCGCCCGGCGCGGCCGCTCGCCCCGCCGCCACGCGCAACGCACGGCCCAGTAACCGCGCCTTCACCCTGGAGACCACCGGGCAAACCTATCGCCAAGGCGCGCCGACCGGCGAGCCGAGAACCGCCCACGGGCCGCCGCACGAACACCCCCGCCCGCGCTCACGCGGCCGGCCAGGTCAGGAAGCCGATCGCCCGGGCGGCACGCCGATCCGGATCGGTGGCGTCCTCCGCCCGGTTCAGCGCACCGTCCACCGCCGCGATCAACTTCGCGGGCGGCACCGCCGAAACCGGCGAGAACCAGCCCTGCGCCAGCCACTCGAACTCCTGCGGCGACACCAGCGGACGCACCCGGTCCAGATCCGCCTTCGACGGCTGAGCATCGCGCAAACGCAACGCTTTCGGCTTCCCCAGCAGCGACCGCGGCGCGATACCGACCGGCACCCCGCGCGGCCCCAACGCGGCCAGCGCCGCACCCGCGAACAGCAGACCCGCCACACTCGCGTCGTGCAGGATCAGCACCGGAACCCGGGGCGGCAACCGATCCACCCGATTCGCGAACACCATCTGCCAGTTCTCCACCGCGCCGTTGGCCGCCAGACAGGCCCACACCGAACGGTCCTCGCACAGCAACGCCACCCGAGGGAACTCCGGAACCGGCGGCGGGGTGACGAAATCGGCCACCGACCCGTGCGGCGGCGCGCCGTACACCGAGATCCAACGGTTGAACGTGTCCTGGACGAACCGGTCGTAGGTCACCGGCAACCGGACCGGCGACGTGCGCAGGAACCACGGCTTGATCGCCGTCATCCCCAGATTCACCAGGATCAACGCGCCCGCGCCCACCACCAGCGTGATCGCCGGCGGGATGACACCGCTGATCGCCGTGAAGAACGTCACCACCGCGATCGGCACCGACACCAGGAACCGTCGCCCCAGGAACCGGACCCGCAGATCCGGCACCTTGCGCCGCGCCGCCGCGTAATACAACTGCGGCAGCGTGTACCGCAGCCCCCGACCGCCCCCGAGCTTGTCCGCCAACCTGCGCACCCGCATGTCGTGCAGCCCGAGCACCGTCTCCTTCGGCTCCAACGCGAACGCCTGACGACATTTCCCGCACCGCCTCCCGGTGCGCTCCCTGCGCAGCACATTCTGCGCACAGTGCGGGCAGATCACCCCTCACCACCCCCACAGTTCGTCCTCACAGCTACGGAATACCGCATCCCCCGCCCCACCGCGACCGATACCAGGACAATTCCTGATGACGGCCAGGAAGATGCTGCTCGAGACCTGTGCGGTGGTCGAGATGGGGCGGGACCGCTTGGTCGGGCACGCCGACAAGCCGACGGCCGACTGAGCCGGGACGGGGAAGGGCCGCGCGAGCGCGGCCCTTCGGTCAGGCGGATTGTTCTCGTTGGAGTTCGAGGGCGATGTCGATGAGCTGGTCTTCTTGGCCGCCGACGAGTTTGCGGCGGCCCGCGCGGACGAGCATTTCGGCGGCGGAGACGTTGTAGCGTTCGGCTTGGCGTTCGGCGTGCTTGAGGAAGCTGGAGTAGACGCCCGCGTAGCCCATCATGAGGGCTTGGCGGTCCAGCAGGCATTCCTGGGGCATGACGGGGCGCACGACGTCTTCGGCGGCGTCGGCGATGGCGAAGAAGTCGATGCCGGTCTTGACGCCGATCTTGTCGCAGACGCCGACGAAGGCTTCGACGGGGGTGTTGCCCGCGCCCGCTCCGAAACGTCGTGCGCTGCCGTCGATCTGCTTGGCGCCCGCGCGCACGGCGTAGACGGAGTTGGCGACGGCGAGGTCGAGGTTCTCGTGGCCGTGGAAGCCGACCTGGGCGTCTTCGCCGAGTTCGGCCACAAGGGCGGCAACCCGGTCGGAGACCTCGTCGAGGACCAGCGCGCCCGCGGAGTCGACCACGTAGACGCACTGGCAGCCCGCGTCGGCCATGATGCGGGCCTGCTTGGCGAGGGCTTCGGGCGGTTGGGTGTGCGACATCATCAGGAAGCCGACGGTTTCCAACCCGAGTTCGCGGGCGAGGCCGAAGTGCTGGATGGAGACGTCGGCTTCGGTGCAGTGGGTGGCGATGCGGCAGATCGAGGCGCCGTTGTCCTGGGAGATCTTGATGTCTTCCTTGACGCCGACGCCGGGCAGCATGAGTACGGCGATCTTGGCCTGTTTCGCGGTCTCGGCCGCGATCTTGACCAGTTCCTGTTCGGGGGTCTTGGAGAACCCGTAGTTGAACGAGGACCCGCCGAGTCCGTCGCCGTGGGTGACCTCGATGACGGGGACGCCCGCGTTGTCGAGGGCGGCGACGATATCGCGCACGTCCTCGCCGGTGAACTGGTGGCGCTTGTGGTGGGATCCGTCGCGCAGCGAGGTGTCGGTGACGCGGATGTCGAATTCGGTGCTGATGGTCATGTCGGCGCTCCTCACACCCGGGCGGTGACGATGTGCTGTGCCATGACTTCGCCGACCCTGGTGGCGGCGGCGGTCATGATGTCGAGGTTGCCCGCGTAGGGCGGCAGGAAGTCGCCCGCGCCTTCGACCTCGACGAAGACCGAGACCTTCGCCATGCCGCCGGAGATGACCGAGGGCGGGTCGAACTGCGGGTCGTTGAGCAGTCGGTAGCCGGGCACGTACTGCTGGATGTCGGCGACCATGCGGTGCACGGATTCGGCGATGGCGTCGGTGTCGGCGTCCTCGGGGATGGCGCAGAAGATGGTGTCGCGCATGATCATCGGCGGGTCGGCGGGGTTGAGGATGATGATCGCCTTGCCGCGTTCGGCGCCGCCGATGGTTTCCACGCCGCGCGAGGTGGTCTTGGTGAATTCGTCGATGTTGGCGCGGGTTCCGGGTCCGGCCGACACCGAGGCGACCGAGGCGACGATCTCGGCGTAGGGGACGGGCACGACGCGGGAGACGGCGGCGACGATCGGGATGGTGGCCTGTCCGCCGCAGGTGATCATGTTGACGTTCTCGGCGTCGATGTTGTCGCCGAGGTTGACCGGCGGCACGACGGCGGGCCCGACGGCGGCGGGGGTGAGGTCGACCGAGCGGATGCCCTTCTCGGCGTATCGGGGTGCGGCGGCCCGGTGGACGTAGGCGGAGGTGGCCTCGAAGATCAGGTCGGGCAGTTCGGGCTGGGCGAGCAGCCAGTCGACGCCTTCGTGCGAGGTCTCCAGTCCGAGGTCGCGGGCGCGGCGCAAGCCTTCGCTCTGGGGATCGATGCCGATCATCCAGCGCGGCGTGATGGTTTCCGAGCGCAGCAGTTTGTAGAGCAGATCGGTGCTGATGTTGCCGGATCCGACGATCGCGGCGGTGACGGTCCCGTTGGACACGGTGGGGCCTCCTCGAGGATGGCTGGAGCTCAGGTGAATTGCAGACGGACGGAACCGAGTCCGGCGAACTCGGCGTGGAAGTTGTCGCCCGGTCGGGCGTCGATGGCGCGGGTGCAGGATCCGGGCAGCACGATGTCGCCCGCTTTCAACCGCACACCGAAGGAAGCGACCTTGCGGGCCAGCCAGGCCACCGCGATGACGGGGTCGCCGAGGACGGCGTCGCTGCGCCCTTCGGCGACGACTTCGCCGTTGCGGGTCAGGACGGCGTCGATGCCCTTGATGTCGATGTCGGCGGGTGCGACGCGTTCGCGGCCGAGCACCCACCCCGCGGAGGAGGCGTTGTCGGAGATGGTGTCGCACAGACCGATGTTCCAGTCCTTGATCCTGGAGTCGATCAGTTCGATGGCGGGCGCGTAGGCGACGGTGGCGGCGAGCACGTCGGCTTCGGTGCAGTCCGCTCCGGGCAGGTCGGCGCCGAGGACGAATCCGACCTCGACTTCCACGCGGGGCAGCAGGTAGCGGGAGGTGTCGACGGGGACTTCCTCGAAGACCTCCATGTCGCCGAGCAGGTGACCGTAGTCGGGTTCGTCGACGCCCATCATCTGCTGCATCGCCTTGGACGACAGGCCGACCTTGTGCCCGATGACGGTGGCGCCGTCGGCGATCCGGCGGCGGATGTTGAGGAGTTGGATCTCGTAGGCGTCGACCACGTCGATGTCGGGGTGTCGGTCGACCAGTTTGTCGACGGCGACCCGGTCGAGTTCGGCGCGGGCGAGTTCGTCGGCGAGTTCGGTTCGTACCGCATCGGACAGCACGCTGGGGATTCCTTCCGCTGGGTTATCGCGCGTCGGTGAGCGCGGTGGTGGTTCGGCCCGCTTCGGCGGCGGCGTTGAGTCCCGCGCGTCGTCCGGAGAAGACGGCGTCCGACAGCGACAGGCCACTGACGTAGGAGTTGGAGCAGATCCCGACGGCGGTGCGGCCCGCGGCGAACAGGCCGGGGATGGCCGCGCCGCGCTCGTCGACGACCGCGCCGGTCTGCTCGTCCACGACGACGCCGCCGAGGGTGAGCATCGGGCAGGGGTTGATGACGCTGGGTCTGATGCTCACATCCAACAGCCAGAACGGGGCGTCGCGGACCGGTTCGGTGAATTCGGCGGGCTTGCCGACCGGGTCGGGGGCGCCGGTCTCGATGGCGGTGTTGTGGGCTTCGACGGTGGCGCGCAGTCCGGCCGGGTCGACGCCCGCCTTGGCAGCGACTTCCTCGAGGGTGCGACCGCGCACGGCGGTGCGCCGCATGGCCTCGAACTGGCCGCGCTGGAACCACGCGCCCTGCTTGTGGATCTGCGAGAGCGCGGTTTTCATCAGGCGCGCGTCGGCGAGGACCCAGCCTTTGCCGCCGTGGTGGTTGACCAGCGCGTGGCCGACCGCCGCGCCGTAGCGGGTCTCATCGATGACGCGCTGCCCCTGCGCGTCGACCAGGACACATCCGGTGAAGGAGCTCGGCGGCAGCAGGAACCGCCAGGCCGAGATGTTGCCCATGTGGTCGGTGACCGCGCCGACGCTCTCGGCCATCCTGATGCCGCTGCCGTCGTCGCCCGGGGAGGACAGCGGCAGTCCGTCGCGGTATTGCGGACCGTATTCGCGCACCATGTCGCGGTTGGCGATGAAACCGCCCGCGGTGAGGACGACGCCGCGACGGGCGAAGACCCGCAGGGTGCGGCCGTAGCGGCGCTCCAGCGCGTCGAGCCGTTTCTGTAGCGCCCGGCGCAGCGGCGGGTAGTAGATGCCGGGTTTGGCGGCGATCTTCGCCATGCGGGCGAAGCGGTCGCGCACGCGTCCGGGGGCGTCGCGCAGCGACAGGCATTCCAGGCCGATGACCGCGCCGTTGTCGTCGGTGACGAGTCCGGTGACGCGGGTGAGGGTTTCCACGCGCACGCCGTGCGCGGCGGCCGAGGCCGACAGGGGGCCGGTGAGTTTCTTGCCGGAGGTGCCGCGCCCCTTGACGCGGTGACCGCGCTGGAACGGTTCGGCGACTTCGCGTCCGTAGCCGGAGACCTCGCTGCCCGAGTGGTACAGGTAGTAGCTGTCGTTGGGGTAGGAGGTCTTGTAGGGGCACAGCGACGCTTCGAAGGGCACGCCGTGTCCGGTGAGCCAGTCGATGAGTTCGGGGCTGCGGTCGACGAAGCGTTCGAGGGTTTCGGGGCGGACCGCGTCACCGACCTCGCGGCGCAGGTAGGCCAGCATCTGCTCGGGGGTGTCGGCGACGCCCGCGGCTTTCTGCACCCAGGTGCCGCCGCCCGCGTAGATGATCCCGCCGGACAGCGCGGAGGTGCCGCCGCCGGTGAATCGCTCCAGGACCAGCACCTGCGCGCCCGAGGCGGTGGCTTCCAGCGCGGCCGACGCCCCCGCCGCGCCGTATCCGACGACGACCACATCCGCGGTCAGGTCCCATTCGAGGGCCATACACTTCACTCCGGTCCGAAACTGAAACGAGTTTCCTCGACTACTGGGGTGTCGAGCAAGTCTTCTGCCTCTCAACATAGACCAACAGCGCCATCATTCTATAACGTGTTCTACATGACTGATCGGGAATACGACGTGGTGGTGGTCGGCAGCGGGGCCGCAGGCATGACCGCAGCGCTCACCGCCGCGCACCACGGGCTCAGCGCCGTGATCATCGAGAAGGCCGCGCACTACGGCGGCTCCACGGCGCGCTCGGGCGGAGGTGTGTGGATCCCCGGCAACAAGGCCCTGAAGGCTTCGGGCAGGACCGACGACCGCGAGGTCGCCCGCACCTACCTGCACAGCATCGTGGGCGACGCGGTCCCCGCCGAGCGGATCGACACCTACATCGATCGCGGCGCCGAAGCCTTCGATTTCGTTCTCGATCACACCCCGCTGAAGATGCGCTGGGTGCCCGGCTACTCCGACTACTACCCGGAGGCCCCCGGCGGTCTGGGCCAGGGCCGTTCCTGCGAACCGACGCCGTTCAACGCCAAGGTCCTGGGCGAGACGCGCTTCGAGTTGGAACCGCCTTACGCCAAGGCCCCGCTCAACGTCGCGGTCATGCAGGCCGATTTCGTGCGCTTGAACCTGATCCGCCGCCACCCCAAGGGCATGTTGCGCGCGATGCGGGTCGGCGCGCGGACCTATTGGGCCAAATGGACCAACAAACACCTGATGGTCATGGGTCAGGCCATCATCGCCGCGATGCGCAAGGGCCTGCTCGACGCGGACGTCCCGCTGCTGCTCAACACCCCGCTGACGAAACTGATCGTCGAGGACGGCCGGGTCACCGGCGTCGAGGCCGAACAGGACGGGCAACCGGTGCGCTTCACCGCGCGCTACGGCGTCGTCCTGGGGACCGGCGGATTCGAGCACAACGCCGAGATGCGCACCAAATACCAGCGTCAGCCCATCACCACCGAATGGACCACCGGCGCGGCCGCCAACACCGGCGACGGCATCCTGGCGGGCATGGAGGCGGGCGCGGCGGTCGGCTTCATGGAGGACGCCTGGTGGGGTCCGACGATCTTCAAGAACGGGCGACCGTGGTTCGCGCTGGCCGAGCGCAACCTGCCCGGCTGCGTGATGGTCAACGCCGAGGGCAAGCGCTTCGGCAACGAATCCGCGCCCTACGTCGAGGCCGTGCACACCATGTACGGCGGCGAGAACGGGCAGGGCCCCGGTCCGGGCGAGAACATCCCCGCCTGGCTGGTCTTCGACCAGCGCTACCGCAACCGCTACATCTTCGCGGGCCTGCAACCGGGCCTGAAGTTCCCGTCGCGGTGGATGGAGAACGACAACATCGTCAAGGCCGACAGCCTCGAGGCGTTGGCCGCCGCGATCGGCGTGCCCGCCGAGAACCTCGGCGCGACCGTCGCCCGGTTCAACACCTTCGCCGAGACCGGCAAGGACGAGGACTTCGGCCGCGGCGACAGCCACTACGACCGCTACTACGGCGATCCGACCGTCAAGCCGAACCCGTGCCTGGCCGGACTGGTGCAGGGGCCGTTCTACGCGGCCAAGATCGTGCCCGGCGACCTGGGCACCAAGGGCGGCCTGGTCGCCGACACCGCCGGACGCGTACTGCGCGAGGACGGTTCGGCCATCGACGGCCTCTACGCCTCGGGCAACTCCAGCACCCCGGTGATGGGCCACACCTACGCGGGCCCCGGCGCGACCATCGGTCCCGCGATCACCTTCGGCTACCTGGCCGTGCTCGATATCGTCGACCGCAAGAAGTCCGGCACGCCCTCCGCGGAGGCACACGCGTGACCGTCCTGACCCGTCCCCGAAGGGGTAACCATGCCCATTGACCCGAAGATCGCGCTCGGCGCGGAGCTCCCCAGCCGCGAATTCGCCTGGACCCCTTCGGATGTGCAGCTCTACCACCTCGGCCTCGGCGCGGGCGCGCGCTGGACCGACCCGGCCGAACTGCGCTACCTCGACGACCGCGCCCCGCAGGTCCTGCCCAGTTTCGCCGCCGTCGCCCCGACCCTGCACGAGACCGAACCGCCCAAGGTGAGCTTCCCCGGGATCGACATCGACCTGGCGAAAGTGGTGCACGGATACCAGGAGATCCGCCTGCACCGGCCCATCCCGGCCGCGGGCAAGGCGACTCTGGGCCGCCGCATCGCCGAGGTGTGGGACAAGGGTTCGGCGGCGGTGGTCGTCCAGGAGCACACCGCCGTCGGCTCCGACGGCGAACCGCTGTGGACCGCGCGCTCGTCCATCTTCGCCAAGGGCGAGGGTGGATTCGGCGGCGAACGCGGACCGAGCAGCAAGACCGAACTGCCCGACCGCGCACCCGATTTCGACGTCAGCACCCCGACATTGCCGCAGCAGGCGCTGCTGTACCGGATGCTGGGCGACCGCAACCCGCTGCATTCGGACCCGGAGTTCGCCCGCGCGGCGGGATTCCCGAATCCGATCCTGCACGGACTGTGCACCTACGGCATCGTCTGCAAGACCGCGACCGACACCGCGCTGGACTCCGAGGCCGCGCGCATCACCGGATTCCGCGCGCGTTTCGCCGGCGTGCTGTACCCCGGTGAGACCATCCGCACCCGGATCTGGCGCGGCGAGGGCGAACTCGTCCTCACCGCGACCGTGGTCGAACGCGAGGACGCGCCCGTCCTCGCGGACGTGGTGTTGAGCCTGAGCTGAGCGGTCCACCCGATCGGCCCGTCGCGTACGCGCGGCGGGCCGTCGCGCGTCACTCCCGGACGGCGTGCTCGCCGCGCCAGCGCACCGAAAGACCGTGCACCAGCAGGCCGTAGAGCACCAACACCACGGCGGGCGCGACCAGCGGGGCCCAGGCGATCCGCACCGGCAGCAGCGCCGCCGCGACCGCGCAGCCCACGAACACCACCGCGCCCACCACCGACGGAATGGTGGTCGGCACGACGCCGACCGGCGCGGACACCGTCGCGATGTTCAACAGGTAGGCGGTGGCGACCAGTCCGACCGAGGCCGAGGCGATCACGCCGGTGTCGGCCAGCACCAGCACGGCCAGCGCGGCCAGGACCGCGGCCACCGCGAACGGGCGCAGCCACCACCCCGCCACCACCAGGATCAGCGCGGGCACGGCCGCGAAGGGCTGCATGAGCGTGACCGCGAGCACCAGCAGCGCGCCCGACAGAACGGCGAGGAATCGGGTCATCGGCGCACCCGCATGGTGCGACGGTGCTCGGGAGCCAGTTTCATGACCTGATCGAGTCTGGTGTCCTCGGGCCAGGCCACGATGTCCACGCCGACCGTGCCCATGTCCCGGTACATCGACGCGCGCTCCAACTGCCACATGCGCGCCAAGGTGTCGTCGAGTCCTTCGCGGAAAGGCGTGCCGCGCAGCACATCCACCACGACCACCACGTGCCCGCGCTTGCGCAGATCGATCAGCGCCAGCGCGAACTGGGTGTCGAGCAAGGTGGAGAAGGCGATCACGATCGCGCCCAGCGGCACCGCCGCGTACGGAGCCAGTGTGCCGGTGGTCTCGAGGTGCTCGTCACCGACGCCGAGCACGGTGTCCACGATCCGGTAGAACTGGCGGCGGCCGATGTCGGGGCGCAGCCAGCGGGGCGCGCCGCCCAGGCACACCACCGCCGTCCGGTCCCCCGCCTGGAGAGTCGACTGCACCACCTGCGCCGCGCCGCGCACCGACCGCTCCATCGCGTCGGTGGCCGGTCCCGGCGCCTGCTGGGAGACATCGACCAGCACGACCACGTCGGCGGCGCGGTTGGTCAGCCGTTCGGTGACGTAGAGCCGTCCGCGCCGCGCGCTCACCGCCCAGTTCACCAGGCGCAGTTGATCGCCCGGCGCGTAGGCGCGGATGTCGGCGTATTCGACGCCGGGTCCGTGCTTGCGGGTCAGGTGGGTGCCGAGGCGGTCGGGCAGTTCGGTGCGCGGCAGCATCAACCGCTGCGGGTCGGCGATCGGGTAGACGTAGAGCTGACCCGCGGGCAGCACGGCGGTGGCGATGGCCAGCCCGGCCGGGCTCAGCGCGGTCACCTTCACCTCGCACGGGTAGCGACCCCACCGGTCCGCGGTGAGCGCCAAACGCAGGCCCGCCGGTGTCTCCCCGGAGTCGCGGGTGGCCTCGACGGTGACGCCGAGTCCGTCGAGGGCGCGCGGCTTCATCCGCAGCAGCGCGTGCCCCGAGTCGACGAACGCCGCCACCGAGAGCACCACTTCCTCGGTCTCGAAACAGCGCAGCGTGGGGCCGCCGTCGACCTGAATCCTGGTCTTGGTCCGCTGCCACGGCGCCGTCGCCAGCACCCCGATCATCGGTGCCGCGAACACCACGGGCTGCCAGCGGCCCGCGAGGACCGCCGCGACCAGCGCCGCCGCCGCGCACACCGCCAGCATGTACACCAGAGCGGCGGGCCGCCACCGTAATTCGGCCTCCACGGTGGCGCTGGAGTTCCGATGCCGCGCCGCGCGCCGATCGCTCACGACGGCGACCTCGGAGGCGCTCATGTCACGGTGGCGCGCGGGACGGGCAGGCGGCGCAGCAATTCGCCGATGACGTCCTCGCCCCTGATCCGCCGCACCCACATCTCCGGGCGCAGGGTGATCCGGTGCGCCATCGCGGGCACCGCCAGCGCCTTCACGTCCTCCGGGACGACATAGTCGCGGCCCAGCAGCAGCGCCCTGGCGCGCGCCATCTGCACCAGATCCAGTTCCGCGCGCGGACTCGCGCCCACCTCCACCTGCGGATGCGCGCGGGTGGCCGCCGCCAGCGCCACCACGTAGGACACCACATCCGGGTGCACGGTGACGTATTCGACGGACTGCCGCATCTGCAGCAGGCCGTCGGCGTCCACCACCTGCCCGACCTGCGGCGGCGTCGACCCGCGTTCGAGTCGGCGCCGGATCATCTGGGTCTCGTCGTGTTCGGACAGGTAGCCCAGGCGCAGTTGGATCGCGAACCGGTCCAACTGCGCCTCAGGTAGCGGATAGGTGCCCTCGTACTCGATCGGGTTGTCGGTGGCCAACACGATGAACGGCTGCGGCAGCGGGAAGGTCTCGCCGTCGATGCTGACCTGCCCCTCGGCCATCGCCTCCAGCAGCGCCGCCTGGGTCTTGGGCGGCGTCCGGTTGATCTCGTCCGCCAACAGCATGTTCGTGAACACCGGTCCGCGACGGAAATTGAACCGCCCCGAGGACATGTCGTAGATGGTCGAGCCGAGCAGGTCGGCGGGCAGCAGGTCGGGAGTGAACTGCACCCGGGTGAAATCCAGGCCGAGCGCGGCCGAGAACGACCGCGCGATCAACGTCTTGCCCAGGCCCGGCAGATCCTCGATCAGGACGTGTCCGCCCGACAGCACGGCGATCATGATCAACTGCAACTCGTCGCGCTTGCCGACGACCACGCGGGACAACTCCCGCAGGACGGCCTCGGTCTTCTGGACGGTCGCGTCCATCGGCATCGTCATATGTCCACTCGCACTTGTTCCAACCAATCCGTGTCGGGAATTCGCTCTACAGTCGTTGCAGCAGACGCAGGATCTCGTCCAGCGTCGCCCGGCCCGGGGCCCGCGTGACCTGGTCGCGCAGCGCCGAATTCGCGGGGTCGACCCACCGCCACAGTTCGGGTCCGAATTGCAGGAGTCCGGCGGTCTCGGTGGCCTTCCTGTTCTTGGCGACCCGCAGGCCGGTGGACAACTCGAATTCCTTGGCCAGCAGGGGCCGCAGGTGCCGGTCCCAGTCCGCGCGGGTGCCCTCCGCGCGGTCGGCGAGCATCTGGGCCCTGGCCTGCCAGCGTTGCAGCATCTCGGCCGGGCCGTTCTCCATCTCCTCCGGCAGGTCCTCGGGCGCGCCCGCGCCCCGGTCGCGCAACGACACCGTCAGCTGGAACATGGCGTAGGCCACCGGGATCGCGGCGGCCGCCATCAGCAGGTCCGGGCCGCGCAACACCGCGAGGACCTCGATCACCGCGGCCGCCGCGACCGCGAAGCCGATCACCGCCACCCGGGTCATACGCCCACCTCCGCGCCTTGGTTGGCGGCACTCTGTTTGCTCTGCAGGTCGGCCAGGACCACGCGCAGCAGTTGTTCGGCGCGCAGGCGCTGCCATTCGAGCATGGCGTGCGGACTGAACCGGGCCTCCTCGAACAGCGCGACCAGTTCACGGGCCGAGGCGTCGTGCAGCGCGCCGTGCTCGAAGGCGCGCGCGAGGACCTCGGTCGGGGTGTCGGAGATCAGCGGTGCGGCGGCCCGGTCGAAGGCCAGGCCGCGTTCCATCGCGACATAGCAGGCGATGATCGCCGCGCGCGGTTCCTGACCGGGCGCGTTCATCGCGGCCAGACCCATCTCGGCCGCGATGACCAGCGAGTCGACCACGGCGGGCGCGGCCTCGGCGGCCTGCTCCTCCTCGGCGGCCACCGGTTTGCGCGCCATGTAGACCACCGAGCCCATCCCGATCAGCCCGACCGCGACCAAGACCCCCGCCGCGCCGATCGTCACCACCAGCGCCAGTCCCTCCAACCCTTCGGCGGGGACGGGATCGCCCGGGTCGGCGGCCGGTTGGTCGGTGGTGGCGGTCGGCGTCGGGGTCGCGGCGGCCGGGGGCGGCGGATAGTCGCGCGGGGTCGCGTCCAGGACGACGTAGGCGAGCGAGGCGAGGGCGGCCAGAATGGCGAGCACCGTGACGGCGACCAGGACGACCAGACCGATGCGGCCGAACTGCCAGGAGGTGACGTCGTCGTCGCGTTCGGTCTCCGGCATCGCCAGCGGCAGGCGATGTCTGCTCGCTATGACTCCGGCCACGAGGATGACCACCGACACGGTGAACAGCACCGGCATCAGCGCCACGGCAACCGCCGAGGGAACCTCCGTCGGCGGACCGTGCTCCGCCGCGCCGGGAACGTAGCCGCGCAGGGCGATCACGGCGCAGACGACCAGCGTGATCAGCACGATCACGCGCGTTGTCGCCGCTCGCGCTCGAACCAACCGACTTACCCACCGAATCTCAGGACTGCCACAAAACAGCCACATCGTTACATGCCGAATGGTCCGCCGGGGAAGGAATCGAATACTTCGGACCACCTCGGGTTTATCGCCGGATGTCGGTACGATCGTACCGCTCTACCGCACCTGATACAGCTACCAATCCGACCCCCGATCAGATTGTGCGATCTCACTGAGTCGGCTCACCGTCCGGGCGAATCCGGGAATCCCGGACACCTCCCGCACCAGTTCGGCGAGCGGCGCGCGGGCATACACCGACAGCTCCCGATCCGTGTCGTAGAGCACATCGACCAGATTCAGCAGGCGCGTCACCCGGTCCGGCGGCGCGGCGGCCAACGGGGGCACCTCCGTCAGCGTCCAGCGGCGGAAACGGCGGGTCAGCGCGAGATAGTCCGCGGCCGAGACCGGCGCGCCGCACAGGTCCGCGAACGCGAACACCACCTCCTCGGCGTCGACCCGCAGCGCGCGCACTTCGCTGTGCCCCACCGCGACCCGCCCCGGTTCCTCGACCGCCCGGCACGGGCCGACCAGGTAGCGGCCCGCCGCGAATCCCGTCCGCCGACCGCCCGCCCGCGTGCGGTAGTCCACCGGACCGTCCAAGGCCAGCACGTCCATCCGGGCGGTCAGCGCGTCGATGGTCGGCACGAAACGGTCGTGGAACAGCGGATTGGGCAGTAGCTCCGCGGGGGCGCAGTTGGAGGTCGTCACCAGCACCACACCCCGGGCGAACAGCAGATCCAGCACCCGGGCCACGATCATCGCGTCACCGATGTCCTCGGCGTGAAACTCGTCGAAACACAACAACCGAGCCTCCCGCGTCGAATGCCGCACGGCCTGCTCGATCGCGCCCGTCGCCCGGACCGCCGCGTGCAATTCGGCGAAGAACTCGTGGAAGTGCCGCCGCAGCACCCGCTTCGGATCGGCGGACGCCACCAACCGATCCACCAGCATGGTCTTGCCCCGACCGGGCGGGCCGTACAGGTAGACCCCGCGAGCGTTGCGGCGCGGGCGTCCCCGCCGGTCCAGCAGACGCGCGAGTCGCGCGGCGACGGCGCGCTGGCGGTCATCCAGGTCCGACACCTCGAGCGGGTCGGAGTTCATCCCCGGCGCTTCGGCATGGCGTCGACCGGCTGTGTTGTTCATGCGCACCCCTCGCGTCACGTAACGGCGTCCTCTACATTTGTAGAGGCACGGATCGCTCGCGACCACCGAAGGTGAGGATGTCCACAACCGACCGCAGAACCCTGATCGCCGAAGCCGCCGTCGACCTGATCGCGACGGCCGGTCTGCGCGCGCTGACCCACCGCGCGCTCGACACCGCGCTCGACCTGCCCGCCGGATCGACGTCCTATTACTTCCGCACCCGCCGCGCACTGCTCGACGCCGTGGCCGACCATCTCACCGAGCGTTCGCGCGCCGACTTCCTCGCGACCGCCGCGCCGCGCGACCTCACGGCCGAGACCGTCGCGCGAGATGTCGCCGACCGACTCGACCGGATGCTCACCACCCGTCGCCACCACCTGATCGCCCGTCAAGCGCTGCTGGTCGACCCGCTGCCCGAGCCCGATCTCCGCGCGCGCCTGGCCCGCAGCCTGTTCTCCCCCGAGCGGGCCACCGACCTGTTCCGCGCACTCGGATGCGACGAACCGGCCCCGCTCGCGGCGGACTTCCTCGCGGTCCTCGAAGGCGCGGTCCTCACCGAACTGTCCGCTGCCCCCGAGGACCGGCCCGCCCGACTCCGCCGACTGCTGTCGGCCTACCTGCGCGGCGCGATCGCCCCGTAGTCGCGCGCTTCAGTTGCCCCAGCCGTATTCGGAATACAGCGCCGGCGGGTCGATGCCGAGCAGCGGGTAGGCGATGATGTCCGCGGGGAGTGCATCGGCCGGGAACCAGCGCAGTTCGTAGCATTTGTCGGGCTCGACGTTGCGCACCTCGCCCGCCCACCGCCGGGTCTCGAAGAACAGGCCCAGGCGCGCTGGACGGCCCGGAGCCACGACGTGAGCGACGTGGACCAGTGTCAGATCGGCGGGGTCCAACTCCACGCCGATCTCCTCGCGCGCCTCCCGCACCGCGCCCGCCGCGACCGATTCACCCGCCTCCACCTTGCCCGCGGGCAGATGCCAGCGGCCGTCGAACTCGTCGCCGCTGCGCCGCCGACTCAGCAGCAATTCCCCGTCGCGCCGGAGCAGGATGTGCGCGTCGACCAGGTGGGATGCGGGCATCGGAAACTCCTTCGAAAAAACTTCGCGGCGGTGTCGATATCGGTTCTTCTCGATCGACGGTATGGGTGAGAGGGTCGACACGGCCCACCGACGAAGGAGAAACATCGTGAAGTTCATGCTCATCATGCGGTCCACCGACGAAGCGATCGAGGCGTCCAAGGAGAAGCCGTTCGAGCAGATCATGGAGGAGATGGGGCGCTACAACGAGGAGATGATGAAGGCGGGCGTGCTCATCGGCGGCGAGGGGCTCACCGAACCGGAGGAAGGGTTCGTGGTGGATTTCGCCGCCGACCAACCGCTGGTGACAGACGGACCGTACGGGGAGACCACCGAGATGTTCGGCGGCTTCTGGATGCTCGAGGTGGCCTCGCGCGAGGAAGCCGCCGAATGGGCCAAGCGCGCCCCGCTGGGCCCCGGCTCCAAACTCGAGGTGCGCCGGGTCGTGGAGTCGAAGGATTTCCCGCAGGACAACGAGTGGATCCAGAAGGAGGAGGGCTGGCGCGAGGAGATCGCCGCCCGCCAGTCCTGAACCGCTCCCCCGATTCGACCAGCCCGAGGAATATCCGCCATGGACGAGCCCGCGACGCGGCGCCCCGACGCCACCGAGCGTCCCGACGCGGGGACCACTGCGCCTCAGAACGCGGAGACGACCGCGCGTCGGGACGCGGAGTCCGCGCGGCGCTCCGTCGCGGCCGTCTGGCGGATGGAGTCGGCGAAGATCGTCGCGACCCTGACCCGCGCGGTCGGCGATTTCGGGGTCGCGGAGGATCTGGCGCAGGAGGCGCTGGTCGACGCGCTGGCGCAGTGGCCCGAGGCCGGGGTTCCGAAGAACCCCGGCGCGTGGCTGACCACCGTCGCCAAACGCAAGGCCGTGGACCGGTGGCGGCGCGACGAACGCTATGCCGAATGCCTGGCGAGCATCGCGCACGAGTTGGCCACGGCCGGCGACGATTCCCCGCCTTGGGATCCCGACCGCATCGATGACGACGTGCTGCGCCTGATCTTCGTCTCCTGCCATCCGGTGTTGAACCGGGAGGCGCAGGTGGCGCTGACGCTGCGGGTGGTGGGCGGCCTGACCGGCGAGGAGATCGCGAAGGCGTGTCTGACGCCCACCGCGACGGTGCAGCAGCGCATCGTGCGGGCGAAGAAGACCTTGGCCGCCGCGCACGTGCCCTTCGAGGTACCCGCGCGCGAGGAGTTCCCGACGCGCTTGGCCGGTGTGCTGGGCGTGCTGTATCTGATGTTCAACGAGGGATACGCGGCCAGTCGCGGGAACAGTTGGCTGCGCGCGGATCTCGGCCGCGAGGCCCTGCGCCTGGCGCGGGTGCTGGCGGCGCTGGTGCCCGACGAACCGGAGGCGCACGGACTGGTCGCGCTGATGGAACTGACGGCCGCGCGGTTCCCGGCCCGCACCGATGTCAACGGCGACCCGATCCTGTTGGCCGATCAGGACCGCCGCCGCTGGGACCGGTCGAGTATCACCCGCGGCAAGGCGGCCTTGGCACGCGTGGACGCGATGGGACGCGGGCGCGGCCCGTACGCCCTGCAAGCCACCATCGCCGCATGTCACGCGGCGGCGCCGAGTTTCGCCGACACCGACTGGCAGCGCATCGTGCTGGTGTACGACGCGCTGGGCCGGATCGCGCCCTCGCCCGTCGTGGAACTCAACCGCGCCGCGGCGATTTCGATGACCGCGGGCCCGGCCACGGCCCTGCGCCTGGTGGACGCGCTGGTCGCGGACGGCCGCCTGGCCCGCTACCACCTGCTGCCCGCCACCCGCGGCGAACTGCTCACCCGCCTGGGCCGTCGCGAGGACGCCCGCGCCGAACTCGAAGCCGCCGCCGCCCTGGCGGGCAACGAACGCGAACGAGACCTGCTGCTACGCAAGGCCGCCCGTCTCGAAATCCCCGACTGAGAGCGCTCCCGACCTGGGCGCGTCGGCCCGGCGAACGCCGGGCGGGCCCGACACGCCACGCGCGGACCGCGTCCCGGCGTTCGCGGGACCGACGCACCCGTGCTCAGCCCGCGGACAGGACCAGACCCGAGGTGGGGACGCCGGTGCCCGCGGTGACCAGTACGTTGCGGACGTCGTCGACCTGGTTGACCGAGGTGCCGCGGATCTGGCGGACGGCTTCGGCGATGCCGTTCATGCCGTGGATGTATGCCTCGCCGAGTTGGCCGCCGTGGGTGTTGAGTGGCAGGCGGCCACCGAGTTCGATCGCCCCGTCGGCGATGAAGTCCTTGGCCTCGCCGCGCCCGCAGAACCCCAACTCCTCCAATTGCATCAGCACGAAGGGGGTGAAGTGGTCGTAGAGGATGGCGGCCTGCATGTCGGCGGGCGTGAGTCCGCTCTGCCGCCACAACTGTTCGCCGACCAGGCCCATCTCGGGCAGGCCGGTGAGTTCGTCGCGGTAGTAGCTGGTCATCACGTACTGGTCGGCCCCGCTGCCCTGCGCGGCGGCGGTGATGACGGCGGCGGTGTTCGACAGTTCGCGGGCCCGCTCGACGCTGGTGACGACGATCGCGACGCCGCCGTCGGATTCCTGGCAGCAGTCCAGCAGGTGCAGGGGTTCGGCGATCCAGCGGGAGTTCTGGTGGTCGTCGAGGGTGATCGGCTTGCCGTAGAAGAAGGCGTCGGGGTTGACGGCGGCGTGCTTGCGGTCGGCGACGGCGACGCGGCCGAAATCCTCGCTGGTCGCCCCGTAGACGTGCATGTAGCGGCGGGCGACCATCGCGACCTGCGCGGCGGGTGTGCCCAGGCCGTGCGGGTAGGACCAGCCCGCGTCGATGCCGGAGGAGGTGGGGGCGGTGGCCAACGCGGTGGAGAACTGCCCGAACCGCGACACCGAGCGTTCGTTGAACGCGCGGTAGGCGACCACGACGTCCGCGATGCCGGTGGCGACGGCCATCGCGGCCTGCTGCACGGTGGCGCACGCCGCGCCGCCGCCGTAGCCGATGTGGGAGAAGAAGTTCAGGTGCGGGATGCCGACGGCCCTGGCCACGGCGGCCTGGGTGTTGGTGTCCATGGTGAAGGTGGTCAGCCCGTCGACGTCTTCGGGCTTGAGGCCCGCGTCGGCCAGCGCGGCGTTGACCGCCTCGGCGGCCAACCGCAGTTCGCTGCGGCCGGATTCCTTGGAGAAGTCGGTGGCGCCGATGCCGACGATCGCCGCGCGCCCCGACAGCGCCTGCTCGTTACGCACCCTGACCTCCGGGGATCGCGATGACGGCCTTGGCCGTGATGTGCTCGCCGAGACTGTCGCGTCCGATGACCTCGATCTCGACGTCGTCGCCGGTCACGGCGGTCACCGTGCCGGTGAGGGTGAGGGTGTCGCCCGCGTAGAGCGGGACGCCCAGGCGCAGGGCGATCGATTTCACGATCGCGCGCGGGCCCGCCCAGTCGGTGACGAACCGCTGCACCAGCCCGGTGTCGGTGAGGATGTTGACGAAGATGTCCTTTGATCCGCGCGCCACCGCCTTGTCGCGGTCGTGGTGCACGTCCTGGAAGTCGCGGGTGGCCAGCGCGGTGCTGATCACGAAGGTGGGGTCGGCGTGGATCACCAACTCGGGCAGCGCGGTTCCGACGGTCGCGGTCGTCATTCGCTCACCTTCCAATAGGGCAGCGTGGCGTCGTCGTCGAGCGCCTCGAAGCCGGCGCGCACCGGCAGTCCGACCTTCACTTCGGCGGGGTCGACGCCGCGCAGTTCACCGAGCATGCGTACGCCTTCCTCGAGTTCCACGAGCGCGACCACGAACGGCAACTGCCGTCCCGGCACCTTGGGCGCGTGGTGCACGACGTAGCTGAAGACCGTGCCGCGACCGGAGGACACGACGTAGTCGGTCCACTCGGACTTGTCCTTCCACACCGCCGGGATGGGCGGATGCCGCAGCGAACCGTCGGGCAGCTTCTGAATCCGCAGTTCGCCGAGTTTCGTCCCCTCCCAGAAGAATTCGGTGTCGTGCGAGACCAGCGGCTTGACCTTCTCGCCCACAGGCGGTTTCGGCGCGCCGGGCGCGAATTTCAGGATGCGGAACAGCATCTCGGTGACGACTTCGTCGCCGACGTACCACTTGGTGCGGAAGGTCGCGAACCAGCCGTCGCCGAGTCCGGTGCGCTTCGGGCCGATCAAGGTGTCGAGCTGACTGGTGACCGTCACCTGTTCGCCGGGCAGCAGGTAGCGGTGGTAGATCTGCTCGCAGTTGGTGCCCACCACGGAGGTGAATCCGGCGGCGTCGAGCAGTTCGGTGACCGCGCCCATCGGATCGTCGGCCGGGCGGACGCCGTTGAGCCCGAACATGGTCCACACCTGGGCCATCGCGGGCGGTGCGACGATGCCGGGGTGGCCCGCGTCGCGGGCGGCCCGCTCGTCGACGTAGATCGGGTTGGCGTCGCCGACGGCCTCGACCCAGTTGTTGATCATCGGCTGGTTGACCGGGTCGCGGGCCGTGCGCGGCGCGCTCTCTCCCGCCGCCCTGATCCGTTCGGCGGCGGCGAGAATGTCCTCGGGTGCGCTCGTGTCGGGCACGCGAATCTCCTTGTCCTGCGGCGGTGTGACGGGGCGGCGCTAGCGGGGCACGCGGGGCAGTTTCAGCCCCGCGGAGGCGACGAGTTCGCGCATGACCTCGTTGACGCCGCCGCCGAAGGTCACCACCAGGTTCTGTTTGGTGCGACGGTCCAGCCAGGTCAGCAGTTCGGCCGTGGCCGGGTCGGCCGGATCGCCGTAGGCGCCCACGATCTCCTCGGCCAGCCTGCCCGCCTCCTGCAACGACTCGGTCGAGTAGACCTTGGTGGCCGAGGCGTCGGCGATGACGCCCATCGGGTCCTCGGCCTTGCTGTCCGCGGTGGCCGCGACCTGCCAGTTCAGCAGTTCGTTGAGTCGGGCCATGGCGTGCAGGCGGCCCAGCGCCCGACGCACGGCGGGGTCGTCCAGCACGCCGTTGGCCTCGGCCCAGGCCCGGACGCGGTCGTAGAGTTGTTCGATCTTGCCCGAGGGGCCGAGCCCGACCCGCTCGTGGTTGAGCTGGGTGGTGATCAGCTGCCAGCCCCGGTTCTCCTGTCCGACCAGCATGTTCGCCGGCACCCGGACATTGTCGAAGTAGGTGGCGTTGGTGTGATGCGCGCCGTCGCAGGTGATGATCGGCGTCCAGGAGTACCCGGGGTCCTTCGTGTCCACGATGAGGATGGTGATGCCGCGGTGGCGCTCCTCGACCGTGCCGGTGCGGCAGGCCAACCAGATGAAGTCGGCTTCGTGCGCGCCGGTGGTGAAGATCTTCTGCCCGTTGACGATCCAGTCGCCGGCGTCGTCGCGCACCGCGCTGGTGCGCAGCGCGGCCAGGTCGGTGCCCGCCTCCGGCTCGGAGTAGCCGATCGCGAAATGCACGTCGCCGGTGAGGATTCCGGGCAGGAAGCGCTGCTTCTGCTCCTCGGTGCCGTAGGTCTGCAAGGTCGGACCGACGGTGAGCAGGGTGACCAGCGGCAGCGGCACGTCCGCGCGGACGGCCTCGTTGTAGAAGATCTGCTGTTCGACCGCGCCGAAGCCTTGGCCGCCGTACTCCTTGGGCCAGCCGACGCCGAGCCACCCGTCGCGGCCCATCCGCCGCACCACCGCGCGGTAGGCGTCGCCGTGCCGGTTGACCAGCATCTCGGCCTCCTCCTCGGGAGTGACGAGATCGGCGAAGTAGGCGCGCAGGTCGGCGCGCAGCTTGCGTTGTTCGGTGGTCAGATCGATGAACATCTCGCCCCCAATCGGTCGAGTCGGAACGACGCGCCCCCGAGCCAGCGGGCGATGTCCTTGGCCTGTGAGTAGTAGCGATGCATCGAGTGGGTCACATCGACCCCGATGCCGCCGTGCAGGTGGTGACACTTCTGCATGGCGGCGGGCAGTTCCGAGGCGACCGTATAGGCCAGCACGTCCAGGTCGTCGTCGGTGCGCGCCCGGTGCGCCGCGTCGCCGTCCGACAGCGACAGCGCCCAGGACGCCGACACGGCGGCCGCGTGCAGGGTGCGCGAGACCACGTAGACGTCGGCGATCTGCTGGGCGACGGCCTGGAATTCGGCCAGCGGCCGGTTGAACTGGTGGCGGGTGCGCAGGTGCTGGGCGGTCAGGGTCAGCGCGCCCTTCAGCAATCCGTCGGCGACCGCGCCGATGGCCGCGACCGCGACCCGGTGCAGGTCGGGCAGGCCGTCGGGGATCAGGTGATCGGCCGGGATCCGCACGTCGGACAGGCGCACGGTGGCCTCGGGCATTCCGCCCGACACCGGCGAGGCCGTGATCGTCAGCCCGTCGGCTTCCCGCTCGACCAGGGCCAGGCCCGTGTCGGTCGGGACGAGCAGCCAGCGGGCCTGCTCGGCGTAAGGGACGGCGACCTTGTGTCCGGTGATCCGCACGGAGTCACCGTCGGCGACGGCGGTGGTGGCGGGCGCGGTGACGAACGGCGCGCCCGGTTCGTTCAGCGCGGCCGTCAGGATCGCGCCCCCGGCCACCGCGGGCAGCACCTGCGCGGCGACGGCGTCGGGCAGTCCCGCGATCAGCGACGGCAGGGCGAAACCCAGTGTCGGCAAGGCGGGTACGGCGACCGCGTCGGTCGCCAATTCGGTCAACAGGACCGCGATCTCGGACAGGCCCATGTCGTCGCCGCCGAAGCGTTCCGGCAGGGCCACCGAGAGCAGTCCGCTCTCGACGAGTTTCGGCCACAGGTCCAGATCGCGCGCCGATTCTCTCTCGAGAACGCTGACGACCACCTCGGCCACGGCATCCTGGCCCTCGTCCCTGGTGAAGTCCACGCTGTGCTCCCAGTTCCCCTCGTCGACTAACCGTTGGCGTCGCGGGGCAGTCCGAGAACCCGCTCACCCGCGACGGTGAGCAGGATCTGTTCGGTGCCACCCGCGATCGACAGACAGCGGGTGAGCAGGAATTCCTTGACGACATCCGATTCCAGCGCGCCCGCGGGCCCCGCGGTGACGGCCGCGAATTCGGCGACGTCCTGGCGGTGCCGGACGCCGACGAGTTTGCGCACGCTGCTCAGCGCGGTCGGGTCGCCGCCGGAGAGCATCGCGAGCACCGCGCGCTGTTCGAGCAGCAGACCGGACACCGCCTGGGCGACGAAACGCCCCAGCCGGTCGGCGGTCAGTTCCGCGCCGGGTCCGGTGGCGGGCAACTTGGCGATCAGCTCCTCCAGCACCGGCCCGATCCCGTTGCCGCCCATGGCGACCCGTTCGGCGGACAGGGTGGAGCGGGCGATCTTCCAGCCGTTGCCCGGTGCGCCGACCAAGCGGTCGTCGGGGACGAACACCCCGTCGAGGAACACCTCGCTGAATCTGGCCTCCCCGGTGATCTGCACCAGCGGGCGGATGTCCACGCCCGCCGCGCGCATGTCGACCAGGAAGTAGCTGATGCCGCGATGCTTGGCCGCCGACGGGTCGGTGCGTGCCAGGCAGATGCCCCAGTTCGCGCGGTCGCCCAGCGAGGTCCACACCTTCTGGCCGTCCAGCACCCAGCCGCCGTCGACTTTCTTGGCGGTGGTGCGCAGCGCGGCCAGATCCGACCCCGCCCCGGGTTCGCTGAACAACTGGCACCAGATGACGTCCTCGCGCAGCGTCGCCCACACGAAGCGCTCGATCTGCTCGGGGGTGCCGTGCTGCAACAAGGTCGGCACCGCCCAGCCGCCGACGGCCAGGTCGGGCGTCTTCAACCCGTGGCGGCGCAGTTCCTCCCCGATGACCAGTCCGGTCATCGGGTTCGCGCCCCGGCCGTAGGGGGCGGGCCAGTGCGGCATCACCAGGCCGGCGTCCACCAAGGCGTCGGCCTGTTGGTCGACGGGCAGCGCGGCGATGGCCGCGACCTCGGCGGCGAGGTCGTCGGCGGCCGCGGCTTCGGTGTCGGTGATCTCCGAGGCGGTGAGAGCAGCTTCTGTCAGGACTTGGTCCGCCCCGGTCGTGCGGCGATGACCCGCCCTGGTCAGTTCGGTGACCCGCGCGCGCCAGCGGTCCGCGCCGCCGAGCAGTTGCCGCAGCGTCTGGGCTCGGCGCAGGTAGAAGTGGGCGTCGTGCTCCCAGGTGAAGCCGATGCCGCCGAGCACCTGCACGCAGTCCTTGGCGGTCTCGACGGCGGCGTCCAGCGCGATGGCTGCGGCGATGGCGGCGGCGATCGGCAGTTCCGCGCCGCCCTCGTCGACGGCGGCCGCGGCGTCGGCGGCCACGGCCCGGATCAGTTCGGTGCGGCACAGCATCCAGGCGCAGATGTGCTTGACCGCCTGGAAGGAACCGATGGTGCGGCCGAATTGCTCGCGCACCTTGGCGTATTCGACGGCGGTGTGCAGGCACCACCCCGCGATGCCCGCGAGTTCGGCGGCGGCGAGCACGACCACGAGATCCTCGACGGCGTGCGGGGAGGCGAAGAGGCGTTCGGCGGGCACCGCGACCTCGGCGCAGTGCACGCGTGCCAGTGGCACGCTGGGGTCGGCGGAGGGCGTCGGCTCGATCCGCAGTCCGGCGGCGTCCGGATCGATCAGCGCCCACCGCTTGCCCTGCGGGGTGCGCACCGGCAGCAGGACGGCGGTGGCCGCGGTGGCGCCGAGCACCGATTCCCAGACACCGGTCAGCAACACCGGCTGATCGGCGGCGGGTACGCTGGCCTCGGCTTCGACGAGGAAGTCCAGGGCGATGCCGCAGGGCAGATCCTCGGGGAGCGCGCCCGCGGTGACGAGGTTGGCCGCCGCGGTGGCCAGCACCGGCCCGCCGACGAGGTCGTGGGCGGCCTGTTCGACCAGGACGGCGAGGTCGACGACGGTGGCGCCCGCCCCGCCGGATTCCTCGGCGACGGCCACCTGGAAGATCCCCAGTTCGACCAGCGAGGACCAGTACGTGTTCCAGTACGCGGCGGACCCGGTACCTGCGGCGGCGTCCGCGTCGGGGGCGGTGTGCGCGCGCATTGTTGCAATCGGTCGGGTCGATCCCGCCCACCGACGCATCGACTCCTGGACGGCTTTGTGCTCGTCAGTGGTGGCGATGGTCACAGTCCGTACCGCCTCTCCGGCGTGACTCCCACACCTAGAACATGTTCTAATATCTGAGCCGGGCGGAAGTCAAGAGAGGGTCTTGCCCACGCCCGCTCGGCGGTGGACAGGATCACGAGGCGAAGGGCGCGGAGGCGACAGTGCAACTCGAGAACGAGAGCTCGAAGGATCGACGCGCGTCCAACTCCGCGCGGGCGACCGCGACGGTCACCACACTCAGCGAGGACGAACTGAGTTCGAGCGCCCAGCGCGAACGCCGCAAGCGCATCCTCGACGCGACGCTGGCGCTGGCCTCCAAGGGCGGCTACGACGCGGTGCAGATGCGCGCGGTTGCCGAACGCGCCGACGTCGCCGTGGGCACCCTCTACCGGTACTTCCCGTCCAAGGTGCACCTGCTGGTCTCGGCGCTCTCGCGCGAATTCGAGCAGATCGAGGGCAAGCGCAAGCCCCTCGCCGGCCAGAGTCCGCGCGAGCGCATGCACCTGCTGCTCACCCAGATCACCCGCAACATGCAGCGCGACCCGCTGCTCACCGAAGCGATGACCAGGGCGTTCATGTTCGCCGACGCCTCCGCCGCCGCCGAGGTCGACCGGGTCGGCAAGGTGATGGACCGGGTCTTCGCCCGCGCGATGAACGACGGTGAACCCACCGAGCGGCAACTCGCGATCGCTCGCGTCATCAGCGATGTGTGGCTGTCGAACCTGGTCGCCTGGCTCACCCGGCGGGCTTCGGCCACCGATGTCGCCGACCGTCTGGAACTGACCGTGGACCTGCTCCTCGGGGATGGTGCCCAGAAATAGCCGGCCGCTGTAGCCGGTCGGGGTTCGCCGCGCGGATGCCCGCGTGACCGCGCACGAGCGCGCGAACGGAGCTACCGTTATAGGTATGCCGCGTTTGCCCGCGGTCGCCGAGCCGACACCGAACCCCGATGTCCGGCAAAGCGACTCACCCCCGGCAGGTCCGCACGGGCGCTCGCGCGTCACGGCGGCGACCCTCGTGCTCCACAGGCGACACGGGGCGATCCGACCGGTGCGCAGGTTACCGGCCGGTTACCTGCGTGTTAACTGGGCAAATTCGGTTCCCGTGTTCGTATTCGCCCGCACGGGGGCCGACGCGCTGCGGTGCGGGGAATACAACACAGTATTGTTTTGCCCGCCCATGGAAAAACTCCTCCGATCACTAGGTTGGATGTGTGAGCGCACAGGATCTGCCAAAGGAACTTCGCCGTGCATTGTCGACGATCGCACGCGAGCCACGGCTGTTGGTCGCCTCGGACTACGACGGGACGTTGGCGCCCATCGTTTCCGACCCCACCAAGGCGTATCCCCACCGGGAATCGGTGAGCGCGTTACGCGCGCTCGCCGGCCTCACCGGAACCACCGCGGCGGTCATTTCCGGCCGCGCGCTGCGGGATCTCGCCGCCCTCTCCCGGCTCCCGGTCGAAGTACAACTCATCGGTAGCCACGGATCGGAATTCGACGTGGGCTTCGTGCACGCGATCGACAACGATGCCAAACAGTTGCTGGCCGAGGTGCAGACCTCGCTGTCGAAGATCGCCGCGGACAATCCGGGCGTCACCGTGGAGGTGAAGCCGGCCAGCGTGGCGCTGCACGTGCGCAACGCGAGTCCCGAGATCGGTTTGCGCGCACTGAAATCCGCCCGCCAAGGACCGGCCTGCTGGGTCGGGGTCCAGGTGACGGAGGGCAAGGCGGTCATCGAACTGGCCGTCATCCCCACCGACAAGGGCACCGCGCTCGACACCATCCGTCATCAGGAAGGCGCGACCGCCGCGGTGTTCTTCGGCGACGACGTCACCGACGAGAAGGCTTTCCGCGTCCTGTCCGGCCCGGATCTGGGCATCAAGGTCGGCGAGGGCGACAGCCTGGCGAAATTCCGGGTCGAGAGCACCGAGGACGTCTCGCGCGCGCTGGCGTTCCTGCTCGACGCGCGCCGCACCTGGCTCGCGGGCGCCAGCGCCCCGCGCATCGAACGTCTGACCATGCTGTCGAGTCCGCGCTCGGTCGCGCTGCTCACCCCCGACGCCACGGTCACCTGGTTCTGCCATCCGGAACCGGATTCGGCGGCGGTGTTCGCGCATCTGCTCGGCGGACCGCAGGCGGGTCATTTCACGATCGCGCCCGAACGTCCCGGGCTGCCGCTGTCGCAGCGCTACGTCGACGGCACCATGACTGTCGAAACCCGCTGGGCCAGTTTGCAGGTGCTCGACTACCTGCCGCACGACGTGGCCCCCAGCCGCACCGATCTGACCCGCGTCATCACCGGTGACGCCAAGGCGGTCGTCACCTTCGCGCCGCGACCGGAATTCGGTCAGGTGCCGGTGAGCATCGAGCACGCGCCCGACGGCCTGAAAGTGTTGGGCACCAACGATCCCACCGTGCTGCGCTCCCCCGGCGTGGTGTGGGAGATCGAGACCGACGGCACCCACGACGTCGCCCGCGCGGTCGTCGATCCCTCCGACGGCCCGATCGTGCTCGAACTGCGCTGCGGCACCAACGATCTCGACGCCGCGCCGAGTTCGGAACTGGACCGCCGCAGGCTGGCCGAACGCTACTGGGCCGACTGGGCGGGCGAACTCGAACTGCCCCCGCTCAAGCCGGATCTGATGAAGCGTTCGGCGCTGACCCTGCGCGGGTTGGTGCACGCGCCCTCCGGTTCGATCCTGGCCGCCGCGACCACCTCGCTGCCCGAGGACATCGGCGGCGTGCGCAACTGGGACTACCGCTACTGCTGGCTGCGCGACGCCTCGCTCACCGCGCAGGCGCTGGTCACCCTGGGGTCGCTGGACGAGGCCGAGGCGTTCCTGGTGTGGGTGCACCGGGTGCTCGAGACCTTGCCCGGCCCCGAGCGTCTGCACCCGCTCTACACCCTCTACGGCGAGACCCTGCCCCCGGAGGCGGTCATCGACCAGTTGCCGGGTTACGCGGGGTCGCGTCCGGTGCGCGTCGGCAACGCGGCCAACATGCAGGTCCAGTTGGACGTGTTCGGCCCGATCGTCGACCTGATCGCCACGCTGGCCCAGGCCCGCGAGCACAAGGGCATCACCGAACCGCGGCACGCGCTGCCCGACGCCGACTGGGAACTGGTGCGCGCCATGGTCTCCGCGGTGCAGCGCCGCTGGACCGAACCCGACCACGGCATCTGGGAGATCCGCGGCAACCCGCGTCACCACGTCTACTCCAAGGTGATGGGCTGGCTGACGGTGGATCGCGCGCTGACCCTGGCCCAGCGGTTCGGCCGCGAGGTCGACCCGGCCTGGACCGCCCTGCGCGACACCATCGCCGAGGAGGTCAAGACCAAGGGCTGGAACGACGACGTGCAGTCCTACACCGCGGCCTACGACGGCACCGACCTGGACGCGGCCACCCTGCACATCGGGTTGAGCGGGCTCATCGATCCCTCCGATCCGCGCTTCGCGGCCACGGTGGTGGCGACCGAGGCGGAACTGCGCAGCGGGTCGACGGTGTACCGGTACCACCACGACGACGGTCTGCCCGGCGGCGAGGGCGGGTTCCACCTGTGCGCGGCCTGGCTGGTCGAGGCGTACCTGCTGATCGGCAAGCGGTCCGACGCCGAGGCGCTGTTCGCCCAGTTGGTCGACGTGGCGGGCCCGACCGGTCTGCTGAGCGAGGAGTACGACCCGGTGGCCGAGCGGTCGCTGGGCAATCATCCCCAGGCCTACAGTCACCTCGGTCTGCTGCGCTGCGCCCAGTTGCTGGGGCAGCCCGCGGAGGCGCTGGTCTGATCGATTCGTGGACGCCGCGTCCGGAGCCGAACGGTTCCGGCGCGGCGTTCGGCGTGTTCGCCCGCGGGGCGCTGGGTGGGCAGCGCGGGGGCGGTACGCGGGCGGTTCTCGATTTGCGCGGCCCTGTTAAAGTAAAACGGTAACGATTTCCATTACGGTCTCGAGCACTTCCGAGGCGCGCACTCCCGGCCCGGTGGCGAGCGCCCGAGGGATGCGCGACCCGGAATCCACCGCACCGCCAGGAGTACCCCGCGTGAGAAGCCGATTCGTCCTGAAGTTCGCCGGAGGCGCCCTCGCCGCGGCCACGGCCCTCGCGCTGACCGGCTGCGGCGCAGGCGACACCTCGGGCAAACCCACCGTGGTCGCCTCGACCAACGTGTGGGGCGATATCGCCGCCGCCGTCGCGGGCCCGGACGCCGAGGTCAGCGCGATCATCACCGATCCCGCCGCCGACCCGCACTCCCACGAGACCTCCGCGGTGGAATCGGCGAAACTCAGCGACGCCGACCTGGTCGTGTTCAACGGCGGCCACTACGACGAATTCATCGAGAAGGCGCTCGACGGCCGCGACACCCGCAGCGTCGAGGCGTTCGCGGTCCGCTCCGACACCGCCGACGACAACGAACACCTCTGGTACGACATCACCACCGTGGCCACCGTCGCCGACCAGATCGCCGCCGCCCTCGGCGAGATCGACGCCGAACACGCCGCCGCCTACGGCGAACGCGCGCTGGCCTTCAAGAACCGCCTGGCCGGCATCACCGCCGTCACCGACCGGATCGCCGCCGAACACCCGGGCGTCCCCGTCGTGCAGACCGAACCGCTGGCCCACTACCTGCTGCTCGACGCCGCCGCCACCGATCGCACCCCGCCCGCCTTCCAGGAGGCGATCGAGCAGGAGACCGACCCGTCGCCCGCCGCCGTGGCCGCCACCCGCGACCTGCTCACCGGCAAGCAGGTGCGCGCGCTGGTCTACAACGTGCAGACCGAGGACAAAGTCACCCGCGACCTGCGCGATCTCGCCGCCGCGAACGGCATCGCCGTCCTCGAGGTGACCGAAACCCTGCCCCCCGGGGTCGATTACATTCAGTGGCAGACCGACAACGCCGAGGCGCTGGCCTCCGCGCTGAAGTAGCCCGCCATGACCGAGCCCGCCACGACCGAGGGAGCCGCGCTGACCGAGCACACCGGACCGGTGGCGGGGCGGGCGGGCGACACCGACGGCGCCGCCGTCCGCCTGGACACCGCCCGACTGTCCTTCGGCGACCGCACCCTGTGGGCCGGTCTCGACCTCGACGTCGCGCCCGGCGAGTTCATCGCGGTTCTCGGCCCCAACGGCTCGGGCAAGACCTCGCTGCTGAAGGTGCTGTTGGGTCAACTGGGCCTCACCTCGGGCAGCGCGTCCATCGCGGGCGCGCCCGCGCGCGCGGGCAACCACGACATCGGCTATATCCCCCAGCAGAAGACCATCGACGCGGGCGTGCAACTGCGCGGGGTCGATCTGGTCGGCCTCGGCGTCGACGGGCACCGCTGGGGTCTCGGGCTGCGTCGGCGCGCCGAACGCAGGCGCAAGGTCGAGGCCGCCATCGCCGACGTCGGCGCGCTGGGGTTCGCCGGGCAGCCGCTGGAATCGCTGTCCGGCGGCGAGCAGCAGCGACTCCGCGTCGCCCAGGCCCTTGTCGGCGACCCGAAGGTGCTGCTCTGCGACGAACCGTTGCTCAGCCTGGACCTGGCCAATCAGCGGTTGGTCGCCGAACTGATCGACCGGCGTCGCCGCACCCACGACACCGCGGTGCTGTTCGTCACCCACGAGATCAACCCGATCCTGCCGCTGGTCGACCGGGTGCTGTACCTGGTCGACGGCGCGTTCCGGATCGGGCGGCCCGAGGAGGTGATGACCTCGGCGGTGCTCTCCGAGCTGTACCGCACCGAGGTCGACGTGCTGCGGGTGCGCGGTCGACTGGTGGTCGTCGGCACCGGCGACACCATGGACGCGCTCGGCGCGTCCGCGGACCGGCACTGCCTGGCCGAACCGGAACCGAGCGGAGTGCGCGGGTGATCGACAAACTCGCCGATGTCCTGTCGAAGATGTTCGACTTCTCGACCACCGCGAACCTGCTCGGCTACGACTTCGTCCAGCAGGCGGTCCTGGCGGCCGCGCTGCTCGGTCTGCTGTCGGGGGTGATCGGTCCGCTGATCATCAGCAGGCAGATGTCGTTCGCGGTGCACGGCACCAGCGAACTGTCGCTGACCGGCGCGGCGGCGGCGCTGCTCGCGGGCATCGGCGTGGGGCTCGGCGCGATCATCGGCTCGGTGGTGGCGGCGGTGCTGTTCGGCGTGCTGGGGACGCGGGCGCGCGAACGCGATTCGGTGATCGCCGTGGTGCTGTCCTTCGGCCTCGGGCTGTCGGTGCTGTTCCTGTGGCTGGGCCCGGAGCGCGCGGGTTCGAAGTTCTCGCTGCTGACCGGTCAGGTCGTCAGTGTCGGCTACAGCGGCCTGGCCCTGTTGGTGACCTGCACGGTGCTGGTGCTGGGCACGCTGGCCGTGGTCTACCGGCCGCTGCTGTTCGCCAGTTCCGATCCGGAGGTGGCGGTGGCGCGCGGTGTTCCGGTGCGCGCGCTCGCATTGGTTTTCGCGGTCATGCTCGGCATCACCGCGGCCTTCGGCGTGCAGATCGTGGGGGCGCTGCTGGTGTTGGCGCTGTTGATCACCCCGGCCGCGGCGGCGGCGCAACTGACCGCGAACCCGGTGCGGGCGACGGTGTTGGCGGTGGTGTTCGCCGAGATCGCGGCGGTGGGCGGCATCCTGCTCTCGCTGGCTCCCGGCGTGCCGGTCTCGACGTTCGTGACCACGCTCTCGTTCTCGATCTACCTGATCTGCCGGGTGGCGCGCCGGGTGCGCACGCGCACCGTCGCAGCGGTCTGAGCTGCGAGAATACTTCCCACAGGGGTCGAAGGTCCTCGGTCGGCACCATTTGAGGGCAGTCGACTTCAGTCGCATGCCCGAGGTTTCGTATGCTCGGAACCAAACGCCGCCGAACGAAGGTGACCCATGATCGACTTCTCGATTCCCGCCGACCTCGCCGCCGAACGCGACCGCGTGCGGCAGTTCGTCATCGACAAGATCATCCCGTTCGAGCGCGACCCCCGGCTGAGCTCGCACGGCCCCACCGACGACCTGCGCCAGGAACTCGTCGAACTCGCGCGCGCGGAGAAACTGCTGACCGTGCAGGCCCCCGAGGAATTCGGCGGACGCGGACTGAGCCACGTCGAACAGGCCGTCATCTACGAGGCCGCGGGCTGGTCCACCCTCGGCCCGGTCGCCATGAACTGTGCCGCGCCCGACGAGGGCAACATGTACCTGCTGTCCAAGATCGCCAACCCCCGGCAGATCGAGGAACACCTCGTCCCGGCGATCAACGGCCACCAGCGCACCGTGTTCGCCATGACCGAACCCGACGGCGCGGGCTCGGACCCCAACCAACTCGCCACCGAAGCCGTCTTCGACGGCGAGAACTTCACCATCAACGGCCGCAAATGGCTGATCACCGGCGCCGACGGCGCGAAGACCTGGATCATCATGGCCCGCGTCGCCCCGAACCCGCACGTCCCCGAGGGCCCGACGCTGTTCCTCACCCACGCCGACCACGACGGCATCGTCATCGAGCGCACCATGAACACCATGGACCGCAACTACGTCGGCGGCCACGGCGTCGTACGGTTCGAGAACCTGGTGCTGCCCAAGGAGTCCCTGCTCGGCGAAACCGGCCAAGCCCTGCGCTACGCCCAGTTGCGCCTGGCCCCGGCCCGCCTGACCCACTGCATGCGCTGGCTCGGCGCCGCCGAACGCGCGCAGAGCATCGCCGTCGACTACGCCCGCACCCGCACCGCCTTCGGCAAGCCGATCGGCGAACACCAGGGTGTGTCGTTCCTGCTCGCCGACAACGAGGTGGCCCTGCACCAGTGCCGCCTGACCATCTGGCACGCCTGCTGGCTGATGGACAACGGCCACAAGGCCAGGCACGAATCCTCGATGGCCAAGTCCTACGTCTCCGAGGAACTGTTCAAGGTCGCCGACCGCTGCGTGCAGGTCCTCGGCGGCATCGGCATCAGCGACGAGACCGTGGTCGAGATGATCTTCCGCGACATGCGCGCCTTCCGCCTCTACGACGGCCCCACCGAGGTCCACAAGTACGCCATCGGCCGCCAGGTGCTGCGCGGCTGATCCCCTACCCCCTATCCCCCCTCGGCCGTCCGAGCCCCGCGCTTCCGCAGGGCCGGGCGGCCGAACCGGTCACCGGATATTGCGGTCCGGAACCATCCGCAAGTCGTTCGATTACCATGCTGGACATGAGTTCGGAACTGCTCGTCGATGTCTCCGCGGGCATCGCCGTGCTCACGCTCAACCGGCCCGCGCAGCAGAACGCCTTCACCCCGGCGATGACCGAGGCGCTCAGCGCCGCCCTGCGCCGCTGCGACACCGAGGACGCGATCCGGGCGGTTGTGATCACCGGCACCCCACCCGCCTTCTGCGCGGGCGCCGACCTGTCCCACCGGGTCGGCGAAGTCAGCGCCACCATCGACCCCGCCCCGTGGCGGGTGCGCAAACCCGTCATCGCCGCCGTCAACGGCCACGCGGTCGGCATCGGACTCGCCCTGGCCCTGCAATGCGACCTGCGCTACGTCGCCCGCGACGCCGTCTACGGCCTGAGCCAGGTCCGCCGCGGCGTCCTCGCCGACGGGTACGCGCACTGGACGCTCCCGCGCCTGGTCGGCATGGCCAACGCCGCCGACATCATGCTCACCGGACGCACCTTCGACGGCGACGAGGCCAAGTCGATGGGGCTGGCCAACAGCTGCCTGGAGGCCGCGGAAGTCCTGCCCACCGCGATCTCGGTGGCCCACGACCTGGTCAACGGCTCGGCGCCGCTCACCGTCGGACTGTCCAAGCGGCTGCTGTGGGAAGGTCTCGGGATGAGCCCCGACATGGTCGGGCGGCTCGAGACCGACCTGAACGCGCACGCCGCCAAGAGCATCGACGGCGACGAGGCGATGGCCGCGTTCCGCGAACGCCGCCAACCCAACTGGACCGGGAGCATCAGCTCGGAATGGCCCGCCTGGGACGGCGGCGCCGAGCGGCCGGTCCTGGACTGAATCGCCGGGTCGGGCCGCTACCGTCGGGTCAAGCGTTGCCGCCCAACACGATCAGCACGAACAGGATCGCCATGACGATCATCAGCACCGTGCCGACCACCCCGAGCACGTAGCCGACCAACACCTGCGCCCGGCCGCCGTAGGCGCCGCCGGACTCCTCGATCTGATCGAGCGCGCGCCTGCCCAGCGCCCACGCCACCGGCCCAAGGATGCCGCAGCACAGGACACTGAGGGCCCCGAGGAACAGCACCGCCGTCGCATTGGGGTGCTCGATAGGCTGCCCGATGGGCTTGTCCGGTATCACCACTCACCGAATTCTACGGGCAGGCACACCCATTTGGCAGCGCCCGCGTCGCTGCGTGTTCACCGGACCGGCGCGCCGGAACTCGCGGCGCGGCGCGCGGGTTGCGTTCGGAGCGAGGTGGTTTCGGCGCGGCCGGACCGCCGCGCCGACGCTCACCCCAGCCTGCGGCGGCGGGCCACCTCGGCCAGCACGACGCCCGCGGCCACCGAGGCGTTCAGCGATTCCACCGGGCCCGCCATCGGAATGCTCAGGATCTCGTCGCAGCTCTCGCGCACCAACCGCGACAGGCCCTTGCCCTCCGAACCGACCACCACGACCGTGGGATCGGAACCGTCGAAATCGTCGAGCGCCGTGTCGCCGCCCGCGTCCAGGCCCACGATCCGATAGCCCTGCTTGGCCCAATCCTTCAGCGTGCGAGTCAGGTTGGTGGCGCGGGCGACCGGAAGCCGGGCCGCCGCGCCCGCGCTGGTGCGCCAGGCCACCGCGGTGACGCTCGCGCTGCGCCGCGACGGGATCACCACGCCGTGCCCGCCGAACGCGGCCACCGAGCGGATCACCGCGCCCAGGTTGCGGGGATCGGAGATATTGTCCAGGGCGACCAGCAGACCGGGTTCACCGCTCGCGCGCACCCGATCGAGCAGATCGTCCGGATGGGCGTATCGGTAGGGCGGCACCTGCAAGGCCACGCCCTGGTGCAAACCGTTGGCGCTCAACCGATCCAGATCCGTGCGCGGCACCTCCAAAATCGAGATGCCGGTGTCGGCGGCCAGTTTCACGCTCTCGCTGAGCCTGTCGTCGTTCTCGGTGCCGACCGCGACGTAGAGGGCCGTCGCGGGCACCTCCGCGCGCAGACACTCCAGCACCGGGTTGCGGCCGAGCACCAACTCGGGACCGTCCTCGGTGCGGCGACCGGCGGGCGGCCGACCCGTCCCGCCCCGCGCGCTCGCGGGACGCGCGGGATTGGCGGCGGCCTTGGCCTTGGCCGCCGCGCGCTTGGCGGCGGGGTGCTTCGTGCGCGCCTCCGCGGGCGGCGTGGCCCCGCGGCCCTCGAGCCCGCGCCTGCGCTTGCCGCCGGACCCGACGACCGCGCCCTTCTTCGACGCGCCCTTGCGAATCGCCCCCCGACGCTGCGAATTCCCTGCCATCAGTTCGCCTTTCCACGGGGGGCCGCCAGCGTCCACTCCGGACCCGCGGCGGTGTCGGTGACCTCGATACCGGCGGCCTGCAACCGGTCGCGGGCCGCGTCGGCGCTGGCCCAGTCCTTCGCCGCGCGCGCCTGCTGACGGCGGTCGAGTTCGGCGCGCACCAGGACGTCGAGCGCGTCCAGGGCCGTCGAGTTGTCCTGCGGGCGGTACCACTGCGGATCCAGCGGGCACACCCCGAAGATGTGCAGCATCCCCCGGACCTGACCGGCCAGTTCCCGTGCCGCGTCGACCGACCCGGACTCCAGCGCCTTGTTGCCCTCGTGCACGACCCGGTGCACCTCGGCCAGCGCGCGCGGCACCGCGAGATCGTCGTCGAGCGCCTCGGCGAACGCGTCGGTCCATTTACCGACCGGAATCTCCCCGACGCGGTCGGCAACCCGGTGCACGAATGCCTCGATCCGCTGATACGAGGCCGCCGCGTCGTGCAACGCCTTGTCGGAATATTCCAGCATCGAGCGATAGTGCGCACTGCCGAGATAGAACCGGAGTTCCACCGCGCGCACTTTTTTCAACACATTCGGAACCGAGAGCACATTGCCCAACGATTTCGACATCTTCTCGCCGCCGAGGGTCACCCATCCGTTGTGCAACCAATAGCGCGCGAATCCATCGCCCGCCGCCTTGGATTGGGCGATTTCGTTCTCGTGGTGCGGAAATACCAGATCCATTCCACCGCAGTGGATATCGAATTCGGGTCCGAGATAGAACTCGGCCATCGCCGAGCACTCCAGATGCCAGCCGGGGCGACCCGGCCCCCAGGGCGAGGGCCAGGTGGGTTCGCCGGGCTTGGCGGCCTTCCACAGCGTGAAATCGCGCGGGTCGCGCTTACCCGATCCGGCGCTCTCGCCCTGGTGGACGTCATCGAGGCGATGCCCCGACAGCGAGCCGTAGTCGGGATAGCTGACCACGTCGAAGTAGACGTTGCCCTCCGAGGCGTAGGCGTGCCCGCGCTCGATGAGCCGCCGCATCATGTCGATCATCTGGGTGATGTGCCCCGTGGCGCGCGGTTCCACCGACGGCGGCAGCACGCCGAGCTGCCGGTAGGCGCGGTCGAAGGCGCGCTCGTAGGTGGCCGCCCACTCCCACCAGGGCCGATCCGCCTCGGCGGCCTTGGTCAGGATCTTGTCCTCGATGTCGGTGACATTGCGGATGAACCACACGTCGAAATCGTGGGCCTGCAACCAGCGCCGCAGGATGTCGAAGGCGACGCCGCTGCGGACGTGACCGATGTGCGGCTCCCCCTGCACGGTGGCGCCACACAGGTACACCGACGCACGGCCGGGGACCAGTGGCGCGAATTCGCGCACGGTCCGCGTGTCGGTGTCAAAGAGGCGCAGAGTCACGGCAGTCGATCCTAGTCGGTGTAGCTGGGGGTTCCCGCCCCGGCTCAGGTCTGCCGAAGCGGGCGCTATGTGCGTTGTTGCAACAATGCCGTGGCGATGGCGGCCACGCCTTCACCGCGTCCGGTGAGGCCGAGCCCGTCGGTGGTGGTGCCCGACACCGAAACCGGTGCGCCGAGCAGTTCACCCAGCACTTTCTGGGCCTCCGCGCGGCGCGGACCGATCTTGGGCCGGTTCCCGATCACCTGTACAGCGGCATTGACGATCTCGAAGCCTTCGCCGTCGAGCAGCGTGCGGACCTCCTCGAGCATCCGCGCCCCGGAGACGTTCGTCCATTCCGGACGGCCGGTTCCGAAGACCGCGCCCACGTCGCCGAGTCCGGCGGCCGAGAGCAGGGCGTCGCACAGGGCGTGTGCGGCGACGTCGCCGTCGGAATGCCCGGCACAACCGTCGGCATCCTCGAACAGCAGCCCCGCCATCCAACATCGGCGACCGGGCTCGATCGGATGGACGTCGCTGCCGATCCCCACGCGCATGGTCACGACAGCGGCCCGATCGGTGCGGGCGCGAGCCTGGCGAGCATGGTCTCGGCCAGGGTGAGGTCCAACGCGGTGGTGATCTTGAAGGCCAGCGGGTCGCCGGGGACGGTGCGCACCGGCGCGCCGAGCAGTTCGACCAGGCCCGCGTCGTCGGTGGCGGGGACGTCGGTGGCGTAGGCGGTGCGCAGCAGATCCGCGGCGAATCCCTGCGGCGTCTGGATGGCCCGCAGTCCCGAGCGGGCGGGGGTGCCGGTGACGACGCCGTGCGCGTCCACCGACTTGATGGTGTCGACCACCGGGAGCGCCGGCACCACGGCGGGGTGCCCGGCGCGCAGTTCGGCGGCGACCTCGGCGACGAGCCGGGGCGGCGTGAGCGCCCGCGCGGCGTCGTGCACGAGGAAATGGGTGGCCTCGGGCGCGGCGGCGATACCGGCGCGCACCGAATCGGTGCGCTCCGCGCCGCCGACGACGATCTGCACGGTGTCCGCGGGGGTGACGGAGGAACCGGGCAGCAGGGCCAGAGCTGTCTCGACCAGATCGGCGGGGACCATGACGATGATCCGGTCGACGGCTCCCGAGGCGATCAAGCCGTCCACGGCGAGCCGAACCATGGCCGTGCCGCCGACCTCGACGAACGCCTTGGGAGCGTGAGCGCCCAGCCGAACGCCGCGACCGGCGGCAGGTACCAGGGCAACGACCGCGAGGCCGTTGTCGAGATGGTTGTCCACGGTCAGGAAGCCGCGGCGAGGACCTCGTCGAGGAGCGTCTCGGCCTTGCCGTCGTCGGTGCCCTCCGCGAGCGCGAGTTCACCGACGAGGATCTGACGAGCCTTGGCGAGCATCCGCTTCTCGCCCGCGGACAGACCGCGATCCTGCTCCCGACGCCACAGGTCACGGACGACCTCGGCCACCTTGTTCACATCGCCGGAGGCCAGCTTCTCCAGATTGGCCTTGTAGCGACGCGACCAGTTGGTCGGCTCCTCGGTGTGCGGCGCGCGCAGCACCTGGAAGACTCGATCGAGACCCTCCTGGCCGACGACGTCACGAACGCCGACGTATTCGGCGTTCTCCGCGGGAACCCGAACAGTGAGGTCACCCTGGGCGACCTTCAGGACCAGATACTCTTTTTGCTCACCCTTGATGGTGCGAGTCTCGATTGCTTCGATCAGCGCCGCTCCGTGGTGGGGGTAAACGACGGTGTCTCCGACCTTAAAAATCATGTGTCCCGTGCCCCTTTCGATGTTCACAGTTTAACATGCGACTCGATAACGGCGCGATCAACGGTGCAGGTCAGGGCCACAACGAGACAACCACCGGGGTTGACAGAACCAGCCATGTGTGCATTACGTTGTCCCGGAACACCCTTTCGACCCGCATGATCAGGGGTCCGAGCAAGATCGGAATCCCAGCACTCGACCGGCAATCGGTAAAGCCCCCCGAAAACCGTTATGCAATGGTTGTCAACGACGACGGAGGTCGGCGACACGCACGGCTGCGCCCACCCGGCGATGTCGCGACGAGTAGTGACTACTACGCTGCCTAGTTACTACTCTCCGTAGCGGAGTACGCCGGTCGACATGGAGGACAACCCGTGACTGCCCTGAATCCTGTGACAGCCTCGTCGGGGGCGCGGACGCGACGTCGTCTGGCCATGGTCGCCGCACTGGCCGCGGGCGCGGCGCTCGCCGTCTCCGGATGCAGCGCAGGCCAGATCTCGCAGACCGCCGACCAGGTCGCCGCCGTCAACGGCAGCAGCGCCGACTCCGACCGGATCGCGCTGCGCAACGTCCACATCGTGTACCCCGGCCAGGGCTACACCAACGTCAAGGGCGGCAACGCGCTGGTCGCGCTGTCGATCATCAACACCGGCGAAGCCGATCCCGACACGCTGGTCGGCGTCAGCAGCGATCTGGGCCAGGTCAAGCTGACCCCCGCCGAGGGCACGTCCAAGATCGTCATCGGCCCGCAGCAGACCGTCGTCGCGGCCTCCCCCGCCGTCGAGGTCAAGGCCGACAGCCACGGTGATTCGCACGGCGCGCCGACCGGTGCGGCCCCGGCGCCCGCGGCGACCGATCCGGAACTGAAGCCGATCAAGATCGAGATCACCAACCTCACCCGCGACATCACCCCGGGCCTGACCTACGTCGTGCAGTTCGATTTCGAGCGCAACGGCACCGTCAAGGTCGAGGTCCCGGTGGACGCGGGCATCGCCACCGACCGGCACGAGTCCGACAAGTCCGGCCCGGCCCCCGAGGGCAGCGGACACTGAGTCACCGGGGCGGTCCCGCACCGCCCCGCACGAACCGCGCAAGGCTGCCGCACCGCACTGGTGCGGCAGCCTTCGTCGTGTCGGACCCGCTGCGTAAGGTGCGCCTGTGGCAAAGACCAAGCCGATCTTCCGGTGCTCGTCCTGCTCCCACGACGTGGCCAAGTGGGTGGGCAAATGCCCCGGCTGCGGGTCCTGGGGCACGGTGGACGAGGTCGCGGTCGCGGCGACGTCCGCGGGTTCGCCCGCCCGGCGCGCCATGCTGCCCAGCACCGCCGCCGCGCCGATCTCCACGATCGATTCGACGATCACCGTCGCCAGGCCCACCGGCGTGTCGGAATTGGACCGGGTATTGGGCACCGGCGTGGTGCCGGGGTCGGTGGTGCTGCTGTCCGGGGAACCCGGGGTGGGCAAGTCGACGTTGCTGCTCGAGGTCGCCTACCGGTGGGCCGCCCAGCGCGACGGCAAGTCGCTGTACGTGACGGCGGAGGAGTCGGCGGGCCAGGTCCGCCTGCGCGCCGACCGCACCGGCGCGGTGCACGAGCGGGTCTACCTGGCGGCCGAGTCCGACCTGTCGATCCTGCTCGGCCACGTCGAACAGGTGCGGCCGTCCCTGCTGGTGGTCGACTCGGTGCAGACCATGCTCGCCCCCGACGTCGACGGCGTGATCGGCGGCGTCACCCAGGTCCGCGCGGTGACGGCGGCGCTGACCTCGCTGGCCAAGGCCAGCGGGATCGCGGTGCTGCTGGTCGGTCACGTCACCAAGGACGGCAACGTCGCGGGGCCGCGCACACTCGAACACCTGGTGGACGTGGTGCTGCAATTCGAGGGCGACAAGAATTCGACGCTGCGCATGGTGCGCGGAATCAAGAACCGGTTCGGCAGCGCCGACGAGGTCGGCTGCTTCGAGTTGCACGAGGACGGAATCGTCGGGGTGGACGATCCGTCCGGGCTCTTCCTGCACCATCGCAGCGACGCGGTGCCCGGCACGGCGGTGACGGTAGCGATGGACGGGAAGCGTCCCCTGGTCGGCGAGGTCCAAGGGCTCACGGTCAAGACCGAGATCCCGGCTCCGCGCCGCGCGGTCAGCGGCCTGGACTACAACCGGGTCGCGATGGTGCTCGCGGTGTTGCAGAGCCGCGGCCGGGTGTTCCTCGGCAAACACGACGTCTACGCTGCCACGGTGGGGGGCATGCGGTTGGTCGAACCATCCGCCGACCTGGCCATCGCCTTGGCCATCGCCAGCGCCGAATCCGACACCGCGCTACCCGCGGGCTGGGTCGTGCTCGGCGAGGTCGGGTTGGCCGGCGAGGTGCGCAAGGTGACCGGTCTGACGCGCAGGTTGGCCGAGGCCGAACGGCTCGGCTTCACCGACGCGATCGTGCCGCCCGGCTCGGAACGTCCGAAAGGTGGGGGTATGAAGATCCACGAGGTGAGCGATCTGCGCTCGGCGCTGCGGTTGAGCGGGTTGCGCGCCAGACGGGACACGGGGTCGTGACCCGCGCGGCGGCGCGCCGGGAAGCGGCCGTCACGGCGGCGGCGATCCTGCGGGAGACGGTGGTGGCGCTCGCGCCGGGCACCGCGCTGCGCGACGGCCTGGAGCGCATCCTGCGCGGGCGTACGGGCGCGCTGATCGTCCTCGGTGACGACGAACGGGTGCGCGCCCTGTGCGACGGCGGCTTCGAGTTGAACGTCGAGTTCGCGCCCACCCGGTTGCGCGAACTGGCCAAGATGGACGGCGCGTTGGTGCTGACGCGCGACGGCGGCACGATCGTGCGCGCCAACGTCCACCTGGTGCCCGATCCGTCGCTGCCCACCGTGGAGTCGGGCACCCGCCACAAGGCCGCCGAACGCACGGCACTCCAGACCGGCGTTCCGGTGATCTCGGTGAGCGCGTCGATGAGTCTGGTGACGGTCTACGCGGGCGGCGCGCGGCACGTGGTGCAGCCGTCGGCCACCATCCTGGCCCGCGCGAACCAGGCGATGCACACCCTCGAGCGCTACCGGTCCCGGCTGGACGAGGCGTGCGTGCAGTTGACCGCCGCCGAGATCGAGGATTTCGTCACCCTGCGCGACGCGCTGACCGCGATGCAGCGTCTGGAGATGGTGCGCAGGATCGCCGGGGAGATCGACCGCGACGTCGTGGAACTCGGCACCGACGGACGTCAACTCGCGCTGCGGCTCGAGGATCTGGTCGGTGACGGCGCGTGGCTGCGCGAACTGTTGGTGCGCGACTATCTGCGGGCCGCGCCCGCGGCGCAGGCGGTGGATCGGGCGTTGGAGCGCTTGGACGCGCTCTCGGACGCCGATCTGCTCGATCTGACGGGTCTGGCCGCCCCGCTGGGCTATCCGGGCACGGTGGCCGCGCTGGAGCGGTCGGTACGCCCGCGCGGCTATCGCCTGTTGACCAGGATTCCCCGCCTGCGTTTCGACAGCGTCGAAGCGCTGGTGAGCTCGTTCGGGTCGCTGCAAGGGCTGCTGGCGGCCACGACGGCGGATCTGCGCGCGGCGGCGGGCGTCGACGCGGCGATGGCCGCGCGGATCCGGGAAGGGCTGTCGCGCTTGGCCGAAGCCGGTCCGGACACCCCGTACGCCTGAGCCGTGCTCAGGCGATGTTGAACGGCTCGGCCGCGCTGCGCACCGAACCCAGCTGGGCGACAACCGAATACGCGCCCGCGGGGACGGGCACCCGCTCCCCCGCGCAGTTGGGCTGGGAGGTGGAACCCGACCAGGTGACCTGGAAGGCCGCCTGTTCGCCGCGGTTGAGGGTGCGCACGTCGGGCTGGCCGTCGGGGTAGCAGTCGGTGCTCGACCACAGGCGGCGCTGACCGTCCAGCGACAGCACCGAGATCTGTTGCAGGCCCGATCCCACGTCGCGCGAACAGGCCACCGAGGAGATGTTGGTGATGACGATCCCGAAGACCGGTTGTTCACCGGGTCGGTAGGTGGGCTGTTCGACGGTGACCTTGACCGCGAGCGACTGGTCCGGACACTGTCCGGCCGCGGGGGCCGCGGCGGCGGTCGCCACGGCGCTCCCGGAGACCTTGGGCGGTTCGCTGGGTTTGGCCGAGGTGTTCGAGGCGCCCGCCGCGACCGAACTGCTGGTGGTCGAGGACGCGTCGGCCTCCCCGGGGGAGTTGCCGCCGCGCGCGATCATGACCACCAGCCAGATCACCACCGCGAGAGCCACCACCAGAGCGCCGATGGCGAAAACACGACGACGCCAGTAGATCTCCGGAGGCAGCGGTCCAGTCGGTTCCAGCACGTCTCAACGGTAAAGGCACGGGCCGGTAACGTGACTCAGGACCTCGGCGTGTCGGGCGGTGAACAGCACTCGTGCCGAGAGGTTTACCGCCCGTACGCTGTGGGTATTCGGTTCAGGCCGTCTCGCCGATGTCACCGACGACACGATGCAGCTGCGCTCGTCCGTCCACCAGCTTGTAGGTGACGCACGCGATAGCCAGCTGTCCACTGGCCACCTTGTCGGCGATGATCATCGACCGGTCCATGAGCAACTGACTGGTCTCCACGACGTGGCGCGCCTCGATCTCGTCGACCGTGGACAGCCCCTCGCGCCTGCCGACCAGGATCGACGGGGTGACCCTCTCGACCAGGCTGCGGATGAACCCGCCCGGCACCTCGCCGCCGTCGAGGGCGTCGATGGTGGCCTTGACCGCGCCGCAACTGTCGTGGCCGAGGACCACGATCAGCGGGACGTTGAGCACGTGGACGCCGTATTCGATGGAGCCGAGCACCGAGCTGTCCACGACGTGGCCCGCGGTGCGCACCACGAACATGTCGCCGAGCCCTTGGTCGAAGATCAGTTCGGCGGCGACGCGGGAATCACCGCAGCCGAACAGGATCGCGTGCGGGTGCTGTCCGCTGACCAACTTGGCTCGGTCGGCCGCGCCCTGACTAGGATGCAGCAGCGTGCCGTTGACAAAGCGCTCGTTGCCCTCGCGAAGGGATTTCCAGGCACTGATCGGATTGGATCCAGGCATACCTCTCATTGTGCACAAGCATTCCGGTACCAGCGAGTACGCCTCGTTACGAACCGGCAAATACCCACTGGCCACGCGCGAATCGCGGCGGTGAGGACGATGACGCAGATCACAAGGAAGGCCGCGCGGCGGACGGTCGAGATCGCCCCCGACGCCATCGATGCCGAAGTGTTGCTGTCCTGGTACGGCGAGACCGCGCGCGATCTGCCCTGGCGACGTCCGGGCGTCACGGCGTGGCAGATCCTGATGAGCGAGATCATGCTCCAGCAGACCCCGGTGGTGCGGGTCGAGCCGATCTGGCGCGAGTGGGTCGCCCGCTGGCCGGTCCCGTCCGCGATGGCCGCGGTGACACCCGCCGAGGTGCTGCGCGCCTGGGGGAAACTCGGTTATCCGCGTCGTGCCCTTCGCCTGCGCGAATGCGCGCGGGTGCTGGCCACCGACTACGGCGACGAGGTGCCCGACGACGTGGAGGTGCTGCTCGGCCTGCCGGGCATCGGCGCGTACACCGCGCGGGCGGTCGCCTGCTTCGCCTACGGACAGCGGGTTCCGGTGGTGGACACCAATGTTCGCCGGGTGGTCGCGCGAGCGGTGCACGGCCGGGCCGAGGCGGGCAACCCGTCCTCGCGCGACCTGCCCGAGACCGAGGCGCTGCTGCCCCGCTCCGTCGAACGCGCGGCCGTCTTCTCCGCGGCGCTGATGGAACTCGGCGCGACGGTGTGCACCGCGCGCAATCCCGACTGCGCGCGCTGTCCGCTGCCGAAGTGCGCGTGGATCAGCGCGGGCCGTCCGGTCGCCGACGTGGCGCGCCGCGTCCAGAAGTACGAGGGCACCGACCGGCAGGCGCGCGGGCGGTTGCTCGACGTCCTGCGCGGCGCGGGCGGGCCGGTCGAGCGGGTACGGCTGGATCTGGCCTGGACCAGAGACCCCGGCCAACGTGCCCGCGCCCTGGACTCACTGCTGGTCGACGGGTTGATCGAGCAGACCGCCGACGGACTGTTCGCCCTCGCCGGCGAGGGCGGCTCGGACCCGAAGGACTGAGCGGATCTCACCGCGCGCGGAGGACACGCTCGAGGAACCTTTCCACCGCGGCGCGGTAGATCTCCGGTCGTTCGTCGTGCACCAGGTGACCCGCACCGGGCACCAGCAGGTATTCGGTGTCGGCCCCCTCCTCGGCCATGCGGCGCATCTGGCCGGGCGGTGTGATGGTGTGCTCGCCCTCGAGCAGCACCGTGGGCACCCGGACCGCACGCCATTCGTCCCAGAAATGCCGTCCGCCCCACTCCTCGGAGATGTCGCGGAAGGTGTCCACCGAACCGTGCAACCGGTAGCCGTCCGGTCCGCGGGTGAACGCGTTCAGGAAATAGCGGCCCGCGACCGGGCCGAAGAAGTCGAGCACCGCCCGCTCGTCGGGGAACGGTTGCGGCCAGGTGCGGATCAGCGCGGCCCAGTCCGCGGCGGTGCGGCCGCGGAAATCCGGGGCGATGTCCTCCACGACCAGCGCGCGGACCCGCTCGGGGAAGCGCGCGGCGAAGACCCAGCCGTGCAGGCCGCCCATCGAATGCCCGATCACCACCATCGGTTCGGTGATCGAGGCGGTCGCGGCGGCCAGGTCGTCGATGAACGCCTCGGTGGTCAATGCGGCGGGGGCGGCGCGGCCGTGCCCGGCGGCGTCGAAGGTGAACAAGTGCCCGAACGGCCGCAACCACCCCAGGTGCTCGCGCCAGGTCCCGGCGCTGCCCATCAAGCCGTGCAACAACAGGATCGGCGTCCCGACCCCACCTTCGTCATGCAGCATGACTCGATTCTGCCGGGGCGACGCGCGAGCGCCGACGCACCGTATTGTCGGGGTATGGCAGTCGTGAAGATCAACGCGATCGAGGTCCCCGAAGGCGCGGGCCCCGAATTGGAGAAGCGGTTCGCGCACCGCGCGCACGCCGTCGAGGGCTCCCCGGGATTCCTCGGCTTCCAGTTGTTGCGGCCGGTGGCCGGGGACAACCGGTATTTCGTGGTCACGCAGTGGGATTCGGAGGAAGCCTTCGCGGCGTGGCGCGACGGGCCCGCCCGTGCCGCGCACGCGGGCGGCGGCGAGCAGCAGAAGCCGGTGTCGACGGGCGCGTCGCTGCTCGAATTCGAGGTCGTGCTCGACGTGGCGGCCAAAACCTCCTGAGAAATCCGGGCGAACCCGGCGGGTCGCGGATATCGGACTCGCCGGGGACGCGCCCGACAACGGGGTCGGCGGCGTCGGTTCGTATTGACGCCGGGTACCTCGCGGTGTCACAGTTCGAGAGACAAACGCGATGGTGACGCGGTAATCCGGTGAGATCCCGGAGCGGTCGCGCCACTGTGTTCCACGCATCGGATGCCGGTGCCGGAAAGCCAGACACCGGCACCGTCGCTCGGACCGACGGGACGCGCATCCCAAGGGAGGAACTCGGATGGCCATCGCACATTCCCCGAGTCAGGCCGCGGCGAGCGATTCGCTGGCGACCGTACTCGTCACGGTAGGCGTCGTACTGCTGGCACTGCTCGCGCTCTACCTGGTCGGCTTCGACCAGGGGGCCATCTCGCGCAGCGGGATGTTCCTGCACGAGTTGATGCACGACGGTCGGCACCTGCTGGGTGTTCCGTGCCACTGACCGGATCACTGAGAACACTGTTACTGCGTGGCCTGCTGGCCGGCTTGATCGCCGGTCTGCTGGCCGCCACCGTGGGCTATTTCGTCGGCGAACCGAAGATCGACGCGGCCATCGCGCTCGAAGAGGCCGCCGCCGCGCACGAGGACCCGGCCGCGTCGGCCGGTCACACCCACGGTGACGAAGAGGAACCGCTGGTCAGCCGGGACGGTCAGAAGGCGGGACAATTCCTCGCCCTCGGCTTGGCGGGTATGGCCTTCGGCGCGCTCTTCGCCGCCGTCGCCCACTACGCGCGGCGTGCGAGCACCCTGTCCGGCCCCGCCCTGGCGATCACCCTCGCCCTCGGCGGATGGCTGGCGATCGTCGCGGTGCCGTTCTTCAAATATCCGGCGAACCCGCCCGCGGTGGGCGACCCGGAGACCATCAACGACCGCACCCTGTTGTGGGTGGCCGCCGTACTGCTCGGACTGGTCGCCGTCGGCGCGGCCGTCTTCGCGTACAAGGCACTCGCGGGCAGGCTCGACACCCTGCGGATTCTCGGCGGGGTGGCCGCGTTCGTCGTCGTCGTCACGCTCGGCTACGTCCTGCTGCCCGGCGTCGACGAGGTGAAGGCCGATTTCCCCGCGAGTCTGCTGTGGCAGTTCCGGGTGGCCTCGCTGGCCCAGACCGCGACCCTGTGGGCCGCGCTCGGTCTGGCCTTCGCGTTCCTCACCGAATACGGCGCCCGCGCGAGCGCGCCCGCTCGTGAACCCGTGCCCGCGGCGGCCTGAGCCGCGCTAGCGCGACACGAAAAAGGCAGTGCCGGAGCTGATGACCGGCACTGCCTTTCGCGTTCGAGCGGCGCTCAGATCAGCGCGGCGTCCAGGGTGATCGAGTCGACCCCGGCCAGCGCCTTGCTCACCGGGCAGCCCGCCTTCGCGGCGTTCGCCGCGGTCGCGAACTGCTCGGCATCCAGACCCGAGACCCGACCGCGCACCGTCAGCGCGATGCCGGTGATGCGGAAACCGCCCGCCGGGTCCGGTCCGAGGGTGACATCGGCGCTCACGTCCAGGCTCTCCGGCGTGCCGCCCGCGTTGCCGATCTGCGCCGAGAGCGCCATGGCGTAGCAGGAGGAGTGCGCCGCCGCGATCAGTTCCTCGGGGCTGGTGGTGCCGTCGGCGTCCTCGGCCGACCGCTTCGGGAACGACACGTCGTACTTGCCGACGCCGGAACTGGCCAATTCGACCTGTCCCGACCCATCCTGGAGGCCACCGGTCCAAGCGGTACGCGCGCTGCGAGTGGGCATTACGGTCCTTTCACAGATGATTCGATCCGTTCGCTGACGAACCTACCGGCCCGGCTCAGTCCACGGCGCCCGTACGGCGATCGAGCTGCTCGAGCACCAGCGGCCAGGCCGCCTCGTGCCGGTCGCGGGCCTGCGCGTTCGGAAAACCCTCGTGCCGCAACCGAAGTCGAATGCCGCGCGGCTGCTTCAACAACTCCATTGTCACCACCGTCTCGGCGCCCTCGGTGCCGTCCGCGCCGGTCACCCACGTCATCTGCACCAGGCGCTCCGGTTCCAGCCGCAGGAAACGTCCGTAGTGCGGGTAGCGCAGACCCGCGTGCTCGGTCTCGAAGAAGAACGGCTCGTTGACCGCCGGCTTCATCAACAGCGAGCCCTGGGCGGCGAACCAGATGTCGAAACCCTGCGTCAAGGCCGCGTAGAGCAGACCGGGCGGGGCGGACATCACGCGCTCGCAGGAGAGCTCGTGCGGACGAGCGGACAGATCCGGGAAGCGAATCGGCTGGTCGGACATGCATGGACAATACCCGGCGGCGACACCCGCACCCGCGCCGCACGAACCGTCGGACGCCACGGCGCGGCGGACTAGTCTCAGAGGCGTGAGAGCGTCAGGAATGACCAAACGTGGCTCCGCCCTGTACTGGGACTGCGGACTCGCCTTCGCGGTCGCGGTGGCGCAGGTCGTGGGCGGACGCGCGGCCAACCAGCTCCAGGACGGCGCGCAACCGCTGGACTGGCTCGGCTACACACTGCTGCTGATCGGTCCCGTCGCGCTGCTGCTGCGCCGCCGCGAACCACTCGCGGTCCTGCTGGTGACGTTGGCCGCCGCGGGCATTCACCTCGCGTTGGACTACGGGTACGGGCCGGTGTTCCTGTCCCCCGTGATCGCCTTCCTCACCGCCGCCGTCCTCGGATCACGCTGGTGGACTTACCCTTTGGTGCCCTTCAGCTACGCGTTGATGATCTGGCCGATGCCCGCGCTGCTGGACCGTCCCACCGACGCCTGGCAGCAGTGGGGTCTGCTGGGGTGGCTGGCGGTGCTGGTCGCGGTCGCCGAAGGCATCCGGTCCCGGCGCGCGCTCACCGAGGCACGTGCCGAACGTGACCTGGCGCTGCGCGACGAGGAGCAGACCAGACGCGAACGCCAGGCCGGCGATCTGCGCCTCGCCATCACTCGCGAATCGCACGACCTTCTCGCGCAAGCGCTTTCGCGCATCAACGTGCAGTCCTCGGTGGCCGCCGAACTGTTCGACCGCCGACCGCAGCAGGGCGCGACCGCGCTGGCGACCATCAGCACCGCCAGCAAGGACGCGCTCGGCGAATCGCACGCGCTGCTGGAATCCCTGCGCACCGGGGCCATCGTCGCCGCCGTGGCCGAGGAACCGGTCATCGCGACGGCCACCGTGAACGAGAAGCCGCCCGCCGACCGGGACGGCGACGCCCGCAACGGACTCCCGCTCGGCGCCGGTTCCACCATCGAGGATCTCGAGGGGCTGCTCCAGCGCACCCGCGCGGCAGGCGTCGAAGTGGACACGCGGGTGATCGGAACGCCGGTGAAGCTACCCGAGGTCCTGGACGAGGCCGCGGCCCGCATCGTGCGCGACTCGCTGGCCAACGTCGTCGACCACGCGCCCGGCGCGCGCGCCACCGTCACCCTGCGCTACAGCGCCGAATCGGTCGACCTGACCATCGACAACACCCGCCCCACCGAGAAGTCCAAAGGCGGCTCCGGCGGGCGCAACGGCATCATCGGCATGCGCGACCGCGCCCACGCCCTCGGCGGTCAGCTCACCGCGGGCCCGCGGCCCAGCGGCGGATTCCGGGTCGCGGCCCGGCTGCCCACCCGGCTCATGGTCGGCGCCGACTCGGGCGCGCGGACCGACCCGTCGCGCTGAGAACTCAGCTGACGGTCAGATACTCGTTGAAGAACAGCATCAGACCCGCGGCCGCCGAGATCGCCGCCAACAGCCAGAACCGGATCGACACCGTCGTCTCCGCCCAACTGCTCAACTCGAAATGGTGGTGCAGCGGCGCCATCCGGAACAAGCGTTTGCCGGTGCTGCGGAACACCACGATCTGCAACAGCACCGACAGGATCTCCGCGCAGAACAGCGCGCCGACGACCACCATCAGCAGTTCGGTGTGCGTGGTCACCGACAGACCGGCCAGCAAGCCGCCCAACGCCAGCGATCCGGTGTCCCCCATGAAGATCTGCGCGGGCGCGGTGTTCCACCACAGGAATCCGACGCAGGCCGCGGCCGCCGACGCGCACACCAACGCCAGATCCAGCGGGTCACGCACGGTGTAGCAGCCAGGAACGGGCTTGGTGGAACACGAATTCTGATACTGGGTGAAGGTGATCAGCACGTACGCGCCCAACACCAGGCCCATCGACCCCGCCGCCAGTCCGTCGAGGCCGTCGGTGATGTTCACCGCGTTCGACCAGGCCACGACGAGGAAACAGACCGCGATCAGGAACACCACCGGCGTCAACGTCAGCCACGGCAGATCCCGCACGATCGAGACGTGCCTGCTCGCGGGCGTCAGATCGTGACTGTTCGGGAACCGCAGCACCAGCACGCCGAACACGATGGCCGCCGTCAACTGGCCCAGGTACTTGCCCGCCGCGGTCAGGCCCAGGTTGCGCCGCCTGCGCAGCTTGATGAAATCGTCCAGGAAGCCGACGATCCCGAGCGCCGTGGTCAGACCGAGCACCAGCAGCGCCGAGACCGAGATCCCGTCCGCGTCGTAGCGCAGGCCGATCAGGTGCGAACCCAGGTAACCGGCCCACATGCCGACCAGGATCGCGATTCCGCCCATGGTCGGCGTTCCGCGCTTGGTCTGATGGCTCTGCGGGCCGTCCGAACGGATCTCCTGCCCCAGCTTCTCGCGGGTGAACAGCCGGATCAGCATCGGCGTCAACGTGATCGACACCGCCGAGGCGATCATCGCCGCGAACAGGATCTGTCTCATCCGTCCCCCTGGGACCCATCGCACACCACCCGAACCGTCAGATGTTAGCGAACATCCGCCGCACCCCTCGTGCGGCGGGTGCGCGGGTCCGATGTGGTGCACCGCGCCGGATCAGGCCGGCGCGGCCCTCCGCGCGCGGATCTAGGTGGTGGTCTGCCCGTCGAGGGTTTCGCGGAGGATGTCGGCGTGGCCCGCGTGCTGGGCGGTTTCGGCGATGACGTGGACCAGGACCCGGCGCACACTGCGCATCGGGTTCTCCTCCTCGTTCCACGGCGCGTACGGCAGTTGCCGGGCCGCCGACATATCGGGCACGGCGGCAATGACGCGCTCGGTCTCGGCCGCGATCGCCGCGTAGTTCTCCAGGATTCCGGCGAGGGTGTCCCCGGGCTGCATCTGGAAATCGTTCTGGCGGTCGATCGCCCACTGCGGGTATTCGCGCGCGGTGCCGTTCATGAACTCCTCCCAGGTCACACCCTCCGGGAGATCGAAATTCATCGCCGAGGCCCCGTGCAGCACGAATTGCATCCACGCCTTCTCGGTGGCGGCGACATGTTTGACCAGACCGCCCAGGCACAGCGCGCTCACCGTCGGACGCTCGCCGAGTTGCGCGTCCGACAGCCCGCACACGGTGGTGCGCAGCGCTTCGCGGGTGGTGGCCAGTTCGGCGAGCAGTTCGGCGCGCTCGGTGTCCAGGACGGGGGCGGTCGCGGTGGTCATCTGGTTCCTCTCGTCGGTGGGTATGGGACCACCCTCGCAGCGGTAGCGGACAGTATGTGTCCGCTATTGCGGGCAGAATCGAATTCATGCCGAAAACTTCCGCGCGCCTGCTCGCCCTGCTGTCCCTGTTGCAGACCCGACGCGACTGGCCGGGCGCGCTGCTCGCCGAACGCCTCGACATCAGCGCGCGCACCGTGCGCCGCGACGTCGACCGTCTGCGGGAACTCGGCTACCCCATCGCCGCCGTGAAAGGCCCCGAAGGCGGATACCGACTCGACGCGGGCGCCGAACTGCCCCCGCTGCTGTTCGACGACGAACAAGCCGTCGCACTCGCTGTCGCCCTGCAACTCGCGGCGGGCTCGCAGGCGGGCATCGAAGAAGCCGCCGTCCGCGCCCTCAACACCATCCGCCAGGTCATGCCGTCGCGACTGCGGCACCGCATCGACATGCTCCAGGTGACCCCGGTGGAACCGGCCGCCCGACCGCGCGTCGACAGCGGCGTGCTGTTGGCGATCAGCGCCGCCGCCCACGCCCACGAGATCCTGCGCTTCGACTACGCCAAAGCCGAGGCCCCCGACCCGCCCGACCCGCCGCGCCGCACCGAACCCCACCACCTCGTCACCTGGGGCGGGCGCTGGTACCTGGTGGCCTGGGACCTCGACCGCGCCGACTGGCGCACCTTCCGCGTCGACCGCATCACCCCGCGCATCCCCACCGGCCCCCGCTTCCACCCGCGCGAACTCCCCGGCGGCGACGTCACCGCCTACGTCGTCGCGAAGTTCCGCGGCGCCCCCACCTGGCCGTGCACCGGAGAGGTGATCATCGACCGCCCCGCCGCCCTGGTCTCCACCTACCTCCGCGACGCCGTCGTCGAGGAACTCACCCCCACCCGCTGCCGCGCCACCGTCGGCTCCTGGTCCTGGATGGGCCTGGCCGCCACCCTCGCCAACTTCGACGCCCCCATCCGAGTCCTACAACCCCCCGCCCTCCGCACCGCCTTCACCACCCTCGCCCACCGCTGCACCACCGCGGGGCAGGAACCCGACGCGTGAGCGATTGTCGGGGGGCGCTGTTACGGTCGCGGCGTTGTGTCGGTGTCGATCGGGAGTGCGTTGTGGGGATGGTCATGAGTTTCACCGCGGTGTCCGAGCGGGAGGCGGACGGGTTGGTGCGGGATGCGAAGGGGGTGGACAGTTTTATCGGGTTGGAGCGGGCCGGGTACGGCCACGTCTATCTGGACAAAGCGTGGGGTGGCATCCGGTATCTGATGGCGGTCGCGGACTTGGGGGTGGACCTGCTGGAGACGCCCGCCTTCCTCGGGGACGAGGGGAATCAGGCGATCTGGGACGCGGAATTGGTCGCGCGGACCTCCGCGACACTGTGGGAGGTGCCGTTTGCGGATCTGCTGCCGTATTTCGACCAGGCGCGAATGGCGCGGGAGAACGTGTACCCGAATATCTGGGGCACCGACTGGGCGCGGGACTACATCCTCGACAGGTACCGCGACCTGCGGCAATTCTTCTTCACCACCGCCGCCCGTGAACAAGCGGCGCTGATGAACTGGGGCTGAGCCCCGAAACGGCGAATGGCCCACCCCGCATCGGGATGGGCCATTCGCCGTCAGAACTTATTCGCCGGAAGCGGCCTCGGTGGGCCCTTCGGCCGCACCGGTCAGCACGACCTCGGGCTTGTCCTCGGCGGCGGGCGCCTTGGTCAGCTTGGCCTTCGGGGTGAAGGTGAACTTGGCGTCCTCACCCGAACCCTCGCCGTCCCAGTTCTCGACATCGACGAACACCGTCTGACCGGGGCCGATCTCGCCGAACAGGATCTTCTCCGACAGCTGATCCTCGATCTCGCGCTGAATGGTGCGACGCAGCGGCCGCGCACCCAACACCGGATCGAATCCGCGCTTGGCCAGCAGGGACTTGCCCTTCTCGGACAGCTCCAGCGCCATGTCCTTGTTCTTCAGCTGCTTCTCGACGCGGCCGATCATCAAGTCCACCATCTGGACGATCTGCTCGTTGGTGAGCTGGTGGAAGACGATGACGTCGTCGATGCGGTTGAGGAATTCGGGGCGGAAGTGCTTCTTCAGCTCATCGTTGACCTTGAGCTTCATCCGCTCGTAGTTCGAGCCCTCGCTGTTGGACTGCGAGAAGCCCAGACCCACGGCCTTGGAGATGTCGGAGGTGCCGAGGTTCGAGGTGAAGATCAGCACCGTGTTCTTGAAGTCCACGGTGCGGCCCTGACCGTCGGTCAGGCGGCCGTCCTCGAGGACCTGCAACAGGGTGTTGTAGATCTCCTGGTGGGCCTTCTCGATCTCGTCGAACAGCACGACCGAGAACGGCTTGCGCCGCACCTTCTCGGTGAGCTGGCCGCCCTCCTCGTAGCCGACGTACCCGGGAGGCGCGCCGAAGAGCCGCGAGGCGGTGAAGCGGTCGTGGAACTCGCCCATGTCGATCTGGATGAGCGCGTCGTCGTCGCCGAACAGGAAGTTCGCCAGCGCCTTGGACAGCTCGGTCTTACCGACGCCGGACGGACCGGCGAAGATGAACGAGCCGGAGGGACGCTTGGGATCCTTCAGGCCGGCGCGGGTGCGGCGGATCGCCTTGGAGACCGCCTTGACCGCGTCCTCCTGGCCGATGATCCGCTTGTGCAGCTCGTCCTCCATGCGGAGCAGACGGGTGGTCTCCTCCTCGGTGAGCTTGAAGACGGGGATACCGGTCCAGTTGGCCAGCACCTCGGCGATCTGCTCGTCGTCGACCTCGGCCACGACGTCCAGATCACCGGAGCGCCACTGCTTCTCGCGCTCGGCCCGCTTGGCGACGAGCTGCTTCTCCTTGTCGCGCAGCCGCGCGGCCTTCTCGAAGTCCTGCGCGTCGATCGCCGATTCCTTCTCCCGGCGCGCGTCGGCGATCTTGTCGTCGAATTCGCGCAGGTCCGGCGGCGCGGTCATCCGGCGGATGCGCATGCGCGCGCCCGCCTCGTCGATGAGGTCGATGGCCTTGTCCGGGAGGAACCGGTCGTTGATGTAGCGGTCGGCCAAGGTGGCCGCGGCCACCAGCGCGCCGTCGGTGATGGAGACCCGGTGGTGCGCCTCGTAGCGGTCGCGCAGACCCTTGAGGATGTTGATGGTGTGCTCGACGGTGGGCTCGCCGACCTGCACCGGCTGGAAGCGGCGCTCGAGGGCGGCGTCCTTCTCGATGTACTTGCGGTACTCGTCGAGGGTGGTGGCGCCGATGGTCTGGAGTTCACCGCGGGCGAGCTTGGGCTTGAGGATGGAGGCCGCGTCGATCGCGCCCTCGGCGGCTCCCGCGCCGACCAGCGTGTGCAACTCGTCGATGAACAGGATGATGTCGCCGCGGGTGTTGATCTCCTTGAGGACCTTCTTCAGGCGCTCCTCGAAATCACCGCGGTAGCGGCTGCCCGCGACCAGCGAACCCAGGTCGAGGGTGTAGAGCTGCTTGTCCTTGAGCGTCTCGGGGACCTCGCCGTTGACGATGGCCTGCGCCAGGCCCTCGACCACGGCGGTCTTGCCGACGCCGGGCTCGCCGATGAGCACCGGGTTGTTCTTGGTGCGGCGGCTGAGCACCTGCATGACCCGCTCGATCTCCTTCGAGCGGCCGATGACCGGGTCGAGCTTGCCTTCCAGGGCGGCCTGGGTGAGGTTGCGGCCGAACTGGTCGAGCACCAGCGACGTGGACGGGGTGCCCGCCTCGCCGCGGGAACCGGATTCCACCGGCTCCTTGCCCTGGTATCCGGACAGCAACTGGATGACCTGCTGGCGCACCCGGTTGAGATCGGCGCCCAGCTTCACCAGGACCTGGGCGGCGACGCCCTCGCCCTCGCGGATCAGGCCGAGCAGGATGTGCTCGGTGCCGATGTAGTTGTGGCCGAGCTGCAGCGCTTCGCGCAGGCTGAGCTCGAGTACTTTCTTGGCGCGCGGGGTGAAGGGGATGTGACCGGAGGGGGCCTGCTGGCCCTGGCCGATGATCTCCTCGACCTGGCTGCGCACACCCTCGAGCGAAATGCCGAGGGATTCCAGCGACTTGGCCGCGACGCCCTCACCCTCGTGGATCAACCCAAGCAGGATGTGCTCGGTGCCGATGTAGTTGTGGTTGAGCATCCGGGCCTCTTCCTGGGCCAGGACAACGACACGCCTCGCGCGGTCGGTGAACCTCTCGAACATCGCTCCCTCACTCTCCTGCTCAAGCCTTCACTGGCGTCCGACGCTTCAGTGCTGTGTCCAAGCTGTGGTCGTCAGCCTGCCATGAAGCCCGGGGGTTGCGGCCCCCGCCTCCACTCTAGTTGGCGGGGGTTCGGGCCGCCTCCAGTCCACCCTATTGGTGAGCGGCGACAGCACGGTCATTCACTCATAACGTGCCCGTGGCGGGTTTCGTTTCCGAGCGGGTTTTGCCTACAGCGAACAGCTCGACCGCTACCCGTCATCGACCGCGTACCTCCATCATCGTGGACGAACACCGACCGTGGGGCCCGTTGGCGGGCGGGTGTGGGATTTTTCTCCCGACGCCCCGGCAACGGACCCCGCGGTCGGTGTGCGGCTCAGAAGCCCCGGAACGGCGTTCCGGCGACCACCTGCGGAGCGAAGTCACCGGTCGCGGACGGCACCGCCGCCTGGACCGATTGCTTGCCATGCTGGATTCCCCCGACGAACAGCGCACCGCACAGCACCAGGAAGGCCAAGGTGTGCACGACGGCGCGAACAATGTTCCAACGGACCCAGGAGGATTCGAAGTCGGCGCGGACCGAGGCCGCCTCGGCCGCGCTCGCCGGGTCGCCCGCCGCCATGAGTTGATCGTTCAAGGGGACGTTGCAGGCCGCGGTGATCGCGAAGGCGATGACGTTCAGCGCCAGCGCGACGCCGATCCAGATCAGCGTGGTGCGGTGCTCGGACCCCAGGTGCAGGACGACGGTGGCGATGCCGAAGACGACGGTGCCGACGAATCCGATCATGAACCACGGATTGATGATCACCACGTTGATCTTCTGCATCACGTCGATGATCGTGCGGTCCTCGGTGCGCGCCAGGGCGGGCATCACCGAGATCGCGTAGGCGTAGAAGACCCCGGCGACCAGTCCGGTCGCGAGCGTGGCCGCGACCAAGGCGGCGATACGGGCGGCGAGCATGCGCTTCTCCTGACTCGGATGTCCGTCGGGGTGGCCCCTCCGGTTCGATATCTCGAGTCAACCGCGTCGCGACCTCGGTGAACATGTGTCAGCGACTCGGGTACACCAGCGAGCGTCTACCTCCGCCTCGACCGCGCCGATCGCGGGCAGCGGCCTCACAGATCTCGTTCGGAGATGATCCCGCTCTGCATGGCGAGAAAGGCCAACCGCACCCGCTTCTGGTTCTGCGGCAGCGACTCCACCCCGAATTTCGCGAACAGCGCGCGCAGATGGGTCTTGATCGCGTCGACGCTGAGGAACAACTCGTCGGCGATCTGCTGGTTGGAGGCGGGCGTCGCGAATCCGGCACCGTTCTTGTAGGGCCTGCACAGCGCGATCAGCACCGACCGCTGGGTCTCGGTGAGCGAGCGCAGGGTGGGCATGGCCCCGGTGGCCGCACGGGTGATGTCCTCGGCCGCGCCGCCGAAATCGTGGAAGGAGACCAGCGAGGTGCCGACGCGGATCTTGTCGCCCGCCATCAGTCGATGTCTGCCGACCAGGCGTTCGCCGTTGACGAAGGTGCCGTTGCGGGACAGGCCGTCGTCGACGATGGTCCAATGCGCGCCCAGATATTCGACGGCGGCGTGCAGACGGGAGACTTCGGCGTCCCACCCGAGGGTCAGATCGGCCTGCGGGGAGCGCCCGATGGTGATGCGCTGCCGATCGGGGGTGAGCATCAACTCCTGCTGACGACCCGTGTCGTCGGTGAATCGCAGGAATGATCCGACGAATCCTGTCACTGTGCCGATACCTCGTCTCTCCATACCGCCAGTGACACCCGACCCACGGTTTCCATGGTGCCGCCTCGGGGAATCACGAGCAAGATCGGGCCGCGCGGGTCGAACGAGGGCTCGACCGCCCGACACTTTCCCACTGTGCACGATCGGCCGCGCCGCCGCCCCCTGGCGAGCGCCGGGTACGGCGCCGGAAACAAGGCTGCCGCCCGGGCGTCGCACGATTCGCCCGGGCGGCAGACCGATCGGGGTCAGCCCTTGGCAGCCTTGTTGTACGCGTCGGTGATGTCGGCGGAGATACGACCCCGCGCGGATACCTTGTGCCCATTCCGGCGAGCCCACTCGCGAATTGCGGCGCTTTGTTCGCGGTCGATCGAAACCCGGCTCTTGGGGCCCGCGGTGGCGCCTGCCGCGGCGGCCTTGACGCGACGACGGCCGCTGACCCGCCGCGCGCTGGAAACCCACTGCTCCAACTCGTCGCGCAGCTTCGAGGCATTCGCCGTCGACAGGTCGATCTCGTACGAAACACCATCGATCGCGAACTCGATGGTCTCGTCCGCGATGGACTCACCGTCGACATCGTCGATCAGGCTAACGGTGACCTTCTTTGCCATGAGATGAACGTCCTCTCGAAATCGTGCGACCCGCATACTAGGCCGATTACCCGAGGCAAGAATACCTCGAATTCCGGAAATTCCAAGACGAGACTTGTCTATGCAAACCGCCACTCAGCGAGTGACCGGACGCACAATGGGGAACAGTATTGTTTCTCGGATTCCCAATCCCGTCAGCGCCATCAACAACCGGTCGATTCCCATACCGGTTCCGGTTGTCGGGGGCATGCCGTGCTCCATCGCGGCGAGGAAGTCTTCGTCGAGCACCATAGCCTCGTCGTCGCCGGCTGCGGCCAACCGCGCCTGATCGACGAACCGTTCCCGTTGGATCACGGGATCGACCAACTCCGAATAGCCGGTTGCCAACTCGAAGCCGCGCACATACAGATCCCACTTCTCGGTAACTCCGGGCTTGCTGCGATGCTGCCGGGTCAGCGGAGAAGTCTCCACCGGGAAGTCGCGGACGAAAGTCGGGGCATACAACTTGTCCCCGTACTGGTGCTCCCAGAGTTCCTCTACCAGTTTGCCGTGGCCGTAGCCCTTGCCCTCCGGAATTTCGAGTCCCACCCGATCGGCGAGCGCCCGCAATTCCTCGACCGTCGTTTCCGGCGTCACCGGCACGCCCAGCGCGTCCGACAGCGAGGGGTACATCTCGACGGTCGCCCACTCGCCGCCGAGATCGTATTCGGTCCCGTCGGCCAGGGTGACCACCTGGGTGCCGAAAGCCTCTTGCGCGACTTCCTGCACCAATTCCCGGATCATCCGGGCCGAGTCGTCGTAGGTCCCGTAGGCCTCGTAGGTTTCCAGCATCGCGAACTCCGGCGAATGCGTGGAGTCCGCGCCTTCGTTGCGGAAGTTGCGGTTGATCTCGAAGACCTTCTCCAGGCCGCCGACCACGCACCGCTTCAGGAACAGTTCCGGAGCGATGCGCAGGTAGAGGTCGATATCGAGGGCATTGGAGTGGGTGACGAACGGCCTGGCCGCCGCCCCGCCGTGCAGGGTCTGCAACATCGGGGTCTCGACCTCGAGGAATCCGCGCCGCTCCAGCGCCGCGCGCAGCGACTTGACGACCGCGACCCTGGTCCTGGCCATTTCCCTGGCCTCGGGGCGCACGATCAGGTCGACATAGCGCTGACGGACCCGCGATTCCTCGCTCATCTCCTTGTGCGCGACCGGCAACGGGCGCAGCGACTTGGCCGACATCGACCAGGAATCGGCCATCACGCTCAATTCCCCGGTGCGCGACACGATGACCTCGCCGTGCACGAAGACGAAATCGCCGAGATCGACGTCGGACTTCCAGGCGGTAAGCGCCTCGGGCCCGACGCCGTTGAGGCTGATCATCGCCTGCAACTTCGTGCCGTCGCCCTCTTGCAGGGTGGCGAAACACAGCTTGCCGGTATTGCGCAGGAAGATCACCCGCCCGGCGACGCCGACCTGATCACCGGTCTGGGAATCGGCGGGCAGGTCGGGGTACGCGGCCCGGATTTCGGCGAGCGAATGGGTGCGCGGCACGACCACGGGATATGCCTCGCCGCCCGCGGCGAGCAAACGCTCCCGCTTCTCCCGGCGAATACGCATCTGCTCGGGTACGTCGTCGGCCCCGGTAGCCGCGCCGGGGGTTTGCCCGCGGGGAACTGACCCGGGTGACGAAGGGTTACGCGGCTCGCTCACGGCCGCACCTCGCAGATGCTCGGCAGGGTCGCGAGCAATGCTGCCGCGCCTATGGATCGCTCGCTACGCTCACTCACAACCAACTACCCTAGCGGGCACCGGAAATCGTTTCGCGCGGTGCCCGGCCAGTGCTGACCGATAGCCGATCGGACTGGTCGCACGCCGGGTACGGGCACGGTTCAACACCGGGACCGGCAGGGGTGGACGAATCGTCGCCGGACGAAAATCGCTGCGCCGCCGACCTGTTCGGCGGGCGGCGGCGGACGCGGGTGTCAGAGGGAGGCGAGCGAGGCGACCTCGCGGGTGAAATGCGCGGCGCGGATTCCGACGGTCAGCAGCCCGGCCGCCTTCAACGCCTGATATCCGCCGACCAGATCGGTGGCGCGATGCAATCCCAGATCCTGCAAGGAGGCCGCCGCGAGGCTCGAGGTGTAGCCCTCCGAGCACAGGATGATCCATTCCACGTCGTGATCGGTGGCCGCGGCCAGGCGGGCCGAACTGCTGGGGTCGAGGCGCCATTCCAGGACATTGCGTTCGATGACCAGCGCGCCGGGCAGGGTGCCCTCCCGGTCGCGCTGGGCCTGGGGCCGGATATCGACCAGGATCGCTCCCCTGCTCAGCGCCTGCGGAATCTCGAAGGCGTAGACGCGGGTCAGTTTGGCGCGGGCGTTGTCGAGCATCTGATCAATGGTCAGGCTCATGTCAGAGTTCACCTTCGGGCTGGTCGGTGAGAACGGTGCGGGTGCGTCGCAGGGTGCCGTGGCCGGTCACCTCGTAGTACGACATGGCGGTGAGGGGCGGCGAATAGGCGTGCACGCTCAGTGTCGGGTCGAGCGGACCGGCGGATTCCACGGCCGCGGGCGCGCGCATGACGTCGTGCACCCAGCCGATCGGGAAGGAGGCCTGATCGCCCGCGGTCAACGTGCGGCCGCGTAATTCCTTTCCGTTCCAACGGAATTCCGACAGCGCGCCGCTGAGCACGGTCAGCGCGCCGAGCGAGCCCGCGTGATCGTGCAGTTCGGTGGATTTGTCCGGGGTCCAGCTGATGAGCCAGACGTCGACCTCGTCGTCGGCGAGCAGCCGGGCCGCCCAGCGCCGCTCCAGCGGCCAGACGCCGCCGGGCGGGAGCAGGTGGTCGTAGCGGCCCGCGAGCACGTCCTCGGCACCCTCGTCGGTCAGACGCAGCAGGTCGGCGGGCCGCAGCCGAGTCGGCAGCGCCGAGGCGACCGCGCGATCCAGCGGCGGGGTGGCCGAGAGAGGCGTCCGTCCGGACGTGAGGGAGAGAACAGATGAACGCATGAGCGCATCTCCAGCATGTGTCGACGATCGAGGGTCACGGACGGCCTCGAACGGTCGAGGCCCTTATCGGCCTCGACAACACTCCCGGGTGCTCACACTGGAGAACATGTCGGCGAGCATAGCAGCGGCCGACGGAGCCGCAACACCCCACGCCACGGTGATCTGCGCCGCATCCGCGCGCGTCGCGCCGTTCACTTCCGTCGCGCCTGATTGCGCTCGTAGACCAATCGCAGGCCGGTCAGGGTCAGATGCGGTTCGTGGTGATCGATGGTCTCGGACTCCGCCACGATCAACGGCGCGCTGAATCCGGTCGCCACCACCGCGACGTCGTCGCCCGCGAATGCGTCGAACTCGTCGCGAATGCGATCGATCAGGCCGTCCACCATGCCGGCGAAACCGAAAACCGCGCCGGATTGAATGGCCTCGACAGTATTCTTGCCGACCACCGAGCGCGGCCGCGCCAATTCGACGCGCCGCAACGCCGCCCGCTCGATCAACGCCTCGCCCGCGATCTCCACGCCCGGCGCGAGCACGCCGCCGAGAAATTCACCCTTCGCCGAAACGAGGTCGACGGTGGTGGCCGTGCCGAAATCGACGACAATTGCCGCTGAACCGAAACGGTGATGTGCCGCAAGGGTGTTCACGATGCGGTCTGCGCCGATCTCCTTGGGATTGTCGACCAGCAGCGGAATTCCCGTTCGCACACCGGGTTCCACGACCACGTGCGGCACGTGCTGCCAATACCGGTCGAGCATCGTGCGCAATTCCCGCAGCACCGGCGGCACCGTGGACAGCGCGGACACGCCCATCACCTGCGCGAGGTCCTCGCCGACCAGGCCGCGCACCTGCATGGCGAATTCGTCCGCGGTCAGCAGCGGATTGGTGTGCATCCGCCAGTGCCGTTCGAGCCTGGCGTGCGCGCCGCTGCCCGCGAACAGGCCCAACTCGATGCTGGTGTTGCGGACGTCGATGGTCAGCAGCATTGCTCAACCGATCCCGGGGTCGTGAGAGGTGGGGGGTGGGGGTGGGTCAGGCGAAGCTCAGCGTACGAGGCGAGGTCAGCCCGGAACCCTCCGGCGCGTGCGCGGGATCCGCGCCCAACTCGACCGGACGGTTGCGATCGTCGACGAAGACCACCTTCGGCTCGTAGGCGGCGATCTCCTGCTCGTTCATCATGCCGTAGGCGATCAGGATCACCAGATCACCGGGATGGACCAGATGCGCGGCGGCGCCGTTGATCCCGATGACACCCGAACCCCGCTCGCCCGCGATGACATAGGTCTCCAGGCGGGCGCCGTTGTCGATGTCGACGATGCAGACCTGCTCGCCCTCGAGCAGGTCGGCGGCGTCGAGCAGATCCTGATCCACGGTCACCGAACCGACGTAGTGCAGGTCGGCGTGGGTGACGGTGGCCCGGTGGATCTTGGACTTCATCATGGTGCGCAACATCTTCGTCGCCTTTCTAGCCCGCGGTCCGAGCGGAGGTGGTCGATACGGTGGGATGGCCGTCGATGCTCGCGCCGAGCGTGACGGCGGCGTTGTCGATCAGCCTGGTCGCGCCTACCTTCGCGGCGACCAGCAGTCGCGCGTTACCCGACTCGGGCGCGGAATCGAGTGTGGCGGAACGCAGTTCGAGATAGTCCAGCTCGATGCCGGAGGACTGGTCGAGTACCGCGCGCGCGGCCTCGAGCACGGCCCGCGCGCCGAGACCGCCCGCGTGCGCGCCCGCGGCCAGCGCGGCCGACAACGCCAGGGCCGATTCCCGTTGCGCCGCATCGAGATACCGGTTGCGCGAGGACAGCGCGAGCCCGTCGGCCTCGCGCACGGTCGGCAGCGGCACGATCTTCACGTCGAAGTTCAGATCGCGGACCATCTGCCGGATCAAGGTCAGCTGCTGGTAGTCCTTCTCGCCGAAGAACGCCTCGGTCGGCACGGCGATCCGCAGCAGTTTCGCGACCACGGTCAGCATGCCCGCGAAATGCGTCGGCCTGCTCGCGCCCTCCAACTGCGCGCCCAGCGGGCCCGGATGCACCATCGTGCGCGGGCCGTCGGGATACATCTCGGCGGCACTGGGCGCGAACACCAGGTCCACGCCCTCGGCGCGCAGCAGCGCGACATCGGCGTCCAGGGTGCGCGGGTACTTGTCCAGATCCTCGTTCGCGCCGAATTGCAGCGGATTGACGAAGATCGACACGATCACCACCTGGTTGGTGCGCTTGGCGCGGCGCACGATCTCCAGGTGCCCCTCGTGCAGCGCGCCCATCGTGGGCACCAACCCCACCGTGCGGCCCACCGCGCGCAGCGCCTTCGCGACCGCGTGCATCGCGGCCGGATCGTGGTGCACGGTCAATTCACCCGGCCGGTACCGCGGTTGCCCGGTCATCGGCGTTCCTCCAACAGGTCGATCAGTGCGGGATCGGTGGCCGCCCACTGCGCGGTGCGCAGCGACAGCGCGCGGTAGGCGTCGGCCACCAGCGGGTCGGCCGAGTTCAGGGCCTCGAGGTGCGCGGCCACCGCGGCCACGTCGCCGCGGGCCACCGGACCGGTCAGCGCGGCCCGCCCCCGGCGCAGCGCGTTGTCCAACGCGGCCGACGCCAGCGGCGCGAGCAACCGTTCGGCCAGCCCGTTCGGCTGGTCGTCGACCGTTTGCTGACCGAGCAGACCCGGGCCCGCCAGCGCTTCGCGCAACGCGGCGACCGCGTCGACGATCACCGTCACCAGGTGGTTGCTGCCGTGCGCGAGCGCGGCGTGGTAGAGCGCCCGGTCGGCCTCGGCCACCCGGACCGGCTCACCACCCATCTCGATCACCAGCGACTGCGCGATGGCGTAGCCGATGTCGTCGGCGGCGGTGACGCCGAAGCAGGCGTTGCCCAGGTTGACGATGTCCTCGTCGTGCCCGGTGAACGTCATCGCCGGGTGGATCGCCAGCGGCAACGCGCCGAGTTCGGCCAGCGGGGCCAGCACGGCCACGCCGTTCGCCCCCGAGGTGTGCGCGACGATCGTGCCCGCGCGCACCACGCCCGCGCCCGCCAGGCCGCGCGCCAGACCGGCCAGTTCCGAATCGGGCACCGCGAGCAGCAGCAGTTCGCTGCGTCGGGCGACCTCCTCGACCGGCAGGATCTCCGAATCCGGCAACCGCGTCCGCGCCCGGTGCACCGAGGCGTCCGAGATCGCGGACACGCCGAACACCACGTGTCCGGCGCGCTCGAGGGCCACGCCGAGAGCCGAACCCACCCGGCCCGCGGAGACGATGCCGACCGTCAGGCGCGCGGGGGCCGGATCGAATCCGGCCGAACCGCCGCCCTCGGGCACACCGTCGGAAGTCACACTTCTCGAGGTCACCATTGTCCTCTCGATGTCGTTCCAGTCCCGCGTCGCGGGTACCAGACGTTACGGGTCGAGGATATCGGCCGACCGCGGCCCGATGCCACGGGCCCCTGCGTGATCTGCGCTACCCGCGCCCGCCGTTGTCGGAGCGGCCGTTCTCCGATTGCAGGTTGGCCATGATCTCGGCCACCGAGAGTTTGCGCGAGGGCGCGCCCACCTCGTCCTCGTCGTCACGGCGACGCCGACGCGAACCCGCCGTGCCGACCTGCGGGGTCGGCGCGGTCGGGCCGCCGAGGCGCGGCAGCGGCGGCGGTGTCGGCGCGGGATCGCGCGGCGGAACCCGCATCGGAATCGACGGCTCCGGGTCGGCGGCCTCGGGTTCGGCCTCGGTGAAGGCGTCCGACCAGCCCTTCGGGCGGCGCAGCGGATCGGTGTCGTGCGTGTCGGAGACGTGTCCGCGCTGGTCGGAGCGGTCTTCGTCACGCTCGTCGTAGTCGTCGTCGTAGTCGTCCTCGACCGAGACCACCGAGGTCTCCGCCGTCACCGGCTCGTCGTACGGGGTGGCGAACTGCGGCGGCTCGGGATGGTCGGGCACGAAGACCGGGGTCATGCTGAACACCGGGGTCATGCTGTTGTTCAGCTCCGCCGCCCAGTTCTCGGCATTCGCGGAGCTATTGTTCGCCGGCGCGGCCGAGTTGTGGTTCGCCTGCCCTGCGGGACGGCTCTCCAGTTCGCCGATCCGCGTCGCGTCGGCGTGCAGCGCGGGCCGCTCCACGAGCAGATCGCCGTCGAACAGCCGTTGCAGATTCTGGCGCAGCACCGACAACTCCGCGCGCAACGCGGCCATCTCCGCGGCGTCGGCGCCCACTTCTTCGCGAACCCTGGCCTCGACGCCGAGTTCATACTCGCGCCGGGCGGTGACCTCGCGTTCGAGCTGCAACTCGTACACCGTTTGCAGATCGCGGATCTTGGCCTTGTCGACCGAGGCTTCCTTGCGGAATCTGGTCGCGGCGAGCGCGCCGATCGCGGCCGCCCACAGGGCCGCTACCAGGCCGATCCGAACGAATTGCAGACTATTGCTGAAAACCAGAAAAACGCTGGCAACCAGTCCGAGAAGAACCAACGCGCCCACGAACAGTTTTCCCGCTTCGTCCCGCCGTCGACGGGAAGTGCTGCTACGGGAGGGTGAAACCATGCACGCCAGGGTAGCCTGCGCGTCGCGGGCCGCCCACAAAGTCTCCTGTGGTACAAGCCGGAAGTAGTTGCTAAGTAGTCGCTGGATCGTCGGAAGGGTCGTCCGGCGCGCGACAGCAATACTCGAGCCACAATGCCGCCGCGACCAGCGCGACACCGGCGAGCATGCCCACGATCGCCCCCGGCGAATCGGCGGCCGCGGCCCGCAACGTGCCGCGCTGCGGGAACACCCAGCACAGGAAACCCAGCCACACGCCCGCCGCGATCGACCCCACCTGCGAGGACGCCTTGGCCAACGCCACCGCCCGCGCCGCCGTGATCGGATGCAACTGGTGCAACCCGCCCCCGACCTCCTGATCGCGCACCCGCGCCCGCACCACGAACGCCAACACCACCTCGATCGCCGCCACCGGATACAGCGAGGCCCCCGCGAACACCGAGATCGGCGGGAAACTGTCGTAGGCGACCCGGGTGGCGATCCACGCCACCACCGCGGCCACCAACACAGTGGCCCCGAGATCCCACAACTTCGTCGGTTTCACGGTCGGTTCCCCACCCCATCGGCTTGCCCACGCAGCGACAACTCGGTCCGGCGCACCCCGTCGCGCTCGGTCGCGGGCAGCGCCGCGAGCCAGTCCACCACACCGCGTGTGATATCGCCCACTCGCAGCTCCGCGGCCGGTTCCACCTCCGCCCACGGCATCAGGACGAAGGCGCGTTCGTGCGCGCGCGGATGCGGCAACGTCAACACCGGATCGTCGCTGTGCACCGCCTCGCCGCCCGCACCACACCAGACGACATCCACATCGAGGGTGCGCGCACCCCAGCGTGTCTCGCGCACCCGTTCGGCCCGCGCTTCCAGACGATGCCCGGCGGCCAGCCAGTCCCCGCACTCGAACGACGGGTCCTCCACCAGCAGGACCGCGTTGAGATAGTCCTCCTGTTCGACGCCGCCCCACGGCGCGGTCGAGTACACCGACGAGACCGCCGTCACCCGCTCGCCGAAACCGTCGACGACCCCGCGCAGGTAGCCGAGTCGGTCGCCCAGATTCGAGCCGATCGAGAGCACCGCCCGGGTCATCGGCGCACCTCGCCCGGTTCGCGCCGCGTGCGGGTGGTGGACACGCGGACGTCGGCGAAAGTGTGCGGGATGGGGGCGGAGGGTTTGTGCAGGACCACTTCGAGGGTGGCGATGCGGGGGTCGGTGAAGAGGGTGTCGGCGATCTCGCTGACGACGGTTTCGATCAGGTCGCGCGGGGGGCCCGCGACGATGGCGACGGCCTGTTCGGCGAGTGCGCCGTAGTCGAGGGTGTCGGCGAGGTCGTCGGAGGCGGCGGCGCGGGTGAAATCGGTCCAGACGGTGAGGTCGACCAGGAACTCCTGGCCGTCGCGGCGTTCGTGGTCGAAGACGCCGTGGTGGCCGAAGACGCGCAGGCCGCGCAGTTCGATGCGGTCCGACGGGCGGGTCATCGGGCGGATCCGCGGGTCGTCGCGGCGCGCTGCCACGCCTCGGTGACGGCGATGGCGTCCAGCGAGGCGCGCACATCGTGCACGCGCACACCCCACGCGCCGTGCCAGGCGGCCAGCGCGGACACCGTGGCGGTCGCGGTCTCCCGACCGTCGGGCAGGCGGGGTTCACCGCTGCGGTCCGCGAGCAGAGCCCCGAGGAAGCGTTTGCGGGACGCGCCGATCAGCAACGGCAGGCCGTCGGCGACCAGGCGCGGCAGCGCCGCCAGCAGCGCCCAGTTGTGTTCGGCGTTCTTGGCGAAACCCAAGCCCGGGTCCAGGATCAGCCGCGACGGGTCCACCCCGGCGGCGATGGCCTTCTCGACCTGGGTGTTCAGTTCGGCGCGGACTTCGGCGACGACGTCGTCGTAGTGGTCGGCGGGACCGCTGTGCCGGTAGTCGGCCCCCGCGCGCCAGTGCATGAGAATCCACGGGATGTTCGCGGCGGCGACGACCTGCACCATATCGGGGTCGGCGCGACCGCCGGAGACATCGTTGACCAGCCAGACGCCCGCGCCGATCGCGGCCTCGGCGACGGTGGCGCGCATGGTGTCCACGCTGGTCGGCACACCGGCCGCGACCAGTCCGCGGATGACGGGGGTGACCCGCGCGGCCTCGGTGCGCGGATCGACGCGGGCCGCGCCGGGACGGGTGGATTCGCCGCCGACGTCGATGATGTCGGCTCCGGCGCGGTGCAGGGCGATGCCGTGCGCGACAGCACGGTCGGTGTCCAGGTAGCGGCCGCCGTCGGAGAAGGAATCGCTGGTCACGTTGACCACGCCCATGACGACGCAGCCGCGTCCGTCGCGCGGCCCCACATTGCCCACGCGGGTCACCGGCTCACCTCGACGGTGACCCTCCAGCGTTCGGACACCGCGTACCGCCTCACTTTCGCAGAATGAGATCGAGTGCCTCCGCGCGCGAGGCGGCGTTGGTCTGCAACAGGCCGCGCACGGCGGAGGTGGTGGTGCTGGCGCCGGGCTTGCGGATCCCGCGCATGGCCATGCACAGGTGTTCGGCCTCGACGACGACGATCGCGCCGCGCGGATCGAGTTTGCGCATGACCGCGTCGGCGATCTGGCTGGTCAGCCGTTCCTGGACCTGCGGGCGCTTGGCGTACAGGTCGACCACCCTGGCCAGCTTGGACAGCCCGGTGACGCGCCCCTGCGGGCCGGGGATGTAGCCGACGTGCGCGACACCGTGGAACGACACCAGGTGGTGTTCGCAGGTGGAGTACATGGGGATGTCGCGGACCAGCACCAATTCCTGGTGTCCTTCGTCGAAGGTGGTGTTCAGGACCGCGTCGGGTTCCTGGTAGAGCCCGGCGAACATCTCGCGGTAGGCGCGGGCCACGCGGGCCGGGGTGTCGAGCAGACCGGGACGGTCCGGATTCTCGCCGACGGCGAGCAGCAGTTCGCGGACGGCGGCCTCCGCGCGGTCCTGGTCGAAAGGTCGCCCGGTCTCGAGGGCGACCAGATCGGGCGCGGAGTCGGCCCCGTCGGCGCCGTTGCGAGTCCGACCGACGATGTCATGGTTGGCCGACAAACGAGCACACCTCCAAAATCACGGGTGCGGGCAATCGTTGGGCACCCCGATGACCGAGCGTAACGGCCACTCGATCCGAGCACATGACCTACCCTCGCGTGCGCGCACGCGAGGGGTTCACGGATCAGTGCCTGCCGTTCTGGCCTTCCCAGTCGCGGTTGTCGTTGTCGCGGCGGTCGGGATCGTCGTAACCGCCCCGATCGTGACCGTGTTCCCCGCGACCCTGCGACGGATCGCCCCACGGCTGCCGATAGCCCTGGTGCTGGTCGCCCTGGCCCTGCCAACCGCCGTAACCGGACGGCGGCGCCGGTTGCGGGGCCTGCTCGTCGCGCGGCGGCCACCCCGGGGCCGACCATCCGGCGGGAGCGCCGTAGTCGGGACGCGAACCGTGCGTTCCGCCCTGACGCGGGTAGCCCTGGGCGGGGGGCTGCGGCAACGGATATCCGCCCGTGTGTTCCGGGCGGCCGTACTGCGGCTGCGGCTGATACCCCTGCGGCGGGTAGCCGTTGGCCGGGGCGGGCTCACGGTGGGCCGAGGCCACCGCGGGCACCGGCGCGACCGGCTCCGGCGGCCAGGTCTCGCCGCGTTCGGCGGCCAGTTCACCGGGGGTCTTGACCGGCGGCTTGTCCGAGGGGACGCGGTCGCCGAAATCGTTGAACGCGGTGATCCGCGGCCGCTTCTGCACCGCCGTGAGCAGTTCCTCGAGCTCCTTGCGGTGCAGCGTCTCCTTCTCCAGCAGCGCGGTGGCCAGCACGTCGAGGACGTCGCGGTACTCGTTGAGGATCGCCCACGCCTCGGTGTGCGCGGCCTCGATGAGGTTGCGCACCTCCTCGTCGATCGCGCCCGCGACCTCGTGGGAGTAGTCCGAACTGACGCCCATCGACCGGCCGAGGAACGGGTCGCCCTGCTCCTGGCCGTAGCGGACCGCGCCCAGGCGCGAACTCATGCCGTATTCGGTGACCATCGCGCGGGCGATCTTGGTGGCCTGGTCGATATCGGAGGACGCGCCCGTGGTGGGCTCGTGGAACACCAGTTCCTCGGCCGCGCGGCCGCCCATCGCCATCACCAGGCGGGCGATCATCTCCGAGCGGGTCATCAGGCCCTTGTCGTCCTCGGGGACCGTCATCGCGTGGCCGCCGGTGCGGCCGCGCGCCAGGATCGTCACCTTGTAGACCGGCTCGATATCGGGCATCGCCCAGGCGGCCAAGGTGTGGCCGCCCTCGTGGTAGGCGGTGATCTTCTTCTCGTGTTCGCTGATGATGCGGCTCTTGCGGCGCGGGCCGCCGATGACCCGGTCCACCGACTCCTCGAGCGCGTCGCCGGTGATGACCGCGCCGTTCTCGCGGGCGGTGAGCAGGGCGGCCTCGTTGATGACGTTGGCCAGATCGGCGCCGGACATGCCGACGGTGCGCTTGGCCAGACCGTCCAGATCGGCCTCGGGCGAGATCGGCTTGCCCTGCGAGTGCACGCGCAGGATCGCGCGGCGGCCCGCCAGGTCGGGGTTGCCGACCGGGATCTGCCGGTCGAAGCGGCCGGGACGCAGCAGCGCCGGATCGAGGATGTCGGGGCGGTTGGTGGCGGCGATCAGGATGATGCCGGTGCGGTCGCCGAAGCCGTCCATCTCGACCAGCAACTGGTTGAGGGTCTGCTCGCGTTCGTCGTGACCGCCGCCGAGGCCCGCGCCGCGCTGCCTGCCGACCGCGTCGATCTCGTCGACGAAGATGATGCAGGGGCTGTTCTGCTTGGCCTGCTCGAACAGGTCGCGCACCCGGGACGCGCCGACGCCGACGAACATCTCCACGAAGTCCGAACCGGAGATGGTGAAGAACGGCACGCCCGCCTCGCCCGCGACCGCGCGCGCCAGCAGGGTCTTGCCGGTGCCGGGCGGGCCGTAGAGCAGCACGCCCTTGGGGATCTTCGCGCCCAGGGCCTGGTAGCGCACGGGGTTCTGGAGGAAGTCCTTGATCTCGTAGAGTTCCTCGACGGCCTCGTCCGCGCCCGCCACGTCGGCGAAGGTGGTCTTGGGCATGTCCTTGGACAGCTGTTTGGCCTTCGACTTGCCGAAGCCCATCATGCCGCCGCGACCACCGCCCTGCATCCGCGCCATCACGAAGATGAACAGGCCGAGCAGGATCACCATCGGCAGCACGAACAGCAGGATCTGGGTGAACCAGCTCTCCTGCTTGACAACCGTGTTGTAGGGCGCGCCGGATTTCTGCACCGCGTCGAAGATCTGCGCGGAGGTCTCGCTGCCGCCCGGGAACTTGGCGAGCAGTTTGGTGTCGCCGTCGGTCGCGTCGGTCGGATTGTTCAGTTCGATGCGCAGTTGCTGTTCGCGGTCATCGATCTGGACGTTCTTGACATTGCCCTTGTTGTTGAGTTCGCTCAGGGCCACCGAGGTGTCGACGTTCTTCCAGCCGCGCGTGTCATTGCCGAAGTAGCTGAACGCCAAGACCACGAGCAGGATGCCCGCGATTATGGCCAGAGTGCGAAACACTGTCTTGCGGTTCATAGAGCGTCGGCCGCGAGGCCAGTCCTTTCCGGTGTCTCCGGGTCTGCCTAGCTGAACGTCGGGCCGCGTTGTTCACGCATTCCGCCGCGAAGGGTCGGCCCCACCCTCACCTCGCCGCGACGAGTTTCGGATGCGGACATGCCACGTTACCGCGTACGGTCTACTCGATACATCGCGCAGTTCGGCAGTTGGTGCGGTTCGACAGGTAAACGGCCGGGGAACGACGGTGGTTCCCGAGATCCTCGCTCCGGTTTACCCCGAGTCGTCACAATCATGGCATGTTCGGCCTATCGTGAGCGACGACACAACATTCCGGTGCGGGCCAGGGCCCGGGGAAGGCGGCGAGGGCACGGCGCACACGCCCCGAGGAATTCCCGCCACGGCGGGTAAGCGAACGGTAGCGACTACCGATCAACGCACACAGCCACCGCATCAGACAAGAGCGCAGGGGGTATGGACATAGTCGAGCTACGAACACCCACGGCGATAGTGCGCCACGGACGCGGGCGGTTGACCGTTCTGCGACCGGGCGGCGAAGGCGAGCGCGTGCTCGACGTGCCGGTCACCGACCTGCTCAAGGTCCGGCTCAACCGGCGTGCCGACGACGCGGTCGTCATCGAGATCTACCTGCGCTACCCGACACCGGTGCTGACCGGTGTGCCCGCGGACCGCACGCCGTTGCCGGTGCTCATCGCCGAACACGATGTCCCCGCCGCGGCGGAGATCGTCGAGCGGATCAACACCCAGATCCTCGGCGGCCGTCGCGTCGACGTCGCCGCCCCCGACCTGCGCCCGCCCGCGCCGACCTGGGCCGAGAGCGGTCCCACCCGCGCGGATGTGGAGCGCGCGGTGCGCCGGATGACGCCCCATCGCGAGGCCGGGCCCGCGATCGCCGCCCTCAACCGCTACGTCACCGCCGAGGAGTACGTGCTCGAGACGGCCTTGGTGCGCGCGCACGCGCCGCTGGGCAGCGGCGACGGACTGCTGGCCGCGACCACCGGGCGACTGCTGTTCGTCTCGATCGATCCCGACGACCGCTACGCCCACGAACTGCCGATCCCGGTGATCCTGTGGGCGCGCGCCACCGAGGGCGTCGCGGGCGAGGTCGCCTCGGGCCGGGGCTCGGGCGGTATCGACGTGCACGACGGTCACCTGACGTTCCGGTTCTCGGGCGAGGATCGCGCCGATACCGAGCGGGTCACCTGCGCGGTGAATTTCGCGGTGCGCCGCGAAGCCGCCGACGGGGCCGCCGGTCCGGCCGATCCCGGTGTGTCGCAACTGTATTCGGAGTGGGAACTGCTGGTCGAGCGGCATTCGCTCGGCATGGTCGACGACGCGCAGTTCCAGCGGTACGGCCGCGGCATCCTGCGCTCGCTGCCCGACGGCGGATAGACCGGGTGTGGCGGTCGTCGCGACCGCCACACCGCGTCGTCAACTCGCGAGCGTGGGCCCGTCGTCGTTGAGTCCGATGCGCCGCCACGGACTCGTGGGCCGCATCCACAGCCGCAGCAGTTCCAGGCGACGGTCGACGCCGCCGTTCTTGAGTTCGGCGAGGTCCTCGCACGCCTGCCAGTAGGTCCAGCCGGCCAGGTAGGCGTCGCCGAACTGCCGCCAGTTGCGATATTTGCGCTGCGCGAGCGGCAGCGCCCGGTGCAGGTAGCCCCAGGCGGTGTCGGCCTCGAGGTAGCCGGCGGTGTAGGCCATCCGGGCGACCGCCACGACCCGGGCCAGATCCCACGCGTGGATGTCGCTGGGCAGCGGACGGGCCAGGTGGTCGGTGAAACCGATCTTGATGGCCTGGGACCAGATGTCGTAGTCGCGGACCAGCGCCTCCGGGTTGTCCATGCCGCGGAACGAGCCGACCTGGCGCAGGAAGGCGCGGTGCCGGTCGGCGCGTTCGCCGAAGCGGTCGCGTTCGCTGGCGTTGATCGAGGCCATGACCAAGGGGTGGACCAGCGCGTAGAGCGGGGCGTGCATCCCTTCGAGCAACTGTTCCATCGACGCCTGGGCCTCGGTGCTGTCGGTGATGCCCCACGCGCCGGTCAGCGTGTCGATGGCCAGTTCGCGCCGGTCGCCGAGCGGATGATCGCGTTCGGGACCGAGCAGCAGCGCGTCGTGGAAGGCGTCCCAGCGCGCGGAATAGAAACCGCCGAGCGCCAGCGCGCGCAATTCGTCATCGGAGATCGCGGCGCCCGACCAGTGATCCTCTTCCCGTTTGTCCAATTCTGCGTAGGGGAACGTGGTCAACGGGGCTACACCGCGGGCTGGCATGTCTTCGATTGTTCCCCATCGGCAGGCGCGGGGCGTGCGGTTGCCCCAACCGGCCCGAGACGGCGGATATTTTCACACAGTCGCAAACTTGTCCTGCCGAATCGCCGTTATCAGGACTAATCTGCACGCATGCGCGACAACATCACCCTCCTGCGAGGTCTGGAACCTGCCGCTACCGAGCAGGAGATCTACGCCGCCGCACTGCAGTACGTGCGCACGGTCGGTGGTGTCTCCGGCCTGAGCACCGCCACCAAGGCGGCGGTGGACAAAGCGGTCACCGCGATCGCGGCGGCGACCACCCAATTGCTGGCGGACCTGCCCCAGGCCCCGGCTCCCGCGACGTCGGACGCGCCCTTGCGCGCCGGCCGCACCGGCACCGAATAACCCGTCACGGCAGTGCGTCGAGCCCGTAGGCGGCGACGCAGGCCAGCGCGATCTCGAGCGGCAGGCTGCGCTGCTCGATCGGATGCCCCAGCAGTTCCTCGATCCGCTGGATTCGGTAGCGCACGGTGTTCTTGTGGACCCCTAGCAGTTTCGCCGTGCCCTCGGGGCTGCGGTGGGCGAGCAGGTAGGCGTGCAGGGTTTCGCGCAGGCGCGCGGAGTTGGCGTCGCGACCGGCCAGGGCGCGCAGTTCCCGCGCGATGAGCCGGTGCATCGCCGCGTCGTCGGCGCCGGCGAGGTAGGCGATCTCCACCGACCGGTAGGCGGTCAGCCGCGCGCGCCCCGGCCCGCGCTCGACGACCTGCCGCGCCGCCACCGCCTCCCGGTGACTGTCGCGGAAGCCGGCGACATGCGGGGCGGGCACCCCGAAGGCCACCCGGACCGGCGCGTCGATCGCCCCCTGTACGGCTTTGTCCAGCGAGCCGGGAACGGCCAGTTCGGCGGCGCGGGCGGGGTCGTCGAAGCCCGCCCACGCCCAGGAACCGCTGGCGCCGGACGGCAGGGTCAGCACGTTGGCGCTGCCCAGCGCCGCGCCGATGCGCGCGGCGACCCGATCGAGCAGGCCGATCATCTCCCCGTCCCCGCCGCCGTCGCCGCCGTCGGCCCACAGCACGAAAGCCAGATGGTGCCGGGTGAGCCGGTAGCCCAGCCGCGCCGAGGCCTGGTCGACGTCGAGATCGTCGCCGGCGAGGATCGCGCGGACGGTCTCGGTGCGCCGGTTGAGCGCGGCGCGCAGGACCCGCTCGCGTTCTTCCATGTAGGTGTCGGTGAGCCGTTCCACCGACATGCTGACCCATTTGGTCGCGCGGTCGAACAACCGCAGCATGATCGCCCGTTCGATCTCCGGCGGCGCGTCGAGTTGGTCGACGGCGTCGGTCATGTAGTCCAGAACGGCGTCCATGCCGACGTGATAGGTGCGCAGCAGGACACGTAGTTCGAAGCCGCGGCGGGCGATGGTGCGCGCCAGCGCGTGCGCCTCCTCGGCGAGGGCGAACTCGAAACCGTCGGAGGTGAGGCTGCCGAGCATGGTCCTGGCATGCGAGCGGGTGCTGGCGGCCAGGTCGCGGCGCATGTCGCGGTCCGCGAGTTCGGGAACCTTGGCGACGATCGCGCTGTCGAGCCGTTCCACGACCCGTTCCAGGGTGTCCCCGCGCATGGTCTCGTAGGCGTATTCCGCCAGCCAGTCGCGCACGACTTCGCTGTCGGGTCCGACGCGTTCCGGTGCCGCCGCCATCGCCGGTACCCCTCACCTGCCGTACCACCACTCCGACCGTTTGGCACCGGAGTACAAAACACGGCGATGTCATTGACGTATCGGGCCAAGAATGTCACCGCGGATTGTGTCACGATCATAGAACAGTGAGCTGGTTCACAGAGTCGGCTCCAGCGGTTCACAGCACGACGGCAGTGGGAGATCAGCAGTGACCAATACCGAGCGGCGACAGGACGCGCCGGGAGCGAACGCGGGCGAGCCCGGCGGGATCGAAGTACGCAATCCCGGTACCGGCGAGATCGTCGGCACCGTGACCGACCACAGCGCCGAGGACGTCGCCGCCGCGGTCAGGGAACTACGGCTGTTCCAGCCGGAGTGGGAGGCCATCGGCCCCGACGGCCGCAAGGAGTGGCTGCTCAAACTCCAGGACTGGCTGATCGACAACACCGAGCACCTGTCGGACGTGTTGCAGTCCGAGACCTCCAAGCCGCGCGCCGACGCGCTCATCGATCCGGCCTTCGGCGCGGATGTGATCGGCTACTACGCGCGCCGTGCGGCGAAATTCCTCGCCGATGATCACCCCTCTCCGCACAGCCCGCTGGCCCGGGTCAAGAAGTTGACCACCGCCTACCGGCCGTATCCGGTGGTCGGGGTGATCACGCCGTGGAACTTCCCGCTGGCGATGCCGATCATGGACGTCGTCCCGGCGCTGGCCGCGGGGGCGGCCGTGCTGCTCAAGCCCTCGGAGGTGACTCCGCTCTCGGCGCTGGAACTGGCCAGGGGCTGGGCCGAGATCGGCGCGCCCCCGGTGTTCAAGGTGCTCACCGGCGCGGGCGCGACGGGCGCGGCGGTGGTCGCGAACGTCGATTACCTCCAGTTCACCGGGTCCACCGCGACCGGCAAGAAGATCGCGGCGGCCTGCGTGGACCGACTGATCCCCTACAGCCTGGAACTGGGCGGCAAGGATCCGGCGATCGTGTTGGCCGACGCCGACATCGACCGGGCCGCGGCGGGCATCGCCTTCGGCGGCATGTTCAACGCGGGCCAGGTGTGCATTTCCGTCGAGCGCGTCTACGTGGAGGCCGCGGTCTACGACGAATTCGTCGCCAAGCTGACCGAGAACGTCAAGGGTCTGCGGCAGGGCATCGACGGGCGCGGGCTCAACCACGATGTCGGCGCGCTGGCCAACGAGAACCAGGTGCGCATCGTCCAGCGGCACGTGGACGAGGCCGTCGCGGCGGGCGCGAAGGTGCTGACCGGCGGCAAACCGACGGGGCAGGGCACATTCTTCGAGCCGACCGTGCTGGTCGACGTGGACCACACCATGTCGTGCGTGGCCGAGGAGACCTTCGGCCCGACGCTGCCGGTGATGAAGGTGGCCGACGAGGCCGAGGCGATCCGTCTGGCCAACGACTCCATCTACGGCCTGTCGGCCTCGGTGTGGACCGGCGACAAGGAACGCGGCGAGCGGATCGCCCGGCAGTTGAACGCGGGCGCGGTCAACATCAACGACGTGTTCGCCAATCTGTTCTCCTACGCGCTGCCGATGGGCGGTTGGGGGCAGTCCGGTGTGGGGGCGCGCTGGGGTGGCGCGGCGGGCGTGCGCAAGTACTGCCGTCAGCAGGCCATCACCAAGCCGATCCTGCCCACCCAGGAACGCGAATTGTTCTGGTATCCGGTCAATTCCCGGAATCTGCTGATGGCGGTGGGGGCGATGCGCGCTGCGGGCGCGCGCGGTCTGCGCCGCATCGACATCCCCGCCCTGCTCAAGCTGACCGGAGACCGCAAGTGAGTTCCACCGACAAGATCCGCGGCAAGGTCGTCGTCATCACCGGCGGCGCGCGCGGCATCGGCCTTGCCACCGCCGTCGCCTTGCAGGCCCTCGGCGCGAAGATCGCCATCGGCGACATCGACGAGACGACCGTCAAGGAATCCGGTTCGGCCCGGGATTTCGAGGTGTACGGGAAACTCGACGTCACCGACGGCGCTTCGTTCGAGAGTTTCCTGGACGAGGTGGAGCGCACCATCGGGCCGATCGACGTGGTGATCAACAACGCGGGCATCATGCCGACGGGCCGGGTGGTGGACGAACCCGACGCGCTGACGAGACGAATTCTCGAGATCAACGTGTACGGCGTGATTCTCGGCTCGAAATCGGCGTTGCGCCGGATGTTGCCGCGGCGCAGCGGCCACATCATCAACATCGCCTCGCTCGCGGGTGAGAGCCACATCCCCGGACTGGCGACCTACAACGCGAGCAAACACGCGGTGCTGGGTTTCTCGGACACGCTGCGCGAGGAGTACCGGGGTTCGGGGGTGCACATCTCCTCGGTGCTGCCGACGCTGACCAACACCGAACTCGGGTCGGGGGTGACCGCGCCGAAGGCGATGCGCGCGGCCGAACCCGAGGAGATCGCGGCGGCGATCGTCGGACTGATCGTGTCGCCGAAGTCGAAGGTGCGGGTGACGCGCACGGCGGGGATCATCTCGCAGGTGGTGAATTTCCTGCCGACGCCGCTGGGTGACGCGATCGGCCGGTCGCTCGGTTCGGGTCACGCGTTCCTCGACGACGTGGACGCCGAGCGCCGCAAGGCCTACGAGGAGCGGGCGCGCGGGGTGTGAGGCACGGCGGGTGAGTCGCGGGGCGTCGGGTCGTGGACCGGGCGCCCCGCCCCCATTTCCGACGATCCGTCCGGGACAACTTGTCCGACCGATATCCGGCCGAACAAACCAGATTGTGACCAAAGTCACCTTCCGGTCCGAAAAGACTACTTATCGGACATCCGACCAATTTCCCGCCGGATCGCCGACGCGCCGGCGCCGCGACCCGCGGAACCGGACGCACGCGACATTTTCGCTGGTCACGTGACCATGAGAGCCCCATCACGCCGCGCGAACCCCACCTGCCGAAGATTAGCCCGGTCACTGATGCACAAGTCCTCTGTAACCAATATGCTGTCTCTAACAAACCTGTCGACTGTTTCTGAGCACGTATTCGGACTTCCTCGCCTGATTAGGGTGGAAATTACCGACCAATTCTGATAGCAAGGGGCTATGGACCCGCATTTGCGCGACCTGCGGTATTTCGTCGCCGTCGCTGAGGAACTGCATTTCACCAACGCCGCCCAGCGGCTGCACATCGCACAGCCCACCCTGTCGCGTCAGATCCGCCAGCTGGAACGTCAGCTGGACGTGGTCCTGTTCGACCGCAATCAGCGCAGCGTCGCCCTGACCGTCGCGGGCAAGGAATTGCTCGAAGGCGCGCGCAAGATCCTCGAACTCTGGGAAGTCACCAACGTCTCGCTCCAGGAGGCGGGTGAGGTGCTGCGCGTCGGCATCCAATCCGCCCTCGGCCGCGGCCTGCTCAACGACCTGGAGAGCGCCAGCGGCCACCGCCTCGCGCTGCACGCCGCGTCCTGGACCGACCCGTCCAGCGGCTTGGCCGGGCGACAGGCCGACCTCGCGATGGTCTGGTTACCGCTCCCCGACCCCAATCGCTACCGATGGCAGGTGCTGCGCACCGAACCGCGCTGGGTCCTGCTACCGGAGAACCACGCCCTCGCCGACCAGGAGAGCATCGAATTCGCCGACCTGCTCGACGAACCGTTCGTCGCGCTGCCCTCCGAAGCGGGCGCGGTCCGTGACTTCTGGCTCGGCAACGACGCCCGCAACGGCCGACCGGCCAAGATCGGGGCGGAAGCCGCCACACCGGAGGACAAGCTCGAGGCCGTCAGCCTCGGACTCGGCGTATGTCTGCTCGCCGAGAACAACGTCCCGATGTACCGGTGGCCCGGACTGACCGCGCGCCCGGTCGCCGGACTCGCGCCGTGCGAACTCGCGGTCGCCTGGCGGGCCGACGACTCGCGGCCCACCATCCTGGAATTCGCCGGACGCGCCGTGGACGGCGGCTTCAGCGCCACCGCGCAGAACTGAGGCGGGCTCGGCGCGTGGTCATCCGGCGACGCGCCGCCACGGCTCGCGCCGCTCCACCTGGGCGGCCAGCCGCAACAGGGTGGACTCACTGCCGGGCTGGCCGACGAATTGGGCGGCCAACGGTGTGGCCGAACGGGAATGCGATCCCATCGGGATCGAGGCGGCGGGCCAGCCGAGCAGGTCCCACATCGCGGTGAAGGCCGCCGAACGAGCGGCCGAGAGAATATCGGGGAGCCTGCCCCGCGCGGCGCGGTTCCGCGCGCGAGGCGGCGGGGCGGCGAGCGTCGGTGTGATCACGACGTCGTAGCTGTCGAACAGTTCCAGTAGTCGCGCCTCGATCCGATCGAGTTGCGCGGGGCGAACCAAGTGCCGTAGTCGGGCGGATCTCGGCGATAGGAGACCGGGGGACAGCTCCTCGGACAGGTCGCCGTCGGATAGGCCGGTGACTCTGCGTAGCAGGGCCTCGTAGACGCCCGCGCCGTACGGCAGCGTGACCGGCTCGACGAGATGTCCTTCGGCCTCGGTCGCCGCGGCCGCCCGCCACGCCGCGGCAGCCCACTCCCCGTCCACCCGGAACAGCCGGTGGGGCGGATCGACGGCCACCCCGATGCGTAGTCGGCGCGGCGGATCGCCGTCGACCGGATCGGGACGGGCGGCCAGCACCGACAGCGCCAAGGCCGCGTCGGCCACCGAGGTCGCCACCACGCTGTGTTCGGCGGGCCCCGGTCGCGCCGACGGCCCGCGGCGGCCGGGCGAGAAGCCGAAGACCCCGCAGCGCGCCGCGCCGAGGCGGACCGCGCCGAACGCGTCCGCGCCGACCGCGAGCGGAACCAGCCCCGCCGCCACCGCTGCCGCCGCACCGCCGCCCGCCAGATCCGGATTCCACGGATTGCGGGTGCGCGACTCCGCGACGTCGGCGCGCGGCCCTGCGCCCGCCCCCGAGGTCGTCCCGGCGAGCACCGCGCCCGCCTCGCGCAGGCGACCCAGCACCGGACTCGCGACCGCGTGTTCCACCGCGACCGGCACACCGGCCAGCGCGAGCATGTCCAGATCCTCGCGACATTCCAGCGCGCGCGCCTCGGCGACGGCCTGTTCGGCGCGAACGACGGTGAAGGCGTTGAGCTCCCGGTCGGCCACCGCGATCCGGGCCAAGGCCGCCGCGACCAGCTCCGACGGGATCAGGGCACCCTCGTGCACGGCCGAGAGGATGTCCTCGGCGGTGCGTGGGAGAGCGGGGGCGCGGCGACCCGGCGCCACTCGATCGACCACCACTCGCGTCACAGTGTCGTACATGTGCTGATACGCCCCCATCGCCTCGTCTGGTAATCGGGTGATCCGCTCTCGCGCCGCAAAGTATCATTTCGGATACCGCTCGGGGGATGATGAAGTCGGGTGTGGCGGAAATTCATCCGACACGGCCACCGACCGATCAGCGCGGAGTCAGCGACATCCGCCCAGGCCCGAGGTTCCCGAATGAGTGCCGACGCCGAGAACGATCCCGGTCCGGACACGGTTTCCGACAGCGGAACCGCCGGCCGCGGTTCCGTCTCGACGCCGGCGGCCGACGCCGTGACGGCTTTCGCCGCCGCATGGGAGTCCGCCGCCCGCGCCGACGCGGCCGGCCTGGGTGCCACCGAGCTTCCCGAGATCGCCGCCTACCTGCCCGACGCCGACACCCTCCGCAAGCAGGCCCTGATCGAACTGATCCGGGTCGATCTGCGGCACCGCTGGCTGCGCGCGCCGCGTCCGGCGGGCGCCACAGCCGCCGCCCGCAAACGCCTCGGCGACTACTGCGCGGAATTTCCCGAACTCGCGCCCGACGCGTTGCCCGCGGGCCTGGTCTACGAGGAGTTCGTGGTCCGCAGGCACAGCGGCGAACGGGTCGACCCCCGCGACTGCCTGCGCGAGTATCCCGGTCAGGCCGCCGAGTTGCGCGACCTGCTCAACGCCGACGACATCGATCAGAGCACCCGCCGCTCGGCCCTGGAGGACTCCACCCGGATGTCACCGGGCGGGGACGCGACCGTCGGCGCGGGGCCCGACCTCGACGGCACCGCCGCGCACGACCCGGACGGCACCGCTGCCGCCGACCTGGACGGCACCGCCGCCGCGCCGTTCGACCTGAGCGCGACCGCGGCCGCCACGGGCTCCGAACCGGGCGCCGACACCGAGATCGGCACCACGGCCGGAAACGACCCCGGCCGTTTCGCCGCGCTCGACCGGATCAGGATCGGTCAGCGCATCGACGACTTCGACCTGCTCACCGGACTCGGCAGCGGCGCGTTCGCGCGGGTCTTCCTGGCCAGGCAGCGGTCGCTGCAACGACTGGTCGCGGTGAAGATCTCCGCCGACCACGGCACCGAACCGCAGACGCTGGCCCAACTCGACCACGACTACATCGTGCGGGTCTTCGACCAGCGACTGCTCGACACCGGCGACGAGACGCGCGGTGACGCCCGCCGGTTGCGGCTGCTGTACATGCAGTTCCTGCCGGGCGGCACCCTGCTCGGGGTGCTGCGCCGGGTGCGCGCCACCCCGGCCGCCGAACGCAGCGGCCGTCTGCTGCTGGACGCGGTGGACGCGGCGATGGAGGAGAAGGGCGAGATCCGGCCCACCGATTCCAGCGTGCGCGCCGAGATCGCCGAACTGAGCTGGCCGGAGACGGTAGCGTGGCTGGGCCGCCGGTTGGCCGAGGCGCTGGACTACGCCTCCGCGCACGGCGTACTGCACCGCGACGTGAAACCGGCGAACGTGCTGCTCACCGCCGAGGGCGTGCCGAAACTGGCCGATTTCAACATCAGCTTCAGCCGCAACGTGGAGGGCACGAGTCCGGTCGCCTACTTCGGCGGGTCGCTGGCCTACATGTCGCCCGAACAGTTGGAGGCGTGCCATCCCGGCCGCTCGCGCGGGGCCGCCGATCTGGACACCCGCTCCGACATCTACGCCCTCGGCGTGGTGCTGTGGGAACTGCTGACCGGCGCGAAACCCTTCGACGACTCCACCGCGGGCGCGGACGCCCACGGCGACGACACCACACTGGAGGCCATGCTCGAACGGCGCGGCGCGGGGGTGGAGGACGCGGCGCTGCGACAGGTCCCCGACGACTGCCCGGCCGCCCTGCGCCGCATCCTGCTGACCTGTCTGGCCCCCGACCGCGACGACCGCTGGGCCAACGGGGAGACGCTGGCCAAACAACTGGAACTGTGCCTCGACCCGCGGGCGCGGGAACTGGTCGACCCGGCTCCCGGCAGTTGGCGGCTGCGGCTGCGGCGCTGGATCGTGCCGGTGCTGCTGCTGGCGGTGGGCGTGCCGAACGTGCTGGCCTCGCTCTACAACATCAACCACAACCAGCAGTTGATCGTCGACCGCATGGACGAGGACGCCCAACGGATCTTCCTGGTGATCACCGGCGTGGTGAACGTGGTGTTCTTCCCGCTCGGCCTGGCCTTGATCGTCTACATGTCCCGCTACGTGCTCGCGGTGCCGCGCGGCCTGCGCAAAGGCAAACGCTACGACCCGGACACCCTGCGCCGCGCCCGATCCGACGCGCTGCTGATGGGCGACCGCGTGGTGGTGGTCCCGTTCGTGCTGTGGGTGCTGGCGGGCCTGACCTTCCCGGTGGCGCTGCAACTGGCGACCGGCGAGATCACCGCGCGGGCGGTCGTGCACTTCCTCGCCTCGATCCTGGTGTGCGGCGCGATCGCGGCCTCCTACCCGTTCTTCCTGGCCACCTTCTACATCGTGCGGTGCATCTACCCGATCTTCCTGCGGCACGGCGAGATCAGCGCCGAGGACGCCGTGTGGCTGCGCAACCTGGACCGGCGCTGCAACGGCTACCTCGCGGTGGCGGCGTCGGTGCCGCTGCTGGCGGTCGCGGGCGTGACCTTCCTGCCGCCGACCGATATCCCGATGGTGATCGTCGCCGTGCGGGTGCTGTGCGCGGGGGCGATCATCGCCTTCGTCGGCTCGTACCTGCTGTTCCGCGCGCTGGAGGCGGATCTGCGCGCCCTGGAACGGGTGGTCGATCCGGGTGGGCAGGAGTCCGAGCGACGGCGCGACGGGCGGCCGAACCGCCGCCGGGACCGCGTCGCGGCGGATCCGCCGAAGTGACGGTGCACTGGGCCGAGGCCGTCACCCGCTTCACCGCGGCGTGGCGGCGCGCGCTGCACGGCGACCGACCGCCGCCGGAACTGGCCGAATTCGTCCCCGACGCCGGGGTGGCGCGTGCCGCGGTCCTCACCGACCTGATCCGCATCGACCTGCGGCACCGCTGGGAACGCCCCGGCGAGGGACGCACCGTCGGCTCCTATCGCGCGGACTACCCGGAGATGGCCGACAGCCCGGCGCTGGTCGAACTGATCTGCGAGGAGTTCGCCGCGCGTCGCGACCGAGCGCCGCTGCCGCTGACCGATTTCCTCGCCGACTACCCTGATTTCGCCGCGGCCGTCCGCGAACGCCTGGAGCAGCAGGACCTCGCGGCCGACGCCGCCGCGCTCACCCTGGACCGACCGCTCGGCGCGCTCGAGGCCGGGCAGCGCCTCGACGATTTCGACCTGCGCACCGAACTCGACGCCGTCGCGCCCGGCCGCTGTTTCCTGGCGCGCCAGCGGTCCATGCAGCGCCTGGTCGCGGTGTGGCTGTTCGAGGGTCACGGTGACCGGCACCGGGTCGCCCGCTTGGACCACCCGCACATCCTGCGGGTCTTCGACCACCGCCCGCTGCTGACCCCCACCGGGTCCGGCAGGCTCGTCTACACGCAGTACCTGCCCGGCGGCACCGCCCGCGACGTCCTGGACCGGGTCCGCACCGGGCCCGAGACCGACGGCGGCGCGCTGCTGCTGCGCTCGGTCGACGCCGCGATGGAACGCACCGGCGAGATCCGGCCCGCCGACTCCCCCGTGCGCGCCGAGCTCGCCCGACTCAGTTGGCCGGAGACGGTGGCCTGGCTGGGCAGACGCCTCGCCGACGCCGTCGACCACGCCGACCGGCACGGGGTGCGCTATCGCGCGCTCACCCCCGACACCGTCCTGTTCACCGCCGAGGGCGAACCGAAGATCGCCGACATCGCCGACGCGGCGGCCGACCCGGCCTACCGCGCGCCGGAAGATCCCGCCACCGCGGTCGATCAGCGCCCGAGCGTCTACTCGCTCGGACTGCTGCTGTGGGAACTGCTCACCGGCGCGCGGCCCTTCGCCGACTCCGACGACACCGCCACCCGGCGCGCGGGACCGCCCGAGGCGGCGCTGCGCCGACTGCCCGCCGACTGCCCGGCCGCGCTGCGGCGCGTCCTGACGACCTGCCTGGAATACGATCCTGACCGTCGCTGGGCCGACGCCGCGATCCTGGCCCGGCAACTGGACCTGTGCCTGGACCCGCGCGCCCGTGACCTGGTCGACCCGCCGCAGCACAGTCCGCGACGGCGGTTGCGGCGCTGGCGGATTCCGTTGATCACCCTCGCCATCGCCGTGCCCAACGCGCTGGCCTCGGTCTTCAACGTCGACTACAACCGAATGCTGATCATCGACAAGCTGACCGATCAGGCCGCGCACCGACTCGACATCGGCACCGCGATCGTCAACTTCGTCGGATTCGGTTTCGGCACGGTGATACTCGCGTACTTCGGACGGCACCTGATCCTGGTGCCCTACGGATTGCGCAGGGGCGGACGCTTCTCCGAGGAGACACTGCGCCGGGCCAGGACCGACGCGATCGTCTTCGGCGACCGCGCCGTGGCGGTGATCTTCACCCTCTGGATGCTGTCGGGGATGTCGTTCCCGCTGGTCATCCGCGGCACCTCCGACGCGATCCGGGCCTACGACTACACCCATTTCATCGCCATGCACGCGATCTGCGGCGCGGTCGCGCTGGTGTACCCGTTCTTCCTGGTCAACTTCTACGTCGTGCGCTGCCTGTACCCGATGTTCCTCGCGCACGGTGACATCGGCGGCGACGCGACAGACGGCGGGCAGGACGCGGTCCGCCTGCGGAAACTGCGGCGGCGCAGCGGGATCTGGCTCGTCGTCGCGGCATCGATCCCGCTGGCGGCCGTCGCGGGCGCGACCCTGCTCACACCCGCCGACCTGACCGAGATCATCGTGGAGGTGCGGGTCCTGGCCCTGGGCAGCCTGATCGCCTTCGTCGGCGTGTACCTGCTTTCGCTGGCGATGGAGAAGGACCTGCGGGCGCTGGAACGCGTCCAGGCGCCCGCCGGGGTTCAGCCGCCGTAGACCTTCGGGTTCAGCGTCCCGATGTAGGGCAGGTCGCGGTAGCGCTCGGCGAAGTCCAAGCCGTACCCGACCACGAACTCGTTGGGGATGTCGAAGCCGACGTGGGCGACCTCGACCGGGGTGCGCAGCGCGTCCGGTTTGCGGAGCAACGTCACCACCTCGAGGGAGGCCGGGTTGCGGGTCGACAGGTTGCGCATCAACCAGGACAGGGTGAGCCCCGAATCGATGATGTCCTCGACGATCAGGACGTTGCGTCCCGCGATGTCCTTGTCCAGATCCTTCATGATCCGCACCACGCCCGAGGACGAGGTGGACGAACCGTAGGAGGACACGGCCATGAATTCCATCTGGGTGGGGATGGGCAGCGCTTTGGCGAGATCGGTCATGAAGAAGATCGCGCCCTTGAGCACGCCGACCAGCAGCAGATCCCCTTCCGGGGCGCCGACCGGATAGCGTTCGGCGATGATCTTCGCCAGTTCCTCGGTCTTGGCGGCGATCTGTTCCCGGGTGATCAGCACCGACGCGATGTCGTCCTCGTACACGAGGTGTGGTGTCCTTCCGTGGTCGTCGGCCCCACGGGCCGAAGCCCGATCGGCATCAGTCACTGCGGTGGCGTCGACCGACGCCACCGCAGTGTCAGCCTGCCACGTTCGCGCGCGGCGACCAACCTCGTCCCCGGCGATCCGCCGCCCACGGCCACCCCGCCCTGACCGCGCCAAGCCGTGACCAGCGCGTCCACCGAACGCAGGTGTTTGTCGGTCAGGGCTTTCGCGCCACCGTCGAGCAGCCACGCCCGGATCGCCCGGCGGCGCAGCGCGGCGGGGGCCGTGGCGAGGATCTCCACCGCGAGGGTCACCGCATGATCGCCGGGTGCGGTCGCGTCCTCTCCGCCCGCGGCCGCCGCAGCCAGCAACTCCTCGGCCAATTCGTCCAGGACCGCGACGTCCTCGCGCAACTGCGCGGACGTGCGGGCCAGCGCTTCGGCGACTCCGCCGCCCAGGACGTCCTCGAGCAGCGGCAGCACTTCGTGGCGTACCCGTACCCGGGTGAACTCGGGCGCGCTGTTGTGCGGGTCCTCGAAGACCCGAACGCCCAGGTCGGCGCACAGCGCCCTGGTGACCGCGCGGCGCACGCCCAGCAGCGGCCGCCCCCAGGGCGCGCTGTAGGCGGCCATCCCTTGGATCGAGCGTCCACCGGAGCCACGCGCGAGGCCCAGCAACACCGTCTCGGCCTGATCGTCGAGGGTGTGGCCGAGCAGGACCGGACCGCCCGCCCGCGCCGCCGCCAACGCGCCGTAGCGGGCCCGCCGCGCCGCCGCCTCGAGGCCGCCGGACCGGTCGACCACAACCGGCAGCACCCGCGCGGAACGACAGCCCAACGCGGTGGCCGTGGCCGCCGCTTCCGCGGCCACGCGATCCGATCCGGCCTGGAGTCCGTGGTCCACGATCAACGCGTCCACCGCGGGGGCCTCCACGACGGCGGCGGCGGTCAGCGCGAGCGAATCGGCCCCGCCGGACAGCGCCACCGCCACCGCGCCCTCGTCGCCGGTCGTGAACTGCCGCAACCACATCCGCACGGCGCGGCGCACCTCGAGGACGGCGGCCGTCTCGGGCAGCCTGCGCGCCGCGGGATCGGGCGCTGCTGCTCTACGGCCCATATCCGCAGAGTACCGATCCGAGGGTCGCCGGTCGGCCGCGCGGGCTCAGCCGAGCACCCGCGCGATCCAGCGGTCACCGTCCTCGATCTCCTCCGGTAGCGGAAGGGTGTAGTCGTCGGTCCAGACGACGTTGAACTCCGTCATCCCGACGCGCCCGACGACGTGGTCGACGAACGCCTTGCCGCGCACGTACTGCGCCACCTTCGCGTCCACGCCGAGCAAGGCGCGCAACAGGCGCTGGATCGGGTTGGTCGGACGCGTGCGGCGCTTGTCGAAGGCCGCGCGGATCTGCTCGACTGTGGGAACCACCGCCGGGCCGACCGCGTCCATGACGTGGTCGGCGTGCCCTTCGAGCAGGGTGCCCAGCATCAGCATCCGGTCCAGCGCCTCGCGCTGCGCGGGAGCCTGGGTGGCGCGCAGCAACCCGACGATGCCGCGGCTCGCGGGATCGTCGGCCCCGCCGCCGCGGCGGCGTTCGCGCACCTCCTCGACCAGGCGCGAGAGCATCTCGGCCATCGGTTCGTCGCCGACCTCGCCGAGGATCTCGACATTGGCCTTCATGTAGTCGGCCAGCCACGGCGCGGAGGAGAACTGCACCCGGTGGGTCACCTCGTGCAAGCACACCCAGAACCGGAAATCGCTGGGCGCGACACCTAGCAACCGTTCCACGGCGACGATGTTCGGGGCGACCAGCAGCAGCGTGCCGTCCTCGCCGGTGAACGGGTCGTACTGGCCGAGGATCGCGGTGGACAGGAACGCCAGCATCGCCCCGGCCTGCACCCCCGCGGGCTTCCCGGCGAATCGGCCCGCGGGCTCGGCCTCGGTACCCGTCAGCGCGGCCATCGAATCCGCGGCGGCCCCGATCCAGCCGCGCCTGTCCACGATCCGGGCGGCGGGCACCGGACGGTCGTCGAGCAACCCGGTGACCTCGCGCACCGGCCCTTCGGCGCGCACCGAAGCCCGCGCCAGTTCCTCCACGGCCTGTTCGGCGAAGAACCGGGACGTGCGCGGGCCGGGCGGCACCAGCGCGCCGCCGGTGCGCGCGGCCAGTCGCCAGTCGACGGCACCGGTCAGACCGCTGCGTCTACCGGGCCGCTGGTCCTGGTCGGGGACCGCGATATCGGACTCGCCCGCTGTGTCAGCGCCTTCGAACATGGTCAACCACCTGTCACGAGCATCCGCAGTTGCGCAGCGTGCCCGCGATGGCGTCCAAGGCTGGTCTGCTCACCTCGGGCGGCCGATCGTTGGACATCAGCGCGAAGGTCAGCACCCGGCCGTCCCGGTCGAGCACATATCCGACCAACGCGCTGGCGACCGAGAGAGTTCCGGTCTTGGCGCGCACCCATCCGGCGGCCCCGCGATTCGCGGTGACATACCGACTGGTCAGCGACCCCGTCGCCCCCGCGACCGGGAGCGCGTCGAGCAGCGGGGCCAGGGTGGCGGCCAGTTCGTCGGTCCGCGGCTTCGCCTGCCCGGACTGCACCGTCGTGGCCTCGCCGCCCGCGCCCACACCGTCCGCGCGGGCGGCGGTGGCCAGGATCTCGTCGAGCAGGCGCGCGGGCAGGCGGTCGTCGACCGACAAGCCGCTGCCGTCGAACATCGTCGCCCCGGTCAGGTCGAATCCGGCCTTACGCAGCGTGTCGGCCACCGCGGCGACCGCGCCCGCGAAGGAGGGTTCGCGTCCGGTGGCGACGGCGATCTCCCGGCCGATCGTCTCGGCGAGCACATTGTCCGAATGCACCATCATGTCGCGCAACCGGTCGCGCAACGGCGCGGACCGCACGCTGGCCAACTCGGCCGCGCCCGCCACGGCGGACCCGGCCCGCACTCGCGACGGGTCGAGTCCGAGCGCGGTCGCCAACTGCCGTCCCGCGTCCAAGGCCGGGGTCGAGGTGCGCGGCGAGTATTCGACCAGCGGGTCGAGCCTGCCGCCGTCGATCATCACCGACTCGATCGGGGCGATCGAGCCTTCCGGCACGTCGATCGGGTCCCAGCCCTGCGCCATCGTCGCCCCCGTGTAGGCGGAGGTGTCGACGACGATGGTGTCCACCGGACGGCCCGAGGACCGGATCTGCTCGACCAGATCCGAGAGTCGGGCGCTGTTCGGGTAGTAGCCGAGGCCGTCGGGGCGCGCGGTCAGGGTGGGGTCGCCGCCGCCGACCAGCACGGCCTCCCCCGCCGCCGAACCCGTGACGACCCGGGTGACCACCCGCTGGTCCTCGGGCAGCGCGAGCAGCGCCGCGGCGGTGGTCAGGATCTTGGCCGTCGAGGACGGGATCATCGGCTTGGTCGGGTCCGAACTCCACAGCGTCGTGGCGCTGTCGGCGTCGGTGACGATGCCGGTGAACGCGCCGAGATCCGGATTGCCGACCACCGGGCCCAGCGCCGCGCCGATGCCCGCCGGACTGGGCGCGGGCGCGCTCGCGGGAGCGGGGACGAGTCGAGGGGTGGGACGGACGGGCGCGGGCGGTTCGGCGACGGTCAGGCCGCCGTGCCGGAATTCGGGGGTCCACGGCCGCACGATCACCAGGCCCGCGACGAGCACCGCGACCACGACGACGAAACTCAGCCCGAGGGCGATCCAGGTCCGGCGCCGCCGTCTGGCGGCCAATTCACCGATGTTGCGTCCGTTACCAACCATTGGCCCGCCGTCTCCCTGACTCCGCCGCCGCACACCGATCGACGTTTGTCGTGCACCACCGCGATCGACGCCGTGCGCCGATCACCGCCCTTCAAAGTATCGGCTCCGCCGACCACACTATCCTCGTACCGCTACCGTTCCCCCGAACAGCATGGCGAGTCGGCGTGCGCGCCAGCTGAGCCGATGAATGCACCATAGAAGGAGATGGCGTGGAGTTCGACGTCACCATCGAGATCCCGAAGGGGTCCCGCAACAAGTACGAGGTCGACCACGAGACCGGCCGCGTGCGGCTGGATCGCTACCTCTACACGTCGATGGCCTACCCGGCCGACTACGGCTTCATCGAGAACACCCTCGGCGAGGACGGCGACCCGCTGGACGCGCTGGTCCTGCTGCCCGATTCGGTGTTCCCGGGCGTGATCGTCGAGGCCCGTCCGGTCGCGATGTACAAGATGGAGGACGAGGCGGGCGGCGACGCCAAGGTGTTGTGCGTGCCCGCGGGCGACCCGCGCTGGGCGCACATCCAGGATCTGGCCGACGTGCCGGAATTCGAGTTGGCCGCCATCAAGCACTTCTTCGAGCGGTACAAGGATCTGGAGCCGGGCAAGTACGTGAAGGGCTCGGAGTGGGTCGGTCGCGCCGAGGCCGAGGCCGAGGTGGAAGCGTCGCTGAAGCGCCTGCAGGAACAGGGCCACTGAGCCGGTTTCGAACAGCGAGAAGGGGCGTCCGGATCTCCGGACGCCCCTTACTCTGTGCGGGATCAGTAGTAGATGTAGAGATCCCAGCCGCTCCAGGTCTCCACGCACTCCCAGTACCAGCCGCCGGTGCTCGGCGACTCGCCGTCGGCGCGGCAGGCTTCCAGGGTGGCGTAGGTGCCGTAGTAGTACCCGGTGGACGCGGTGTGGTACTGCGGCGCGGCGGAGGCCGATGCTGCCGTCGACACCCCGGCGACGGCAGCGGTGGCGATCAGGCCGGCGGCGACGAGCGATGTGATCCGCATGTGGTGTTCTCCTGAGGTTCGCGATCCGGGACGTTCCCGGCTTCCGATGAGAACAACGTTATGGCCGCCGACCACCGGAAACAGCCACCCCTAGGGGGCGAACAACCCTCCCCTCGGGCGAATCACCCGCCCCACCCTTGGGTGCGGTGCGGACCCCACCTCAGCGCCGATCCGCCCCACCGCGTTCGGGTTCCGCGTCCGGCCCTGCCGACTTCGGTGTCGCGGCGTTCGATTCCTCGACATCCGGGACCACGACATCCGGGACCACGACATCCGGGACCACGACATCCGGGACCACGACATCCGGGACCGCTGCGTTCGGCATCGCCGCGTTCGACTCCCCCACGGGCGGCAGTCCGGTCGGGCCGACCACGGCGGCAACGGGTTCGGGTGTCGGTTCGCCCGCCGCCTGGATACCGCCCGCCGTGCGCAGCGGAATCTCCTTCCAGAACAACACCAGCACAAACCCGACCAGAGCGACGCCCGCGCCGACCAGGAACACCGTCGACATCGCCTCGGCGAACCCGACCTGGAACGGCCGCGCCAGGGCGGGACTGAGCCGCTGGATGATCGAACTGTCGCGCAGTACCTCGCTCGCGGCGGAAGTGTCGTGGGCGAGCAGACCTTTCGCCAGCGCGGCGTCCTCGGGCCGGTTGCCCGCGGCCCCGGCCGCCACCGCCTGCTGGAATGTCGGATCGTCGGCGGCCGAACGCAATTGGTCGGCGATCCGGTCCGGCGTGCGGGCGAACAGGATCGACAGGAAGATCGCGACGCCGAAGGTGCCGCCGATCTGGCGGAAGAAGGTGGCCGCCGCCGTCGACACACCCATATCGCTGGGCGGCAACGCGTTCTGCAACGCCAGGGTCAGCGGTTGCAGGATGTTGCCGAGGCCGAATCCCGCGCAGAACATGAAGACCATCGCCAGCCACAGCGGGGTGTCGGCGTCGAGGTAGTGCAGCAGGAACATTCCGAGGGTCAGGGTGAGGCCGCCGAGAATCGGATGCCTGCGGTAGCGGCCGGTGCGCGAGATCATCTGTCCGGCCAGCACCGAACCGGTCATCATGCCCAGCACCAGCGGCAGCATCTGGAGACCGGCGACGGTCGGACTCGCGCCGCGCACCACCTGCAGGTACTGCGGCGCCAACGAGATCCCGCCGAACATGGCCGCGCCGACGACCACCGCGATGACCACGCCGAGGGCGAAGGTGCGGTCGGCGAAGATCCGCAACGGGATCAGCGCCTTGTCCTTCATGGCCCGTTCCACCGCGACGAACCCGAGCACGCCGACCGCGCCGATCACATAACAGGTGATCGATTTCGTACTGCCCCAACCCCATTCGTGCCCCTGTTCGGCGACCACGAGAAGCGGCGCGAGCCCGATCGCCAGTACCAGCACGCCCAGCCAGTCCACCCGGTCGGTGGAGCGCGGGCGCGCGGGCAGGTGCAGTACCCGCGCCACGACCGCCAGCGCGATCAGCCCGAGCGGCACGTTCACCAGGAACACCCACCGCCAACCGCTGACCCCGAGCAGCGAGTCCTGTCCGGCGAACAGACCGCCGAGCACCGGGCCGAGCACGCTCGAGGAGCCGAAGACCGCGATCAGATAGCCCTGGTAGCGGGCGCGTTCGCGGGGGGCGACGATATCGCCGAGGATCGCCAGCGCCAGCGCCATGAGTCCACCCGCGCCGAGCCCTTGGAAGGCGCGGAAGGCCGCGAGTTGATACATCGACTGCGCCAGCGTGCACAGCAGCGAGCCGACCACGAACAGCACGATGGCGGTCATGAAGAACGGCTTGCGGCCGTACATGTCGGAAAGTTTGCCGTAGAGCGGAGTCGCCAAGGTGGCGGTGATGAGGTAGGCCGTGGTGGCCCATGCCTGCATCGAGTAGCCGTTGAGGTCGTCGGCGATGGTGCGGATGGCCGTGGAGACGATGGTCTGGTCGAGGGCGGCCAGCAGCATGCCGAGCATGAGGCCGGACAGGATGGTCAGGATCTGCCGGTGGGTGAAACCCGCCGCGTTCACGGCGTTCCGGTCGTCGGTCCGGGGTCTGTCGGTGGCCGTGTTCTCGATGTCCGCCGTCACGCTCGGTTCTCCCTACTCGTCGCCGTTGTCGGGCCGACATCCGGTGTCGGGCTGATCGCGCAACAGCGAGACCATGCTGGTTCGCGCGCGATCGAAGTCGTCGACGAATCGTTCGAGCAAGTCGGCCAACAGGACGCGGTCCTCGGTGGACCAGTCCGCCGTGACGCGGGTGAGGTTCTCGTGGCGTCGGCGGCGAATCCGTTCGGCGACCTCGCGCCCGTGGTCGGTGACCGTGAGGACCGCGGCGCGGCCGTCGGCGGGGTCGGGTTCGCGGCGCACCAAGTCACGCTCGACCAGCATGCCGACCTGTCGGCTCACCGTGGAGGCGTCGCTGTACACCGCCTCGGCGAGCGCGCCCGAGCGCATCGGGCCGTCCTGGAGGAGCCGGAACAGCAGCGCGAACGCCGCCGGATCGACACCGTCGGCGGTGCGGATGGCGGCGGCGGTCCGTTCACGGATGCGCTGGAGCCGGGTGAGCTGGACCGCGATCGTGTCGATCGACCGTTCGTCCGGATTCACGGTTCACCTTTACTTGCGTCAAACAATTAGTTGCGTGACGCAAGTATGTCGGTGACCGGACGGCGAACGCAAGCCGATCTAGCGACCTTGGAAACGCGGCTCCCGCTTTTCGAATACGGCCTGCACGGCCTCGGTGAGGTCCTCCGACGGCAGGAACGCCGAATTCCAGGCCGCGACGTAGCGCAGACCGGCGGCGACGGTGTCCTTGGTGCGCTGATCCAGCACGTCCTTGATGCCCTGCACCACCAGCGGCGGATTGGCGGCGATCTCGCGCGCCATCGCGTGCGCGGCGTCCAGAACCGCGTCCTGATCGGGGTAGACATCGCTGACCAGACCGATCTTCTCGGCGCGCGCCGCGTCGATGTCCTTGCCGGTGTAGGCCAACTCGCGCAACTGCCCCTCGCCGATGATGCCGGGCAACCGGTGCAGCGAGCCCACGTCGGCCACGATCGCGACCTTCGCCTCACGCAGGCTGAACTTGGCCTCCGCGCTGGCCAAGCGGATATCGGCGGCCGCGATCAGATCCAGGCCACCGCCGACGCACCACCCCGAGACGGCCGCGATGACCGGCTTACGGCAGTCCGCCACGGCGGTGATCGACGCCTGCATCTTGCGCAGTTCGACCAGGAAATCGGTGCGCGGGGCGGCGAAGGCCCGGTCGGCCAGCAGCGACGCGAAAGTGCCCGACATCCCGGTCAGGTCCAGGCCGTAGGAGAAGTTCTTGCCCGACCCGGTGAGCACGATGACGCGGACCTCGCCGTCGGCGTCCAGTTCGGCGAACAGTTCCGGCAGCTCACGCCAGAAATCCGGCCCCATCACATTGCCCTTGCCGGGACCGATCAACGTCACCTGGGCGACGTGGTCCTTGATTTCGACGGAGAAAGCCTGCCAATCAGTCATTTGTACAGCGTATCGAGACCGTCCCGACCCGGTCCCGGTATCCCCGGAACCGGACCGCGCGCCCGCTCACCCCCCGCACCGGGCACCACCTCGGCGAATCGTGTCGCACACAGATAAACATCATGCTAATTCGGTGTGGCGCAGTAGCTCCCGGACCTGCGCGAACGCCACAATCTACGCGTCAGCTAATCCACGCCACCGGTTCGGAGAAACGCCGTGCTGATTCATCGAGGGATCGGGCTCGACCGCTTCAACACCCTGCCGCACGGCCGTGCCGTCCACGCGCTCTACGCGTGCTGCGGAAACGTCACCTGGGCGATCACCCTCGCCGGCGCGCGCCCCTACGCCGACCGCGACGCACTACTCACCGACGCCGACCTCGAACTGCTGGCGCTGTCCCCCGCCGACCTGGAACGCGCGCTGGACTCCGTTCCCGCCGAACAACTCTCGCGACGCACGATCACCGAACTCGGCCGCGTCACCCGGATCAGGATCGACCGGATGCTGGGTCCCGAAGCCGGCTATCCCGACTACTGACACCGTAACACCGGACACGCGCGCCCACGCCGCTCTACCCTGGTGCCATGCGCAGGGCGTCGTTACCACCGGTCGCGTGCCGGGTCTCCGATACCTTGATCGCGCGCGGCCACCACGGGGTCATCGTCAGCCAACCCGAGGCCACCCACACCGCCGAGGACGCCGCCAAAGCGCTCGGCGTCGACGTGGGCGCCATCACCAAATCGCTGGTGTTCCTGCTCGACGACGACCCGGTGCTGCTGCTGGTCTCCGGCGCGCACCAAGTCGACCTGCCGCGCACCGGCGAACGACTCGAAGGCACGCTCGCCCCCGCCCCCGCCCGCCTGGCGCGCGAAGTCACCGGCCAACCGCTGGGCGGCATCGCACCGGTCGGCCACCCCACCAACCTGCCGACCTGGGTGGACAACGCCCTGGCCGCGTACCGCGAGGTCTGGGCGGCGGGCGGACACCCGAACACGATCTTCCGCACATCCTTTCGCGAACTGGTGCGAATCACCGCGGGCCTCCCCCTCGACGTCGACTGAATCCGGCGTAGTTTTGGTCACGTGACCGAAGCACCACGGCCCGAGACCGATCTCCCGATCCCGGACGACCCGAGCGGGATCACCGCCGAGCTCTACCGGGCCTCGATGCGCCGCTACCCCGCGGGCGTCACCGTCGTCACCCTGGATTCGGGCAACGGCCCGGTCGGCTTCACCGCGACCTCGTTCGCGTCGCTGTCGCTGCACCCGCCGCTGGTCTCGTTCAACATCGCCCACACCTCCTCGAGCCTGGACGCCATGCTCGGCGCGCGCTCGGTGGTCATCCACTTCCTCGGCGAACACCAGCACGACCTGGCCAAACGGTTCTCCCGCACCGCCGCGGAACGCTTCAGCGACCGCTCCCTGTGGTCCGCGCTGGACACCGGCGAACCCGTCCTGCACGGCACCCCCATCTGGGTCCGCGCCGCCGTCGACCGCCTCATCCCCCTCGGCGACCACACCTTCGTCGTCGGCCTGGTCACCCGAGTCCACGACGACACCACCGACGAACCCGCCGCCGCCCCCCTCCTCTACTACAACGGCCGCTACCACCGCCCCACCCCCCTCGACGAATAACCCCCTCAGCCCTGATCCAGCACCTTGAACGGGATATCGACCGGAAAGGGGCCGGTCAGCCGCAACGAGTCCTGATGCGTCTCGGCCAGTCGGTAGCTGCGACTGGCCCAGTCGAGCCGATACTCCTGGATGATCTTCACCCGCCGCTCGGCGTCGAGGTGGACGACCAGATAGATCGGAATGCCCTCGTGGGCGTACTCCGCACGTTTGTCGACGGTGTCGGTGTACTCCGATCCGGGTGACACCACCTCGGCCACCAAGAGGACATCCTCGGTCGTCAGTTTCCGGTCCTCGTCCAGGCATCGGTGCAGCGCGACGTCGGGACGCCGGAACGAGAATCCGGGGCTGCCCGGTCGCCCGTGGAGGTAGTGCATCTCGAAGTCGGTGACCACTCCGGTACACGGCTCGTCCGGACGCGCGGCCTCCAAGTGGTTGGCCAGTCGCCTGGCGACATTGTTGTGTTGCAGACTCCCGCTGCGGCAGAACAACACGTGGCCGTCGATGACTTCGATCTGGCCGCGCACCTCCTCGGGCAGTGCGTCGTAGCTCGCTTCGGAGATCACCAGAGCGCCCGGATCGGCGGCCCAGGCGGGCAATACAGTCATCGCGATACCCACCCTCGATACGGTTGTCGATTCCGGCCGAGTGTATCGGGCGTCGCGCCCGATACGGCGACGGTCAGGCGATGGTGCAGGGGGCTGCGCCTTCGGGGCCGGGGGTGAGGGGGCGGGTTTCGGGGGTGGGGTTCCAGTGGCCGTCGGTGCGGGCGTAGTTCCAGTCGGGGCCGGTGGCGACGAGGGTGGTGATCGCCTCGATCAGGCGGTCGACGTCGGCGGAGTCGGTGCCGAGGCCGATGCTGGCGCGCAGCGCGCCGTCGATGCCGAGACGGGCCAGCAGGGGGTGGGCGCAGAAGCGGCCGTCGCGCACGCCGATGCCGTGTTCGGCCGACAGGTAGGCGGCGACGTGACCGGGTTCGAAACCGTCGAGGGTGAACGCGACGATGCCGACCGAATCGGGGCTGTCGGACCACACCCGCAGCAGACTCACACCGGGCACCGCGCTCAGGCCGGTGCGCAACCGCTCGGCCAGCAGGTGCTCGTGCGCGGCCAGCGCCTCGGGATCGATGGCGGCCAGCGCCTCGCAGGCCGCGGCCAGCGCGGCCACGCCCAGCACGTTCGGCGACCCGCCCTCGTGGCGCTGCGGCGCGCAGGCCCATTTCGTCGTCTCGACGCCGACCTCGACCACCGCGCCGCCGCCGGGCAGGTAGGGATCGGCCTGGTCGAGCCAGTCACGCCGGCCCACCAGCACGCCCGCGCCGAACGGCGCGTAGAGCTTGTGCCCGGAGAAGGCCAGGTAGTCGACGCCCGCCGCGCGCAGATCGATGCGGCGGTGCGGGGCCAACTGCGCGGCGTCGACCAGGATGCGGGCGCCGCAGTCGTGGGCCACCCGGGCCAGTCGTTCGATCGGCAGCACCTCGCCGGTGACGTTGGACGCACCCGTGATCGCCAGCAGCGCGGCCGGTTTCGCGCACAGTTCGGCGACGATCCGGCCGATCGTCTCGTCCAGGGTGTCGGCGGCGGGCACCACCCGGCGGCCGTTGCGCAGCCACGGCAGGAAATTCGCGTGATGTTCGGTGTCGAGGACCACGGTGTCGCCGGGTACGCAGGTCGACAGCAGGCTCAGCGCGTCGGTGGTGTTGCGGGTGAACACGACCACCTGGTCGTCGGCGGCGCCGACGAACTCGCGCACCGAATCACGTGCGGACTCATAGCATTCCGTGGAGATCCGGGAGGCGTAGCCCGCGCCGCGGTGCACGCTGGCGTAGTAGGGCAGCAGTTGCGCGATGCGGTCGGTGACCGCCGCGAGGGCGGGGGCGCTCGCCGCGTAGTCGAAGTTGGCGTACTCGGCCGTCCCGCCCTGCACGAGCGGCACGCGCAGGTCGTCACCCGACACGCGAGCGAGAGCGGTACAGGTCTGATCGGCAACGGTGGTCATCACGGATCCCATCGGTCCAGGGACTCGTCACGTGGGAATTCATCGAGTCCGCGCTTGCCGTACCCGGTCGGGCTACGGCCCGGTCGTCACCCGGAGCACCCCGCCGCGGAGGAGGGTTGCCGACCAGCTAGCCGGGGCTTGACGCTGGTACTCATGACCTGATCAGAGAGTGACAGACGCACCGAGGAGCTGTCAACCACCTTCCGGTTCGCCCTCGAGGCGCTCGGTGAGGACGAAACCCTGGCCGGCCGAGCCTTGCGGCGCGGCTTCTCCCGGTACCCCGGGTACCGTGGACAGTCGGTCTACCGGCGTGTTTGCCCGCTGGTAACCCTCGTGTGGAACAACAACGGTGAAGGTCGGTCGGGTCAATGAGAGGTGGGCAGGACGTCATGCCGCATCCGCAGATCGATACCGCGACCGGAGCGGACTCCGCGGACGCCGAGTCGCCCCGGACCGATCCGCTGCAACGCGGCGACCTCGCCGCACCCGTGCGCACCCTGGTCGACATCCTCGCCGACACCGCGCTGACCTACCCCGACGCCGCCGCGATCGATGACGGCGACAACGTCCTGACCTACGCCGAACTGCTCGCCGAGATCGATGACGCCGTCGCCCGACTGGCCGAGGCGGGCGTGCGCGCGGGCGACCGCGTCGGCGTGCGGATGCCGTCGGGCGGCTACGAGTTGTACGTCACGATTCTCGCGGTCCTGCACGCGGGCGCCGCCTACGTCCCCGTCGACGCCGACGATCCCGACGAACGCGCCAGACTGGTGTTCGGCGAGGCGAAGGTCAGCGCGGTCGTCACCGGCGACGGGATCGAGATCACCGATCCCGAGCGCCCCGCGGCCGAGATCGGCACGGCATCGCCGGACCCGGGCGACGACGCGTGGATCATCTTCACCTCCGGTTCCACCGGCACCCCCAAGGGCGTCGCGGTCACCCATCGCAACGCCGCGGCCTTCGTCGACGCCGAGGCCCGCCTGTTCCTGCCCGACGCGCCGATCGGCCCCGAGGACCGGGTGTTGGCCGGTCTGTCGGTGGCCTTCGACGCCTCCTGCGAGGAGATGTGGCTGGCCTGGCGCAACGGCGCGTGCCTGGTCCCCGCGCCCCGCGCGCTGGTGCGCACCGGCGCCGATCTCGGGCCGTGGCTGGTCCGCCGGGAGATCAGCGTCGTCTCCACGGTGCCGACCCTGGCGGCCACCTGGCCCGCCGAGGCCCTCGACCCGGTGCGCCTGCTGATCTTCGGCGGCGAGGCGGTGCCGCCCGAACTGGCCGAACGTCTCGCCGGGACCGAGGACCGCGAGGTGTGGAACACCTACGGCCCCACCGAAGCCACCGTGGTCGCCTGCGCCGCCCTGCTCACCGGTGACTGGCCGGTACGGATCGGCCTGCCGCTGGACGGCTGGGACCTGGCCGTGGTCGACGCCGCCGGAAACCCGGTGGGCGAGGGCGAATCCGGGGAACTGGTCATCGGCGGCGTCGGTCTGGCCCGTTATCTCGACCCCGCGAAGGACGCCGAGAAGTACGCCCCGCTGCCCTCGCTCGGCTGGGAGCGCGCCTACCGCAGCGGTGATCTGGTGCGCAACGAGAGCGCGGGACTGATCTTCCTCGGCCGCGCCGACGACCAGATCAAGATCGGCGGCCGCCGCATCGAACTCGGCGAGATCGACAACGCCCTGCAACACCTGCCCGGCGTCACCGGCGCGGCGACCGCGATCCGCACCACCAAGGCGGGCAACAAGATCCTGGTCGGCTACCTGGCGGGCCCGGAACCCGACTACGACGTCAAGGCCGCCCGCGACCTGCTCGCCGAACAACTGCCCGCGCCGATGGTGCCGCGTCTGGCCGTGGTCGCCGAACTGCCGACCCGGACCTCCGGCAAGGTCGACCGCGACGCGCTGCCCTGGCCGCTGCCCAAGCGCAAGGACATCGACGCCGAGGCCGGGCTGAGCCCCACCGCGCAGTGGGTGGCGGGCCTGTGGGATTCGATCCTCGGCGCGGAGGTCACCAGCCCCGACACCGATTTCTTCGACGTCGGCGGCGGCTCGCTGGCCGCCGCGCAGTTGGTCGCCGCGCTGCGCGAACGGTATCCGCGCGTCGCGGTCGCCGACCTCTACGACCATCCCCGCCTCGGCGCGCTGGCCGCCTACCTGGACGACAGCGCCCCCGTGGCGGCCGTCGAGGACCGGCACGTGCGGCCCACCCCGCTGCGCGCGCAACTGTTCCAAGTGCTGGCCACCGTCCCGCTGACCACTCTCACCGGCTTGCAGTGGCTGACCTGGCTGGCCACCGTCGGCAATGTCGCGGCCTGGTCCGGCTCGCTGCCGTGGCTGCCGCACCTGTCCTGGTGGTGGGCGCTGGCGGCGTTCGTGCTGTTCATCACCCCGCCGGGCCGGATGACGCTGTGCGTGCTGGGCGCGTGGACCCTGCTGACGGGCATCGAACCCGGCAGTTATCCGCGCGGCGGACGCGAACACCTGCGCCTGTGGGCGGCCGTGCGACTGTCCGAGGCCAGCGGCGCGGAGAACCTGTCGGGCGCGCCGTGGATGGTGCCGTTCGCGCGGATGTTGGGCGCGAAGATCGGACGCGGCGTCGACCTGCACACCCTGCCGCCGGTCACCGGCATGCTCGAACTCGGCGACGGATGCAGCGTCGAACCCGAGGTCGACCTGTCCGGCTACTGGATCGACGGCGACCTGGTGCACATCGGCCCGATCGTCATCGGCCCCGGCGCGGTGGTCGGTTCGCGCTCGATCCTGCTGCCCGGCACGAGGATCGGCAAGAACGCCGAGATCGCGCCGGGTTCGGCGGTCAGCGGCAAGGTCAAGGCCGATCAGGAATGGGCGGGTTCGCCCGCGGTGAAGGTCGGCAAGGCCCGGCACCGCTGGCCCGACCACTCGCCCGCGCGCGCGACGCACTGGATCGCGATCTTCGGCGTCACCTCGATGGTGCTGGCCGCGGTGCCCGTGCTCGGACTGGCCGCGGGCGGTGTGTTCATCGCGTGGTGGATCCGCGACACCGCGACGCTCACCGCAGGGCTGGGTCGCGCCTTCGCCATCCTGCCGGTGGCGACGCTGCTGAGTCTGGCCGTCTACGCGGCGATCACGATCGTCGCGGTGCGCCTGTTCAGCATCGGCCTGCGCGAGGGGTACCACCCGGTGCGCAGCCGGATCGGCTGGCAGGCGTGGGCCACCGAACGCCTGCTCGACTCCGCGCGCACCTTCCTGTTCCCGCTCTACGCCAGCCTGCTCACCCCGATCTGGCTGCGCCTGCTCGGCGCGAAGGTCGGCAAATCGGTCGAGGCGTCGACGGTGCTGCTGCTGCCCAAGTTCACCACCGTCGCCGACGGGGCCTTCCTCGCCGACGACACCATGATCGCCAGTTACGAATTGGGCGGCGGCTGGCTGCACATCGGCGAGGCCAAGGTCGGCAAGCGCGCGTTCCTCGGCAATTCCGGCATGACCGCGCCGGGGCGGCGGGTCCCGAAGAACGGTCTGGTCGCGGTGCTCTCGGCCGCGCCGACCAAGGCGAAGGCGGGCTCGTCGTGGCTGGGCAGCCCGCCGGTGCGGCTGCGCCGGGCCTCGGAGAAGTCCGGCGCCGAACGCACCTTCGATCCGCCGCCACGCCTGCGCATCGCCCGCGCGATCGTGGAGACCTGCCGACTGATCCCGGTCCTGGTGACCTTCGCCATCGGCCTCGGCGTGCTGTTCACGCTGGCGTGGCTGGCGCAGACGCTCGGTCACCTGCCCACCGCGTTGCTCAGCGGTGTGGTGCTGCTGGCCGCGGGCGCGGTCGCCTGCGGCAGCGCGGTGGCCGCGAAATGGTTGCTGGTCGGCCGGATCCGGGCCGAGGAACATCCGCTGTGGAGCTCGTTCGTGTGGCGCAACGAGGTTGCCGACACCTTCGTGGAAACGGTCGCGGCCCCCTGGTTCGCGCGCGCCGCGACGGGTACACCCGTGCTGAACCTGTGGTTGCGCGGACTCGGCGCGCGCATCGGCCGCGGGGTATGGTGCGAGTCCTACTGGCTTCCGGAGGCAGACCTGGTGACACTCGGTGACGGCGCGACCGTGGAACGCGGCTGCGTCGTGCAGACCCACCTGTTCCACGATCGGATCATGGCGATGGACACCGTCACCCTGGGCGCGGGCGCGACCCTCGGTCCGCACTGTGTCGCGTTGCCCGCGGCGGTGATCGGCGCCGGCGCCACCATCGGCCCCGCCTCGCTGGTGATGCGCGGCGACGCCGTCCCGCCGTCCACGCGCTGGTGGGGAAATCCGATCGCGCCGTGGACGAGTCCGGTCTCCCCCGCGGCCGAACCGGAAGCGACGAAAGCGACACGTTGATGGCGAGCAAGTTCTACGACGCGCCCATCGACGAATACCTACCCCAGAACGGGAACCGCGGCTACCGGGTGTCGCGCTACGAGTTGGCGCTGACCTACAAGGTCGCCAGCAACCGACTCTCGGGTCGGGCCGAGCTGACGGCGGTCACCACCGAGGTGCGTCCCCGCTTCGCCTTCGACCTGTCCCAATCGCTGGTCGTGTCCAAGGTTTTCGTCAACGGGGCGAAGGCGGCCAAGTACACCCACCAGCGCGGCAAGCTGGTCGTCACTCCGCAGCAGCGGATTCCGGCGGGCGGCGTGCTCGCGCTGCTGATCCAGTACAGCGGCGTGCCCAAGCCGGTGCGCGGGCCGTGGGGCGAGGTCGGCTGGGAGGAACTGTCGGAGGGCTCGCTGGTGGCCAGTCAGCCCAACGGCGCGGCCTCCTGGTTCCCGTGTGACGACCACCCGAGTTCCAAGGCCAGCTACCGGATCGCGATCACCACCGACACCCCGTACTACGCGCTGGCCAACGGGGCTCTGGTCGGCAAGCAGACCAAAGCCAGTCAGACCACCTGGATCTACGACCAACCCGAGCCGATGGCCAGCTACCTGGCGACCATCCAGATCGGGCCCTATCGCCGCTACCGGGTCGGCTCCCCGCACGCGCGGGTCCCGATGCACGCGGTGGTGCCGCCGCGTCTGCGCGCCGCCTTCGAGCACGATTTCGCGCGGCAACCGCAGATGATGGAGGTGTTCGCCGAGAAGTTCGGCCCGTACCCCTTCGGGGCCTACACCGTCGCCGTCACCGACGACGACCTGGAGATCCCCATCGAGGCCCAGGGGATCTCGGTGTTCGGCGCGAACCACTGCGACGGCAGGCGCGGTTCGGAACGACTGGTCGCCCACGAACTGGCCCACCAGTGGTTCGGCAACAGCCTCACCATCCGCCGGTGGCGCGACATCTGGTTGCACGAGGGTTTCGCCTGTTACGCCGAATGGATCTGGTCGGAGGCTTCCGGCGGTCCGACCGCCGACCAACAGGCCAGGGCCGCGCGCCAGAACCTGTCGCGGCAACCGCAGGACCTCGTCGTCGGCGATCCCGGGCCCGCGCGCATGTTCGACGACCGGGTCTACAAGCGCGGCGCGCTCACCCTGCACGCGCTGCGCCTGGAACTCGGCGACAGCGCCTTCTTCGACCTGCTGCGCGACTGGACCTCCCGCTACCGGCACGCCTCGGTCGACGCCGAGGAGTTCACCGATCTGGCCGGGCACTACACCCGCGCGTCCCTGCGTCCGCTGTGGGACGGGTGGCTGCGCGCCCAAGTCCTGCCGCAGTTGCCGCCCGCGGGGCACAAGCGCTGAATCAGAAGACCAGGTAGCGCGAGGCCAGTTCCTCGACGATGGGATCGTCGTCGGCGACGGCCGCGAGGGTCTCCAGATCGTTCTCGATCGCGACCTGGCGGGTGTCGTCCTGTTCGGCGTCCGGTGCGCCGTCCTCGTCCAACTGGCGCAACAGCTTGGCCCGGATGCGCTGCTTCAACGTGTCGCTCATATTCGAAGCTTGCCCGTCTCGCGCGGGGTCAAGCAGCCGTTTCCGGTCAGACGGGGGTCAGCCACCCGCCCCACGGCGTGTTGCGCAGGACGGAGTACACCGCGATCAGGCCGAGCAGGGCGTACATGGTGGTGCGCTCGATCCGCGGCAGCACCAACCGTTCACCACGCCAGGCCCGCACGATCCACGACCCCACCCACAGCGCGAGCCCGAACAGCAGGGGGACCGCGATCAGGTTGCTGTGCAGCGCGTCCAGGACGCGGCCCTCGGTCAGGTTGTGCACCGCGCGCATCCCCCCGCAACCGGGGCAGTACAAACCGGTGAGCGCGTAGACCGGGCAGTAGCCGTAGGACCCCTCCACGTGGGGGTCACGCACCGCCAGCAGCGCCACCGCACCGAGGCCGACCCCCGCCGTCAGCAGCGGAATCGGCATCGCGCGCCAGCCGCGATGCTTCGGCGGCGAGGTGTATTTCGCCATGATCGACTCCGCGGCCGTTTCGCCCGGGACGTGCGTGCCCTCCACAGTCGACACGGTAATCGGCCGCACCGCCGAGCCGCCACCACAGTGGGGCCCGGGACGGCGCATCCTAGCCGCTCAGGCGTCGAACATGATCGATTCGCTCCGGCGTTTCCGCTGCTCCCGTAGCATTTCCCGACGTGGATGCCGCTGGTGTTACCCGGCTCGACGCGTTTGGGGTCAGTTCGGCACGCAGGCTCGAATTCGGGCATGTCGGCCGCTGGCAGGGCGCCCTGGAGGGCGAAACCGCGGGTTCGGTCGCGGTAGAGATAGATCCCGGTGACGGGTCGTCGGTGGTGGTGTTCGTCCGAGCACCGCGTCACCGCGACCCGCGGGTGGACTTCCACCCCGACGATCAGGTCTGCCTGGTCGTCCCCGAACTGATCGCGGAACTCCTCACCCCGGGCTGAGCGCCCGATTCCCGACTCCGCCGAGCCCCGGACAGATCCGGGGCGGCGGAGTCGTAGCGTCCGTGACCGCGCTCGCGATATCGGAAGTATGCGAGCGGTCACGACGTCCCAGCGCCGAACACCGCCTCACACCCGGGCGTTTCCCCTGGTGAGCGGTGTTCGATCTTTCGCGCACGGGGCAGGTTCGCCGGACCGAATACCGGGTATCCGCGCTTTCGAGCCAGGATTTCCGCAACCGACGCTTGCACTAGCTAGCACCCCAGCTTGCACGGTACGGTAACGGCAGACACAAAGGAGTGCTCGAATGCTGGTCACGTCGATGAAGACGCTCGCGTCGCTACGCGGAACCGAGCCGCTCACGGCCGCCTATCGCGCCGGGATGCGGAATCGCAAGTACGCCACCGCGCTGTTGAACAAGCCCACCGCGCCGCACGACGTCATCCCCGTGACCACCGCCGACGGGGCGCGCCTGCGGGTGCACGCCTACGGGCCCGCCGACGGCGACCCCATCGTGCTCATCCACGGGTGGAGTTGCAGCATCGAGTACTGGTACCCGCAGATCAACGCGTTCGCCGATCGCTACCGGGTGCTCACCTACGATCAGCGCGGCCACGGCGAGAGCGCCCTCGGCCGCGCCGCCCTCGGCCCCGCCACGCTCGCCGAGGATCTCGAAGCCGTCCTCGAAGCGGCGCTCCCGCGCGGCAAGCGGGCCGTCCTCGTCGGGCACAGCATGGGCGGGATGACGTTGCAGGCGTGGGCCGCTCACTTCCCCGACCAGGTCGCCGAGCGGGCGAGCGAAGTCGTGCTGCTCAACACCACCTCCGGCGAGGTCCGCTACGAGACCGACATGCTGCCGCTGCTCAACAAGCCGCTGACGGTGTCCGCACGTCAAATCACCCTGCGCGGCAACCCGATCCGCATGCCCGGCCTGATCGCCGAGACCTTGCTGTTCTCCCCGTTCCCGGTACCCGGCGGCCCGCTGGTCAGCGCGGTGCTCAAGAACCGGGTCATGAATCCCAAGGCCACCGCCGACGAAGTCTCCTTCGCGCTCGGGATCATCCGCGGCTGTCGCCCGCTGACCCGCGGCCTGCACGCCGCCGCCCTCGTCGACATGAACCTCGGCGATTCCGCCAAGCATCTCAGCGTCCCGACCACCGTCATCGCCGGCGCGAACGACCTGCTGCTGCCCGAGCGGATGTCGCGGCGCATCGCCGAAATCCTCGAAGCGGCGGGCACTCTGGCCGATTACCACGTCTTCCCGACCGGCCACCTGGGCAACGTGGAAGCCATCGACCGCTTCAACGCGGTCCTGGGCCGGATCGCCGAACGCGGCGCCCGCCCCGCGGCGACCGCCGTCTGAGCGAGCGAAATCCCCTGAGCCCGGGGTGGTTCGGAAGAGGGGGAAGCTCCGCTGATCACGTATCCGAAGGAGCTTCCCCCGCACGAAGGGTAGCGGTAGCCGTTCACCGCCACCCTTCCGGTGTCCCGTAATCGTCCGCTAGAGCGAACCACCGCCGCCGACCAGCCACGGATTGAACGAGCACACCAGGTCCGGATGGCCCGCCGGATCCAGGGCCCGCAGCGCGATCGACAGCGCGCGCGGCGAATACATCAGCGTCAGATGGTCGGAGACATCGGATTCGCAGCCGTCCTGCAAGACGATGTTGTTCACCGTCGCGCCCGGGCCCGCCTTCAGGAAGGTCAGGTCGAACGGGGTGGTGACCTCGTCGTAGCGGGTGCCGACGACCGTGTAGTCGACGCCTGCCACCGTGTCACCGTTCGCGTTCAGGGTGTTCACGAAATCCGAGCCGACCGTCTGCTGGATTCCCGCGTGCCCCACGAAGATCTCCACCAGGCCGAGCACATCGATCCCCAGGTTGTTGATCGCGCGGCCGAGCGCGCCGATCCCGTCCAAGGTGGTGCCGTGATGGGTGGCCCCGAAGGTGATGAGCTTGTTCACCTTCGCCGCGCCGCCGTCGAACTTGGTGTACCAGTTCGCCAGCGCACCACCCTGCGAATGCGCGATGACGTCGACCTCGTCGGCCCCCGTCGCCGCCAGCACCCGATCCACGAACAGCGCCACCTGATCGGCCGAATCCTGGATGTAGCCGGTGCCCATCACCCCGGGCAGCAGCGAACCGAGCCCGCCGCCCTGGAGCAGATTCGAGCGCCCGTAGTTGAAGGTGAACACGCAGAACCCGGCGTCCTTCAACGGCTGTCCCATGAACGCGAAACCGTTGTAGGCGTTCATCCAGGTGCCGTGCAGCGCGATCACCGGGCGCGGATGCGCCGCGGTCGGCTTGCAGGACCAGTCGTTGGTTCCGGGCGGCGCGGCGTCCGGATGCTGGAGCCCGTAGCCGAACGCCGAGACCCACGACGTCATCGACGGGCCGAAACCCACGGTGTCGCTGGCAGATCCGCCCGCCGACCCCGAACTGCTGCCGGACCCGCCGTAGCAGTCGCCGGACCCGTTGCCCGACCCCGTGCCGCTACCCGAACTGCACGCCGATCCGGTCCCCGCCACCGGACGGACCTTCAACCCGTCGGCGATGTAGTCGGCCAGTTGCTGTTCGGTCACCGGCTTGTCGGGGGCGGTCGCCTGCGGCACCGCGTTCCCGACGCCCCCGGAGACCGCGCACGCCGTCACCGCCATCGCGACCATCCACAATCGTCCCCAAGTCCTTGTCCCCATCCGAAACCTTCCCGCGTGAAATCGCTGTCGCTCCCGGCGCGGCTGCTGTCCCGCCACGTACCGGACTGCGACCAGAGTCCTCACCCGACGGCCCGGAATCCGCTGTTCAACGCGAAATCCGGGCACGTCATGAATCCGATGGGGGTGGTCCGTGACCGACCACAGACCGCCCCGACCGCGACCGATCAAGCCGGCGAGCACCCGGAGACCGGCTTGTCCGCGAGGCGATCCAGCAGGTAGGTGACGGCGTTGTCGGGACCGAATCCTTCGATGAGCTCCGGCCCGAAATGCGCCGGAATGGTCGCGCCCGGCAGGATCGGCGGCAGTTCGTTGGTGCGGAAGGTGACCGTCGCCCCCTGCGCGCACCAATCCAGCGCCAACTGCCGAGCCTGCCCGTAGGGGACGGTGTCGTCGTTGCGTCCGCTGGTGATCAACACCGGGGTCGCCGGGCGCGAGGACCCCACCACCCCGCCGATCAACGCGCCGTCGATCCGTTCGAGGATCGCCGCCAGATCCGCCACCGGCCCGCCCGCCCAGGTCCCCTTCAGATTCAATTCCGGCGCGTAGGTCGGCTGCATCTCCGCCGCGGCCGCCGTCGCACCCCCGCCCTGCGAATATCCCCAGAAGACCACGGGCGCGTCGGCGTCGACCCCGGCCAGCGCGTTCGCCGCCCGCGCCGCGTCCAGCACCGCGTGCGCCCCTTCGATCCGATTCGCGAACGTGTGGATCCCTGGCGTCCCCAAGCCGATGTAGTCCACGACCAGCACCCGCGCCCCCAACCCGCTCCACACCGCCGAGGACGGCTACTCCTGATTGGCCGAGATCCCCGGCGACGGATCGGTGAACACCGTCATCCCCGTCGAGAACGCCACCGACATCGCGCACCGGTCCGCCTGCCCCGAAACCCCCGGCGCGATCACCACCGTCGGCCGCTCCCCCGCCCCCAGCCACGGCCCGGTCGCAACCGTTCGAGTCGGCCCGAGCGAGCGGCTGTTGGACGTTCGGCATACCTACCGAACACTTGTCATAAGTCCGAAACCCGCTGTGCCAGTTGCTTTTTGACCACGGGGCTGCCGTAGAGTGAAGACACCTCCAGCCGAGGGGCGGTGGACAAGGTCCACACACCGCGCCCAGGAAGGAGGTGATGGGGAGATGGCGAAACATCGCCGGAAAAAGGGTAACGCCCCGGTCGACTACGGCATGTCACTGATACTGGCTGCCGCGATCGCCGGGGCGCTCGCTCTGGTCCGTCGAGTACGGATCAGGTAACCCATCGGTGGGGGCCGTCTACGCAGGGCGGTCCTCACCACTCGACGTCACTTACGTGACCGCTCGATCATAGCAAGTCATCGGCCCGCGGGGAACCGGAGTCGATCTTCTCGTCCGCACCCCTCGACCACCGCGAGCACGCGAAAGCACCTGCCGTGGCGGACAACTCGACAACCAGATGTCTCGCCGAACGCCGCAGCACGATGGGTGAGGGGTGCAGAAGATGCCGTCACCGAAGCGGTCCGGAAAAGCGCAACTACTGGACACCGACGCCTTCTTCGACGGGGACCCAGCGGCGATCGGCCGCGAAACCGCGCACTTAGACGACATCACACTCGTCCTCGCCTTCCAACAGTCCACCGAGGCGCAACGCCTGAAGGAATACATCCCGACCCACGAATCACTGAACGCGTGTACCCGACTCGCGTCCCTCCGCGAAATGTGCGGCCCCCTCGAACCGGCCACCGCCGCCCACCACCTGATCGAGGCGCTGCAACGGCAGAACCCCCACCGCGAGGAACCGGGCACGCCACAACCAGCGGGAATTGATTCAGAAATGGAGCCGCCTGGGGGAATCGAACCCCGGTACGGATCGCCGGAAATGCGCAGGTCAATCAGCCAACGCGTCGACATCGCCGCTGTTCAACCGCTTTTCAGGACGATTCATGACATTACGAAGCTCAACAGTACCATCCGGGTGATGACCCAGTCATCATGCGCCGACCTGGCCTTTCGCGGAACCGGTGATGACGGCGTCATCACACAACCGGCACTCGCGAGGTTGCCGCAGACCCGCCACCGCGGCGGCTCGCAGGCAGGTCAGGGGTCGATCCGGAAGCCCATCACCGCCTGCGCGAATTCGAGGACGCGGACCTGGGTCATTTCCGGCCGACCGCGAATGCACGCTCCCCACACGTGGGTGGCACCCCGCAGCGCGGCGAACATCTACTCGGGCGGGAGACAGACACGCCAGCTACCGAAGAGACACAGCACCTTAACTTTCTTCCTGATATTATCGACGCCATGATTAAGGAGCACGTGGAGCGGGTGCGATCGGCGTTGTCCGACCTGTGCGAGCCGCTCCACGACACCTTTGCCTGGGCTGAGCAGATCCGCCGTTCGCGCCTGCCCGAGCTCGCGGATGCTGATCTCTATGGCTGGCACGCGACTCACACGATTCGCGCGCTCGCCCATCATAAGTTGCACCAAGCAAGAGTCGGCTCGCTCGGTGCATGGAAGTTGGCAGGCCGACACTCACAGAACGGCGCCCTGTGGCTGAGCGACGGTAACTATCGAGTTCACCTGCTGCACGCGCACGCAGACGACTACATCCCCCCTCCCGGCACCAACGAGGCTCGCCAGGCGTATTTCAGCAACCCGCCGTTGCCGCCCCAACTCCCGCTCAGCGGAGAAGCGAACGACCGCTTGCTCGGCGTGTGGCGGATAGATCGAGAGTCAGCGACACCCACTTTCCGGATCGTTCGTACGATCGGTCCGTGGAGGTGGGGAGAACGGGCCAAGGTCGATCTCGAGTTCGTGCTCCCCGAAACTGCTCAGGAGTTGTCCGATCTCGAGTTCCAGCCGACTGATGAGGGCTTGGATCTTTGGATTCCCGAAGCGGAAGAGGAAGGTGGTGATGATGCTCCCGGCATCTCCGGGTGAGCGGATACGCGCGCTGCGCGAACTGTTCGGGTTCACGCAGCAGCAACTGTCCGGAATGACCGGCCTCGGTCAATCCTGGCTGTCCGAAGTGGAGACTCATTCTCGTGACGCAACCTCAGCCGAACTCAAGATCATCGCAGACTCCACCGGAACCCCGCTGAGCTTTTTCCGGGTCGAGTCGAGCTCGATCCCTCTGGACTCGCTGCGGTTTCGAAAGCTAGCGGGCGCAAGCAGGACCATGACTCGACGGATTCATCGGTGGTACGGCGAGGGATACCGAGTCTCGAATGGCTTGATCACGGAGGGCAGGTACCCGGTTGCCGACCTCCCCTTTGTGACCCAGGAGTCGGTGACCGACGACGAAATCAACCACTTGGCCGATCAAACCAGAGAAGCGCTACGCCTTGCACCTGCCGCACCGATCCCGCATCTCACGCGCGCACTGGAACGTGCCGGCGTCGCCGTGGCCCCTATCGTGCCCCCACAGATCGAGGGCGACGAAGCGCCAGCAGGAGGAGGCCATTTCGGAGCCTCGTACTGGGGCGGCCTCGGCGCCAGCGGCCTGATCGGATTCTTCCCGGGCACGCACGGTGATCGACAGCGATTCACAATCGCACACGAAGTCGGGCACATGGTCTTACATACGTTCCGCCCCCGAGCAAACGACCCGGAGAACGAGGCCAACAAGTTCGCATCTGCCCTACTCGTCCCGCGCTCCCGGGCCGTTGAGATACTTTCTGATGCAACAACTTTGACTGACTACGCGCGGATCAAGGCCACCTGGGGAGTATCCATACAAGCTTTGATCATGAGAGCGGCGGCACTCGAGTTGATCACCGACACTCGAACGAGGTCGTTGTTCGTACAGTTGTCCGCGAAGGGCTGGCGCAAGGAAGAACCGGTCGAGGTAGGCAACGAAAGCCCGCTGCTGCTATGGACACTCCTGAGCCGACGATTCGGAGACCGGCCCTACCGGGCCGCGGCCGAGCCCCTCGCCATCCCTCCCGCAGTGCTGCGATCGTTCATACCGACACCACAGGAGAACTCTGGACGTAAACAACCTGGCGGATCGGTGTACAAGTTCAGCGCCAACTAGGAACCGAACGATTCTTCAATCTGCTGGTCGGCGCACAGATGGCGTGTGGCCGAAATCGTCGGGCCGTGGCTGGGTCTGGGTTCGGCAACCGCGAGGGGCGTCGTGAATGGCCCGTCCTCAGGATCCAGTCCAGCCTCGCATTCGGACTGCCGTATCTGGCCGGCCGCACCCACCCGCCAACCCGGATTCCGGTAACCGAGCACTGGCAGCGGAACCGCCGTCGTCCTCCTCGGCAGCCGCTTATCGGAAACTGAGATCCGCTCGTGCCGGGCAGGTCCTGATTCGGGGGAATTGGAGTCGGTGGCGATGGACACGATCTGGCCGGTGCCTGGCGAGTGCGCGTGAGGTGCGTCAAGTGATCCTCGGCGATCGCGAGATCGCCTGCATCACGGTGATGACCACAATGGACAACCTATATCACAAAGGATGGTTGTTGCGGCACCGTCACAGCAGGGCCTACCTGTACCGGCCGCGCCGCAGGGCTAGCGACTGCGGCCGCTGCCGTCCTGGTGGTGGCCGTAGTCGACACGGGGGTTGCCGTGCCCGTTGCCTCCGTTGCCGTCGTTTAAGATATGTCCACCGGTCCCTGCCGACGGCGGGGCCGCTGCGGCGGGGACAGCAACGAACATCGCCGCCGCGGCGGCGATCGAGGTCGCGGCCACCAACCGCAACGCCGGTCATGAGCTCCGTGAGGTCTGCGTCGTGATCATTGTGGGGCTACTATGCGGGGTTCTCGGGGCGATTGCCGAGGAGTCGGGCGGGCAGGGACGAGCTGTGTTCACGGCCTGCGGGTTCGGCGTGGCGGGCGATTGTCGATTCCCCAACCGATCGCCATCGATGGACGCCCCGTCGGGTAGCGCGTCTGATCGCAAACTTATTACGTACCGAGATAGTAGATCGGTTGACGCGGATGCCGACCCGCCTCAGATAGACTCGGGTGGACGACACGAAAAATATTTGCGGACACGATGATCGGCCGAGGAGGTGCGAATGGGGCACGAGCTGCGTACGCGGCCCGGCCGCGATTCGCGCCCTGAATCGAAGTTCCGCGCGACGACCGGGACCACCGGCGCCGGCGGACGGTCGGGTCCACTCGCGCGGTTGCGCGGGTCGTTACGATTTCGTTACTGTCGTGTCATCGTGGATTTCCTCGTTCGATTGCGGCCTGGTAGCTGGCTGGTGGTGTTGGCGCTGGTGGCCTTGGTGGTCGTTCCCGGTCTGGACTGCCGACTGGCCCAGCAACATGCCCAACACGGCGGTGGCTCGCACGCGGTCGCCGAGCGGGACTCGGGCGCCGTCCACGACGATCTCGCATCGCCGATCATCGACCATTGTGTCGACCACCGCGTGCACTGCGCCTCTCCGGCACTGCCACCGGGGGTCGTCTCGCTGACTGTCGTGGCTTTGCTGCTCGCGGCGGTGACCTCGGTGCTGGTGGCGGCGCCGGGTCCGGCGGTGTCCGCCGGGGGTGTGCGTGGCCCCCCGCGCCCCTCGATGTCCGCTACCGGGCGGACCCTTCTGACTCTGTTCTGCATCGCCCGACGCTGATCGGCCGCGCCCGCGCCGAGGTGTTCTCGGCGGCGGGAATCTGCTGCCCACCCGTCGTGGCGCGCCGTCGAACGCGGACGCCGTTGCAGAGAAGAGACAGCCCCATGAACAATGTCGTGCCCCTGCGCGATCTCGAACCCGCCGGCCGGAAACCGGCAGCACCGCTGACCGCAGACGCACCCCGCGGGCTGGTCGGCAACACCCCGGTGTTGTGGATCGGCCAACCGTTGGCCGGAGTCGGACGCGGCTTCTGGGCCAAGCTCGAAGGCTTCAATCCCGGCGGGATGAAGGACCGTCCCGCGCTGCACATGGTCCGCCGCGCCCGCGAGCGCGGCGAGCTGCGTCCGGGGGCCCGTATCGTCGAATCCAGCAGCGGCACCCTCGGACTCGGACTCGCGCTGGCCGGCATGGTGCATCAGCACCCGGTGACCGTGGTCACCGATCCCGGCCTGGAACCGATCGTGGCCCGGATGCTGGGTGCCTACGGCACCACCGTCGAACTGGTCACCGAGGCACATCCCAGCGGCGGCTGGCAACAGGCACGCCGCGACCGGGTCGCTCGACTGCTGGCCGCCAATCCCGGCGCCTGGTGCCCCGACCAGTACAACAACCCGGACAACGTCGACAGCTACGACGCTCTGGCCCGGGAATTGATCGAGCAATTGGGCACCGTCGATGTCCTGGTATGCGCGGTCGGCACCGGAGGCCACTCCGCCGGGATCGCCCGCGTGCTGCGCCGGTTCAACCCGGAGATGACCCTCATCGGTGTCGACACGATCTCCTCGACGATTTTCGGTCAACCGGCCGGGCCGCGCCTGATGCGCGGGCTGGGGTCGAGCATCTTGCCCGCCAACGTCGACTACGACGCCTTCGACGAGGTGCACTGGGTCGCCCCGGCCGAAGCGGTGTGGGCCGCGCGCACCCTGGCCGCGACCCACCACGCCAGCGGCGGATGGAGCGTCGGCGCGGTGGCGTTGGTCGCTGGCTGGGCCGCGCGGGTCACCTCCGCCGACACACAGATCGCCGCGGTGTTCCCCGACGGACCGCACCGCTACTTCGACACTGTCTACAACGACACCTACTGCGCCCAGCACGGCCTGCTCGACGCCACCCCGCCGGTCGAACCCGACACCATCGCCCACTCGGGGCAGCGGGTGGTGACCCGATGGACGCGCTGCACGACGGTGAGCGCACCCGAGCCGTCCGTGGCCGCGGGGACTCCGTCGTGAGCGTGTACGCCAGATTCGCCGGATTCGATCTGCCCGCCCGGCTGCTGATGATCAACCAGTTCGGCATCAACCTGGGCTTCTACATGCTGATGCCGTATCTGGCCGGCTACCTGGCCGGACCGCTGGGGCTGGCGGCGTGGGCGGTGGGACTGGTGCTGGGCGTGCGCAACTTCTCCCAACAGGGCATGTTCCTGATCGGAGGCACCCTCGCCGACCGGCTCGGCTACAAACCGTTGATCGTGGCGGGGTGTCTGCTGCGGACCGGCGGATTCGCGCTGCTGGTCGTGGCGGACTCGCTGCCCGGTGTCCTGATCGCCTCGGCGGCGACCGGTTTCGCCGGAGCCCTGTTCAATCCCGCGGTGCGCGCGTACCTGGCCGCCGACGCCGGTGAGCGCCGTCTGGAAGCCTTCGCCGTGTTCAACATGTTCTACCAGGCGGGAATACTGGCGGGTCCGCTGGTCGGGCTCGCCTTGATGACGCTGGAGTTCCGGCTCACCGCCGCGGTCGCCGCGGCGGTGTTCGCCGCGCTGACCCTCGCCCAACTACTCGCGCTGCCGCCCCGGCGCGCCGAGGCCCCCGCCGAGGCGACCTCGGTGTTCGAGGACTGGCGCACCGTGGTGTCCAACCGGCGTTTCCTCGGTTTCTCGGTGGCGATGATCGGTTCCTATGTGCTGTCGTTCCAGGTCTATCTGGCCCTGCCGTTGCAGGCGGAGTTCATCGCGGGTGCTCGGTCTCAGATCCTGGTTTCGGGTCTGTTCGTCGTCTCCGGGGTCGTCGCGGTCGCAGGGCAACTGCGGATCACCGCCTTCTTACGAGCCCGGTGGGGTCCGGCCACGAGCCTGGTCGCCGGGATGAGCGTGCTCGCGGCGGCGTTCGTCCCGTTGATCGCGGTGCCCGGCACCGCCCGCTTCGGCACCGCGGCGGCGGTGGGCGCTCTGCTGCTGACCACCACCCTGCTCGCGGTCGGCACCGCCGCGGTGTTCCCGTTCGAGATGGACACCGTCGTGACCCTGTCCGGTGACCGTCTCGTGGCCACCCACTACGGCTTCTACAACACCGTCGTCGGTGTCGGCATCCTCCTCGGCAACCTCGCCACCGGCACCGTCGTGGGCGCGGCCCACGACGCGGGCGCGGACTGGGCGGTCTGGGCGGGTCTGGCCGTCATCGGCCTCGCCTCGACCTGGGCGCTGCGGCGGCTGGCGACCTCCGAGCCGGGCCCGGCCACGGCCGCGTCACCACAATCGCGCACCGCAGGCCACCGGGCGCCCGGTCCCCGCCGACTGTCCGAGGGCGTCTTCCTCGGCGCGGATTTCCCGACCGTACCGATGCCACGACTCGCCGCCCACGACGGAGGACTCGTCGAGCGGACCTCCCCGCCCGGCAGCTGGCCGGTCGCCGGAGGCGATCACCGCCGGTTCCCGGTCGGGCGCCGGTGAGGCCCCGGCGACTTCTCGGGCGGAGACCGGTCGAACGGGTGCTCGGTCGAAGCCCCCCGACAACAGGCGCGACCATCCGCACACATTCCCCTTCGGACAGGACATATGAGATGAACACAGTTCTGCGGCGGCTCGGTTTCACCGTCGCGGTCGCCACGACCGTCACCGTGGCGGCCGGTGGCGTCGCCTCGGCGCATCTGGCGGTCGAGGCGCCCGGCGCGAAACCCGGCTCCTCGAGCGTGCTCACGTTCCGGATCTCCAACGAATCCGAGCACGCCTTCACCACGGCGTTGACCATCGACCTGCCTGGGCTCAAGACTGCCCGCACCGAACCCCTGCCCGGCTGGAACGCCACCGTGACACGCGACCCGTCGACGATGGCGACTTCGGTCACCTGGAATGCCGACACCGACGCCACGGTGGGGCCGGGACAATTCCAACGCTTCGCCCTCTACGCGGGCCCCCTGCCCGCGGTCGACACCATCGCCTTCCGGGCCGTGCAGACCTACAGCGACGGCACGATCGTGACCTGGGACCAGCCCAGCCTCGCCGGGGCACCCGAACCGGAGTACCCGCTGCCGGTGCTGGTGTTGGCAGGGTCCCCGACCGTGGGCGAATCGCACTCCCACAGCAGTGAATCCGCCGCCGCGCCGACCCCGGCGCACGCCGAGCCCGGCGACACCACCCGCCAGCTGGCCATCGCCGGTCTGGCCTTGGGCGTGCTCGCCGTCGCCGCGGCGGTCACGGCCCTGTTCCGCGCCCGGCGCGCATCCCGATAACCGGGGCGGGGGTTGGGGCCGGGCGGGGCGACGCCTGGGCCCCGATTCCTCCGGACCGGACGGTTCAGGGACCGACGGTGCACACCGCGGTACCGGCCCGCGGCGGCGACGGTGGCCCCCAGGATCTGGGTCGACAAGGCATCGGGGAAGCCGGCGCGGTGCCCGGAGTGGGACAAATGCTTCGACCACCTGCGCCGCGGTGTCGAACTCGTCATCACCCGGCTCTCGCGCCCGTGCCGGTCGGTGCGGCACACGAGCGAACCCGCCGCCCGACTCGACGAGCGCGGTATCGATCTGTCACTGCTCAAGCAGGGCATCGACCACCACCGCCTCCGCCGGACGGTTCCTGTTGCACGGCATACGCCGCTACACCGTCGCGCACATCGCCGAGACCTCCGGCGTCCCTCACAAGACGGTCTACCGCAACCTCGACCGAGACAACGCGGCACGCACACCACCACCATAGTCCACTATTTTCTGGATACAGATTAGGATGTATTGTTTGCGTGTGGAGACCGTAGTGCACCGCGACGCGCTGGCCCGCTTCGGACATGCCCTGTCGGATCCGACCCGGACACAGATCCTGCTGAGCCTGCGCTCCGCGCCGGGATATCCCTCCGACCTCGCCGAGACTATCGGGGTCTCGCGTCAGATCCTGTCCAATCATCTGGCGTGCCTGCGTGGATGCGGGCTGGTGGTCGCGGTCCCCGAAGGCCGCCGTGCCCGCTACGAGTTGGCCGACCCTCGTATCGGGCGTGCGCTCGAGGACCTGCTGGGGCTGGTGCTGGCCGTCGATCCGGCCTGCTGCCCGTCTTCGGAGAGCGAGGTGTGCTGCTGATGGCCTCGCTCGGTATGCCCTCGATGCCGTCGGGCGTCGCGCCGGGCGCGGATCGGCGGGCGTTGCTGGCGCGGCGGATTCGCTGGTTCGTGGCGATCACGATCTCCTACAACGTGATCGAGGCTGTCATCGCCCTGGTCGAGGGCGCACGGGTCTCCTCGACCGCGCTGATCGGTTTCGGCCTGGATTCGATGATCGAGGTGTCCTCGGCGGCTGCGGTGGCCTGGCAGTTCGCCGGGCCCGACCCCGCCGCACGGGAGAAGGTCGCGCTGCGGATCATCGCGTTCTCGTTCTTCGGGCTCGCCGCCTACATCACCCTCGACTCGGTCCGGTCCCTGCTCGGCGCCGAGCAGGCCCGGCATTCGCCGGTAGGGATCGGGTTGGCCGCGGCGAGTCTGGTGATCATGCCGATCCTGTCCGCCGCGCAACGCCGTGCCGGGCGTGAGCTCGGTTCCGCCTCGGCGGTCGCCGATTCCAAGCAGACCTCGCTGTGCACCTACCTCTCGGCGGTGCTGCTGATCGGGTTGCTGGTCAACGGCGTGTTCGGCTGGTCGTGGGCCGATCCGATCACCGCGCTGGTGATCGCTGCGATTGCGGTCAAGGAAGGCCGCAATGCCTGGAAGGGCGATACCTGCTGCCCGACATCGACATCCGCGCTCACTCGGACCGAGCGAGCCCCCCACGACTGCGATTGCTGTGACCGGCCCGGGCATGCGAAAACCTGACACCGCCCGCGTCCGCCTCCCCGCCGGTCCGGCTGGGATACCGCCGGTCCGGCTGGGATAGTTCGTGGGTGGATAGCGGGGCCCTGGTAGCGGCGAGTTTCGTGGCGGGACTGGGGGTCGCGGTGGTGACCGCGCCGGTCGGGGTGTCGGGGGCGGTGTTCCTGCTGCCGGTGCAGATCAGCGTGCTCGGCGTGCCCAGTCCCGCGGTCACTCCCACCAATCTGCTGTTCAACGTCGTGTCCATCCCCGGCGCGCTGGCCCGCTACCGTCGCCGCGCGCCCCTGACCAGCCCGCTGACCCGGCTGCTGCTGGCGGGCACCCTGCCCGGCGTGATCGTCGGCGCGGTCGTGCGGGTGTTCGCGCTGCCGGAGGCGGCCACCTTCAAACTGATCGCGGCCGCGCTGCTGGGACCGCTCGGGATATGGCTGTGCCTGCGCACCGCCGCTCGCGCCCGCGGTGACCGCCCGCGGCCGTCGAGACGGTTCGTCACCGCGACCGCGCTGGTCGTCGGTGTCGTCGGCGGGATCTACGGCATCGGCGGGGGTTCGCTACTCAGCCCGATCCTCGTCGGACGCGGGATTCCGATGGGTGAGGTAGCGCCCGCCGCGCTCACCTCGACCCTGCTCACCTCGGTCGCGGGTGCGGCCACCTACGCGGTGCTCGGGGTCACCACCGGCGGCGCCGATATCGCCCCGGACTGGATCATCGGGATCAGTTGCGGGGCGGGTGGTCTGGTCGGCGGATACCTCGGCGCGCACCTGCAACCGCGCCTGCCCGAACGCGCACTGCGCTACGCCCTCGGCGCGACCGCCGTCACCACCGCCGCGCTCTACACCCTGCAAGCCCTGTGAACCCGGCCCGATCCGGTCGTGGTCTGCACGTCGGCCTCCCGCGCCGGTGACGGTGGTTCCGTCGAGGATTGGTCAGACGATCTTCGGGTACAAACTGTTGCGTGTGGTGACAGTCTGTATCGTTTGAGGTCCAGGTGTGGAGATGGACGCACTGTTGTTGCAGGACATACTATCTCGCGCCGATCCCGCCGACGGCGTCGGCCCGGCGGCCGGTGTGACCGGAAGAAGTGAGGCACCGTGGGGACTGTCTATACCCTCACCGAGGTGGTCAAGCGGTATCGGGTCGCGGGCCGTGAGGTCCGCGCGCTGGACATGGTCAGCCTGACCGTTCGCGAGGGCGATTTCCTCGCGGTGGTGGGTCGTTCGGGCAGTGGTAAGTCCACGCTGCTACGCCTGCTCGCAGGCGTGGAACGCCCGAGCTCGGGAACGATCGTGACCGTGACGGGCGCACCGGTGTCGGACCGGCGCGGTGGTGGCCGGTGTCGGCACAGAGTCGGGTTGGCGTCGCAGGGTGTCGAGCTGCGGCCCAATCTCACGGTGTGCGAGAACGTCGTGATGAACATCCGCGCCGGTGGGAGCGTGGGCGAGCGTGAGGCGTCGGCGCGGTGGTGGCTCGCTCGGCTCGGCATCGCCGAGGAGGCGGACAAGTTGCCGGGGATGTTGTCGGGGGGCCAGCAGCAACGCGCGGCGATCGCTCGGGTGCTGGCCGATGATCCCACCGTCGTGCTCGCCGACGACCCGACTGCCAATCTGGACCCGCACACGGCCGCCGCGGTGCTGGATGTGTTGATGGATCTGAACTACGAGGGCCGCACGATCGTGGTGGCCTCGCACGAACAATCGCTACGCGCGTGTGTCAAGCGCGAGATAACCCTGGATGCGGGGCGGCTCGTGGCCGATCGCGGGGTGGTCCCCGCTCAGGACTGACCCGCCGTGTTCAGGCGTCGGTCAGGATCTGGAGCACCGCGCACGCGACCTCCATGCCGGGTGCGTCGCTGAGCAGCAGCACGTGCTCGCCGGCCCTGACCGCGCCGGTGCGCCACAGGTGTTCCAGTCCTCGGATGTGGTCGACGGGTCCGGCGTGGCCGACGGTGCGGGTGTAGTCGAAGATGCCGCGTTGTTCCTCGATTCCCAAGGGGTCGAGCAGGATCGCGTGGACGGCGTCGCGGTGGAAACCGTCGTGGACGACACGTGTGATGTCGTCCAACCCGATTCCGGCGTCCTTCAATGCCCGTTCCACGGTCTCGATCAGCACCGCGCCCAGATCGGTGAACACGCGCCCGCCGGCGAGTCCTTCACGACGGCTGTAGTCGAGGCGTTCGGCGAAGTTCAGTCGCGCGCCGGTGGTCAGGCCCGGAGGGAAGAGTGGTTCGCCGCCGCGGTGGCGGTA
>NZ_BAGG01000010.1 GCF_000308695.1 Nocardia takedensis NBRC 100417 | reverse complement strand
ACGGCCAACCGCGCGCACGCCTCGCAGGACGGCCCGAACATCCCGGCCGGGCCGCTGAGCGGTACGACCAGCGCGATGTCGAGCGTCGATCGAGAACCGCGAGAATTCCTGTCCGCCACGGAGATCACCCCCGGGCATTCTCGCACGAACCACCGCTCCCGGCGTTGGCTATAGTGCACGCGTGGACCACAGGACCGGCCCCACCGCCGTGGAGGAACTGGCACGACTGCTCCGCGGGGCCTCCCAGGCGTTGGACCGCGCGATCACCACCCATCTCGGGGAAGCCTCGATCGGCCGCTGGCACGTGCTGTGCGCCGTGGTCGGCGACGGCGAACGCGCACAAGGCCGTTCGATGTCGCAACTGGCCGAGGCGACGCTGCTCACCGGCGCGAGCCTGACCCGGCTCATCGACGCGATGATCGCCGAGAACCTGGTGCACCGCCGGGTCGACGACACCGACCGCCGTCGCGTCCTGGTCCTGCCCACCGCGCGCGGACTGCACACGCACCGGACGATGGCCGCGGCCGTGGACGTCAGCGGCTTGGACCGTCTCGCCACCGCCCGCCTGACCCGCACGCTCACCACCCTCAGCGGCGACTTGAACGCCCCGCGCCGCGCGCACGTCTGAGACCGAACTCTCAGCGCTTCGGCTCGTGCGAGACACTAGGTCGCCGCGAGCGCCGAGACCTAGCCGCGCCGCATCTCGGCGAACTGCTCCTCGGCGAAATCGACCGTGCGCTGGGCGTTGGCCAGCGCGGTGACCACGCAACTGCCGAACGCGCCCGCTCGGTCGAACAGCGTCGCGCTGCCCACCGAGATCCCCGCGGTGCTGAGGTGACCGTCGGCCTCCACGCCGATCGCCGTGCCCTGCACCGGCCTGCTCAGCGCGATGGTGACGTCGGCGTTGATGAATCCCACGCCCACCGAACTCCAGTTGGTCATCAGACTGGTCGACTCCCCGATCGTCGCGACGGCGGCGAACGGCGAGAGCGGTTGGCCGAGCACCGTGGCGACCGGGGTCTGCCAGCAGCGTTTGCGACTGCCGTTCTGGTGGTCGGCCAGTTCGGTGGTCCACCCGTCGGGGTGGGCGTCGCTGCCCCACAGCGGCTGACCGGGCGCGCCGAGCAGTTCGGCGGGCGGCGGGGCGGGTAGTCGGTCGCGGGTCCACAGGTCGCCCGGAGGTTGCTCGGAGGCGCGCAGGAACACCGCCGAGGCGCGGGCGACGACCGCGCCGTCCTGGACGAGTTCGGCGTCCGCGACCCGGATGCGGTTGCCGGTGCGCACCGCGTTCGTGCGGACGCTCACCGTGCGGCGCAGCGTGGGTCGGAACAGGTCGACGGTGAGTCGGGCGGGCACGAAATCGGCCGCGCCGTGCTCGGTCTCCAGGCAGCGGGCCAGCAGCGCGCACACGGCCGGGCCGTTGACCATTTCCCGTGACCAAGCGCTGGCGGCGTAGGCCAGCGGCTCGAAACCCGCCGCGGTCTGTTCGAAGAACGCCGGTGGCACGGCCATGTCGACTCCATTCCGGCTCGGGGCCGATGGTCGTGGAAAGGGCCGCCGCGCTCTCGCGCGGCGGCCCCGGACGGTAGTAACTCGATTATTACTTGATTATTACTTGCCGCTCGCGTCCTGGTGTTCGTCGGCCGCGCGCAGTTCGGTCTGCTCCTTGGCCCAGCGGTAGTCGGGCTTGCCCGCGGGCGAGCGTTTGATCTGCTCGACGAACCACAGGCTGCGCGGCAGTTTGTAGGCCGAGATCTCCTGGGTCAGCACGGGGCGCAGATCCGCCAGCGACGGACGCTGCTCGCCGCGGCACTGCACGACCGCGACCACCCGCTGTCCCCAGCGTTCGTCGGGTACGCCGACCACCAGGGCGTCGAAGATCTCCGGATGCGCCTTGAGCGCGCCCTCGACCTCCTCGGGGTAGATCTTCTCGCCGCCGCTGTTGATGCTGACCGAACCGCGACCGAGCATGGTCACCGCGCCGTCGGCCTCGACCCGCGCGTAGTCGCCGGGGATCGAGTACCTGACCCCGTTGAACACCTTGAAGGTGGCGGCGGTCTTGACTTCGTCGTTGTAGTAGCCGAGCGGGATGTGGCCCTTGCGCGCGAGCATGCCGATCTGGCCGGATCCGGGTTCGACGGGGTTGCCGTCCTCGTCCAGAACCTCGGTGGAGGCGTCGATCTTGACCCGCGGACCGCCGGTGTGGGTGGCCCCCTTGGTGACGATGGACAGGCCGCCGAAGCCGGTCTCCGAGGAGCCGATGGAGTCGGTGATCATCGTGCTCGGCAGCAGGTCGATGAATTCGTCCTTGAGCGTCGGGGAGAACAGCGCGGCGCTGCTGGCCATCGCCCACAGGGTCGCGTGCTGGTAGGGCGCTCCGGTTTCCGGGTTGCCCGCCTTGAGCGCGTCGAGCATCGGGCGCGCCATGGCGTCGCCGGTGATGAAGATCAGGTTCACGGTGTGGCGATCGATCGCCTGCCACACCTTGTGTCCGTCGAATTCGGGCAGCATGACGGTCTTTCCGCCGTCGAACAGGCCGTGGAAGACCGCCGACTGCGAGCCGCCGTGGATCAGCGGCGGGATGGGGTAGCGCACCATCTGCGGGTTGCCCGCGCCGACTTTGGCCTGCTGCCACTCGTCTTCGATGGCCTCGCCGGTGACGAAGTTGATGCCGCCGCCGAGTACGCGCCACCAGTCCTCTTGACGCCACATGACGCCCTTGGGCATGCCGGTGGTGCCGCCGGTGTAGATCATGAAGATGTCGTCGACGGAGCGATCGCCGAAGTCGCGCTCACCGGAGGCGGTGGCCAGGACGGTGTCGTAATCGACCGAATCCGCTGCGGTCTCGACGGTGCCGGCCGTATCGTCATCGATCACGACGACCGCCTTGAGTTTCGGACATTTCGGGCGCACCGCCGCGACCTTGTCGGTGTAGCGACGCTCGTGGATCAGTGCGGCCATATCCGAGTTCTCGAAGATGTACTGCAACTCGTTCTCGACGTAACGGAAGTTGACGTTCACCAGGACGGCCCGCGCCTTGAACACCGCGACCATGGTCTCGACGGCCTCGATGGTGTTCCGCGAGTACAAGCCGACCTTGTCTCCCGGTTTCACCCCTTGTTCTTGCAGGTGGTGGGCTATTTTATTGGCACGCTCCTCGAGTTGGGCGTACGTCACCGAACGGGCGTCGTCCACCAGAGCGACGCGATCGGGCATGAGGTCGATGGTGTGCTCGACGAGGTCGGCTATGTTGTAGCTCACAAGCTAAAAATAGAACGTGTTACTGTTCCTGACAAGGACTTGAAGTAGGAGAATCCCATGCCGCACTGCCTTGTCGAGAAGCGCGACCACGTTCTCATCGTCACCATGAATCGGCCCGAGGCCCGCAACGCCCTGGACGGCGAGATGCTGGGGATCATGCGCGACGCCTGGGATCAGGTCGACAGCGATCCCGACATCCGCGTCGCCATCCTCACCGGCGCGGGCGGCGCGTTCTGCTCCGGCGCCGACCTCAAAGCCATGACCACCTCGCACCCCGGCGACTCCTTCAAGGGCGGCGGCTGGGACCTCTCGCGCATCGACTCCCTGCTCAAGGGTCGTCGCCTGACCAAGCCGCTGATCGCGGCCGTCGAGGGCGCGGCCATCGCGGGCGGCACCGAGATCCTCCAGGCCACCGATATCCGGATCGCGGGCCAGAGCGCCAAATTCGGTGTCTCCGAGGCCAGGTGGGGCCTGTACCCGCTGGGCGGTTCGGCCGTGCGCCTGGTGCGCCAGATTCCCTACACCGTCGCCGCGGACATCCTGCTCACCGGACGCCACGTCACCGCCGCCGAGGCCAAGGAGATCGGCCTGATCGGCGAGATCGTCCCCGACGGCACCGCGCTGGACCGCGCCCTCGAGGTCGCCGCCGCCATCGCCGCCAACGGACCGCTGGCCGTGCGCGCGATCCTGCGCACGATCCGCGAGACCGAAGGACTGCACGAGAACGAGGCGTTCAAACTCGACGGCGAGATCGGGGCCGAGGTGTTCAAGTCCGCCGACGCCAAAGAAGGTCCGCGCGCCTTCGCCGAGAAGCGCAAGGCCAACTTCACGGGCGCCTGAAGCACAATTGGCCGGACTCGCGCCGGCCCGAGCTACGACGGCCGGATCAACGGCGGCCTGAGAACAACGACGCCGGCCTGAGATACGACCCGGCCCCCGGCACGCGCCGGGGGCCGGTCGCACGCTCAATTCTGTCCGGGATACGCCATCCAGAACGGCTCCCACTGGTGGCCGTCGGGGTCGATGAACGTCCGTCCGTGCATCCCCACCTGGATCTCCTGGGCGCGCTTGTCCGCGTCGACCTCCTCCACGGCCCCCGCCGCCACCGCGGCCTCGGTCAACGCGTCGACTTCCTCGGCGCTGGCCAGCGCCAACGCGTACACCGCGCCCAGCGTCTCGCGGGTCGGCGCGAGCGGGCGCGCGCCGAAGCTCGCGAAGAACTCATGGGTCAGCAGCATCAGGCAGATGTTGTCGTCGACGACCACGCAGGCGGCGTTCTCGTCGGTGAAATCCTGGTTCACCTTCCACCCCAGCGTCTCGTAGAAGCCCTTGGACCGGTTCAGGTCGCTGACGGGGAGGTTGAGGAAGATCATCCTGCTGCTCATGGGCGGGTCCTCTCGGGCGCTGCGTCCGGCGCGCGTCGGCGCGCGCGGTCTCACCAATGGGGACGGACCGGGGTCGCCGAACTCATCGGCCGGGGCCGGGGCCATGTCACCGGGGCCTGCCGCAGACCCGTCGCGAGGGCCGCCGCATACCCGAAGTCGATCATGATCGCGCAGGTAGGGGCCTTGATGCGCTGCGATCTGTCGGTGCCCTGTGGCAGGGTGACACCCATGACCGACACGTCCGGCCCGGCCACCCTCTCCGACGACGTTCTCGCGTCGTTCGAGGGCCACCGTCGGGAGCTGTGCGCCTACGCCTACCGCATGCTCGGCTCCTCCTTCGAAGCGGAGGACGCCGTCCAGGAGACTTTCACCCGCGCGTGGAAGTCCTACGACTCCTTCGAGGGCCGCGCGAGTCTACGGTCGTGGCTGTACAAGATCACCACCAACGTCTGCCTGGACATGCTCGACGGTCCACAGCGGCGGGCGCGGCCGATGGATCTCAACGGTCCCTCGCGCCCGGATTCGGCGCTGCCGCCGCCGCAGCCGGATTACGTGTGGATCGAACCGATCCCGAACGCGCTGGCCTTCGGCGCCGACCCGGCCGATCACGCCTCGACTCGCGACACCTTGCGGTTGGCCTTCGTCGCGGCGTGCCAGCACCTGCCCGCCACCCAGCGCGCGATCCTGATCATGCGCGAGGTGCTGCGGTTCTCGGCCAACGAGACGGCCGAGGCGCTGACGATGTCGCCCGCCTCGGTCAACAGCGCCCTGCAACGGGCGCGGGCCACCATGTCCAAGGTGCAGCCCAGCGCGGGTGACGACTACGACGAATCCGACGACGCCCAGCGCACACTGGTCGAGAACTTCGTCTCCGCCTTCGAGGCGTACGACATGGACGCGCTCACCGCGCTGCTCAAAGCCGATGTGGCGCTGTCGATGCCGCCGATCGAGCTCTGGGTGTCCGGCCCGGAGAACGTGGCGGCGTTCATGCTCGGCACCGGAAGCGCCTGCGCCGGTTCCAAACTCGTGCGGCTGGAAGGCGCCAACGGTCACGTCGCCTTCGGCCACTACAAGCCCTCGGACGAACCCGGCCGGTTTGTGCCCTGGTCGGTCACCGTGCTCGAACTCGAGGGGGAGACCATCGCGGGCCTGACCTTCTTCCTCGACACCGACAAGCTGTTCCCGCTGTTCGGCCTGCCGCCGGAACTGCGCGAACCGGTCTGAGCCGCGAAAGCGGACGCCCCGCCCTCCGATCCAGGAAGGGCGGGGCGTGCGCGGTCACTGGCCCGCGGGCACGTACCGGTCGCGCAGCTTGCGTTTGTAGAGCTTGCCGTTGGGGTCGCGCGGCAGTTCGGGCAGGTAGTCGATCGACTTGGGGATCTTGTACTTGGCCAGTTGGGTCGCGGCGAAGGCCAGCAGTTCGGCGGAGAGTTCCTCGTCGCCCGCGATGCCCTCGGCGGGCTGCACGACGGCCTTGACCTCCTGCCCCCAATCCGGGTGCGGGAGACCGAAGACCGCGACGTCGGCGACCTTCGGATGGGTGATGAGCACGCTCTCCACCTCGGCCGGGTAGATGTTCACCCCGCCGGACAGGATCAGATCCGAGCGCCGGTCGTGCAGGTAGAGGTAGCCGTCCTCGTCGAGGTGGCCGATGTCGCCGACGGTGAACAGGTCGCCGACGCGCGATTCCTCGGTCTTCTCCTTGGCGTGGTGGTACTCGAAGCTGGACGCGCCCATCTTCATGTAGACCAGGCCGGCCTCGCCCGCGGGCACCTCCGAGCCGTCGGTCTCGCTGAGCACCTTGATGACCGACCACGGCCAGGGCCTGCCGACCGAGCCCGGCTTGTTGAGCCAGTCCGTGCCGTTGATGACGGTGCCGCCGCCTTCGGTGGCCGCGTAGTACTCGGTGACCGTCGGGCCCCACCACTCGAGCATCTGCCGTTTGGTCTCCTGCGGGCAGGGCGCGGCGCCGTGCACCATGCTGCGCAACGAGGACACGTCGTACTTGGCGCGGACCTCGGCGGGCAGCGCGAGCAGTCGGTGGAACTGGGTGGGCACCATGTGGCTGTGGGTGACCCGGTGCCGGTCGATCAGGCGCAGCATGTCCTCGGCGTCCCACCGGTCCATCAGGACCAGCTTGTGGCCGAGTTGGATCGAGATGGTCGCGAAGTTGAGCACCGCCGTGTGGTAGAGCGGCGACCCGCAGATGTGCACGTGCTCGTCGTAGGGGGCGAGCTCGAACAAGCCGAAGAAGGCGGTGGTGTGCGGCGGGACGACGTCCGGGTCGGCGCCGGTGAGCGGGCGGCGGACGCCCTTGGGCCGTCCGGTGGTGCCCGAGGTGTAGAGCATCGGCGCGCCGGTGCTGCGGTTGTCGGGGCGACCGTCCCGGTCCGCGCCGAGGTCGGCGACGGGGCTGAACCCGTCGATCTCGCCGACGGCGAACCGGGCGCTCGCGGGCAGCGCGGCCTCGTCGGCGGCGGCGATGGCCGCGGCGGCGAAGCGGTCACCGGCGATGAACGCCTTGGCCCCGCTGTCCTGGAGGATGTAGGCGACCTCCGGGCCGGTCAGATGCCAGTTGACGGCGACGATGTAGAGCCCGGCCTGGTAGGCCGCGAAGTAGGCGGCGATCGCCTCGACGCTGTTGTGCACCATGCTGACCAGCACGTCTCCGGTCTCCAGACCGAGTGATCGGAGACCGGTGGCGTACCGGTCGGCCAGCGTGGCCAGTTCCCGGTACGTCACCTCCCGACCCGCGGGATCGACCATGGCGATCCGGCCGGGTTCGGCGTTCGCGATGTTCCACAGACCGAGAATTCTCACTGTCTCCTGCGTCGTCACACTCTCGAATCTAGAACGTGTTCTACCCGACGACAAGGGGGGCGAGCTTATCGAGTTGCTCGAGATCGGGCACCGACACCAGCATCATGGTCACCCCGGCCGCCTCCCAGACCTTCAGCTGTTCGCGCACATGCGCCTCGTCGCCGATGATCGCGGTGTCCAGGATCAGCTCGTCCGGCACCGCCGCGGCGGCCTCGGCCTTGCGGCCGGTGCGGAACAGTTCGCCGATCTCGTCCACCTCGCGGTCGTAGCCCATCCGCCGGTAGACCTGGGCGTGGAAATTCAGCTCCGGCGCGCCCATGCCGCCGATGTAGAGCGCCATCACCCAGCGCATCCGCTCGAGTTCGCTCGCCGGATCGTCGGTGATCACCACCTGGCAGCTCGCCGCGATCTCGAAGTCCTCGCGACTGCGGCGCGCGCCCGCGCGGGCGAACCCCTCATCGAGCCATTCGTTGTACATGTGCGCGAGCCTGGGCGCGTAGTAGATCGCCAGCCAGCCGTCGGCGATCTCCGCCGTGAGCGCGACGTTCTTCGGACCCTCCGCACCCAGCCAGATCGGCAGATCCGCACGTAGCGGGTGCACGATGGGCTTGAGCGGCTTGCCGAGGCCCAGCGCGCCCGGCCCGGTGTAGGGCAGCGGGTAGTGCGCTCCGGGGTTGGTCACCGGCGCCTCGCGGGCCAGCACCTGGCGGATGATGTCGACGTATTCGCGGGTCCGCTGCAACGGCTTGGCGAACGGCTGCCCGTACCAGCCCTCCACGACCTGCGGACCGGAGACGCCGAGACCGAGGATGGCCCGGCCGCCGCTGAGGTGGTCCAGGGTGAGCGCGTGCATGGCCGTCGCGGTGGGCGTGCGCGCCGACAACTGCACCACCGAGGTCCCCAGTCGGACGCGCTCGGTGCGCGAACCCCACCAGGACAGCGGGCCGAAGGCGTCCGACCCCCACGACTCCGCGGCGAAGACCGCGTCGAACCCGGCCGCCTCGGCCGCGACGACCACCTCGCCCGCGTTCTGGGGCGGCTGCGCCATCCAATATCCGAGCTGCAATCCGAACTTCACGACGGACCCCTTTCGCGCCTGTTGCTTGCCACCAGAATAAGAACCTGTTCTACTCGATATCGTGACTCAGGGGAATACCGCATCCGGCGTCATCGCGGATGAGAAAGGGTCGGAATTGAACACCAGCGGGCTCACGAGCGACGCGGGTACCGACACCGCGCCCGACGTACTCAGCGCACCCCTGCGGGTGCGCTTCGACTACACCCGGTCGGTCGGCCCGACCATCGGGAAATTTCTGACCGGATTGCGCGGGCAGCGGATCATCGGCGTACGCGGCTCCGACGGGCGGGTGCTGGTGCCGCCGTCGGAATACGATCCGGTCACCGCCGAACCGCTCACCGAATTCGTCGACGTGGCCGACGTGGGCACGGTCGAATCCTGGACCTGGGTGCGCGAACCGCAGTCCGGCCAGCCCTTCGACCGCCCCTTCGCGTGGGCGCTGATCCGCCTCGACGGCGCGGACACCGCACTGCTGCACGCCGTGGACGTCGCCGAACCGGGCGAGATCGCCAAGGGCATGCGCGTGCGCGCGCGCTGGACCGCGGAAGGCACCGGCTCCATCACCGACATCGCGTGCTTCGAGCCCGGTGAGACCTCCACCGCCGCACCGGTTCTCGACGACGACCGCGAGCCGGTCACCGTCATCACCACGCCGGTCGACCTGGACTACAAGCACACCGCCTCGCCGCAGGAGACCGTCTACCTGCGCGGACTGGCCGAGGGCAAACTCATCGGCGCGCGCAGCGGCCCCGGCGAGAAGGTCTACTTCCCCCCGCGCGGCGCGAACCCGACCAGCGGCATCCCCACCGACGACTACATCGAACTGTCGGATCATGGCACCGTCACCACCTTCTGCATCGTGAACGTGCCCTTCCTCGGGCAGCGCATCAAGCCGCCCTACGTCGCGGCCTACGTCCTGCTCGACGGCGCAGACATCCCGGTGCTGCACCTGGTCCTCGGCTGCGAGGCGAGCGAGGTGCGCATGGGCATGCGGGTCAAAGCGGTCTGGCGGCCGCGCGAGGAGTGGGGTTTCGGTCTGGAGAACGTGGACCACTTCGAGCCCTCCGGCGAACCCGACGCCGACTACGACACCTACAAGCACCACCTCTGAGAGGCGTGTTCCCATCATGACCGACCGTTCGGCCACCACCGACATCGCGGTCGTGGGTTTCGCCCACGCGCCGCACGTGCCGGAGACCTTCGGCACCACCAATGGCGTGGAGATGCTGGTGCCCATCTTCCAGCAGCTCTACGGCCGCCTCGGCATCACCAAGTCCGATATCGACTTCTGGTGCTCGGGCTCCTCGGACTTCCTCGCCGGGCGGGCCTTCTCGTTCATCTCCGCGGTCGACTCGATCGGCGCGGTCCCGCCCATCAACGAATCCCACGTCGAGATGGACGCGGCCTGGGCGCTGTACGAGGCGTTCGTGAAATTGAAGTCGGGACAAGCGGATACGGCGCTGGTCTACGGCTTCGGCAAGTCCTCGGCGGGCACGCTGCGCCGGGTGCTGACCAGGCAGCTCGACCCGTATCTGGTCGCCCCGCTGTGGCCGGACGCGCTGTCGATCGCGGGTTTGCAGGCTCGGGCCGGCCTGGATTCGGGCCGCTGGACCGAGCGCGACATGGCGGCCGTGGCCGCCGGGGCCGACGCCGATCTGGACGCGCTGCTCTCGACCCCGTACGTCGCCGATCCGCTGCGCGCCCACGATGTCGCGCCGGTCACCGACGGCGCGGCCGCGATCATCCTGGCGACGGGTGAGCGCGCCAAGGAACTGTGCGAGCGTCCGGCCTGGATCTCCGGGATGGCACACCGCGTGGACACCCCCGTGCTCGGCGCGCGCGACCTGACCGTCTCGCCGTCCACCGCGGCCGCGGCCCACGCCGTGACCGGCGGTGACACCACCGGATTCGATATCGCCGAACTGCACGCCCCGTTCAGCCATCAGCAGTTGATCCTCGCCGAGGCCATCGGGGTGAAGCCCGAGACGGCGATCAATCCCTCCGGCGGCGCGCTGGCGGGCAACCCCATGTTCGCGGCCGGCCTCGAGCGCATCGGCTTCGCGGCCGAGGCCATCATCGCGGGCTCCGCCGATCGCGCGCTGGCCCACGCCACCAGCGGCCCGGCGCTGCAACAGAATCTCGTGACCGTACTGGAGGCGACTCGATGAGTTTCCCGGCCGCGGTGCTCGGCACCGGTCAAACCCATCACGTGACGAAACGTACCGACGTGTCGATGGCCGGCCTGTGCCGCGAAGCCATCGATCGCGCCCTCGTCGACGCCGGCCTCACCATGGCCGATATCGACGCGGTCGTCGTCGGCAAGGCCCCCGATTTCTTCGAGGGCGTCATGATGCCGGAACTGTTCATGGCCGACGCGCTCGGCGCGACCGGCAAACCGCTGCTGCGCGTGCACACCGCGGGGTCGGTCGGCGGATCGACCGGAGTGGTCGCCGCCAACCTCGTCCAGGCGGGCGTGCACAAGAAGGTGCTCGCCGTCTCCTGGGAGAAGCAGTCCGAATCCAACGCCATGTGGGCGCTGTCGATCCCGGTGCCGTTCACCATGCCGGTCGGCGCGGGCGCGGGCGGATACTTCGCCCCGCACGTGCGCTCCTACATCCGCCGCTCCAACGCGCCCGGCCACATCGGCGCGATGGTCGCGGTCAAGGACCGCCGCAACGGCGCGAAGAACCCGTTCGCCCACCTCCAGCAGGCCGACATCACCCTGGAGAAGGTGCTCGCCTCGCAGATGCTGTGGGACCCGATCCGTTTCGACGAGACCTGCCCCTCCTCCGACGGCGCCTGCGCGGTCGTGATCGGCGACGAGGACGCGGCGAGCGCGGTCGAGGCCGAGGGCAAGAAGGTCGCCTGGATCCACGCGACCGCCATGCGCACCGAACCGACCACCTTCGCGGGCCGCGACCAGGTCAACCCGCAGGCCGGTCAGGACGCCGCCGCGGCGTTGTGGAAGGCCGCGGGCATCGAAGACCCGCTCGAGGAGATCGACGCCGCCGAGATCTACGTGCCGTTCTCCTGGTTCGAGCCGATGTGGCTGGAGAACCTCGGGTTCGCGGCCCCAGGCGACGGCTGGAAACTCACCGACAAGGGCGAGACCGAGATCGGCGGCCGTATTCCGGTCAACCCGTCCGGCGGCGTGCTCTCGTCCAACCCGATCGGAGCCTCGGGCATGATCCGCTTCGCCGAGGCCGCCAAGCAGGTCATGGGCCGGGCCGGTGACTACCAGGTCGAGAACGCGCGCAAGGCGCTCGGCCACGCCTACGGCGGCGGTTCGCAGTACTTCTCGATGTGGGTCGTCGGGTCGGAACGCCGATGAGCGCGGCCGAACATCCCGCCCGCGCGGCCGGCCTTGCCTCCCAGGCCGCCGTGCGGGCGCGCGACAAGAACGCGTGGCTGGCGCTGTTCGCCGCCGACGGCATCGTCGAAGATCCCATCGGCCCTTCGGGTTTCGACCCCGAGGGCAAGGGCCACCGCGGTCCCGAGGCGATCGCGGCGTTCTGGGACATGGCGATCGCCAAGACCGACGATATCGAATTCCTCTTCGGGGATTCCTTCGCCTGCGGCGACGAGGTGGCCTTCACCGGCACCATCCGCAGCACGCTGGGCGGACATCGGATCGACGCCGACGGGGTCTTCACCTATCGCGTGGACGCGGCGGGCAAGATCGCCGCGCTGCGCGCGTTCTGGGAGGTGGACCGCGCGATGGGCACGGCCGTGCGCGTCGACTGAACCTCCCGCTCGAACGGAAGCCCGCCGCCCTCCTCTCGGCCGCGGGCTTCTTTCGTGTCCGGGAGCTTCCGTGTCCCGAGAACGAAGAAGGCCCGGAACATTTTCGGTTCCGGGCCTTCACCGCTGGTCGGGCGTCAGTGCGCGGCGCCGGTCCGGTAGTCGACCGCGTACTCCTTGATGCCGTTGAGCCAGCCCGAACGCAGACGCCGCGGGTCACCGGCGGCGGTGATGTCGGGCAGGTGGTCGGCGATGGCGTTGAACACCAGGTCGATCTCCAGGCGGGCCAGGTTCGCGCCGATGCAGAAGTGCGCGCCCGTCCCGCCGAAGGCCAGGTGCGGATTGTCCTTGCGGGTGATGTCGAACTTCTCCGGGTTCTCGAAGACGTCCTCGTCGAAGTTGGCCGAGCGGTAGAGCATGACCACCCGGTCCCCCTTCTTGATCTGCACGCCGCCCAGTTCGGTGTCCTCGAGCGCGGTGCGCTGGAAGGAGGTGACCGGGGTGGCCCACCGGATGATCTCGTCGGCGGCGGTGGCCGGGCGCTCCTTCTTGAACAACTCCCACTGGTCGGGGTTCTCCATGAAGGCGTGCATGCCGTGGGTGATGGCGTTGCGGGTGGTCTCGTTGCCCGCGACCGCCAGCATGATCACGAAGAAGCCGAACTCCTCCTCGCTGAGCTGATCGCCGTCGATATCGGCTTCGATCAGCGTGGTGACCAGGTCGTTGGCCGGGTTGACCTTGCGGTCGGCGGCCATCTGGTAGGCGTAGCCGAGGATCTCCGCCGAGGCCGTCACCGGGTCGGCGTCGCTCTCCGGATCGTCGTACCCGGTCATGTCGTTGGACCAGGTGAAGACCTTCATCCGGTCCTCCTGCGGCACGCCGATCAGTTCGGCGATGGCCTGCAGGGGCAGCTCGCACGCGATCTGGGTGACGAAATCGCCGCCGCCCGATTCGGCCGCGGCCTTCACGATCGACTCGGCGCGCGCCGACAGTTCCTCGCGCAGGCCGTTGATGGCGCGCGGGGTGAAGCCACGCGAGATGATCTTGCGCAGCTTGGTGTGCTCGGGGGCGTCCTTGTTGAGCAGCACGAACCGCTGGAGTTCGATCTGCTCGCGGGTGATGTCGTCGTTGAAGCGCGGGATGGCGGTGTTCTCGTAGGAGGAGAACACATCGCTGCGCCGCGAGACCTCCTTGACCTCGGCGTGCCTGCTCACCACCCAGAAGCCCTCGTCGGCGAAGCCACCCGTCGTCGTCGACTGCGGGTTCCACCAGACCGGCGCGGTGCGCCGCAGTTCGGCGTACTCCTCGACCGGCACCCGCTCGACGTAGATGGCGGGGTCGGTGACGTCGAACCCTTCGGGCAGATTCGGTGCCCCGCCGACAGCCGTCGCGGGTGTGGCGTTCCCAGTGTCAACCACCAGATGTCTCCTTCGACAAACTGAAACACGTTCTATAATCATTGCAGCACAGGCGGAGGGACTAGTAAAGAAGCCCAGCACAGTCGCCTGGTACGCGTTCCAGTTTCTCAGGTTTTTCTATGGAAGGTTCGATATGGGCACACCCGTGATCGTCGAAGCCGCGCGCACTCCGATCGGCAAGCGCGGCGGCTGGCTGGCCGGTCTGCACGCCGCCGAACTGCTCGGCCTGGCCCAGCGCGGACTGCTCGAGAAGGCACACCTGGACCCCGCCCTGGTCGAACAGGTCATCGGCGGATGCGTCACCCAGGCGGGCGAGCAGTCCAACAACGTCACCCGGGTCGCCTGGCTGCACTCCGGGCTGCCGTGGCAGGTCGGCGCGACCACCATCGACACCCAGTGCGGGTCCGCGCAGCAGGCCAACCACCTCATCGCGGGTCTCATCGCCACCGACGCCATCGAGATCGGCGTCGCCTGCGGCGTCGAGGCCATGAGCCGCGTCCCGCTCGGCGCCAACGTCGGCGAGAACGCCGGACCGCGCAGGCCCGCCTCGTGGAACATCGACCTGCCCAACCAGTTCGAGGCCGCCGAGCGCATCGCCAAGCGGCGCGGCATCACCCGCGAGGACGTCGACGCCTTCGGCGCGCGCTCCCAGCGCCTGGCCGCCCAGGCGTGGGCCGAAGGACGCTTCGACCGCGAGGTGCTCGCCGTCACCGCACCCGCCGTCGACAAAGAAGGCACCCTCACCGGCGAGAAACTCGACGTCAACCGGGACCAGGGCCTGCGCGAGACCACCGCCGAGGGACTGGCCAAACTCAAGCCCGTCCTCGAGGGCGGCGTCCACACCGCGGGCACCTCCTCACAGATCTCCGACGGCGCGGCCGCGGTTCTACTCATGGACGAAAACGCCGCGCGGCGACAGGGATTGCGTCCGCGGGCGCGCATCGTCACCCAGGCGGTCGTGGGCTCGGAGCCGGAATTCCACCTCGACGGTCCGGTGCAGGCGTGCACCCGCCTGTTGGAGCGGTCCGGCATGAAGATCTCGGACCTGGACCTGTTCGAGATCAACGAGGCGTTCGCCTCCGTCGCGCTGTCCTGGGCCCAGGTCCACGGGCCGGATATGGACAAGGTGAACGTCAACGGCGGGGCCATCGCACTGGGCCACCCCGTCGGGTCGACCGGATCGCGTCTGATCACAACGGCTTTGCACGAGCTGGAGCGAACCGGCGGAGCTACCGCGATGGTTCTCATGTGCGCCGGTGGCGCACTCGCGACAGGAACAATCATCGAGAGGTTGTAGCATCGAACCAATTCCCTACCGATAGTTGAACATTCATCCTAAAGGCCCCGAAACGTGTCGTACGCCACATAACGACCGGCAGGGGGTGCTCGATGAGATGTCAGCTATCTTGCCGCTATCATCATTGCGTCGACGAAGACCGTCGCGACGGGCTAGAACCGGGCCGTACCACCCCCGAACCAGAGGGGTTGGGGTAACCCGCAAACGCACCCGTCGCGGCGTCTCCGCCGGGCAGGCAGCTGTCGGTCTCGAGGAAATCCGGAATCAGGCGTAGGTTTTCAGTTACTGAGCCGCTAATATCAATGATACGTATCCGAGATAACGACTGTTAGTACAGCGAAGGGAATTGGGCGGCTCACAATGGCTGATTTCGCGGCGCGGCTGAACAAGCTGTTCGAAACCGTGCATCCCCCGGGGCGCAAGCCGCACACCAACGCGGAGGTTGCGGCAGCGCTGACAGCCTCCGGACATCCGATCTCGAAACCGTATCTCTCGCAGTTGCGGTCGGGACAACGGACGAACCCGTCGGACGAAACGGTGGCGGCACTGGCCAAGTTCTTCAAGGTCAAGCCGGACTACTTCTTCAACGACATCTATGCCGCCAAGATCGATCACGATCTGGAACTGCTGTCCCAGCTCCAGGGCTACGGACTGCGGCGGTTGTCGAGCAGGGCGTTCGACCTGTCCGAGGAATCACAGAACCTCCTCACCTCGATGGCGGAGAAACTTCGGGCGAGCGAGGGCCTGCCCGAGATCCCGCCGGACGGCACCGAATAGGCGGACCACCACCGATCCACGGCCGACGAGCACAGCCACACGGGCTCTGACGTCGCGGTTCGACGGTGGTTCGGAAGAGGTTCACGGGGCGTATCCGACACTCGCCCGCGGTCGACAGACCGGGGTCGAGATGTCGAGTACCACACGGAATGCGGGTCCGGCCATCGGCCGGGCCCGCATTGCGCATCGGTCGGCAGGGCGGTGGGTGCCGCCTCCCGACACGCGGTCTGCTTGTCGTGCAATCGAATTCGACAGCACCCACTCTACCGTCGCCACACACGGCACCCGCCGCATTTCGCAAGCCCCCGAGTGTCGGGGCTGGGCATCGAGTGATGCCGTCACCCGAGGTATCGGAAGATCGATATTGCGCGGCAATGCGAGACGAATGTCGTGACCGTCAATCCCGCGCGCGGCAGAATGCGTTCGCACTGCGCCGAACACATTCGCAGGAGTTGTCCACACTCGAAAGTATGCGGTACCACCTGTTGTATACAAGCCGTCTGCACGCTCGAATGAGATTGCATTCGAGGGTCTCCGCGCTAACGCGCCGCTGATTTCTCGGCCGACACACCGGTACGAAACGCCCGCGCGATCGCGCCGACCCAGCCGCGCGTGCCCACCCCGTCCGGCGGCGCGACCCACCGCGCGTCGATCACGATGTCACCCAGCGGGTTCCGAACCCACTGCGCGACCAGCGCCGCACGCTCGCGCACCGCGACCGGCGGAACACCCACCGCCACCGACTCCACCCCGCTGCCGGACTGCATGTACAGCGCGTCCATGATCTGCGCGACCCGGTCCGAAGCCGTCAACAACGTCGAGGTCCCCGGCTGACCGTGCGCGGCGACCTCCGGAAAACGCTCCACCAACACCCGATGCAGCGGACCCACCCGGCGCATCAACAGTCGCGCGCGCACCCACAACTCCACCACGATCCACACCGCACCCGCCGCCACCAGCCCCGAAGCCACCACCCAACCGGGAGTCAGCGCCCCGAATCCGGGCCCTGGCGACGAGCGGCGGATCTCCCACACCGACAAGACCCCGACCAGCGCCGTCCCCGCCGTATACACCGCGATCCCGCGGCCCAACGCCGTCCAATCCAGGCTGCGCGCACCCGTGGTCACGATGAATACGCAAGCGAGAGCCGTCACCGCGCGACCGACATCGAAGGACCACACCACCGTCGCCGCCATCGCCGACGCGCCGCCCGCGTACCCGAACAACGCGATCCGATGCAGGTTGACCCGCGACACCACCGGCCACGCCGCCGCCGCGACCACCGAAGTGGCCGTCGCGAACAACAACCACGCCGCCGTCACCAGCCCCTCCGACAACGCACCCGACCGCACACCATCCGGCCACGCCGCATCCACCGCCACCGCGACCTCGGCAATCGACAACGTCGCCGCGGCCGCCACCGCCGACACCGCCACCACGATCGCGACCCGCGCCGTCGTCGCCGGCTTCACCAACACCCGACCCACCCGCGCGCCCGCCGCGATCCACACCAGCATGGCCGTCGCCCACAGAGTCATCCCAGCGCCTCGTCGAATCGAAGGACCGAGACGCCGGCGCCCCGGTTGTCGAGCACCCGCAACCGCGTCATCAGCATCGCCGCGAACGTCTCGGCCTCCCACTCGGCCAGTTCGTCCGCGCCGTCGGCCACGGCACGCTCGTGCGAACGCAGACTCAACATGTAGGCGATCAGATCGTCGGAAGCCTCCAACGTCACCTCCGCCGCAGGCGCGCCCTCGTGATCGAAGACGATATGCCCGAGTTCGTGAGCCAACGTGTGCTCACGACTCGGCAGCGCCGCCGCCAACACGATCACATCCCGATCGGGATAGAACCGTCGCTGCCCGCACACCCCCGGACCCAACTGCGCACTGGCGATCTCGATCTCCCGCCGCCGCTCCGCCGCGATCGAGGCCACCACCTCGTCCAACGTCGCGGCATCCGAATCCGCCGCGACCGCGCACACCGCGTCCACCGCCGCCGCCACCCGACGATAGGAGCGCAACGTCCGACGCGTCCGACTACCGGTCATCGATCCACCTCACGCCCTCGGTCCGAAGAACTCCGCCCGCGCCGCGTCCACCCGCGCCCGCGCGGCCGCCGCCTCCCGAAAACTCAACGCACCCGACACTCCCCCGGCGATCGCCAACGCCACCAGCCCACCGATCACCGACAGCAGATCCGGCGCGGGAAGTCCTTCGTCCACCGCCGTCGACCGAACCTCCGCATCGCCCCCTCCCCCACCCACCGACGCCGCCGAGTCCCGAGCGCTCTGCCCCGGCTCCGCCGCCCCGTCCACCGTCGAGCCGGAATGTCCGGAATCCTGCCCCGGCCCCGATACACCGGGCACCGATTCCGACCCCTCCGGACCTGCGGAACCAGGCTGCGCGGGAGATGGTTGCGCCGGATCGGCTTGTGTCGAACCGGGCTGAGCCGGTCCGAGTTGAGTTGGATCCGGCTGCCCGAGACCAGGTTGCGCCGAATTCGGCTGCGCGGGGCCGGGCTGCCCAGGGTCAGCCTGGTTCGGATCGGGCTGCTCCGGACCAGGTTGCGCCGGATTCAGCTGCGTTGCGCCGGGCTGCCCCGGACTCGGCTGCGCCGTACCGGGTTGCGCCGGACCAAGCTGCGGCGGATACGGCTGTGCTGGGCCGGGCTGCCTCGGGTCCGGTTGGGCCGGACCAGGTTGCGTGGAACCAGGCTGGGCCGGACTCGGCTGAGTTGGGCTCGGCTGGGTTGGGCTCGGCTGACCGGAACCAGGTTGCGCTGAGTCGGGCGGCACGGGACCAGGCCGCACCGGGCCGACCTGCACCGAACCAGACAGGACCACACCAGACTGGGCCGGGCCGGGCGGGGTGGGTGTTTCGCCGCTGCCGATGTCGGGGCCCGCGGCGGCGGTGACCGGGGTCAGCAGCGCAATACCGGCAACCGCGCAGGCCCACGCCGCGGCTCGGATCGTGCGACCAATGGCCATGCGCCGGCCTTCCCCTCATCCCGTCGAGCGCAATTCTGTTCCCCGGTCGCAACACCCTCCGGGATTTCCTGCGGACAGGCGTCATAGTAGCTGCCTCTTACCGACCGTGCATACGAGATGGCCAGCTGAAGAAGGCCGTAACCCACACGACGACAACGGCCCCCGTGGCGAGGACATCGTTGTCCGCGCCGACGGGGGCCGCCGCCACCGGAGCCGTCAGGCCCCGTAGACAGGTTCCGGCGTCACGCCTTTGGCGAGCAGTTCGGTGACGACCGGTCCGAGTTCGGCCGGATTCCAGCGCGCGCCGCGATCCAC